>NZ_JACHHV010000001.1 GCF_014202895.1 Lactovum miscens
AGCGATCCGACGGTTACTTAGCTTCTCCTTGTTGTGCCAACGTTCAATTTGACGGCGTTCAATCAGTGTTAAATGTTTGCCTTTTGTGTTAGAATCATCTTGCATCTGAATCCTTTTCTACTTTATTTTTCCAAATTCAAGTATAAAGGTTTCAGCTGTTTTTTTCTTGCTTCAGGTGGCTAACTTAATTTTACAATTTGCCAAGGAAAAAATTATTAAAAAGTTCCATTTTTAATAAGCTAGTGGCAGTATAAGTCTAATGATGTAATTTTTTATTTCTAAAGGCTAGTCCCAACAAATAGATACTTCATATTTTTTTGTAGAGCACAAATTTTAATTACTAATTATTTTTTAAACTTAAAAAGTTTATGATTACTTATAAAAGGCTGAAAAGAAATTATCTCAACTTTAAAGTTTTACTTTACCATATTTGTGTCGCTTCAATTTCTTGAAAAGTGCTGTCTAAGTCCTCCGTCAAAATCGTCACATGACCCATCTTACGGTTGGGCTTACTATCAAGTTTGCCATAATCATGAACATGCCAATCAGGGTGTGATATCAATAAATCTTTAGCACCTTCAAAGTGTTGACCCAAAATATTAAGCATTACAGCTGGTTTTAATAACACTGGCTGTGGAAGCTTCTGACCTAGTATTCCCTTAATGTGTAAGTCAAATTGTGAAAAATCACAAGCTTCAATCGTGTAATGGCCTGAGTTATGCGGTCTTGGTGCCAATTCATTGACGTAAATCGTACCAGACTTAGTTAAGAACATTTCTACACACAGAGTTCCAGCTAATTTCAATTCGCGAGCAATCGCAAGTGCTACCTGGTAGGCCTTTTTTGCTATTTCATTGGATACACGAGCTGGTGTAATTGTCTGATGCAGAATATTATCAATGTGATCATTTTCCGCAATTGGAAAAGCAACGACATCTTTACCATTTCCTGACAAAATAATAGAAATTTCACGGTCAAATGAGATAAAATCTTCAAGAACACACTCAGAGTGAGCTACCAAGTCACGGGCTGCATGTAGATCCTCATCTGATGAAAGTACTACCTGTCCATGTCCATCGTAACCACCTGCTACCGTTTTCAAGACTTGCTTTCTCAAAACCTGATTAGGCAAATCGGCTGAATTCGTAATTAACTGCCAAGGTGCAATGGCTACTTTTGCTTCTTCCATAAGAAAAGTTTTCTCAAACCTACGATTCTGAGTAATTTCAAGAAGACGAATTCCTTGGGGAATGGCAACACAAGTTTCAATCTGATGAAGACCTTGGGCATCTACATTTTCAAACTCATAGGTGATCACATCACAGGCATAGGCTAGTTGCAAAAGGGCATCCACATTATCATAATTCGCGACAACCAACTTGTCGGATACCTTACTTGCAGGACAGTCAGGATTGGGATCAAGAGTAATGACACGGTGCCCCATATATTGAGCCGAGATTGCCATCATTTGGCCAAGCTGTCCTCCACCAATTATTCCAATTGTTTTTCTTTTATTTAACATCTTCATCCGCCAATCTTTGGGATTTTCTCTTTTACTAAATTTAACTTTTAGACACAAATTCTTATTTATAATTCTTAAATTAATAAATCGTTTGAAGCTTTCACGATCTCTGCTGCTTCTTTACGGAAATTGACGAGTTTGTCATAGAGGGTAGTATCATTTACCGCAAGCATCTGGACCGCATAAAGTGCGGCATTTTTTGCACCTGCTTCGCCAATAGCCATAGTACCTACAGGTACCCCCGCTGGCATTTGCACAATTGAATAAAGTGAATCCAAACCAGATAGGGCATGAGATTTTACTGGTACTCCAATCACTGGTAACGTTGTCTGAGCTGCAACCATACCAGGTAGATGCGCTGCTCCACCTGCACCGGCAATAATAAGTTTATAGCCTTTACCTCTTGCTGTATGAGCAAAGTCAGCCATTAATTCAGGACTACGATGAGCTGAGATAACTTTTTTTTCAAAACTAACACCGAAATCTTCAAGGATCTCCGCTGTAAATTTCATCGTTTCCCAGTCCGAACTGGAACCCATTATTAATGCTAAATCTGTCATTTTTTCTCTTTTCTCTCTATTATCTTACCCAAATTTATTTCTAAAATTATTTACTTTCAATTTCCAAACTATTTTCCCAAAGTAATTGTGCAGTAAAACCCATTCCTTCAGTTTTGGTATTTGAAAAACTTCCATCATAGACCTGACCAAAGCCGCAAGAGGGGCTACTTGATTTCAAAATTGCTTTTGTACACCTAAATTCTTGAGCAATGCGCAGTGTCTCTTTTGCTCCCAACTCGAATTTTTCCGTAAAATCTTCTCCCAAAGCACTTAACACCCGTTCCCCGACAATCTCCATTGCCGGCCTTGGAGTAGGCAAACCACCTAGTTGCTCAGGACAGATTGGGAGGGCTAATCCTCCTGTTACCATTTCACAATTTTTGGATCTGTCATTGCATTCCCATCATAACGACAAGAGAAACCAGCGAGACATGCACTTACTAAAATTTTTTTCATTAATTTAGACCTTTTGAACCAATGTCATGTCGGTAGAACATCCCTTTGTTATCAAGTAAATCTAATTTTCCATAGAGGCTGGCTTGTGTCGATGCCACATCTGCTCCTGTTTCAGTAACCAGATAAACTCGTCCACCATTCGAGACAAGCTGACCTTCGTTTTCGGAAACACTTGCATAATAGACATTCAAAACGTCTGGAATTTTAGGTAAGATAATCCCCCTTGTTGAACTGGCAGGGTAGCCATCCGAAGCAATGACAATGCCCAAAGTTACGCTCGATTCGAGCCAAGTCAACTCTGGTTCACGGCCGTCTAGAATTGCATCAATTGCTGCTGCCAAATCACTAGTCAGGCGAGGCAAAATAACTTGTGTTTCGGGGTCGCCAAACCGGGCATTGAACTCAATATTTTTAACTTCTTTAGTCTTTGTTAAAATTAATCCAGCATAAAGCACGCCCGTAAAGGATTTGTCTTCAGAAATAAGGCCTGCAACGGTTGGCTTCACAACTTTCTCTAGGGCTTCATCAATGTATTTTTGGTCAATATGTAAAACTGGAGAATAGGCCCCCATGCCACCTGTATTTGCGCCTTTATCCCCGTCAAATACTCGCTTGTGGTCTTGAGCAATTGGCATTGGATAAATATGTCCCTGATGAACAAAACTAAAAAGAGAGAATTCTTCACCATCAAGATATTCTTCGATAACTACCTTACCAAATCCATCTTCAAAAATATCAGTTAGGGCTTCCTCGGCTGTTTTTATGTCCATAGCCACGGTTACGCCTTTTCCTGCTGCCAGACCATCCGCTTTGATGACAATTGGTGCACCTTGGGTACGAATATAGTCTATGGCCATAGTTAGAGATTCAAAAGTTGCATAGCTAGCTGTTGGTACACCATACTTGGTCATGATTGACTTAGCAAAGTCTTTAGAACCCTCAATCTCAGCCGCAGCCTTTTTGGGACCAAAGATTCGCAAACCTGCTACTTCAAATGCATCAACAATGCCATTCATGAGCGCTTTTTCAGGTCCTACGAACGTCAAATTAATGTTCTGGCTTTGAGCAAATTTGACAAGTTTTTCATTGTCAAGTTCGGAAATTGAAATTGTTTGTATTCCATCGCGGACCATCCCAGGATTACCAGGTGTCACATAAACTGATTCAACCAGATCACTCTCTTTAAACTTCTTCGCAATTGCATGTTCGCGTCCTCCAGATCCAACAACTAAAACTTTCAACTTAATCTCCAAACCTTTTTTCTCTTAGATTTACCTCAAAACTATCTCCCTCTATCTTAGAAGATTTGGTCAAAAAGAAAAAGTCTAAACCGAAGCTTAGACTCATTTATTTTTAAAATGTTCGGAAAATTTACAAAGAGCAAGTTCCAAAAATTTAATTTTAACTATATTTACCAATTAGGTTAAAAGACACTTATGTTTTAATGGTACTCTTGATTAAATTTAATCGTTTGGATTTTGGAACTTTTATTCCCAATAATGCCCTCAACTAGTGAAGTGACAATATTTTCAAAAACCTTTTATGGAAGACCAGATATAATCAAAACGACTAAAAAAATCCATAATAAACTGTAAGATCAACTCCTTCAAAAGGGAGAATTTGGAGAAAGATGTTTTTGAGCAAATAAAGAATAAATTTTACACATTTAAAGTAACCCGATCTAATTAACTTTAAATTTAAAGCTAAATAAAAATCTGACTGCACCAAAACTACACATTATTTTGATATTTAGCCTAGGTTATGTCAAGTAAAACTTTTGAAGGTCAATCAAGATTTTGTTGCTTATACTTATATTGAAGTTTTGATAAACTCCTACACCTAAAAATGTTCAAGCATAAAAGTTGAAATCAAATGCCAAAAATGACTATCTTATAATTTGAAATTTTATTTATAGTATTCAATTTTTGCTTTTGGATATTTAGCTTTTAAAATTTTATCAAAAGGACTACTATATTTTGATAAAATAATTGTTGTGCTGGTCCCATCCTCGTTTCCAAGTAATCGATATAACTCACCTAAATTTACAAATTGAGCTTCAAATCTTTTCTTGGCCTCTTCAAAATACTTAGCATCTATAACCGATTTAAACATATAATTTAAACCTACATAATTATTGCTATTTCCTTCAGTTACAAAATACTTTTTCATAGAACCTCCAGTATAGAAGTTGAAAATAATTCCTATACTATTAATGATATTAATATAAATAATTTCCCGTTTCGGTATTTAAAGCAAAACCAACTAGTAGTTAAAGTATTTTCAAATTTCACTGTTGACTCTTATCATTCAATATTTACTACTTTTTAATATTGTTGAAAATTAGTATTCATTTATCCTACATTGAACTCATCTTTTCCCGAACAATTTCTTTTATAAACTTGCCTATCTGAAATATCAACCATGTATGCGTTTTCATTGTAAGCATATTACTTTTAAAATTAATTGTCAAATATTTATGATAACCACATCAGGTAATTTCTAAGTTAAATTTTGTCAATCTTAATCATCTGAAGTGGCCTGACTGCAGAATGAACATTGGATTTCTGTGTAAGTATATCCTTTGTTCTTTTATTACAATAGGATTTTTCCAATTTTCATTTTATTTGGCTTCATTTAAATTCAGCCTTTTTCTTACATAAATTAGTGGCGGAAATGACGTACACCTGTGAAAACCATAGCAATGCCATATTTATCACAAGCATCGATAACTTCTTTGTCCCGTATCGAACCTCCAGGTTGGATAATAGCAGTAATACCGCCTTTCGCGATCTCATCGACATTGTCAGCAAATGGGAAAAAGGCGTCAGAAGCTAGGACCGCACCTGTCTGTGTTTCAACTGGTTTTTCTGCAGTTGCTTCGAGTGCAATTTTGACTGAGCCTACACGGTTTGTTTGACCAGGTCCGACACCAAGCGTCTGGTGATCGTTCGTCACAATAATACCATTAGATTTGACAAACTTCACAGCTTTCCAAGCAAAGCCCAAGGCTTTCATTTGGGTTTCGGTTGGTTGAACCTTAGTTGCTACTACCCAATCATCTGGGTTTTCAATCAAGACATCCTGGTTTTGGACAAGCAAGCCACCAAGGACGCCTGTCACCATTGGGAAAATCTCAGACCGAGCCTTTTCAGTGAAGTCTACAGTCAAAATACGGATATTTTTCTTTTTTTCGAGAACTACTAAGGCATCTGCTGCATAGCTAGGTGCAATGATGATTTCTAGGAAGATCTTGCTCATCTTTTTAGCTGTTGCCAAATCCACTTCACGGTTCAAGACAATGATTCCACCAAATATAGAAATTGGATCAGCTTCAAAGGCATAATCCCAAGCTAATTCGATGTTATCGGCTATACCGATGCCACAAGGATTCATGTGTTTAAGAGCTACCACTGTTGGTTTTTCATCAAAATCACGAGCAATTTGAAGCGCTGCGTCCGCATCACGGACATTATTGTAGCTGAGTTCCTTACCATGGAGTTGAATGCTACGAGCGACTGAGTAAAGGCTTGGTAAACCTGACTCGTAAAAATCTGCATCTTGTTGAGGATTTTCACCATAACGCATGCTTTGTTTAAGGTCATACGTCAAAGTAAGCTTTTCAGGTTTGCCTTCAAAAAATTGTTCTGTCAAGTAACCAGCAATTAGAGCATCATAGGCGGCCGTGTGGCGAAATACCTTAGCAGCTAATTTTTGACGGGTTTCCAAAGTTGTTTCACCAGTCTCAGTTATTTCAGTTAAGACCACTTCATAGTCTGCCGGGTCAATTAGCACTGCCACTGAAGCATGATTTTTTGCTGCCGAACGAAGCATTGAAGGACCACCAATATCTATCTTTTCGATCATGTCTTCTTGGTTACCACCTGCCAGCAAAGTTTCCTTAAATGGATAAAGGTTCACCACTACGAGGTCAATCGGTTCGATGTTATGCTTGCGCATAGCATCCATGTGCGTTTTCAGGTCACGGCGGCCGAGCAAAGCTCCGTGAATCAAGGGATGAAGAGTCTTTACGCGTCCATCCATCATTTCTGGAAAACCCGTCACCTGATCAATCGCAATGGTTTCAATACCTGCTTCAGAAAGTGCAGATTTAGTTCCACCAGTTGAGATGATTTCCCAATCCTGTTCGCGAAGTTTTTGAGCAAATTCAACGATTCCAGTTTTATCAGAAACACTAATAAGCGCACGTTTTGACATCTTTTCCTCCATATTCTCGAGTTTCAAAATTCGAGATTTATTCTGTTTTATTGCCATGGACAAGATTGGACGGATACGTCATCTGTCCTTTTCTACTGTTTAATTTTAATCTTATTGTTAGAAAATGACATGTTTAAAGCGAAACTTCAGCTAGTTTCAATCTTTATTGTTCGTAAATTAATTTTTTCATAAAAAATAAAAGTGCCACAGTCATTATCCTGTAGCACCTATTTCAAGATAACTCATTTGGAGTTTTTAATCAGGTTTCTTATAACATCCGGATATAAAGCATATTCCGCCTCATGCACTTGTTTTTCATAAGATTTGAGGTCATTGGCATAAGGAACATCAACTTGTGCAATAATTTTACCAGTATCCACGCCTTCATCAACATAATGAATTGTCACACCAAGACCACATTTAGCCGCATGTGATTCCTCAATCGCATGCGGAGAGCCAGCAAAAAACGGTAAGTAGGAAGGATGCACATTGACAATCCTCCCCCCAAACTCTTTCAATAAAGTTGGACCAATGATCTTCATGTATCCCGCCAAAACAATCAAATTAATTGAATGCTTTTTTAACGCAACAACTAGTGCATTCTCATAAGCAACTTTACTAGGAAAATCTCTCAGTTCAAATACCAAAGATTCTATACCTAAATTCTTAGCTCGATCCAATACATAAGCATTTTTATGATCTGAAAACACTAAGACGACCGAGTCAGGAAATTCCTCAGCTATTCTTTGAAAATTTGATCCATTTCCAGAAGCAAAAATGGCAATTCTCACTTTATCACCACTGCTTGATCTTGGCGTTCAACAATTTTGCCAATTTCAAATGCATTCAATTCAAATTTAATAGCTTCAGCACTGCCTGCATCCACCGCCAAAACCATACCAATGCCCATATTAAAAATTTCATACATTTCTTTGTGCTTGATCTCACCATATTTTTCTAATGCTTTAAAAATAGGCAAGATTTCCCAAGAACCTTCGATAATTTCAGCCGCTAAATCATTGCTAAACATACGTGGAAGATTTTCATGAAAACCACCACCTGTGACATGAGCAATACCATTGATCTTATTTTCCTTAATCAGTGGCAACAGCTCTTTCACATAAATCTTAGTTGGTGTTAAGAGAATCTCCTTCAAAGGTGCGTTAAGTTCAGGTAAGAACGTATTCAAGTCAAAGCCTGAAAAAATCTTACGTACCAAAGAGTAGCCATTAGAATGAATACCTGATGAAGGCAAGCCAAGCAACACGTCACCCGCCTTGACATTTTTTTCTCCATCAATAAGATTGACTTTCTCGGCAACACCAACTGCAAATCCAGCCAGATCATAATCATTAGTGCCATACATACCTGGCATTTCAGCTGTCTCACCACCAATTAGAGCAACGCCTGACTGGATACAACCTTCGGCAACACCTGCGATCACCTGTTCCAATTTCTCGGGTATATTTTTTCCTGTCGCAATGTAGTCAAGAAAATACAATGGTTCGGCTCCCGCCGCAATAATGTCGTTGACGCACATGGCTACACAATCAATTCCGATCGTGTCATGCTTATCTGCCTGAATTGCCAGCATTAGCTTTGTACCTACACCATCCGTCCCAGAGATCAAGACAGGTTCTTTCACATTCAAGGCAGACAGATCAAAGATACCTCCAAAACCACCTAGTGTACCCATAACGCCTAAACGTTCGGTTTTTACAACATGTTTTTTGATACGTGAGACAACTTCATAACCAGCTTCGATATTAACACCAGATTTTGCATAGGCATTTTCAGACATATTTTCCTCCAATAACTTTTAAAAAGGCTTTAAATTAAAGGTGAGATTACGATAATTATTTTGACCTAAATTTTATTACCTGCTTTTTTATATAATTCTATGTTAATGCATTTTTTCAAATAAAAAAGTTTTCAGTAAAAAATACTGAGAACTTCTTTCATATCGTTCGGAAAATATAAATTATATGGGATAACTAGCAGATTGTTTTTAGCCAAGTTATAAAATTCGTAGTAAATATAATGAATCTTGAGTTCCATATTTATCCAACACAAGAGCAAAACTTTACCTTTATTGTTCCCTTCAATTTACTAATCACCTAGGAACCATTTCACAATTCCGTATATTTTTTCTTACTATTTTTGCTTTTCGAGACTGGATAATTTTTATCATTTTTACTAAGTTTTTCTTGAATGATTTTATCAACATTAAGATTCAAATTATCAGCCATCATATACGAATAAATAAAAACGTCCGCGAGTTCTTCCTTAACTCGCTCAAGATTCGCAATACCTTCTTCAGAACTTTTCCACTGAAACAGTTCCAAAAGTTCTGATGCTTCAAGCGAAATAGAGATAGCCAAATCTTTTTCGTTATGAAATTGTCTCCAATTTCGATCATCTCGAAGTTTATTAATTTCATCCATAATATCCATTACTTATCCCTCCTGAGCTTTTAAAAGTGCTTCTCTCAAGTATTTATCTACTGCATATATGTAAAGTCCGTTAACTCCACGAGTTAATAATACATTGAGTTCATTTTTAAGTAATAAATCAGATACTTCTTCTTTTGATCCATCCTTCAGGGTTCGCTTCTGTGTTGCCTTCTTATTCTTACTTTTAGAGGGATCAAATATTATTTCACCATCTCTATATGAAACAGAGGGACCAATAATTACACCAGCATAATTCAAGTCAAATCCTTGGATAGTAAAAGTCGAACCTACTTCATTTATTGTTTGCTCTTGTTCTGCCCAAGATTTATCTCTATCTTTCTTTGACTTTTTAAGCTGTAAATTCCACGGAAGCTCAAATCCACCTATCTTTACTTTCCAAAATTCTTTGTTTTCTGGCTTTTTTCCATTGATATACTCCCATCGAATGTTGCAAGTAATCTCGAGATTCCTGCTTCTTCATTCTTAGATTTTGCCTTTAATCTTTCATACATTTCTTCAACATCATTAAAAATTATTAAGTCATATTTTGAGTCTTTGCGAATTGGATTTATTTTTTGATTATCAATTAGTTCTCTAATCCAATTAACCGTGTATTCTTCAGCATTAATTCGAAGTTGTTCACCTAAATAGAAATAATTTTCTTTAAGTTTTACCTTTTCAAGCAAATTGGTATAATCCTTATTTTCCACAAATTGTTCACGTGAAAGAATTTGGTTTTTATCAAAAACTACAATAACAACTTTTGCTCTATCCAAAATATCTTGAAGTTGGTTTTCTCCTCTGTAGGATTGCTTACCTTGGGTCCACAGCAAATGTGCTTCGTCGATAATTACAATGTCAACGGGTTTGCTTGGATCATAAGAATTAATAAATTTTGTCAGTTTCGAAACAATATTTGAATCTTGTTTGATTAACCTCAATTTCTTCGCCAGTTGCTGGTATACAATTAATTGTTGATTATGATTAATCAAGAGGTACTACTTCTGGTCACATTTCTCAATTATTTGATTTTCTTAATTTTCTCGTGAAAACTGATTTAGCTCATCAGAACAGTTTTACCAGATCCAGCTTCTCCCTCAACTATAATAAGTTGACCAGTTTCATCCTTGCTCAACAAGGTTGTAATCTTTGAAAAATTTTTTTGCCTAATATTAAGCTGTCCATTTGTAAATTTGTGGAACGGAGAAACTTTGAAAAGTGCAGAGTCTCGGGCGGTCTATAATGCCCCTTTTTAAAAGGACTTAGGCACATATTGGTCCCAAAACGGTCCTATGATTTTTATATCATTATCAAATAATTGATTTTGTTTTTCTAGCTTTTCAAATGGTTCAAAAAATTTGTAATTTGTCAAGTCTTTCAGCAATTAAATCAAATGGAATTTCTGCCGTTATTATTTTCGTTTGAGATCTTGCGTTTTTAACATTATTAATCTTTCTAATTGTACTTTCAATTTTTTCTTTATCAACACCAATTATCTCAGTAAGCCATATTAAAGTTTCAGGTCGACCAAAACTATTATATATTTTCCTTGCAGAGGAGTTTGGCTTGTGCCTGAAGCCTTTTACTCCATTGATTGGCTGATACAGACAATGCATGGTTAGATGTTCCCGTCCACAAGACCGCCATCGTTGACCCTTTTGTTCAAAATTACTATCAAAATTATTAGCCAGAAGAAACACTTCTAACAAAATAATTGGAGATGTTTTATAATGCCTAAAACTTCCTCAATGACCGCCCCATAAAAATGAAAAACAAGAATCCGTCGATTATGTAAAATCACTAATTGAACAAGCAAGAACAAATGCTCGTAATACTGAAATTCCAAAACTCGAAAAATTAATTCAACTCCTTATACCACCAGTGTGGGGCTTTTAGCACTAGAATTTGTTAATTCTTACTTTAAAAATTTTGCTACAAGAGTTAGCAAGTTTTTTTTAATTTCTTCAAAGTCACAATTTAGATCAATTGTGATAATACTTATATTATTCCCATTAATTTCGTAATGATGATTTGGTTGTTCCTCTGAATGTGTCTTTGCATATAATAGCATGCCACTTACCGTCTCATCAAATTTGGCTTGCCAATTATTTACGTAAGCGAAAATTTGATATAAATTGGCTGACTTCTGCTTTGCTACACCACCTTCAAATCGCTTTGCCATATTTTCAGAATAAAATTTCGTATCGATTATCAATGTTTTATTTTGGTTTTGTACCATGATATCTGTCTGCATTATAGGTAAAGCATCATAAATACCATTGTCAACTTTCCAGGGTATTTGTGGATGGGTAACGTCATACTGAGTTTCCCTTTTATAAAATGCAAAAATGAATTTTTCGTACAACGAAGACAGCCTTTGCTCATCTTCTAAACTATAGTCATTAGAAAAATCTCCGTCTGAAATTAACATTTCTTTATACAATAAGTGGCAGATATCAATTAAAAACTGATACCTAGTATTTTGACGATTATATTGAACGTTCTTCCAAAGATTTAAATTCAATTTAACATCTGAAACATTACTAAAATACACCAAAAATCCATAAAATTTCTTGCGCTTATCCTTGGTTAATTTAGGGAAATTTGAAAGGTAGAGTATAGTTGCTTTCAATATTTGATTAAGCAATATATCTTCAGAAAACTCATCATAAATAGTCACTAATTTCTTATCTACTAATGAGTTTTGTTTGACTGAAGAATTGATATCAATCTTTCCACGGATCACCGAAGTGCGTTCATTAACTCTGATATAGTCTTTCAATAAGCCACTACGAATTAAAACAGGTACTCCTATCAATAAAATTTCTGAGTAAAGGTCTTTTATATTCTCAAAATCCTCTGCACTAAAATTTTTAAATTCTGAAAAACTTAATATTTGATATGCATAGGCCAACATATAATAAACATTTTTTATCGGAATTGCATCGTTAGTTTGCATAATATGCACCCCTCAAACGAGCTGCCCATTCATCCGCTTTTGTTTCATCATCAAACCAATATTCGTACAGCTGAGGGATAATTTCATATTCAACAACTTCTTCAGTTCGATTATTGGCGTCTTTCTTAAAAGCTTCACCTACAAAATAACTATGACCAATTTGGAATCCTGTCCCTAATTCTTCAGAAATAACCTTATTGAGTTTTTTAACTTCATCGATAACTGTCAAAACTTTAGCTGGATTCCCAATATTATTGAGATAGTCTTTAAATGTGCTATTATCGAAAGCAGGACTTATTTCAAAAAACGAGAATCGACGTCTAAGTGCATAGTCTAATAGAGCAAGACTTCTATCAGCCGTATTCATCATTCCGATTAGGTAGAGGTTTGATGGTACTAGGAATTTCTCATTTGAATAGAGCAAATTAATAGACTTACCGCGCTTTTCAGTTTCAATCAACATCATTAATTCACCGAAAATCTTACTCATATTTCCTCGATTAATTTCATCAATGATAAAGAAATAGTCACGTTCGGGATCTCGTTCTGCTTTTCTTGCAAATTTTACAAATGGCCCTTGTTTTAACTCAAAACCATCACTGTCAGCTTTTGGCCGAAAGCCTTCAATAAAATCTTCATAGCTATAGCTCTGATGAAATTGAATCATCTGAATGCGAGAGTCATCCTTTTCTTCCATCATCAAATAAGCAAGACGATCTGCAATATAAGTTTTTCCAACGCCTGGCGCACCTTTAAGTATCAAATTTTTTTTATTTTGAAGAACCGATCGTAATCTATTCAGTTGTTCTCCATCTATGAATACTTCTGAAAGAAAATCACTAACTGTGTATGGTTCGTTTTCTTTAATAGTTGGACGGGATTCTACATAACGAATATAGTAATCTATGGAACTTCCAGAAACGCCTTTATAACGGTCGTAAGATTCATCTGCTAATACTGTCTCTTTAATGTTCTTTAAAGCTTCAGTATCTATTTCACCAAATACTGTTACATGAAAAGTATTTTCAATATCTTTCAAAGATGAGACTTTTTGAGCTATAGTTTTGTCATTCAGATGCTCGCCACTTTGTTGAACTTGTTGAGATAGCCATGTCTTAAACTCATTTACTATAAGTGAATTTTCATCAATCACTTCCCCATTGATTAAAGAGTCGATGTAAGCGATAAAATCCGGTTTGCGATTGATATTAGTCAAGGTCTTCATCGCAATTTGCTCTTTCAAATTCCAACTACCATTGTTTGTCCAATTAATTTTACGTCGATGCTTAAGCACTCTAGCATGATTGTCAAAATAATACTCACCAGTAACTACCCCACGCCCGACTATTTTCTTAACTCCCTCTTTGGCATAAACAATATCACCAGGTTTAATTTCTTGATAAAACTCCCAAACTGCCTTAGAGTCGTTTATTGGACGTGTTCCGTCGTTACGATGTTCCGACATTAATTTCTCAATTTCAGCACGTGAGCTATATTGTTCCAAATCACCTAAGTAGTCCCATCCAAGCCCTATCACATTTGAATTATAAAATTCATTCCAAAGACCTGCATCACCACCTGGAGCGCATACCCAATAATTAATACTCTCATCAATTTCACCATCGTGAGTTGATGTTTTCTTATCTTTTTTGGGATATGTTAAAGAAGGATTTTCAGCATAGTACAAGAACTTAAGATATGCCCTCAACAATACTCCTAATGCAGGAATGCCACCTAGATTATCTGGTTTGCTACGATTGCCTTCTGTGAAAGTCATTTGAGAGTATTTTTCTAACCACTTTATGTTTATCTCATTGAATGAATTTGGATATCGCTTGTTTATACCCTTAAGGATTACAGGTACGTCTGATTCTGGTTGCTGAGTAATATCTAAATAAATGTTCTTGAACTCTTCAAATGAACGATAGTTAAAGAAATTTGTAAAGTAGTCCCGTCCATTGTCTAAACTGAAGTCCTTAAATAACTTTCCAAGATTCTCTAAAAACGGTGCATACCAAATTCCAGTTTTTTCACCTAAATTATCTTTTGACCAATCTGAAAAATATTTTTTCTGATCTTCTGCAGTGATACTCATGTGCTTTCTCCTTTATATGTTAATCAAATTTATAATATGCATCATAATCGGCATCTGAAGGTAATTCTTCCATAAAAATTTATGCTCGATGATTATCGAAATATTCCATACCAGCATCCGTCCACATTTCTGCTTGTTGCACTACGGTTTGAATTGCATCTTCCATTCCTTCTGGTGGATATTCGTATTTACGTAGCAAGCGTTTCACCATTACACGCATTCTTGCACGAGCTGATTCCTTCTTCTGCCAATCTACTGTTCGACTTTTACGTAGGATATCTGTCAATTCATGAGCCAATGCAACTAATTGGTCATTTTCAATAAAATCTTTAATTGCTGAGGGTCTCGTCAATGCATCGTAAAATGCCAGTTCCTCATCAGTAAGACCAAGTTCATTACCTTCAGCACTTGCTATTGTCATCTCTTTTGCAAGCTTCATTAATTCTTGGATTACCTCTTCGTTAGAAATCATACCATTCAAGTATGACTTCATAGCACGTCCAAGCATATCAGAGAATTTTTCTGATTTAACCAAATTTGTGTGCTTATACATTGTAACTTGCTCTGCAATCAATTTTTTAAGCATTTCTACTGCAATATTTTTTTCTTTCATCTTAGAAATTTCATCTAAGAACTTCGGATCAAATAAAGAGAACCCAGTGTCTATATCTGAGAATAAATTGATAACCCCTTCACTTTTTATACTCGCTTTCAATAACTCATTAATCCGATTGTTGATTTCTTTCAGTGAGAGTGGTTTTCCAGCCCCTGTAATGCGAGTGAGTAAAGTGCGGACAGCCTCAAAATATGCTGATTCAAACCGTTCTTCTGGAGTTAACAATGAGCGACAAAGGGAAGCTGCTTGTCTAAGTAATAAGGCTTGCTTTATGTATTCCTCTTTTGCTTTTTCTTCAGGAACTCCTGATAAGAAGTTTACGCCGCCACTAATTGTTTTAGCTCGCACAAGATCTGTAGCATTTTCAGACATAAATCCTGAGTAGTCAAAACTATGGAAAATACCTCTACAAACTTCTAGTTTCTCTATAAACTTAGACAATGCGGTTTTAGCAATGTTAGGATCACCAAAATTACCTTTATCTCGATTGGTATAGTCATTCATCGCTTGTTTGAGAGCTCCGGCTATACCCACGTAATCTACAACAAGCCCACCTTCTTTGTCTTTATAGACCCGATTCACTCTTGCAATAGCCTGCATTAAATTATGCCCACTCATTGGCTTGTAAACATACATCGTAGCAAGACTTGGAATATCAAAGCCAGTTAGCCACATGTCAACGACAATCGCAATTTTTAATGGATCTCTATTGTCTTTAAACTTCCTGGCCATTTCATCTTTATGGCTCTTATTACCAATAATATCATGCCACTCCTCAGGATCATTGTTACCCGAAGTCATCACTACACCAATTTTTTCTGTCCATTTTGGTCGTATATCTAAAATCTTGTGATAAATTTTCATTGCTATTGATCGAGAGTAAGCAACCACCATAGCTTTACCGGTCAATTCATTTTCTCGATAATTTTCATAATGATTAATAATATCAGCCACTAAAGCATCAATCGTTTGATCTGCTCCAAGAATAGAATCTAAACGCCCAAGTTCCTTCTTGCTCTTCTCAATAGCATAATTCTCAGCTTCCTTAACCATAACATCATATTCTTCATCAATTTTATTAAGCACGCTTGCGTCAAGTTTCAGATGAATGACTCGACTTTCATAATAAACAGGGCGAGTCGCACCATCTTCAACTGCTTGTGTCATATCATAGACATCAATATAATTACCAAAAACCTCAGTCGTTGATTTGTCCTTGTTTGAAATTGGTGTTCCTGTAAAACCAATATAAGTCGCATTAGGCAACTGGTCACGAATAATGCGGGCAGTTCCTATTTTTATTTTACCGGTGGCAGCATCAATTTTTTCTTGTAGACCATATTGACCACGGTGTGCTTCATCTGCCATAACTACAATATTTCTTCGCTCCGATAGAGGTGAATCATTCTCTTCGAACTTTTGCATGGTTGTGAAAACAATCCCATTAGCTTCACGTCCTGCTAATAGCGCTTGTAGGTTTTCACGGCTATCCGCTTGAATTGGAATTTGACGCAAAAAGTCAGCACATTTCGCAAACTGGCTAAACAATTGGTCATCTAAATCATTTCGGTCAGTAATAACTACAATTGTCGGAGAGCTCAGTACTTTTTGTAAAAGATGCGCATAAAACACCATAGACAATGATTTTCCACTGCCTTGAGTATGCCAAAAAACACCACCTTTACCATCTGTTTTTGTTGCATGAATAGTCGAGCTTGACGCTTTATTCACAGCGAAGTACTGATGATAGGCTGCAAGAATTTTTACATCATCCCCAGAGTAGCAAATAAAGTTTTGTAGAATATCTAAGAATCTTTTTTTATCAAACATTCCTTCAATAAAAGTATCCCACTGGGCATATTGGATATTTTCATAACTTCCATCAACTGTCTTCCATTCCATGAAACGGTCTTCACCACCAGTAATCGTACCAGCCTTAGAGGTTGCTTGATCACTAATGACACAAAAAGTATTGTAGTTAAATAAAGATGGAATTTCCTTTTGATAAGTCTTTAGTTGTAAATAAGCATCTGAAACATCAGTTTCTTCTCGAGATGGACTTTTCAATTCAAAAACAACAACAGGAAGACCGTTTAAGAAAACAATAATGTCTGGGCGTTTATTACTATTTTCAATAATTGTCCACTGATTAATAACTTCAAAAGAGTTGTTTTCAACATTATCAAAATCAACTAGTCTAACGATACCAACATGTTGTTCTCCTTTATAAAAGTAAGATACTTCAATACCATTTTGTAGCCACTCAGTAAACTGTTTGTTTTTTTGAATTAATGAACCATTTTCAAAGCGCATCAACTTATTCACCGCTTCACTAATCGCAATAGATGGCAGATTTGAATTTACTCGCTCCAAAGATGACGTTAACTCTGATAAATATATTGATTCCGTATAATCCCGATCTATATCTGGCCCATATTCATAGTCATATCCCATTTGTTTAAACAACTCAATGACTGCATTTTCATAATTTCCTTCAGCAAACACCACGTTTAACTCTCCTTTACAAATATCTTAATAGCAATTTCCAAATGAATCGTCTACCGATTATTTATAATAATCTCCTCTACTATCCCAGATTAATTGAATCATCCACAAATATTACTGCAGTTGAAGCTTTAGCTATTAATGTGGTGGAATGACTTGTAAACTATTTCCATAAATTTTTATCGATAATGCAACTTTCATATTGCGACTTCTTTCTTTGGTAAATCATCATTTAGTGGCTTATTAGTGGCTTAGTTGATTACTGAGACTTCTCCAGACATCAGTTTGGGGAGAAGTGAGTCTCTTGTTTTGACTAATTTATCATTCTCTAAGATATTATTGTTGATTTTCTCAAATATTGGCATAGTCAGCTTAGAAAATTCATCAAGCACTGCAGGTGTTGGCAAAGTTATTTTAGCTTTTTTGAAAATGTCTTTTCGATAAAAATCGCGAGCACTACCACTAGACCATCCACGAACTTTATTATTAATATTTTTTACATGAAAGTGGATAAATGACTCAGGAACTTCTGGTCTAATTGATCTAAAACACCACATATTCTGATTTTGCAACGAAGGAATGTTCAGCTCTGTTACCAGACTAATCTTTCCGACACTTGCCCCAACCATAACTAGGACAGTGTCAAACTTACGGAAGACAAAATTACGGTATTTAGTATCCTCGTAGAATTCTTCTGGCAACATAATCAAGTCGTTATTATTAACATAACCATTCTCAAAGTTAGTTGTACGAATCATACGAGTTCCTTCAGCAACGTAGTCTTTACTTTTAAATGCGTAGCCGTTTTGAACAGTTGAGATTTCGTCAAAATCAATTTCTTCCCAATCTGATGGAAGATCACGACCAAAAGGTTCATAATCGACGAACCAAGAGTTGAAAATAGCTTGAGCTATATCCGCTAAATGATGATTTATCTTCTTGTTATTCTCAATTTTTTCATCTAAAGCAGATAAGGTCTTTGCAATTTTACGCTGAATTTCGAAAGGATAATCAGGAACTTCATATTTCATGATTGCCGTTTTGTCACCACGCGGCATTTTCGTTCCTTTAGACGTAGCTGTATCGTAATTAAAAAAATTATCATTTGCTAATACATAATATAAAAATTTAGAGTAGATTTTGCTATTTGCCCTAATCACTAAAACATCATTGGAGCAACCTCCATCTTCTTTTGTGTACCATATTTTCTTAAAGTAGGGTCGAATATTCGAAATAAGGATGTCTCCTTTTTTATAACCTGACGTTGTTTTACCTGTTGGCAATTTTGCTGCTTTAGTTATACCTTCTTTATTAGGCAATATATTCTCAGTTGATATATAGTTGTCCAACGTCAACTCTGCAATATTTACACGGTCACCAGCATAACTAGAAACATCTGATAGAATTTTAGAAGTCAAACCCAATCGCCCCCAATCTCTCACGTATTTCATCTTCAAGTTCATGAGAGCGTTCGAACATTACAGTAAGTTCGCTTGTCAATCGGCCCATTTTTTCTTCAAAAAGTTCACCATCATCCACCTGTTTTTCAATTCCGACATAACGACCTGGCGTTAAAATATAGTCTTGTTTTGCAATATCTGCTGTTTCAACGACAGCACAGAATCCTTTTTTATCTTCAAGTTTTCCGTTTTGGAAAGCTTCAAATGAATTTGCAATTTTCTTAATATCATCTGCTGAGAAGTCTTTATGTTTTCGATCAACTAGCTCACCCATCTTACGTGCATCAATGAATACCGTCTTACCTTTTTGTTTTTTATTACGTGATATAAACCAAAGACATGCTGGGATCGTTACGCTATAAAAAAGATTTGATGGTAAAGCTACTATTCCTTCAATTAAGTCATCTTCAATTATTGCTTTACGGATATCTCCTTCACCACCCGAAGTTGTCGAAAGAGATCCATTTGCCAAAACTAAACCAATTTTCCCATTTGGTGCTAAATGATAAATCATATGTTGCATCCAAGCATAGTTAGCATTCGAGCTTGGAGGAGTTCCATATTTCCAACGCGGATCATCTTGTAATTGATCAGCTCCCCACTCTTTGATATTAAATGGAGGGTTAGCCATGATGTAATCCATTTTTTGGTTTTTATGAACATCGTTAAAGAAGGTATCTGCATTATATGGTCCGAAGTCTGCATCAAGACCACGAATTGCCATATTCATCACTGCCATTTTCCATGTATCGGCATTTGACTCTTGACCATAAATTGAAATATCTCTGATATTTCCTCTATGATTTTGAATGAATTTTGCAGATTGAACAAACATGCCTCCAGATCCACAAGCGGGGTCATATACGCGTCCTTTGTACGGTTTCAATATTTCTACGATTGTCTTAACAATAGAAGTTGGCGTGTAAAATTCTCCACCCTTTTTACCTTCAGATTCAGCAAATTGTTCTATAAAATATTCGTAAGTACGGCCAAGTAAGTCTTTTTCTTCATTTTCATCTTTTAAGTTTATGTTGTTAAAAATATCAACTACTTCTCCTAATACACGTTTATCTAAGTCAGGACTTGCATAATTGATAGGTAATACATTTTTTAATTTTTTATTCTCTTTTTCGATAGCCCGCATTGCATCATCAAGTATTATCCCGATTTCTGGTTTATGTGCTTTTTCTGCTACATTTTTCCAACGGGCTGCTTCCGGTACAAAGAATATGTTTTTCTCAAAGTAGAAATCGCGGTCTTCTTCATCACCTTCATAATAATCTATATCATTCAAAATTTCTTGGTATCGAAATTCAAACGCATCTGATACATATTTAAGAAATATTAATCCAACAGAGATTTTTCGATAATCTGATGCTGAGATATGTGATCGTAGTTTATTAGCTGATGCTAAAAGTTCCTTTTCAAACCCTAAATTTGCATTAGTTATCACCATTATTTCTTGTCCTCACTTTTACTAGAATATTTATCAAAGTTAACCACTTCACAGATATCACCTATATCTACTTTCAATCCATAACAGATTTTCTCAAGTGTTTCTGTAGTTACCGTGTCTGAGTGGGTTAATTTGTTAATTGTATACTGACTAACACCAGAGCGTTTAGCTAACTCTTTCTTACTTAGTTCTAAATCTATCAATAATTTCCAAAGCTTTTTATAACTCATCGTCATAGAGAAAACTCCTTTTCTTTTAAACCTCATCTAAAATTGAAGTATCCATTATGTTATAACATAAAAAAGCAACGATAACAGTACTTTATTTAGTGAACACTTAATTTTTGATAGTATATCCAATAAAGTACAAATCTACCTTTGATGCCATAGTTACAGATTGCCTTGCAAAATACAAATCACACAATTGTATCTGAATCTAAATGTTTTATAAACCTCTTCAGAATAAACTACCATGCTTTGAAAATTATTCAAAATTTTGCCTGTATTTAGTCAATTTATAAAGCACCTGAAAACTATAGCTATGGACTAGTTTCTTAACATTGAGAATTATGCCTATTTTACCCACATAAGTTTTTATGCAAGTCTAAGCTATTAAGATAATTACTCCTCAATTATAAAATTTAAATTTGGCAAATTACAAATTTAATTTAGCCCCCTAAACATCTGAAGTGGTGTCTGATACTTGACATTTTTCTTGGATAACGATTCATCCAGGTCTCAATTTTGGCAAAAGTCTGAACTGTTGTTTGTTTTGTTCCTTTGGGTAAAAAGCGTCAAATCATACGATTATGATTCTTATTGCTTCCACACTCAAAGCTCGCATAGGCATGGCAATAGTACACAGGACAAGCAACCGTCTCATGTAAACTGACAAATTCACGTCCATTATCCAACGTGAGGGATTTGAACTGAATCTTCTATTGAAGTGTTAAAAGCGCCGTGTTGACGGATTGAGCAGACTTATCCGAAATTAAACGGATGCTTTCAAACCGTGTTTGGCTCTCTGTGAGCGTCAAAGTACCGTATCGATTTCCCAATGTCCAAATGCTTCAAGTTGGTTAATCTCTTCATTCAGGACGTTGGTCAATGGACAAGCAATACAGGCGCTTGGATTGTGTTTTTCGAAATTTCTTTACTTTCTTATAGTGGGGATAAAGTAAGCTATGGCATTTTACACCGTGCCAGCCTTTGTCCACCCCGTGATAAAGTGTTCGAAGAACAATCACCTGTCAATTCTTGAAGAATAACGACCACGGTGACTTTTATTGGCTCTGCGATGTTCTTGTGCATGATGCACAGAGTATTTTGTCTTTATTTTTAAGTGAATTTCCCCCAAATGAAGCTCATTATTGAGCGTCTGAGGGGCTTTATTTAAACGCTGAGAAATCTGAAGGTTACACTTAGCTTGTCCTTGTTGTGCCAACGCTCAATCAACTGACGTTCTGAATAAGTAAGTTCTTTGCCTTTTGTGTCAAAATAACCTTGCATCTGAATTCCTTTTCTACTTGTCTTCTTTCAAATTCAAGTATAAGAAATTCAGGTGTTTTTTGCTTTCTTTAAGTGGCTAAACTAATTTTACAATTTGCCGATTATAAAATTTCTCAATTTATATTTATATTTATATTTATATTTATATTTATATTTATATTTAAGGATTATATTTAATATCTAACAATTGAGGTTTTTAAAATAGAACACTATTTTTAATTTTCTGAGCCATTTTCTTCCCCGTAATAAAGCGTTTAGTTGAACTCATTTTCAATAAGTCTAAATCTATATTATTTAATTTACAAATTTTGAAATACGAGCAATATTTTCATTATTCAACTCACTTTTAAACCAGAAAGAATATAAAAAAGCAAAGTCATTATTTTATAAAACTGACCTTGCTTTTAATGTATTTATAATTTTACAACATTCTTCCGCAATGAATCTAAATACTCCTCTTCATAATCATAAAGCGGAGTTGGATAGTTTCCATCAAAGTATGCGAGGCAGAGCTTATCGTGGCCAATTGCTTCAACTAAACCATCTTGGCTGAGAAAGTTAAGAGAGTCAGCACCAATAATTTCACATATTTCTTCATTTGTATGACTAGCTGCAATCAATTCATCTCGATCTTGGATGTCAATTCCGTAGAAGCAGGGATATTTTATCGCTGGGCTTGCAATGGCTACGTGAACTTCAGTTGCACCAGCGTCTTTTAGTAGACGAACAATACGGCGGCTAGTTGTACCTCGAACGATTGAATCATCAACCATGATCACGCGCTTCCCTTCAACTACTCCACGGACTGCGCTTAACTTCATACGAACTCCCTGCTCACGGAGTTCTTGAGTAGGTTGAATAAAGGTGCGAGCAACATATTGATTCTTGATCAATCCCATTTCATAAGGTAGGCCAGATTCTTCTGCATAGCCACTAGCGGCACTGAGTGAAGAATTTGGTACACCTATAACTATGTCTGCATCAATTCTAGCTTCTTGAGCGAGAATTCTGCCAGAGCGTTTGCGAGCTGTGTGAACATTGACACCAGCAATATTACTATCGGGGCGGGCAAAGTAAATATACTCCATTGAACAGATCGTTGTGTTGGTTTTTTCCGTGAAACGCTCAACATGAATACCCTTGTCATTGATCTCAATGATTTCGCCTGGTTGAACGTCTTGAATCCATATGGCACCAACAACGTCAAATGCACAGGTCTCTGAGGCAACAACAATAGCGCCATTACTCATTTTACCGATGGATAATGGACGGAAGCCATTTGGATCAAGGGCAGCAATGATGGAATCCTTGGTCATGATGAGGTATGCAAAGCCACCTTGAACAGTGTTCAATGCTTCCTTGACACGCCCCATGAACTCTGGGTGATGGCTACGACGGATCAAGTGCATGAGTATCTCAGTATCTGAGTTTGAAGAAAAGATGGCGCCTGATTTTTCAAGTTCACATCGTAGAGTGGTGGCATTAGTAAGATTGCCATTGTGGGCAAGACCCAGAGCGCCGTCATGGAAGTCAAAGTGGAAGGGTTGGATATTGTTAAGATCTGAGCCACCAGCTGTGGCATAGCGGACATGTCCGATAGTGGCTGATCCTGTCAACTTCTCAATATCCTTTTCATCACGGAAGACTTCGGTCACGAGACCGAGACCACGGTGACGCTTCATCATCCCGTTGTCATTAACCAGAATGCCTGCGCCTTCTTGACCGCGATGTTGAAGGGCATGTAGACCGAAATAAGTCAGACGTGCCGCCGCCGGATGTCCCCAGACGCCAAAGAGGCCACATTCTTCATTGAGAGATTTCTTTTCAAAATGGACCCATTCTTCAGCTGTCAGGTCAATACTTTGATCTAAGTGCTTTTCTTTTAATTCATTAGGCACGGGATGGCTCCTTCATAGATGCAAACAGCTTCCTCGGTCGCAACAGTGATTGTGTTGATGCGGAGTTTCCCATTATTAGTAACGGTACCGAGCTTGGCAAGCTCAAGTCCTGCTTCTGTAGCCAAATCTTCAAGAGCCATCGTTGCTTTTGTTGCAACTGACAAGATGAAACGACCCTGTGTTTCGCTAAAAAGTTGAGGTTCAGTCCCAGTGAAAGTCACATCCACACCAAATCCACCGGCCATGGCAGATTCCACCAAGGCGATAGCGAGGCCACCTTCTGAAAGGTCATGAGCAGACTTGACAAGCCCAGCTTTGATGGCAGTCAGTACAAATTCTTGGTTCTTTTTCTCAGCACCAAGGTCAAAGTCGATTGTACCTGAAATTTGACCTGTAATCATTTTTTGGATTTCTGAGGCTGAAAAGTCGTCGCCAGTTTTACCAATAAGATAGATAACATCACCTGCAGCCTTAAATACTTGAGTGGTGATATAGTCAGTATTTTCGATCAAGCCAACCATCCCAATCATTGGCGTTGGTAAAATGGCAGATCCGTTAGTTTCATTGTACAGTGAGACATTCCCCGAAATTACTGGAGTATTAAGAGCCAGACAGGCACGTGAAATACCGTCGACTGCGGTTGTTAGTTCCCAGAATTGTTCTGGCTTTTCAGGATTACCAAAGTTCAAACAATCAGTAATAGCAAGCGGTCTACCACCTGAAGCAACAATGTTACGCGCTGCTTCAGCCACAGCAATTGCGCCACCTTTTTCTGGATCAAGATAAAGATACCGAGCGTTGCAGTCGGTAGTCATTGCGAGGGCTTTTCTGGTTCCTCGCACACGCAAAACGGCTGCGTCAGATCCAGGTGCAACCACTGTGTTAGTCATAACACGTGAATCATAAGTCTCATAAATGCTGCGTTTACTAGCAATAGTTGGTTGTGCGAGCAAAGCTTTTAAAGTTGCTGTGCTGTCTGTAATTTCAGGTATGAACTTTTCAACTTGAGCAAATTCCGCGATACGGGCAGGGACTTGAGCCTCACGGTAATAAACAGGTGCATCCTCAGCAAGTGAATCAACAGGCACATGAGCAACCATTTCACCCTTGTGAAAGAGAGTATAGAACCCGTCATCAGTTACTTCACCTATGTTTACCGCATCAAGATCATATTTCTTGAAGAGTTCAATTATTTCTTGCTCGTGCCCCTTCTTGATACAAAGAACCATCCGCTCTTGAGACTCCGAGAGCATCATCTCATACGGTATCATTTCAGTTTCACGTTGTGGCACATTATCAAGGTTAAGGCTAAGACCAGATCCAGCTTTCGAGGCCATTTCAGAAGTTGATGACACAAGGCCTGCAGCACCCATATCTTGAATTCCAACTAGGATATCCCCATGATTTTGGATAACTTCGATACAAGCTTCTAGAAGGAGTTTCTCCATAAACGGATCACCTACCTGAACGGCTGAACGTTGAGTTTCAGAACCTGAGCCGAATTCTTTGGAGGCAAATGAGGCACCATGGATGCCATCACGTCCTGTTTTTGCGCCAACATAAAAAATACTATTGCCTATCCCCTTTGCCTGACCTTTTTGGATATGCTTGTGCTCAATTAGTCCAACACAAAGAACATTCACTAATGGATTACCTGCATAGGATTCGTCAAAGGCAACTTCACCACCAATAGTTGGGATACCAATACAGTTGCCGTAACCAGCAATACCAGCAGTAACTTGCTCTACAATATGACGGGTCTTCTGATTATCAATCTGGCCAAAACGTAAACTGTCAAGAATTGCAATTGGGCGGGCCCCCATTGAAAAAATATCACGAATAATCCCTCCTGAACCCGTCGCAGCACCTTCATAAGGTTCAACATAGCTTGGATGATTATGTGATTCAGCTTTGAAAACGACGGCTAAGTTATCTCCAATGTCAACAACACCAGCGCCTTCACCTGGTCCCATAAGGACTTGAGGTCCAGTGGTGGGAAACTTCTTCAAAACTGGTTTTGAGTTTTTATAGCAACAGTGTTCTGACCACATCACTGCATACATACCAGTTTCAGTAAAGTTGGGTAAGCGATCATCTAGAATTTCTTCCTTAATCTTAAGATATTCTTCATCAGTCAGTCCCCATTCACGATATATTTTAGTATCCCTGATTTCTTCTGGTGACAATTCTACAGTCATTATTTCTCCTAGAGTTATTTTAACGTGATTCCAGCTTGAGCTAAATCATTACAATACAAAGATAATGCGAGTCAAAGTTTAACTCTATCGATAGGTTCAATTTTTTCAACAAAATTCTTCAAAATTGAGGCAAACATTTTTACACCATCATTGCTGCCGAGTAGTTTTTCCATCGCACGTTCTGGGTGAGGCATCATGCCAAGTACATTACCAGTTTTGTTGATGATTCCAGCAATATTCTCAATCGAACCGTTTGGATTTCCTTCCACATAGCTGAAAACGATTTGATTGTTAGCTTTTAGATCAGCTAGAATATCTTCATCAGCCACATATTGTCCTTCACCATGTGCAATTGGTAAGTGGATCAACTCATTTTTAGTATACTCAGAAGTGAATTTTGTCTTGTTATTTTCAACCTGCAAAGCCTGCCATTTTGAAACAAACTTCAGGCTATCATTGCGAATCAAAACACCTGGCAAGAGACCAGATTCGACCAAAATTTGAAAACCATTGCAAGTACCGAAAATAGGTTTGCCTTCTGATGCCAAACGTTTGATCTCAGGCATGATATTTGAAAATGACGCAATTGCACCACAACGAAGATAATCACCATAGCTGAAGCCTCCAGGAATTAAAACTCCATCAAACCCAGTAAGTGATCTCTCATCATGCCAGACGAATTCAGCTTCAACTCCCATAATATCGCGAATTGCCCAAAGCAAATCAAAGTCACAATTTGAACCTGGAAATTGAATTACGGCAAATTTCATCAGTTTAATACCTCAACTTTATAAGTTTCCATATTAGGATTAGCTAAAAGTTCATTTGCAATTTCAGCAACCTTTTCTTCTGCCATATTGGCTTCAGAATCAAGTTCAAAGTCAAAATATTTACCCACATTAAGAGACTCAACAATGCTATAGCCCATCTTGTGAGTGGCTGCTTTGATTGCTTGAGCTTGGGGATCAAGGATTGAAGCCTTATAAGAAACGTATACGCGTACTTTCGTCATGATATTACAATGGGAGTCCTAGCAGGCTCCCTTTCCTTTCTTTGTTTAGGGGGGCTATTGAGAATATGTCTAATAGAATTAAATTGCCTCTAATTTTGATAAAACTTCCGTATAAACTGTGATCAAATCACCAATGTTACGTCTAAAAACATCCTTGTCCATATGGTTGCCTTCAGCATTCCAGAGACGTGATGTATCAGGAGAAATCTCATCAGCGAGGATAATCGTACCATCTTCCAGATGGCCAAACTCAAGTTTGAAGTCAACCAAGGTCAAGCCAATTTCAGACCAGATATTTTTGAGAAGGATATTAATTCTACGTGTTTCGTCCTTCAAAAAGGCAAGCTCTTCATCAGTTGCAATTCCTAAAAATTTGACATGTTCATCATTAATAAAAGGATCATCCAAATCATCATTTTTGTAATAAAACTCAACGATCGGATCTGAGAGAATCTTTCCCTCCTCAATGCCAAAACGTTTGGAAAATGAGCCTGCGGCAACGTTTCTCAGGACCACTTCAAGAGGAATAATTGAAACTTTTTTATTTAGTTGTTCGGTTTTTGAAATCTTTTTAATAAAATGTGTTGTTACACCTTCGGCATTTAATTTTTCAAATATGAGTGAAGTAATTTGGTTATTCAACTCACCTTTGCCATTAATTTTCTCTTTGCGCAAGCCGTTGAGAGCCGTTGCCTGATCACAATATTCTACCCATAGTACTTCCTGATCATCTGTTACATACAATTTCTTAGCTTTACCTTCGTAAAGCAAAGCTCCTTTTTCCACTTATTAACCTCAACTTTCTATAGTTTAATTTTAGACTTTCAGATAACATAAAAAAAGCTCTAGCAAAATATTACTACAGTTTTTCTATCTTATGTTCGGTTTTAGCTAAACGTTCGGAATTTAATTAAGTTTGAAAAATAGAGAAGGTAGATATGCCTACTTGAATTTCCTATTTAACCAAAAAAAGAGAAGACATATGCAACTCTTTTTCGATAGTAACCTTATTTTTCTTTAGCAGTCTCTGACTTGTTACCTCTTGATTTAGATTCTTCTTCACGTTCTTCTTGAGCGATTAATTCCTTGATGCGACGTTCTTCTTCCATCTTGTAAAGGTGAAGAACTTCTTCTTTTTGAGCCAAGGTTTGACGTTTAAGGTCAGCATTTGGGTGGATAGTCACTGTACCAGCTTCAATTTCCTCTAAGGCACGAAGAGTAGCCTTAGCAGACTTAAATTCCATAGTAGGCTGCCCACCTGCACGGAGTTCATGGGCACGCTTGGCTTCTAGGACAACGAGTGAGTATTTAGAATCAACACGGTTTAAAAGTGCATCGATTGACGGGCGTAGCATCATAATTTTGTTACCTCTTTTTCTACTTTATATTCTTCAAGCATCGCTTCATATTTACCAATCAAACGATCAACGGAGAAGTGCTCTGCTTGGATAATTTTCTTAACACGTTCGGCAGCTAAATCCACCACATCATTTTCCACCACATAGTCATAAGCAGCCATCATATGGATTTCTTCACGTGCTTTTATCATACGTTCATCGATCACGGCTTTAGAATCGGTTCCACGACCTGTTAGACGGTGACGTAACTCAGATAGGTCAGGAGGAGTAAGAAAAATAAAGACTCCATCTGGAACTTTTTCCTTGACTTGCAAGGCACCTTGAACTTCAATTTCAAGCATGACATCATAGCCTTCATCAAGCATTCGATTTACCTCACGTAAAGGTGTCCCGTAATAATTTCCTACATATTCAGCATATTCCAGCATTTGCCCTTCACGAACTGTCTCCTCGAAGTAATCGCGACTACGAAAATAGTAATCCTTACCATCCACTTCTCCTGGACGTTGTGCCCGTGTTGTCATAGAAACTGAATATTTTAAATTAATATCTGGACTGTTAAAAATCTTTGCTCTGACTGTTCCTTTTCCAACACCGGAAGGGCCAGAAAAGACAATTAATAAGCCACGTTCTTTCATTTCATTCTCCTAATCTTTTTCTAGTATAACAGGACAGTTTCTGAAAATCAATAGAATGTAATGAAACTGTTAATTTTCTGACAATAGTTATCTTTCATCTGAGGCAACTCTAAATAGTGTTTTTCTCGATATCACTTTTTTGAAAGAGACTAGGATAGAAAAAGCACTTCAAAAAGTGCTTCTATTAAATTCTTATTTCGCAACATCTGTCGCACGGGTCTCACGGATAACAGTCACCTTGATGTTGCCTGGGTAATCCATCTCCTTCTCAATGCGGTCCTTGATATCATGTGCAAGTACAATGATTTGATTATCATTTAGCTTGTCAGGTTGAACCATGACCCGAACTTCACGACCTGCTTGCAGAGCATAAGCAGACTTAACTCCAGTGTAGCTGTTTGATATTGCTTCAAGATCTTGAAGACGTTTGATATAGTTCTCAACCGACTCACGACGAGCACCTGGACGCGCTGATGACAAGGCATCTGCCGCAGCAACAAGCACTGCAATGATTGAAGTTGGCTCCGTATCATTGTGGTGGGATGCAATCGCGTTAATCACGACCGGATTCTCCTTGTATTTACGAGCGAGCTCAGTACCAATCTCGACATGGCTACCTTCGACTTCATGATCAAGTGCCTTACCTATATCATGCAAGAAACCCGCACGTTTTGCAAGAGCAACATTTTCACCGAGTTCGCCAGCCAGCAGTCCAGCAAGATTAGCAACTTCAATCGAGTGATCTAAAACATTTTGACCAAAGGAAGTTCTGAAATGCAGACGTCCCATAATTTTCATCAAATCCGGATGAAGAGTATGAGCACCAACCTCAAAGGAGGCAGCTTCACCATATTCACGAATCTTACGATCAATTTCTCTACGATTCTTTGCAACCAACTCTTCGATACGAGCTGGATGTATGCGCCCATCTTTGACCAATTGTTCCAAGGTCATCCGCGCAATTTCGCGTCGAATTGGATCAAAACCTGAAAGAACGACAGCTTCTGGCGTGTCATCAATAATGACATCAACACCTGTCAAGCCTTCAAAGGTACGAATGTTACGGCCTTCACGACCAATAATACGTCCCTTCATTCCTTCGTCAGGTAATGCTACTACTGTTACTGTTTGTTCTGCAATTGACTCAGAAGCCAAGCGTTGAACTGCCAGTGAGATAATATTTCTTGCTTTACTATCAGCTTCGCGGTTGGCTTTTTCTTCTGCTGAGCGGATCATATTCGCCATCTCAAAGCTTAAGCCTTCACGAGTTTCAGTTAATAATATATTTTTGGCATCTTCAGTTGAAAGTTGAGCCACGTGCTCAAGTTCAGCATGTTTTTTTTCTTCAACTTTACTTAATTCTGCTTCGCGATTGTTAATCGTATCGACTTTCTTTTGCAGATTTGACTCTTTAGAATCAAGGCTTTGCTCTTTGCGAGTGAGCAAATCATCTTTGCGATCCAACTGTTCCTCACGTTGGGCAAGACGTTTTTCTGTATCTTTTAACTCCTTGCGCTCATCCTTAAATTCTGCTTCAATCTCATCTCTTTGCTTACGCTTGGCATCACTTAGAGAAATCTCTACTTCTTTTTTGAGATTTTCTGCCTCACGTTTAGCATTTGTCATTAATTCTTTGGCTTTATTATCGGCGTCTTCAGCCAGTTGTTGCTGCTTCAACAGTGAACTGTGACTACGTAGTAACAAAGCTACAAAAGCTACGGCTAATACGATTAAAAGGGCTAACAGAATAATGTTTGTTACATCATTCAATCTAATCTATCATCCTTTTCATCATAAGTATAAAAAAATCTGTAAATGCTTGGCAAATACAGACTCATTGTAACATATTACCAGAAATATTACCGCTTCCAATAATACATTAACCACTTTCAAATGTTTCCGATACATTTGGTACTTTAATAGACAATCTCTATATTTATTAATTAGTCTTCTTTCGGTAAAATCAAGTTCAAAATTATTCCCATCAATGTTGCAAGTGCAACAGATGAAATTTGAAGATTGTGAGTGCCGTAGCTTATATTTAAGACCATACCACCGATTCCGACAACGAGCACAACCGAGCTGATTAAGAGGTTACGCTTCAAGTCAAAATTAACCTGGTTCTCCACGATTATTTTTAAACCGCTAGCTGCAATTACACCAAAAAGGGCAATTGATGCACCACCGATAACTGGTGCAGGTATTGAGATAAGAAGGGCTGAGACTTTTCCAATAAAGCTTACCAAAACCGCTAGAGCTGCTGCACCAGCGATAACATAGATTGAGTGAATTTTTGAAATCGCCATAACACCAATGTTTTCTCCATATGATGTGACAGGTGGAGCTCCGAGGACACCAGCCAAAATTTGAGCCACGCCATCACCAGCCAATGTTTTATCAAGACCTGGTTCTTTAAAAAAATCACGCCCTGTTAACGAATTCAAAACCATCACATGTCCAAAATGTTCTGTCATAGTAACGAAAGCGATAGGTGCCATAGTAAGAATAGCAGATGGGTAGAAGCCAAACTTGTAGCTCACAAAAATGATATGAGCTGGTGGAAGTTGAAGCCAGTTAGCAGTTGCAACACCAGATATGTCAACAATCTTTGTTCCAGTTGCCATGCCAATAAGAATAGCAGCAATATAGCCCACCACAATACCTATAAGGATAGGAACAACACTCAAGAAACCTTTTCCATAGATACTGAATATAATGATTGAGAATACTGTAATAAGAGCGATGGCAAGTAAGGCAAGACTATATTTTCCTGTTGGGGTTGCACCAACAAACATTGAATCATTAATTGCTGTTGGGGCAAGCGAGAGTCCAATAACCATTACAATGGGTCCAACAACAATAGGAGGCAAAATTTTGTCAATCCAGTCACGGCCGATAAAACGAACGATAATGGCAACAATTAAGTAGACCAAACCACCAATCATAGCACCTTGTGCAATAGCAGGCATACCACCTTGCTTCATCAAAAGCTGCATGGCTGCAATATAGGCAAAAGAAGAGCCCATATAAGCAGGAACCTTAAAACGGGTAACTGACATATGAGCTAAAGTTCCAAGTCCAGATGATAAAAGTGCGATAGAGGGATTAATACCTACAAGAATAGGCACAAGAACTGTTGAGCCAAACATTGCAAAGAGATGTTGGAATGAAAGACCAAACCAGAGCTTTACATCTGGACGGTCGTATACGTCTAAAATAACTTCATTGTTTTTCATGGGGCCTCCTAAAATTTTTTAAAATGTTGTAGATTGTTAAAGTTGGAAGACTGTCTAACTTTTCCTTCTTACGCACATTTTTACTAGTTTATCAAAAAACTCTGGATAACTGCCAGAGTTTTTTATGAACTTTGAATAAACTTTTATGAATGTTCGGATATTATCATCTATTTCAAAAGTGTTTATCTTTTATCTTTATTCTTCTTATCATTATCATTCCTACTTGTGAAAGCTTTAAACATCCACCCAAGACCAACAATAATAAGAATTAAACTATAAATCCAAAAACCAGGATAGGAGCTTCCGAGAACGAGAACGAGAACGCCGAGTACAATCATAAAGATGCCTAGGCCATTGAGACTTACTTTCATAACAAATCCTTATATTTAATTTAGATAAAAAGAAAATCTTTCACATGTTCTAAGAATAATTCTCCTACCATCCTTCGATCATTATAACATACCTCTATCTAAATTCATTAATGGGTCAAAGTAGGTTAAACTTGCTTAGCTGATACATTCTAGCTATATCTTTTTCACGATTTATTTTGTTGCAGTAATGATGGCATTAGTATAAAGTGATAATTCTTTTTGGCTAGCAGTTGGCCCCGAAAAGAAATATACTTTGTTATAATCCATACTCACGATATGGCCTTTTTTCACTGCATTAAGATTTTTCCAAGTTGGGTTATTTTCCAAAGCAGTAAATTGAGCTTGATCCGCGGCGGCATAGTCGACAAATATATAATCTGCATCAAAGGAAGCCAAGCTTTCAGCATTCACTTCTGCATAACCAGTTCCTTTAGAAAGGCTTTGCATTTTCTCAGATTCCTTAAAACCTAGACCAGTCGTGAGTGCTTGACCGCCACGAGCAAAGTTGTCACCATAAGCATATATTTTTCCTCCTTGAAGTTCCAACAATGAAATTGTGGTTTTGCTTGGCTTTATACCCGCTTTACTTAGTATAACTTTTTGTTCATTTGCTGATTTTGTGAAGGCTTTTTTAAATGTTGCTTCTTCTGATTTTCGGTTGAGTAACTTCGCAAAATAATCAAGAGACTTATTCATACTTGAAAGTTCTTGGTAATTAACCAATACCGTTGGAGCGATTTTTTGATAATCAGCTACTTGGTCTTTATCAACAGTGATTATCAAATCTGGCTTTTGTTCAATTAACTTTTGCAAGTTAAATTTTGGAGCACCCAAGTCAATCATATTTTTCTTTTGATTGCTTGAAAGATAGGGATTTGGGAATGCCCATGAATCAGTACCAATTACATTTGCGCCAAGTGATGCGACTTCATCCGGATAATTTTGAACAGCAATACGTTGTGGTTTTGCTGGAATTTTAATTTTTCCATTGAGGGCTTGAAAAGTGACCATTTTTGAGCTAGTTGTTGATTTTGAAGATGTTTGGCCAGCGCAAGCGGTGAGAATCAATAATGTCGCTATGGCGATCATTGTGCTAAATACTTTTTTCAAAGTGAACTCCTTTTATAATTTTAAGTTGTAAATAAACATGTTAATAGGTGAATTTTATAATATATTGTCATAAAATTATTCAAACTTTTTGAATAAGGTAAATATAATATGGAGCTCCAATAAAAGCCACTACAATCCCAAGAGGCAAACTTGAGGGGGCAAGCATGATCTGAGAAAGAATATCTGAAAATACTAGAATTATCATTCCCGATAAAAGGGTGGCTGGTATTCTCCGTCTTGATTTAAATCCTACCAATTCCCGAGCGATGTGTGGCGCAATCAGTCCAATGAATGCCAAGCCACCAACTAACAGTACGGCAATCACTGAGAAAAAAAGTGCTAATCCATAGAGCTGAAGTTTAGTCTTATTAACCTGAAGTCCAAGACTCATTGCCATTTCCTCACCTAATGAAAGAATCTCAATCTTCTTTTGGAAGAAGGGCAAGATTATAAAGGCAATCATAAGTAAAAGTAGACACAACCACAAATATGTCAAATCGGTTTGCCATACATCACCGGATAGCCAGACAACAACATTTTGAAAATCAAAGCTGTTAACAGACAATTGTGCCAAACTAATAAGAGCTTGAAAAAAGGCAGTGATGGCAACTCCTGTCAGCAATACTCGTAAAGAGCTAGCATTTTTTCGAAGGGCAAAGGCATAAAGCAACACAAAGGCAAGTATTCCTCCAAGTAAAGCAAAAATCGGATAGGAAAAAATCCAAAAAGTACTTAACTTCAATTGAGTTGAGAAAAGCAGGAATCCAAGCGCCCCAGCACTCGCTCCTGAGCTTATGCCAAGCGTTGCACTATCTGCTAAGGGATTGTCCGTGACCGCCTGAATGATGAAACCTGCCATTGAGAGGGCCGCCCCAGCAGCAAGCACAACTAACAACCTTGGCAAACGAAAACTTGGAATCAAGATTGACAATATCTGCCTGTCGCTAGAAAATTGCGTTAGATCAATTACAGCCAAGAAAAACAACACAAAGATTAAAATAACGAATCTCTTCTTCATTTTGCCTCCTTAGCGATAATCCAAAGGAAAAATGGCGCACCAAGTAACATGGTTAAACTTCCCGCCGGAAATTCATAAGGCTTAAACATATTTCTGGCAGCCAGATCAGCCAAAAGTAATAGTAGAGTACCTGCTAAGGCTGACAATATAATCGTTTGCCAAAATTTTGAGCGAGTAAAGCGTCTGGCAATGTGTGGGGCAATTAATCCGACAAAGCTAATGACACCAACAGTCGAAACTGTCACACCAGAGGCCAGTGCCACCAAAATCATGATAACTATCCGAACGCGGTTGACCGAAACTCCTAATGAAGTTGCCATCTCATCCCCCAATCCCAACATTTGGACAGGTCGAGCAAAAAATATGAGTAAAACTAGGAAAATAACACTCACAATAGCCATAAGTAAAACTTTCATATTAGTTAGTCCAGAAAATGAACCGACAATCCATAAAAAATATGCTTGACTACGATGGCTTGAAAAAGTCAAAGCACTAGCCAGACTTGTTGCAAATAGACCAACCGAAGTTCCAACAAGAATAACTTTGAGGGGGTGAAAATGTGTTCTTGCCGTTAAAATCATTACAATGGAAAGTACTAAAAAGGCACCAATTGCAGCTGCTAATGTTGACAAAGTCCCATTAGTAGTAAGACCTAATGTCAGTAATAATGATAAGGCAAAGCTTGCACCACCAGATATTCCTAAAGTGGACATTTCTGCTATTGGGTTATGTGTCATTATCTGCATCAAATAACCACTTACCGATAATAAAAAAGCCGTGAAATAAATACCTAACAAGCGAGGCAAGCGTAATTGCAAGATGATTTTGTTGCTCATTATTTCAGATAAACTATAATTTTTATTGCCTAAGAGTAAAAAGAGTACTGACAAAAGTAGAACCGTTAAAAGCAGGATAAAAAATACCAGAGTGAATCGTTTTTTAGCCACCTTTTACTCCTGCAATCATCAAACTTTTAGTGAAACTGTCATTCCCCAAAGTTACTTCCAAACCAAAACATTCTTTCAGCTGAACTTCAGTGAAAAGTTTCTCAACCGTGCCTTCTGCAATAACTTCACCAGCTTTGAGCAAAACGAGATTGTCGGCAAAGCGAGCCGCATGATTCAGGTCATGAATCACATAAACCACCGTTTTTTTATGATGATTGGTTAACTCCTTGAGTAAGCTAAGAATGTCCAGCTGGTGTACTAGGTCTAAATAAGTAGTTGGTTCATCCAAAAGGATAATTTCACTATTTTGCGCTAAAATCATGCTGATAAACGCACGTTGTCTTTGCCCCCCTGAAAGGCTTGAAACTTTAGTATCACGCATTTCCCAAACTTTTGTTTCACGCATAACTTGTTCAACAAAAGTATTATCTTCGCTGCTCAATCCTTGCTGAAAAAGCTTCTGATGAGGAAAACGGCCTAAACTGACCAATTCAAGAACTGTGATATCTGCAGGTGCTTGAACTGATTGGGGTAGTAATGCCAATATTTGAGCAATTTGCCTATCCGTGCGAGCTGACAAAGGTTTATCTTCAAAAAGCACTTCACCTTCGAACTTAATTAATCGTCCCAAAGCTTTCAAAAGAGTTGACTTGCCTGAACCATTTAACCCTATGATTGCAGTAGTTTTTTCCTTCTCAATCGTGAGATTAACATTTTTCAATATCTGTTTTTTTCCATAAGACACTGCAATATTTTCGGCACCAAAATACATATTTCTTCCTTTAAAGAATTTTGAAAAGCTAATATGTAAAACATGTTTTACATATTAGCTTATTATGTCACAAACTTAATTTAATTACAAGATAAAATTTCAAAATTCATAATTTTTTAAGGTAAAATGGCAATAAAAAAAGGATCACATAAATCCCTTTAATAAACTGCTTATTCATATTACTTGCATGCAACAAAGCTTGATATTTATCTTCTAAAAGTTAATATTTTCTAAAACGTGCATAACGGGCTTTTTGAAGTTCGTCTTTTGTCATCCCAGAAAGCTCTGAGAGGGCTTGACGAATTGTTGCAATAAGGTTTGCCTCCAAATTATCTTCGCCAATGATACCATCAATAATACTCATTTCAAGTAGCTTGTCAGAAGTCATCTTCATCAACTCGGCAGCCTCATCACGACGACTACCATCTTTCCATAAAATGGTTGCAAAGCCTTCCGGTGAAAGCACAGAATAAACTGCATTTTCGAGCGCATAAACCTTATTTGCTACTGCCAAGGCCAAGGCACCCCCCGAACCACCTTCACCAGTAATAAAGGTAATGATAGGAACGGTTAAATCGGACATTTCCATGAGGTTTCGGGCGATGGCTTCACCTTGGCCACGCTCTTCTGCTTCTATACCAGGATATGCACCAGCAGTATTGACAAAAGTGATAACGGGGCGACCAAACTTCTCGGCCTGTTTCATTAGGCGAAGAGCTTTTCGGTAACCATTTGGTGAAGGTTGACCAAAATTCGTTGCCAAATTTTCTTCTAAATTTTTTCCTTTTTGAATCCCAACGATGGTTACAGGCTGACCATCAAAACTGGCAATACCGCCAACAATGGCCTTATCATCGGAATATTGACGATCACCATGCAATTCAAAGAAGTCATCAAAGACATTATTTGCAATCTCACGCATGGAAATACGATCTGCTGCTCTTGCCTTTTTTATAATTTCAGAAATCTCAGTCATGATTCTGACCTCCATGCAATTTCAATATCAAAGAGATTTTGTCTTTCATGCGATCACGTTTGACAATTTCATCCACAAAGCCGTGAGCCCTAAGAAACTCAGCTTTTTGAAAGTTATCTGGTAAGGTCTGACGAACTGTTTGTTCAATAACTCGGCGACCTGCAAAACCAATCAAGGCTTGAGGTTCTGCCAAGATAATATCGCCTTCCATGGCAAAACTGGCAGTAACACCACCTGTCGTAGGATCAGTCAATATAGTTAAATATAGTAACCCAGCTTTTGAATGTTGCTTGACAGCAGCTGAAATTTTTGCCATCTGCATGAGAGACATAATACCTTCTTGCATACGGGCACCACCTGAAGCAGTAAACAAGATTAGCGGTAGCTTCTGCTCAGTAGCTAACTCAAAAAGGCGGGTAATTTTTTCGCCAACGACTGTACCCATTGATGCCATGATAAAAGTTGAATCCATGATTCCAAGGGCGACCTTAGTACCAGAGATGGTCGCAAGCCCTGTCAAAACAGCCTCATCGAGTCCTGTCTTAGCCTGAGTCGCAGCAATTTTTTCACGATAGTTGGGAAAATCCAAGGGATCACTGCTTTGGATGCCTGTGAAGAGTTCTTCAAAAGAATCTTCATCCGCAATCAAGGCTAAACGGATCTTTGCAGAAATTCGAAAATTATAGCCACAGTTTGGACAAACGTTGTGATCTCCTAAGTCTTTATTATAAATCGTCCGTTTACAAGCAGGACAGCGTGCGAAAAGTTCATCAGGTACTTCTGGCAAAGTCGTCGGCAAGGCGGGACGATTTGGATTTATCTTAATGTATTTGCTTTTACGTTCAAATAAAGCCATTTATCCTCCATTTTCTACAAAAAAAGAAAAGTCAATCTTCTGCTAAATATTTTGGTAAGAATGTGTTTCCTAAAAAGCTGGTGTCATAATCACCTGCAATGACGTTTGCATCTGCGATAAGTTCTAGCTGAAAATCAATATTTGTGGTTAGTCCTTCAACTTCAAACTCCATTAAAGCTCTCTGCATCTTCATCAAAGCCTCAAAGCGATTTTCGCCGTGCACAATAACCTTGGCAATCATACTATCATAATAAGGTGGGATTGTGTATCCAGTGTACATAGCAGAATCAACACGAAGTCCCACGCCACCTGATGGCAAGAATAGATTAGTAATTTTCCCAGGTTGAGGGGCAAAGTTGAATTTTGGGTTCTCGGCGTTAATACGACACTCAATTGCATGGCCCCGGAATTGAATGTCTTCCTGACGGACTGACAATTCTTCACCGTCAGCAATGCGAATTTGTTCTTTAACAATATCCACTCCTGAGACAAACTCAGTTACGGGATGTTCAACTTGGACACGGGTATTCATCTCCATGAAATAAAAATTCCCACTAGCTTCGTCGAGCAAGAACTCAATGGTACCAGCATTCTCGTATCCAACATGAGCAGCTGCTCTGACAGCAGCTGCTGTCATTTTATCTCGTAGTGTATGCCCAACCGCAATTGAAGGAGACTCTTCAAGAACTTTTTGATTATTACGCTGCAAGGAGCAATCACGTTCACCCAAGTGAACAATGTGTCCATACGAATCGCCTAAAATCTGAACTTCAATGTGTCGAGTTGGACTAATCATACGTTCGATGAACATTGCACCATTACCAAAAGCAGCTGTCGCTTCAGCAGTGGCAGATTCAAAGGCAGCAACCAGCTCATTGGCTGATGAAACTTTACGAATACCTTTTCCACCACCACCGGCTGAGGCTTTAAGCATCACAGGATAGCCAATTTTATTTGCGATTTCTAAAGCTTCTTTGCTTGTGAAGACTTCTCCTTCAGACCCTGGTGTAACGGGTACACCGGCTTTGATCATCTCAGCACGAGCGTTGATTTTATCACCCATCATATCCATTACTTCCGCAGAAGGACCAATGAATTTGATATTCATTTCTTCACAAAGTCGCGCAAATTTTGAATTCTCAGATAAAAATCCAAATCCTGGATGAATGGCTTGAGCTCCAGTTGCGACCGCAGCCTCAAGAATGTTGTTCATATTGAGGTAAGACTGAGCACTGCGGGCTGGGCCAATACAGATTGCTTCATCTGCCAACATAACGTGAAGAGCTTCCTTATCAGCCTCAGAATATACTGCAACTGTCTGAACACCCAATTCACGGGCTGCACGAATGATTCGCACTGCGATTTCACCACGATTGGCAATTAAAATTTTATTAAACATATCTCGTAAACCTTTTTACTCTATTACTTATGAATAGAATACATTATTCGCCGATCGCGAAAGTCAAAATCCCCTTAGCTGCCAATTCTCCATCAACAGAGGCAACAGCTTCTACTACAGCAACATTACCACGACGCTTGATAAAAGTCGCCTCAAGGATCAATTGATCCCCAGGATTTACTTGACGACGATACTTGACCTTATCCATGCCACCATAAAAGACCAATTTTCCTTTATTCTCAGGTTTAGACAATTCCAATACACCAGCCGCTTGAGCCAAGGCTTCCATGATCAAAACGCCTGGGAAAACAGGTTTTTGTGGAAAGTGACCTTGAAAGATTTCTTCATTGATCGTTACATTCTTGTAGGCTTTAATTGAATTTCCATCCTCAGAAATGTCAATCACACGATCAACCAAAAGAATAGGATAACGGTGAGGCAAAGCTTCCATGATTTTTACAACATCAATATTTACTGCAGTCATATTTCTCCTTATTACCAGAATATCAGCAACTTATTACCACGTCGCGATAACTGCTGCAATGACTGAAAGGATCAGTCCAATAACGGCAACTGGCTCTAATTTCTTTTGAAGGTTAGTTGGCTTTTTCTTGAAAAATAAGGGAAACTGAGTCCAAAGTGTAAAAGCCGCGAAAACAATTAGGACTAGTGTAATAATAAGTACGATCATTTAATTCTCACTAAACTTTGACCAAATTCCACGACTTCATCAGTTGAAACTAAGATCTCAGTAATGATACCATCTTTTGGCGATAGAATCTCATTCATGACCTTCATAGCTTCAATAATAAGCAATGTCTGACCTTTTTTAACACTGTCACCAACTTTGACGAAATCAGGTTTCTCAGGTGCTGATTTAAGATAAATCACACCTACCAATGGACTCTTCAGGATTTCTCCTTCAGCTTCAACTGGTGAAGAGTTTGATTCTATCTTAGTTTCAACTGATGAAAGAGTATGTCCTACTGAAGAAACTTCTACAATGGGATTTGGCACAGCTATTGGGGCCGACATAACAACATTGTTTTTAGAAAAAGACAAGGCATCTGTCCCATTATTCCAAGAAAATTCTCTTAGGCTAGACCCATCGAACTCCCGCATCAAATCTCTTACTTCATTAATATTCATTTTGATTCCTCATAAATTCATAGATTGACTTCTATTCTTAACCTTTACTTCAATTTCAAAATCAACTTTTGAATCAAGGCTTGAAGTTGGCCATAATTAAAAGTTCCTTCATAAATGAAATCGAGACCTCATCCATGAAGGCTTTTAGAGTACCTATTTCATTAGCTTATGCCCATTTCTTGAAAGCAAGTACCGCATTGTGTCCACCAAAACCAAAGTCTTGTGACAAGGCCACATCAATTTCAGCTTCTTTACCTTCCCCAAGGACAACATTGATCGTCACACCTTCATCCAATTCTTTTGCGCCTGCATTAACTGGTGCAAAATTGTTTTGAATTGAAAGAATCGTTGCAACCGCTTCGATTGCTCCTGTCCCACCAAGAGCGTGACCATGGAATGACTTGGTTGATGAAACAAGCGCTTTATCACCAATTACATTATGGATGGCAGCTGCTTCAGTTTCTTCATTGGCATGGGTCGAAGTACCATGAGCGTTCACATAGTCAACTTCTTCTGCTGTTAGACCAGCTTCATCAAGCGCTAATTTTATGGCTTTTTCTGCACCAATGCCTGACGGTGTTGTCATATGGTAAGCGTCATTTGTGTTACCATAACCAACGATTTCAGCTAAAATATTCGCACCACGGGCTTGAGCATGTTCAAGGCTTTCTAGAATCAAAGCACCAGCGCCTTCACCCATTACAAAACCATTACGGTTCTTATCAAATGGGCGACAAGCAATGCTAGGATCCGTCTCTTTAGAAAGAGCTGTCAAGTTAGCAAAACCAGCGATACCAAGTTCACAAATTGCAGATTCTGCACCACCTGCGATCATTGCATCAGCGTAACCATGTTTGATTTCACGAAAGGCTGAACCGATTGCGTTTGCACCCGCTGCACAGGCTGTCACCTCAGCGCGAGAGACACCACGGGCACCTGTACGAAGTGCAACATTTCCTGTAGCCATATTGGCAATTGCAAGTGGGACATAAAGAGGTGCAACTTTACGAGGACCTTTTTGAAGGATTATTTGAGAATTCTTTTGTGATTGCTCTAAGCCACCAATACCTGACCCCATTATACAGCCAAGACGGTCAAAGTCGGTATTTTCTTCATTAATTCCTGACATATTTAAGGCATCAAGAGCTACATGCACTGCATAAAGACTAAAAGTGTCCATACGACGGGCATCTTTTTTCTGAAAGTACTTTTCAAATGGGAAATCTTTTACTTCAGCTGCGACAGAAATTCCTGTTTCAGTGGCATCAAAGTGTGTGATAGGACCGATACCAATTTTTCCTGTTTTAAGACTGTCCCAGAAGGCTTCAATACTATTACCAATGGCAGATACGACACCGTAACCTGTAACTACTACTCTATTTGTCATCTTCTATTTCTCCTTGACTTACATTACCATGCCACCGTCAATTGTTAAGACTTGACCGGTCATGTATTCTTGTTGAGCGAGATAAGCTACCACTTCGGCAACTTCTTCTACTTTACCAAAACGCTTCATTGGGATTTGACCCAACACGGCTTCTTTCACTTTGTCAGACAAAACAGCTGTCATATCTGAATCAATGAACCCTGGCGCTACAGCATTCACTCGAACATTACGTCCTGCAACCTCACGAGCGATTGATTTGGTGAGTCCAAGCAAACCTGCTTTTGAGGCAGCATAGTTCGCTTGACCCGCATTACCAATCAAACCAGACACACTTGAAATATTGATTATTGCTCCTGCACGAGCACGTGTCATTGGTTTTAAGACCGCTTGAGTCATATTAAATGAGCCAGTCAGATTGGTGTGAAGGACAGCCTCAAAGTCCTCTTCAGTCATCTTGAGTGAGAGCCCATCACGGGTGATGCCAGCGTTATTTACCAAGATATCAACTGAACCAAGTTGCTCAGTCGCTTCCGATATCATACGTTTAGCATCTTCTGATTTAGCAATATCACCAGATATAGCAATCACTTTAACGCCTTTATCAGAAAGTTGAGTCAAGATTTCTTCCGAAACTTGACCACGACCATTAATTACGATATTTGCACCGAGCTCTGCGAATTTTGTGGCAATTGCCAAACCAATTCCTCGAGTTGATCCAGTTACAAAAACGTTTTTATTTTTTATTTCCATTCTTTCCTCATTATCAATATTGATCTGTCACAGCAAGTCAATCGTCGGGCTAGTTCCAAATCGAAAACTAAATTAGGCTTGAATTAACTTATTAAAGCTTTCTAAATCTTCAACATTGGCGATTTTTGCTTCGTCCACAATTTTCTTAACGAAACTTGACAAGGTTTTCCCTGGACCTACTTCAATAAATTGCGTCACTCCAAGTTCTTGCATGGTAGAAATTGACTCGTAGAAACGAACCGGTTCCATCACTTGACGCGTCAGTAAAGACTTTATTTCATCTTGAACCATGATTTTAGCAGTAGTATTAGAAATCAGAGGTAAGCTAAAATTAGAAAAGTTAATTTTTTCGAGCTCACTGGCTAAAAGTACACTAGCTGGTTTGAGTAAAGCTGTATGGAAAGGTCCAGAAACATTAAGCTCAATCAGTCGTTTACTTCCAGCTTCCTTTAACTCTACACAGGCTTGATCTACTGCTGCAACTTCACCACCAATTACAATCTGACTAGGCGTGTTGTAGTTAGCTACGCTCACAACCATCTTCATTTCTGCTGCTACTTTGGCACAGATTTTTTCAATCAATGAAGCATCAGTTTTCATAACGGCTACCATCTTACCAACGCCATTTGGGGCAGCTTCAGACATATACTTGCCACGCTTAGCAACAAGTTGAACGGCTGTTTCAAAGTCAAGCGCTCCACTTGCAACAAGAGCCGAATATTCACCAAGTGAAAGGCCTGCCACTACATCCGCTTTAATGTCATTCATGGCCAATAGACGGAGAATTGCTACAGATGTCGTTAAAATGGCAGGTTGCGTGTATTCAGTTAAATTTAATTTTTCTTCGTCTGAATCAATTAAAGAACGCAGATCATAACCTAAAAGCTTGGAAGCTTTATCGAAGGTTGATGCAACAATTTCGTATTTATCAACCAAATCACGCGCCATTCCTAGTTTCTGCGCACCTTGCCCAGAAAATAAAAAAGCAGTTTTTGTCATATTATTATAAATTGCAGACCGAAGTCTACATTCTTTCTTATTTTCTTAAAAATCTAATGATTTAATGGTTTGATTCTCAAACTATTAAACAGAGAAAAAGGGGCAAAATTCGCCCCGAATTTCTTATTTAGCGTGAGTTTCCACGTAAGATACAAGATCCCCAACTGTCTTAAGGTCTTCTTCTGTATCAACTTCAACGTCAAATTCATCTTCGATATCGTTAATGATTTGGAAAACATCAAGTGAATCAGCATCAAGAGCTTCGAAAGTAGTCTCAAGTTTGATGTCTTCTTTGTTCTTATCAAGTTCATCAGCGATGATATCTTGAACTTTTTCAAATACAGCCATTTTTTTCTCCTTTTGTTCTGTCCCTAAATATAGTAGACATGCCAATATTATATTATAAAACTGAATTTTTTTCAGCTTTTACTCGTTTTATATGTGCAAGAGCATAGAGCCCCAAGTGAGTCCACCACCAAAACCTGTAATAAGCAAACTCTGACCTTGGTAAACAGTTCCATTTTCCATCATTTCAGACAGAAGAAGTGGAATGCTTGCCGCACTGGTATTCCCATAATTTTGTAAATTTTGCAAAAATTTCTCTCTTGGTTGGCCCAACTTTTTGGCCATTTTGTCAAGAATTCTCTCATTTGCTTGATGAAGAAGGAAGTAGTCAACTTCGTTGTCTCCGACGACTTCCACAATGTTTTTGGGAACATCCCTGACCGCAAAGTCAAAAATTGCTCGACCATCCATTTTCAGGAAATCTTGTGACATAGGTGAACAGGTCAGTTTTTCTGCTCGTGATCCATCTGTTTGAAGTTTTTCCGAAAGAACTAATGGGCTTTCACCAGAATCATCAAGCAAAACACCCCCTGCACCATCACCAAATAATACTGCGGTTGATCGATCTGACCAATCGAGAACCTTTGACATGCTTTCTGCTCCAATGACAATACCACGGTGATAAGCACCTGATCCAATTAACTTGTCTGCTTGTGAAAGAGCGAAGACAAAACCTGAACAAGCGGCAGTCAAATCATATGCAAAAGCATTGATAGCACCAATATTTGATTGAACCTTTGCTGCTGATGAAGGCATCACTGATTCTGCCGTCATTGTTGCGATGATAATGAAATCAACACTTTCAGCCGTAAAACCAGATTTCTCTAGTAATTTTTTTGCAACCTCAGTTGCTAGGTCTGATGTGGTTTCATTTTCTGAAACGATGTGACGTTGGCGGATCCCAGTTCTTGAACGGATCCATTCATCTGAAGTTTCCATGATCAACGATAAGTCATCATTCGTCATAATTCTTTCGGGTACCGCATGTGCTGCAGCTTGAATTTTAGTAAATCCCATTATCTCTTTCGTTGTTCCTCTAAAAATTCATGCAGATTTTTCAAACCGACAGACAAAATCTTTGTATCTTCTTCAGAAATACCACGAACAATACGATTAACCATGGCTTTATGAAATTTACGATGAATACGATAAACCAATTCGCCCCTACGGGTCAAGCTAATATGGACAATGCGGCGATCTCGGACCGACCGTTCACGTGTCACATAGCCTTTGCGTTCTAAATTATTCACAGCCGTGGTCACCGTTGAAATGGTAACCATGAGTTTTTCTGCAATTTCAGAAGCGATAGATGTTCCTTTTGAGCCAATCACATCGATGGTATTCATCTCTTTGATGGTCAAATCAGAAAACTTTGAGTTTTTCAGAGCATCTTCTTCAATTACCAAGACACGATTAAAAATATCCGTCAAGTAATTATTGATTTTGTCATATTCGATAAGATTTCCTGTCGAATTATCTGTCATTCCTGTACTGCGGCCTCATCTACGATAAATGTAAATTCACATTCAGCGACTTTTTTGTCCTCTACGCGTGCCTCTGCATGAGCAATACCCACTTTTCCACGAAACTTAGTAATTTCAAAGTGGAGTTTCATGACGTCACCAGGGATTACTTTTTTACGGAATTTAGCTTTATCGATGCCTCCTATATAAGCCATTTTCCCTTCAAATCCTGGCTTTTTGAGGATCAAAATAGAACCAGCTTGAGCAAGACTTTCAAGAATCAAGACACCTGGGAAAGTTGGGTTTCCTGGAAAATGACCACTGAAGATTTGTTCATTGATTGTGACGTTCTTCGTTGCAACAATCTTATTCTCGTCCATGCTATCCACGTAGTCAATAAAGAGAATAGGATAACGGTTAGGGATGATTTCTGCAACTTCTTGTGCGTTAAAAACTGGCATTTTATTTGCCCTCCTTAAGTTAAGTGTACACCTTTATCAACGTAAATGATATCGCCGATGACACCCGCAGCTAGTGGACTTACAAGGAATGCAGCAACTTCACCAATTTCTTCAATCGTGATGCCTTCACCATCTACAGTACGACTATCAGATTCTCTGATAAGTCCTTTGTAGCCGTCTACACCTGAAACAGCTAGGGTCTTGATAGCACCAGCAGAAATTGCATTGACGTGGACACCGATTTTACCAAATTCAACGGCTAAATAACGAACAGATGCTTCTAGAGCAGCTTTAGCAATTCCCATGACGTTGTAGTTAGGGATAGCACGTTCTGAACCCATATATGTCAACGTTACGATACCAGCCCCTTTGTTCAATAATGGCTTAACGGCTTTGGATACGGCCAAAAGGCTGAAGGCAGAAACATCTTGAGCAAGTCCATAGCCGTCACGTGAAACGTTTGAAATATCTCCTGTCAATTCTTCCTTTTTAGAGTATGCGATCGCGTGAACAAGCCCGTCAATTTTTCCAAAACGAGTCTCTATTGTTGAAAATGTGCGACGAATTGATTCATCATTTGAAACGTCACATTCTACTAGCATGTCTTCTGGTTCAGCAAGTTTTGCCAATTGTTTTTCCATGCGTTCATTTTGGTAAGTGTAAACCAAGGTTGCTCCTTGTGCTTTCAAGGCTTTTGCGCAACCCCAAGCGATAGATCTACTATTTGCTACACCCATGACAACAATCTTTTTATCTTTTAAAAACATAATTCTCCTCGTTACAGTATTCTCTGGGATGGTCATATGACCCAATCCAAACTATTTTTAAGACTTTTAGATTATAAAATATAATACTTTGATTGTCAAACTATTAACATCAAAGTATTTTTGTTTTCTGAAAATTTACATCTTTTTCAGCATAGGAGTAACATAACAAAAAAAGCACTTTTTAGTAATTCTAAGGAAGTGGGTGTTCACCAAACCATCTCAATAATTTCTTTTTTGGTGTTGAAATTATTAGTCAAAGTTCTCTATTGTCCATCCAACCTTAGTTAAATGTAGTCGCCTCACTTCTATAAAATTTATAAATATGTACTTTTCTAGATAGCTTTAATATTATTCAAAAGATACTTCTTTTTATATAGTTAACCTAGAAGTAGTCGAAAAAAATTTTTTACCCTGTTGAGTCATTTTGCTGCTATTAAGTCAGTAGAAATGCCAATCAAAAGTAGACTTCAAATCTTAGCAATTCTAAGTACTTCTTTATTTTGAAAACTAAAGTACAGATAGATTTAGTCTATAGATTTGATTTCCAAGATTGTATCTCTGAGTTCGGCAGCAGCTTCAAAGTCTAAAAGCCCAGCAGCTTCGGACATTTCACGTTCAAGTTTTTTAATAAGCTCTTTGCGTTCCTTCTTAGTCATTTCTTCCGGATGATTGATTTCAACGACTTCTCCACTTTCAAGTTTCTTCGTTACAGAAATTAAGTCGCGGATTTCTTTGTGAATGGTTTGTGGGGTAATGCCATGTTCATCATTGTATGCTATCTGAATTTGACGGCGGCGGGTAGTTTCGTCCATCGCATTTTTCATAGACTTTGTAATTTTATACTTCTCTCCGTTATATTCAGTGTAAAATCCTCCATCCAGCAATTCTTTATCTTGTGGTCGCTCTGGATCAAGTGGCTTAGCCATGTCTGAATATAGGATAACATGTCCATTAGAGTTCCGGGCAGCCCGTCCGATGGTCTGAATCAGACCACGTTCATTTCTGAGAAAACCTTCTTTATCTGCGTCTAGTATGGCAACTAAGGAAACTTCAGGCACATCAATTCCTTCACGAAGCAGGTTTATTCCAATAAGGACATCAAATAATCCAAGACGTAAATCCCGGATGATTTCGGTACGCTCAAGAGTTTTAATGTCAGAGTGAATGTACTTAACCTTAACACCCATCCCTTTGAAGTATTCAGATAAGTCTTCCGACATCTTCTTGGTCAGAGTAGTAACAAAAACACGTTCATTTTTTTCTACTCGGGCATTAATTTCTCCTAAGAGATCATCAATTTGTCCCATCATCGGGCGAACTTCAACTTCAGGATCAAGCAGACCAGTTGGACGAATCACTTGCTCGACGATTGTATCCGTCTGCTCATATTCGTAATCACCTGGTGTCGCAGACACATATACAATTTGATGTACATGTTGTTCAAACTCTTCACGCCGTAAAGGGCGATTATCCAACGCTGAAGGCAGGCGGAAACCATAATTGACTAGCATTTCCTTACGGGCACGATCTCCGTTGTACATGCCTTTAATTTGTCCCATTGTCATATGACTTTCATCAATCATAATCAAAAAATCATCGGGAAAGAAATCGATAAGTGTATATGGTGGCTCACCCTCGGAGCGTCCTTCCATGTGACGACTGTAGTTTTCTATACCGGAGCAATAACCTAGCTCCCGCATCATTTCAACGTCATAGTTAGTTCTTTGTTCAAGACGTTGCGCTTCAAGCAGTTTTCCTTCATCGCGAAAGAACTTGAGCTGCTTTTGAAGCTCGGTTTCAATGCGTTCAATCGCTTCTTCCATGCCTTCATCGCCAACCATAAAGTGAGTTGCTGGGAAAATGGAAAGATGATCAACATCGGACAGAGCTTGACCAGTTAAGACATCAATTTCCCGAATACGATCAATCTCATCACCAAAGAATTCAACACGAAAAGCATGCTCATCATTTGAGGCAGGAAAAACTTCAACAACATCCCCTCGAACACGGAAACGTCCACGTTGGAAATCAATGTCGTTTCTCTCAAACTGAATCATAATTAATTCATTCAAAAACTTGTCGCGAGAGATTTCTTGACCTGGACGGACTGAAACAACTGATTTTTGATATTCCACTGGTGATCCTAGACCATAGATACAGCTGACTGAAGCCACCACTATAACATCATTACGTTCAAGTAGGCTTGAAGTTGCTGAGTGGCGGAGTTTATCAATCTCGTCATTGACACTAGAATCTTTTTCAATATAGGTGTCTGAAGAAGGGACATAAGCTTCTGGTTGATAGTAATCATAATAGCTGACAAAGTATTCGACACGATTATTAGGAAAGAATTCTTTAAATTCACCATAGAGCTGACCAGCTAGGGTTTTGTTATGAGCGATAACCAATGTCGGCTTATTTACTTTTGCAATGACCTCTGACATAGTAAAAGTCTTACCCGTACCTGTGGCACCATGCAGAATCTGTGCTTTTTCACCATTTTCGATGCCTTCAACAAGGGCTTCAATCGCTTTAGGCTGATCGCCTGTCGGACTATACTTGCTCACTAGATCGAAGCTATGCTTGTCTTCTCTTTTAAACATTTTTTACCTTCACTTACTTCAAAAATTCTTGGAAATATTTTAAAACCTGATGATAGACCTTATTCTTAACACCAAAATTCATAGCCTCTACCTCTTTTAAGCCAAGCTCCTTCCAACTCAGAAATTCAATCTCCTCTGGAAAAGTATTGAAATTGATCTGAACATTCTGACCAAGTTGAATGAGGAAGTATTGTTGCTCTTGACCGATAAATTCAGTGCCAAGTGGTTTAAGGCCTTCACCAAATTCATAGCGTAAAAGATCTGGCGCTTTAGCTAGAAGTTCATAATCCGTCGTCCCAAGTTCTTCTGAAATTTCTCGTTTGAGCGTTTCTTCATCACTTTCACCAACTTCTTTGCCACCTTGAGGAAATCCCCAGCCTTGATGATCAGAGCGCTCGAAAATTAATAACTTACCATTGGAATTCATCACAATTGCTGCCACATTTGAGCGATATTTTCTCATAAAATTGTTCCTATCATTGATAGAACCATTTTAACATTTTTCCAAACTACAAATATGAAATTATAATTAGCTATAAATGAATTAATGAGAAGAAGTAATTATCTTCTTTGCTTTTTCTAATTTAATCCTTTATATTTTTAACAATTTCTTGATAATTTTTATTTCCACCTGACAAATTATAAACTTCTCTGAAACCAACATTTTTTAGGGCATTCTGTGAAGCATTACCAGTTACACCTTTATTACAGTATACGATTGTAAATTTATTCTTATCAAGAGTTTCAGATTTCTCAGGAAAATCAGAAAAGGAATGTTAATCAAATTTGGGCACATGATTTTTAGTACAACTTCCTGGCGCACGCATATATATCACGGTTATATCAGTATTTTCAGTCTGCAACCTCAGCACCTAAGGCACAAGGTATCACACGTACTGCATAGGGATATCTATGTCTTTGTCATAAAGAGTAATTTGTGCAGTTTCAGTATTTCGACATGCTTTGGTCGCCACACTTGTACTTGCAACTACTGATCAGATTATTATTATTTTCATTTTGACGACTCAATTTGCATATGATAATTGATGTCCCAAGTACTTTTATTTAAACAAACATATTTCTTTTTACTTTGAAATAAGAGTTCTTTGAAGATCACTTGAAACCAAAGATAAAATTTTCATTCAGTGTATAGTGAAGTGAATCATTGTCTCTTTTTCGATGAGAAAAAAGCTGCCTATGCAAAACTAATTTACGATAGAATATCGTAAGCACACTAGCTATCACTAAACAAAAAGCTAACATTTTTCAAGCGGTTTGATTGGTCAGATCCTTTAAAATGCCTAAATTTTTTCTCAATTCATTTTCATCTTTCTAAATAGGTAAATTTTATTTATATCTTGTCAAAACTTAATTTGCAAATTTATGAATAAAGGATGAGCAGTTTACTGCATTAAAATTTTTAATAATATGTTCAAAATAGGTTTGATCCTAAATCTTCAAGAATCTATCCATAATTAATGCTATTTTATGAAACTTATTTCAATTTCAAAATTTCTCTTAAGCTTTTAACAGAGTATGTTGCCTTATCATTCACTGCACTTGAATCAAAGAAAACCGTAGAACATCCTGCAGAATGTCCTGCATCAATATCGATCTCACGATCTCCAATCACAAGGGTATCAGCTTTCTCAAGTTGATATTTTTCTAGTAAATAGTTAATTGAGTTAGGCTGAGGCTTTCTTGGAAAACCATTTTCGGAAGTCACAACTTCTGTAAAATAGAATTTAATTCCTGAACTTTCAAGAATCGACAGTACTTGTCGATTTCGGTGAGAAATCATAAAGTTTTGTCCGCCTGATTCAATGACTTTAGCTAATACATCTTTGCCACCATCAAATAGGATAGGTTTTTCCAAAGACTCAGCTTCTAATTTTTTATATTCTGACAAAAATCCTGGAATCTCTTTTGCAAATTTTTCAACAGCGTGACCGGTTGACACCTTCAGAGCAGGATAAATTTCGTGGTGAAGGCGGATGAACCCGTGTCTAAATAGTACAGCGATAAAAGCCCGAGTTGAGACTTCATAGTTATCAAGTAGGGTACCTCCAAGGTCCCAAATATAGTTTTTGTAAGTCATATTTGAATTAACCTTCTCCTTCAGCTTTAGAAAGTAAAATTACTGAAACAACAACTAGTACCATAGCAAAACCCGTAACGAAATTCAATTTGAGTCCAAAGAGGGGAATACTAATGAGTACTGATGTTATCGGTTCGGTAGCCGCTGCCACAGTTGCTACCAAGGGTGAAACATACTTAATTGCTTGAAGCCAAGCTAGAAAAGCTAATGCTGTCCCTACAATGGCAATTCCTAAAACCAAAGCAATCGACTCAATTGAAATTTTGTAGTTAACTTGCCAAACTGGATGAATGATATTTGATCCAATTCCAGCAACTAGAAATCCCCAACCAGCAACTGAAATTGCACTATATTTGGCAATTAAGTTGAAAGGTGCCAATGAATAAAAGACAACTGCAATAGCCGCGAGAATACCTGAAATTAGTGCTATGGGATTAATTGATAATTTTGAAACATTTCCACCCGTGATTAATAGGAAGACACCAATCATTGCTAGAAACACCCAAAAAATTGATTTCTTTTTGGGAAATTTATGATGAAAAATTGCAAAATATAAGAGAATAAAAACGGGAGAAATATACTGCAAGATCGTTGCAGTCGCAGAATTTGAAAATTGAATACAAGTATAATATGAGAATTGGACACTAAAAACACCAAAAACGGTATAAACTAAGAAAACCGGGAGATTCGACTTGTCTTTCCATATATCAAAAAAATTCATTGGTTTTTGCATTGCAGAAATAAACAGCAAAAAGAATCCAGCCACAATCAAGCGAAATGAGGTAACCCAGAGAGCATCACCGTGGAAAGTTGAGAAAAAAATCTGTCCAAATATTCCAGAAACTCCCCAAAGACATCCAGCTACAAGGGCATAGAGTGTTCCCTTAAATATTTGTCTTTGAGTTTTTGTCATTGTCATACTTTGCTATTATAGCCCATGCTTAAAAAAATCCTAGTTCAAAGTCTAGAATTTCAGAGTTTATATAATTCTTAAAACTTAATCACCAGATCCAATTTTACGTACACCTGATGCACCTCCACCACGAGAATTTGTACCTGTCGCCTTTGTACCTGTCATTCCTCCGTCCTTTTGATAGGGAAATGAGTTTTTTGATTTAGCATCACGAATTGCTGCTAATTTCTCTTGCATTTGTTTCTTATCCATAGGGACTAATTTCCTTGTTCTTTATTTTAAGTTAATATACTGATATTGATTCTATCAGATTTCCTTAAGTTCTACAATACTATTGACAAGATTTCTAATAAATACTCAAATGTGTTTCAGAATATGTAGTATAAATTTCATTAATAAAATTTAAATCCAATTTTTTTCGAAAATCTTTTATAAGACACCATACTAAAAATGGCAAAAACTATGATGTTGCCAAATGGTTAAGTGAGCTCTACTCTCGAGTAACCTTTTTGTTTAGTTCCATACGTTTGGCAAGCATACGTCGATACTTGTCACGCGTCTTACCACGACGTTCTGGAGATTCTTGGTTATACTTGATTGATAAGATCAAACCGATACCAATGATATTTGATATCAAGTTTGAGCCACCTTGTGAGATAAAAGGCAAAGGAATACCTGTCAAAGGTAAAATTCCAACAATCGCTCCAATATTTTCAAAAACATGAAAGAGAAGCATCATCGTAAACCCTGTTGCAATCAATGTATAGAAGAGATTATTAGCCCTAAACGTCGCACGGATCATGCGATAGATTAGATAGAGATAAAGGAAGATCACTATTGATGCACCGACAAAACCTGTACCTCCAGCAATTACTGTGAAGATCATATCAGACTCACGAACGGGAACAGCGATCTGACCAATTCCAGATCCGATTCCGAACATCCCTCCTACTGCCGTTGAAATCAAGGCTTGAGATTGCTGATAAGAGTTTTGCTGAACATCAGCAAATGGGTGAAGCCATGCTTGGAACCGAGCTGACTGGTAAGATTGAAAACCAAGGCTGTTAAGGAAGTGTTGACCATTTGGAGTAATTATTACATATACTCCAGCCGCAAGTATTGCTGTGAAAAGTAAAATAAGAGGCATGAGAATTTTCCAACTCACCCCTGAAATAAGCAGCATGCCTGCAAAAATGGCTAAGAATACGAGTAATGTTCCAAAGTCATTTTGCATATGAGGACCAACTAGGACAAAGGCAATTGGAAGAAATGAAAGGATCATTTCCACAATAAGGAATAAGTCTGTCCGAATACTTTGAATTTTATTCTTCTCTCGGAAATTAACGACCAATCTTGATAAAAAGAGGATATAGGCTACTTTCATCAGCTCTGATGGCTCAAAAAGGGTTGTACCATGGATTGAGATCCAAGATTTAGCACCCGTCGCCATATAGACTGCAGGACTATAAAAGAAAATCGGTACCACCATCAAGACAAGGCCAATGACATAAATCGTCGGTGCCAAAAGCCAAAGTGCCCTCACATCAAAATGCATTACAAAGAAAGCAGCCGCAATTCCTATCATTAACCATGCTCCCTGTTGTATCAAAAGCGTATTGGCCTTTAGAGGGTAGTCCGTTGTCAGTGAAAAGCCAAGGGCGACAAAACCAATAATAATCAGCAAAAAGACAGGCAAAATCAATGCATAGTCAATTCTAGAGTCATTAAAAAGTTTGCGATTCCGAGGTCTATTTTCCATTCTCATATTCTATCATGCATTTCAGAAAATAAGTATTTCTATTTTCTTACATTTTTCAATTCTTTCATTTTCAATATTTTAATTTTTTATGGATAACTTTAAAAAAACTCGAAATTAAATTCGAGATACTTTAACCACCAATTAGTTTTTTTACAAGTTCACCCCCATATATCAACACGTATGAATAAGCCAATATTGATGGGATCTTTCCTACGAATATAGTGAAAATGAAAAACTTATAAGTCATTTTGGTCTGGCTTGAAATCATTACTAAGGCATCATCAGGAGCAATTGGAGAACAAATTAGAGCAAAGAAAATCCAGTCAAACCGACGATTACTCCTCTCATAAATTCCCATAAAGCGTTCATAGGTCTTCTCTTTGACAAAGGTCCTAATCAGGACCGTGCCATATCTCCTTCCTACATAAAATAAGCCTAGTGAACCAAAGCAAATTCCAATATAATTGTAAACAAAGCCCATCACAGGACCAAAAATAAGTACCCCTGCCGCTTGAGATAGCCCTCCAGGAATAATCGGGATAATAATTCCAATCATCGTTATGGAAACAAAGATAAAAGGGCCTAATATTTTATGAGCCAGCACCAGATCTTTGAGAACTGCCTGATTAGTCAAGGCACCAATTCGATAAAGATACACAGCGCCCAAAACTGTCGCCAAAATTCCTAATATAGAGATGATGTTAAAAATTCGTTTAATTAATTTTGCGAGCTCTGGATTCATAACCTCCCCTCTCTATCAGTTCAGAATATTATTCAGAAGAAACTGCCAATTCTATAAAAGAAATCGGTTTAGAATTCAGACTCGGACTTTACTGACCCGATTCTGCAGGGCCTTAAAACTCTTTAGCTTGAAGATAGTCCTCAGCTTCTTTAACCCATTTTGACATTTCGTGTGACAACGACTTAAAGCCAATATCTTCGCGGCTATCTGTGGCAAAATGTTTTCGGTGCGCCTTATGCATTTCAGGATCTTCTTCAAGTGAACGAGCAGATAAAGAAATCTTGCTTGAATACTCATCAAAATCAATCACTTGAACCTTCAATTTTTGGCCAATCTCAACAACTTCATGAATGTCTTTAACAAACCCTGACTGAATTTCAGAAATGTGAATTAGCCCCTTTTTTTCCTTGTCAAACTTTACAAAGGAACCATATGGCTGTACGCCAATCACTTCTGCATCAAAAATGTCACCAATTTTTACTTCATGTTTCCGAAAAATATCTTCAGATGCCTTCAAAATTTTCTTTTTTTTTTCTTCAATTGTAATTGACTCAATAAAGACCTTCTCAAGAGGGCGGTCATTATGATCCACGCTAACATTTGCAATCTTGTCAAGAACCTCAAAAGAAGCTTCATCAGCCAACTGACCAAAGACAGTGTGTCTGCGATCCAAATGAGGTGTTCCACCTCTCTCAGCATAGGCTTTTGCAATTTCAGTTGGCCAACCTGCAGATTCTAAGTCAGCTTTTGAGTAATCAGAATTTGACTTTTGAACGATAAAAAACTGTGAACCATTAGTGTTTGGGCCAGCATTAGCCATTGATAATGCACCACGGAGGTTAAATAAGAAGTCCGAGAATTCATCTTCAAAACGTTTCCCATAGATTGACTCACCACCAGCACCAGTTCCTGTCGGGTCACCACCTTGAATCATAAATTCATTAATTATCCTGTGGAAAGCAATTCCATCGTAATAGTTATTCCTAGCCAGCTCTAAAAAATTCTTGACAGTTCTTGGAGTGAGTTCATCAAAAAAATGAACCTTTAAATCACCAAGATTAGTATGAATTGTAGCAATTGTGCCTTTTGTGGACTTTAAATCTAATTGTGGGTATGTCATTCAATAATTCCTAATTCTACCAGTGCTTTATGTACACCATCTTCTTCTACTTTTTTTGTAACATAGTCGGCTTGTTTGAGAACCTGATCATCTGAGATCTCCATAGCAACGAAGAGACCTGGCAGATCAACTAATTCAAGATCATTAGGACCATCTCCAAAATTCATCATACTTTCAAGTGGGAGCCCCAATTTATCTAAGACAATCTTACAACCTTCGCGTTTGTTTCCATTAATTGGGACAATGTCACATGAATTAAGGTGCCAACGGACACGACGAACCTTGTCCGTAAACTTTTCAGGTAAGACTAGATCTTCATCATGATCAGACAGTGACAAGATTTGATATACAGAATTTGATTTATTGAAATCCGGATCAACTTTTAAATCACCATAGATGATCTGCATGGCATCTCTCTCAAGGTCACCCCACTTTGAAATGGCCAACTCATTATTCCCATAAAAGACATATTCTGAATCTACAGATTTAAGCCAATCTACGAGGTCTTGGGCCAACTCAGGAGAATAAGGATTATCATAAACCACCTCCCCTGAACTATTCACAATATAAGCTCCGTTTGCGGTAACATAGAAATCCGGATTCAGTGCTCGAACTTCAGGGACGACACCCGATAAGTTTCGACCAGTTGCAATACCAGTTAAAATTCCCTTTTTTCGTAATTTATCAAAGGCAAGGTTGACTGAATCTGGCATAAACCCAGTGTCTTTTATACGTAATGTGTCATCAATGTCAAAAAAAATAATTTTTACTTCTTTTGCTCTTTTTTTCAATTCTTCCATATTTATATTATATCAAAAATTCCATTTCAGACTTGACTCTCAACCAATTTATGATTCATCGCGTAAATTGCTGCTTGAGTACGATCATCAACTTTTAGCTTAACGAAAATATTAGAGACGTGAGTCTTTACTGTCTTCAATGATATGTAAAGAGCATCAGCAATATCCTGGTTGGACTCTCCTTTTGCGAGCTCACGAAGGACTTCCATTTCTCGGCTGGTCAAATCATCATAAAGCTCATGCGGACGGTGTTCATGCTCTGCAATTTTTTCTTTAACAGATTCAGATAAGACATCTTCTCCATTAGCCACTTTTCTTATAGCTTCAGTAATTTCATGAGCCTGAGAGGTCTTTAAAATATAACCTTTGGCACCTGCAGCTAGGGCTGGAAAAACTTTTTCATCATCCAGAAAAGAAGTCAAAATCAAAATACGAGCACTTGGGTCCTTTTCTAGAATAATTTTTGTTGCAGTAATACCGTCCATGCGATCCATAACCAGATCCATCAGAATTACATCTGGTTTGAACTTTTCAGCCTTCAGAACCCCAACTTGGCCATCAGATGCCTCCTCAATGACTTCAATATCCTCTTGAACATTAATAAAACTTGAAAGACCTAAGCGAACCATCTGATGATCGTCCACAATCATCACTTTAATCTTGTCTACCATAAATTACTTCTCCTATTATCACGCTTTATTTAGTCATTACTCGTGTCATTACTTACTTTCGGAACTCTAATTTCAACCTTGGTTCCATGGTTTGGCGCTGTATTGATATCACAATGTCCACCTAGTAATAAGGCACGTTCCTTAAGATTAGATAAACCATAGCTAGTTGCCCGTTTTTCCGTCTGGTCAAATCCGATTCCATCATCTGCGATAGTCAAAATAATATTTCTTAAATTTTCACGAAGGCTAATATCTATATTTTCTGCATGTGCATGGCGTAGTGTATTCGATAGCACCTCTTGTGCCATCCGAAAAAGATTGTCTTCTATTGTAGGACTACTGTGCACATCATCTAATCGATAGTTAATATTAGCAGAAATTTTAGCTGTCAATTCATTTATTAGACCAGTCAACCCGATGCTTAAAGATTTACCATCCAACTCAATAGGACGCAAATGTAAGAGTAAAGCCCTCATTTCATTTTGAGCCTCATGTAAAATTTTAAGTGAAAGTAAGGTTTGGGATTGAATACTTTTTAGGTCAGTTGACCCTTCTACCGACGACAAAATCATAGTTGCAGCAAAGAGTTCTTGACTTACTGAATCATGCAGCTCCCTTGATATTCTTTTTCGCTCTTCTTCAATGATCTCCGCACGCATTTCTGTACTTGGATTGGATAAACGCTGAATTTCTCCTGTCAAATCTCGAATGTGTTTTGCAACTTGAGCAACTTCAGGATTTAAAGGAATTTCATTGATATTTAATCTTTCGATATCTTTGACAAAGTCTTGCCTAATCCTAATATTTTCGCCGTAGTTAACCAGACTTATCACAAGGGAAACAAGCCCTGAGACAAACAGTAACAGCCAAATTTTGGTCAGATTTTCTGGAATCATCATTCCCGACATATCCATCATGCCACCATTATGGAAAACTGTTGGTTCAAAAAAAGCAAAAAGGGTTAAAGAAAGTGAGAAAAGAATTACAAAAGCAAGGGCGAAGGTCGTAAAAATTGTTTTTTTCAAAATAGCCTCCTTCTAATTACCCACGTACAATGTCAACATTTCCTTTATCTACCCGAATCATAATTGCCACCCGCTTTGAAGCAGATTCATAATTATCAGAAAAATATCGAATCTGAACATCATTAATTTTTGTCATTTTTCCTAAGACGCTAACAACGCCTTTATTGACATTGATATTTAGTGCTAATTCCACATCTTCCGGAACAATAATCTTTGTATTACCAGAATTTTTACGAATAGATAGATTATTTCCAGACTCATGGAAGTGCATGTCACCAAGATCAATTATCTCATTTTTATTTTCATTTTCCCCTTGATTAAAGTGCTGACTCTGGCTTTGATCTTTGCTGAAAGAATCTACATATGGCACTTCGTAAAATTTTTGGTGAGACTGATTTCCATTTGGATTTTTTTTTCGATAGTAAAGAATTCCCAAGATAACTGGGAAAGCAATCGCAAGCCAGAAATAACCAGTCTTAAAAAGCTCTAAAACCGTAAGTAACCAAAAGATACCACAAATGATTCCCAATATGTGGCTATTAAAACGATTAGCCAACCAGCTAAAAAGTAGGGCAATCCCTATAAAAAAGATAAATCCGTTTCTAAAGAGCGCCACCAGTAACAGAAGCACTATAAAGGCTTCTATTACTGCAAAAAAGGTAACTCGTCTATTCATGCTCTTATTTTATCAGATAATTTTAAAAAAATATCAGCCATAAGGCTGAAATTCAAGAGAAAGTTCACTCAAAAAATTAACGAGTCCCAATTACAATACGAGCATATCTTGATATCTTGTCAACCGTCAATGCTGGCAAGTTTTTTGAAATAACAATTTTGTTGTTGCTTTACCAATGATTATAATCTACTACATTTGTAAAGTCAATTGGAAAGTAGATTGGACTATGGACTAAATGTGATAAAAATCTTTTATCAAAAGACTTTTTATTTTTTTGTTTTTACCTAAAATTGGTTTGAGCTTTTCATAAAGCTTTCCTTCAATCATTGAAATATAACCAATTCTAGCATATTCTGAAAAATCAGTATTAAAAGTAAAGCTGTAGCAAGTAATAGTATAATTTTTTAGCTTATTTTTATATCATCACCAGTGAGTTTTAGTGCACTAGCCGTATTTATATTATTTCCAATGTACTTTATCTTATAACATTTATAGGCTTTCCTACAGAAAAAGCACTAATATTTTCTTTGATTAGAGATATTAATCTTTGTCTAGTCTCTAAGCCTTTCCACCCAATATGTGGAGTGATAATAACTTTATCCATCGTATACAAAGGGCTTGTTTCATCTAGAGGTTCAACTTCTTGTACATCAAGTCCAGCACCAGCTATTATTCCTGAATCAATGGCTTGAATCAAGTCACTTTCATTAATCAACGGACCACGGGCGGTATTTATAACAAAAGCTGTATTTTTCATTAATGCTAATGTTTCTTGATTAATCATATGCCTAGTTTTACTATTTAATGGACAATTAAGAGAAATAAAATCACTATTTTTAAACAATTCTTCAGTAGTTGTAAAATGAACTTTTCCTTCATCTTTTCTTGAAGTTCGAGTTGATACTAATATTTTCATTCCTAAAGCTTCAGCTACTTTGATGATTTCTTTAGCAATGTGTCCATAGCCAACCACACCTAAAGTTTTCCCATTCAACTCAATATGATCAACTATCAAATGTTTACGAAAATTATCATAGTTATTTCGTTCTAACATACGAATTTGCTTTTGAACTGAACTAGCCAGATTTAACATAAGCATTATTGCAGTATGTGAAACTCGTTTGCTACTATAATCAGGAACATTACATAAGATAATACCCTTTTCCTGAACTGCTTCTAAATTAATATTATTATATCCAGTTCCAGCCTCACATATCATCCTCACACTATCGGGAAATTTTAAAATAATTTCTTTATCCAGTTTCATTTCTTTTGTAATCACAATATTAAAGCCTTGCACACGTTCTATAATTTGGTCTTCAGATGTTTCACTATAAATTTTAACTTCAGAGGAAATTTTAGAATAATCTATTTTTCCATCATAGTTTACAGTTTTTGCATTTAACACGACTGTTCTATCATTCATAATTTAGTTACACTTTCTTATTTCTTTATATTATTCACTTTTAATATTACTCCAATTAATTTATCTATTTAAGTAATCTAATAGACTTTACTTTGAAAGCAAAGCTACTATCATCGTCAGTAATAAATCCATTATGATCTGCTACATGTTGTACAGCTACTTCAATAGATTCAAAATACTTAACAACACTAGGTGTATACATACTGGCTTCTCCCATAAAATTAGGTATTGCTTGTTCTTCAAATGGCAAAAGACATTTAAACTCAAATTTCATATTTATTTTTTTCCTTTCTAATCAATCAAAGGTATAGTGTTACATAGCCCTAAATGGTTTACATGAACTCTAGTCTACTAATTTTTCGTTGCTTTAAGTATCTTTGGTTAAAATAAACATCCTCAAAAGTATATGTGATAAAATGCATGTATAAAATATGTTAGGAGCAATTTCATGACTGATTTAATCAGACAAGAAAGTTTAAATAGAATTTCTAAAGGAGACTTTGGTTGTTTCAAAGAGCTAACTTTAGCAATGTTCTCTGGTAAATGGAAAATTAATATCCTATATCATCTTTACCATGATGGGGACTACCATTTTAATAATTTAACTCGTTTACTACCGCGAGCCAGTCGTAAAATGCTAGCTCAACAATTAAACGAACTTCGCGAGGATGGTTTAATTTCTAAAAAATATCTTAAAAATAATAACATTATTTATACTGTATATTCTCTAACACCTCTTGGTAAATCTTTGATACCTATTCTTGATATGATGTACGACTGGGGAAAAAATAGAGTATCTGATTTGAAACTAGACACCACCTGCTTTCAATTATCAAACAAGGATCTTTAAATATTATAATACTTACTCAGAGTGAAAAAAAGAAGGTACTTTTAAGTAACTATCCTATACTATATTCTTACAAATTTCAGTTATATTTGTATAATCATCTATCTCTATCATTTGTAATTTATTTATATTAAACAACTTTTAGAAATAAATTCTAAATGCTCTAACAGGACGTAAATGACTATTAACGTGTGATTCAGAATTACCACTTTCTAATCTATTAACCAAATATTGTTCTATATGAGCTGACTTAATTTCATCAATGCTTAGAATGTCACTTTGACAAAAAAATCAGAGAAAACCTTTAACGATTTTCCCTGAATATAATCTTATTTTTTGATAACCCTATTGTTTTATTATCAAAAAGCATTTCTTTTATTGCTAATTCAATGGAAGTTTTATGTTGTCTCTTAACGTTTTATTAGATTTAACAACAATAAAATATTATTCCAGTTTGGTTTGGATACCATACTAAATGATTTTTTTGTTTTTCACCAATCATTCAAATACTTCCCCAGTCACACCAAATTTAACGAATCCCCAAAGCAATTCTTGCATAACGACTCATTTTATCGACTGTCCATTGAGGGTACCAAACAAGTTTTACTTCAATATTTGTAACTTCTGGAACAGCCGTAAGAGCATCATGAATTTGGTCTGTTAACAAGTCAGCTAATGGACAGCCCATTGTGGTCAAGGTCATTCGAATCTCGGTATTCCCTGCATCATCAAAATCAATACCATAAACCAGACCAAGATTGATGATGTCAATTCCCAATTCTGGATCAATAACATTTTCTAGTGCGCCAAAAATACGTTCTTGAATGTCTTTTATTTGTTCTTCTGTATGTTCTGCCATGTTTTATTACTCCAAAAAATCATTTTTAAAAAACTTAACCTAGCGTTCGTTTAGGCTGAGTCAGATTTGAGAAGTATACTTTATCTCTCATCTTTTGTAAAATCATTTTAACATTTTTTAATAAAAACAAAAGCCCAATAATTTCTTGAGCTTCTATTTAATAAATTAAATTATATTAATCACGTCCACCCGCTGCAAAACCAAAGATTCGTAAAATAGCTAGGAATAAGTTGATAAAATCAAGGTATAGTGCCAAGGCCATTGAAACTGCCCAGCCTTCTTGCACTTGTCCATTCACTGAGTCATAAACTCGAGCAATTTTTTGATTATCCCAAGCAATCAAAATCGAAAAGATAATGACTGAAAGAAAACTCAAGCCAAACATCAAGGCTGATGATCCAATGAAAAAATTAACTACACTAGCAATAATGACACCAATCAAGGCCCCCATCATTGCTTTACCTATGCCAGATAGCTCTCGCTTAGTTACTCGTCCATAGGCAGATAAACCAAAGAACATGCCTGAGGCTGTTAAGAATGCAACAGAGATGGCTCCCTTTGTATACATCAACAAAGTAAAGCTAATCAAAAAGCCAAAAAGTGCCGCAAAGCCAATAAATAAGGGAAGTGCTGTAGGTGAATTCGTTGCCGCTGCTTTTTGCATAGGAAAAATCAACACCATTGGAATTAACCAAATAAGCAAAAACATAAAGCTACCACCTTGGAGAATGGAAATCATATTCTGTGCAAAAAACTGAATCATTATCCAGGCAACAACTGCTGAAACCAAAACACCCATACCCATGATGGCGTAAATTCTATTATAGAAGGCGTTTAGGCCAGCTTTTCGATCATCTAAAATAATACTATTATTATCCATTAGTCTAATCCTCCAATTCTTTAATTTGATTATAACAAAATGATAAAAAAAAACAATCAGTCCTTAGACTGATTGTAATCTTCTTTAAACTTGTAATTAATTTTTTTCTATAATCCTTGATTCCTTTAAATAGTAATAAGAATTAACGAAATTCTAAAACTAATGTAGATAATTCTAAAAATGGTTATATAAGTGAGGTATTAAACTAAATATTACTTTATTCCATAGCTAAATTTTTCTTAAGAGCAAGAGCTCTTACTCCATGTGCCTCAAAGGAGAGCTCACGTTCCCCAATTTCAGTATAGTTAAACTTAACATGTAAGTAGTTATCTGGAAGATCTTTACCTAATAGTTCTCCCCACTCAATAACAGATACGCCATTCGCTTCTAAGTATGAATCCATATCAAAAGAGTCTGGATCATCACCAACTCGATAAATATCCATATGATAAAGTGGGAGGCGTCCACCGTCATACTCGCGAACAATAGTAAAGGTTGGAGATTTTACCATTTGTGTAATCCCCAGCCCTTTAGCAAGACCTTTAGTAAAGCTTGTTTTCCCAGTTCCAAGTTCTCCTGTGAGGACAATAACATCCCTAGCTTCCAAAAGACGACCAAGCTTTTCAGCGAAAGTCGTCATTTCTAATTCATTAAATAAGTATTTCATAATTTTTCTAGTTCTCTAATGCATTGAATCACAAGGATTACAGCTCCAAGATACAAAAGTAACTCAAGCAAACCGGTGTGATAGTTAAAGATGAATGAGAAAATTAAGGTGACAAAAAGTGTCACAATGCCTAGGACAAAGAAAATGTTTAATGTCTTCTTTACCTCTGGTGATAAGAGAAGAAAGTAAGCTAATCCAACTGGAATAATAAGCAAAGCATAAAACATAAATCACCTCTACTACTTAACTTTAGAAACCTTAGTCTTCTGCCACTTTCTTTTTCTTAGAATCTCTTGCACGTACATTCTTATCAAGAATCGCCTTACGAAGACGTATTGACTCTGGAGTGACTTCAAGGTATTCATCATCACCCAAGAATTCGATTGATTCTTCGAGAGAAAGGATGCGTGAGGTACTCAAGACAACCGTAGAATCCTTATTTGATGAACGGACATTTGATTGCTCTTTCTTACGCGTGATGTTAACAGTCAAGTCATTTTCACGTGAATGTTCACCAACGATCATACCTTCGTAAACTTCAGTAGCTGGATCAATGAAGAGAATACCGCGCTCTTGAACAGCCATCATCGCATAGTGAGTTGATTGACCCGTCTCGTTTGCAATAATAGCACCACGTGAACGTCCACCAATTTGTCCCTTAATCATTGGCGCATATTTTTCGAAGGTATGGTTCATAATACCATAACCACGTGTCATTGAAAGAAAGTCCGTTGTGAAACCAATCAAGCCACGAGCTGGAGCAAGGAAAGTCAAACGGACTTGGCCATTACCTTCATTTACCATATCAAGCATTTCAGCCTTACGTTCTGAAAGAGCTTGAATGACTGAACCTTGATATTCTTCAGGTGTGTCAACTTGTACCATTTCAAATGGCTCACAAAGAACACCATTGATTTCCTTCAAGATTTCTTCTGGACGAGAAACAGCCAATTCGTAGCCTTCACGACGCATTGTTTCAATCAAGATTGAAAGGTGTAATTCTCCACGCCCAGAGACAAGCCATGAATCTGGTGACAGCGGTTGGACACGAAGTGAGACATCCGTTTGAAGTTCTTGATTCAAGCGCTCATCAAGTTTACGAGCTGTAACCCATTTACCTTCACGACCGGCAAAAGGCGAATTATTAACCATGAAAGTCATTTGAAGAGTTGGTTCGTCAATATGAAGTATAGGTAATGGTTCAATTGCATTTGTTGGTGTTACTGTCTCACCAACAAAAATATCATCCATACCTGAAACAGCAATCAAATCTCCAGCTTTTGCTTCTTGAATTTCATCTCGTTGAAGACCAAAGAAACCAAAGAGCTTAGTGACACGGAAATTCTTAGTTGTACCATCAAGCTTAGACAAGGTAACTTGGTCGCCCACTTTAATTTTTCCGCGGAAGACACGGCCAATACCGATACGTCCTACAAAATCATTATAATCAAGGAGTGATACTTGGAATTGCAAAGGCTCATCTGAGTTATCAATTGGAGCTGGAATTTGCTCCAATATGGTCTCAAAAATTGGATCCATCGTAGCTTCTTGATCAGCTGGATTATCTGAAAGACTTGAAGTTCCGTTAAGTGCTGAAGCATAAACCACCGGGAAGTCCAATTGATCACCGTCAGCACCGAGTTCTATGAAGAGTTCTAGAACTTCATCAACAACTTCAGCAGGACGAGCTGATGGTTTATCAATCTTGTTTACAACTACAATAGGAGTCAAATGTTGGGCTAGTGCCTTTTTCAATACGAAACGAGTTTGTGGCATAGTGCCTTCGTAAGCATCAACTACCAGAACAACACCATCAACCATCTTCATGATACGCTCTACTTCTCCACCGAAGTCCGCGTGTCCTGGGGTATCAAGAATATTGATGCGGTTACCTTTATATTCAACAGCTGTATTTTTTGCCAAGATGGTGATGCCGCGCTCTTTTTCGATATCGTTAGAGTCCATCGCACGTTCTTCAAGATTTTCTCGAGCGCCAAGAGTTTGAGATTGTTTCAAAAGTTCATCAACAAGTGTAGTTTTACCATGATCGACGTGGGCGATAATGGCGATATTTCTGATATCTTCACGTAATTTAGTCAAGTTCGTATAATTTCCTATCTTTAGTTTAACTAAGCTATTATAGCATATTTTCTAAAAAAAATTCCTTTAAACCTTTGTGGTAAGCGCTTTTAGATTGAGGCAGAAATGAAAAAGATTTTTTAATATATTTTTTAAAACAACTTTCTTAATAAGTTGTTTTATTAAATAATTGAGCAGAGCTGATCATTTAATAAAATTTATTTTCAAAAAAAGGCTTGAAATAAAATCAAGCCTTTTCAAATACTTATTTATTAAAGAAAGTTTTTAATTCTTCCACTTTATCAATTGCTTCCCATGGAAGATCAACATCTGTTCGACCGAAATGACCATAAGCAGCTGTTTGAGCATAAATCGGACGGCGTAGATTCAGCATTTGAATGATACCAGCAGGACGCAAGTCAAAGATTTTACGAATAGCCACAAGCAGCTCGTCATCACTCACTTTACTAGTTCCAAAAGTCTCAATATTGATTGAAGTTGGATGAGCCACACCAATTGCATATGACAATTGAATTTGAACCTTATCTGCCAAGCCAGCTGCTACAATGTTCTTTGCTACATAACGTGCTGCATAAGAGGCGGAACGATCAACCTTCGTGGCATCTTTGCCTGAGAAAGCCCCTCCACCGTGTGGAGCATAACCACCATACGTATCAACAATAATCTTACGCCCTGTCAAACCAGAGTCTCCTTGTGGTCCACCAACTACGAAACGCCCAGTTGGATTTACAAAGATCTTTGTTTCATCATCGAGCAATTCGGCAGGAACTACAGCCTTGATAACTTTTTCAATGACATCGCGACGAATTTCCTCATTAGTCGCTGAAGCAGCATGTTGAGTTGAAATAACGACTGTATCTATCCGTTGAGCAACACCATTTTCATCATATTCAACTGTAACTTGTGACTTAGCATCTGGACGAAGGTATTCAATTTCACCTGACTTACGTAAATCAGATAATTTTTTAACAAGTTTATGACTTAGTGAAATAGCCAAAGGCATGTATTCAGCTGTTTCATTAGTTGCAAAGCCAAACATCATACCTTGGTCCCCAGCCCCAATCAAATCGAGTGGATCTACATCAGATAATTTTCCACGAACTTCTTCAGCTTCATTGACACCTTGAGCAATATCTGGTGACTGCTCAACCAATGAAACGTGGACGCCAACAGATTTGTAATCAAATCCATTTTCAGAGTCAGTATAACCAATCTTTTTGATCGTATTGCGCACTACATTAGCAATATCAACATAGGCTGTCGTTGTAATCTCACCAAAAACATTCACAGTTCCTGTGTAAACTACGGTTTCGCAAGCCACATGAGCATATGGATCTTGCGCTAATATGGCATCAAGAATGGCATCAGAGATTTGGTCAGCAACCTTATCTGGGTGACCTTCTGAAACTGATTCTGAAGTAAATAAACGTTTTTCTTTTGACAAAATTTTCCCCTTTTTAGCCTAAGATGTTTGTCTTTTGACTTATATTGTCAAAACACCTAGGACTCATTTTCGGTTACAGGCAATGAACAAGAGCCTACAAGCCCTCATTATCAACATATGTTTCGTTGAAACCATCGGAATAACTTAATTATTTTAGCACAAACTCCCCTTTATTCATGAAGTTGCGCGTCATTGGCAAGCCAGTACCAGATGAACCTTTTGTTACTAAGAATTGAATAACATCAATATTTCCAGTTTCAAATGAAGCGGCACAAGCTTGAAGATATAGATTCCACATACGTGCGAAAGGTTTACCCATTTCAGCTGCAACTTCGTCATACACTTTTAAGTAATTTTTAGACCAATATTCCAAAGTTTTTTGATAGTGACGTCGGAGTGGCTCCATGTCATCCATTTGAAGGCCAGCTGTCAAAATGTGATCAACTTGCTCAGCTACGTTTGGAATATAACCGCCAGGGAAAATATACTTTTCAATGAATGGATCCACACCAGCACCGTAGTGTTGACCGGTAATACCATGGATTAAGGCACGTCCGTTTGGTTTAAGGTAATCGTAGACTTTTTGAAAGTACATTCCTAGATTTTCTTTACCTACATGCTCAAACATACCTACGGATGTAATATAATCAAAGTTTCCATCTTTGAGGTCACGGTAGTCAACCAGGTAGACATGGACTTTATCTTGCAGACCAAGGTCTTCAATTTTTTTACTCACATAGACATATTGCTCATCTGAAAGAGTAACACCAGTCGCATCCAGACCATACTCTTGAGCAGCAGCAAAGATCATCGTCCCCCATCCGCAGCCAATATCAAGTAAGCGACCACCTGGCTGACTGTAAAGTTTATCTAGAATATGATGTACTTTTGCAATTTGTGCATCTGCTAGAGTCATATTATCCTTTGACCAATAGGCACATGAGTAGGTCATTGTTTCATCTAGCCATTTTTTATAGAAGTCATTTCCAATATCATAGTGGCTATGGATATCTTCACGAGTTTCTTTTTGACTATGACCATGCATCAGCTTGAGTGTGGCTTTGCCAAAACCAGTTTGATCAGTTAAGAAACTTCCCGCTTTTCTATAAGCAGATGCAATGAGAGCTTGAATATCACCTTCGATCTCAAGATCTTCATTCATGTATGATTCTGCTAAGAAAAGTGTAGGTGTTCCTGCCAAATCACTGAAACTAAATTTTTTATTAAGCTTGATCTTGGCTTGACTTTCGCCGTCACCATATTTTTCCGTTTTCCCGTTCCAATAAGAAACTTCAACAGGAATATCAAAAGCCTGAGACAAAGCTTTGTTTAAAACTATTTTCTCAAATACCATTTATAAAAACTCTCCTTCATTATAAATTTTAGAACATAAAATTATTAATGTCAAAAAATTCTTACTGAAATATTTCTGAAAGAATGAAACATTTGTTACGTCCTGAATGTTAAAAAGAAACGTTCGAAACGTCCCAAATGTTTGAGTAAAATTTTTAAAAAATTTACTCAAACCGCATACTATATTAAGCCATTAAGCCGAGCAATTTTTTCTACTTGGTAGGCTCTCCAAATATTACTTAGAAGCATAAAGCCTAAGATAACACTCAAAAAACTAGAACCATCTGTCATTGACCAGACTAAAAATTGACTTTGAATAATTGTAAATAGTAGTAATGTATAAAATTGACGTTTTGGCATGCTTATATTCTATCAGATCTACCTTAAAATTGACAAATTTTATGTTTCTGATTACCTAAACCAATCCTCCCACAGATTTTAATAAATTTGAACAACGAGCAGTTCGATTATGGAAATACCCATTTTTTACTAACAAATTTTCCATTCTTCATAATCTAATTACACCTCATTACTCAAACAAACATCGAAGTGAATTAAATTATACTGATTAATTTTATTCAATACAATTGTTAGTGAAAATTATTCCACTAACAGAGACTTACATGTCTCGTTTGTGAAAGTAATTCCATCTAAATAATGTTCAAAATAACTATAAATTTTCCATTTACAACTCCAATAACCTCACGCAATGCATTCCCAAAGTTATGATAAACAATTCGACCTACTTATTGAAAAATTTATGGACACTAATCAATCTCAACAAAGATGGGGGTTGGCGTTACTTTGTGGATATGGTATAATCAAAAGATGGAAAAATTAAAGAAAGTTGCCTTCTCTGAAGGTTTTAAATACCTCTTCTTTGGCGGATTAGCAACCGTCGTTTATATTATCTTTAAATTTCTTAGTTACCAAGCCACTCAATCTGGTTGGATTTCTGAAATAATTGCCCAAGCGTGCTCAATTATTTTCGCGTTTTTCACCAACAAATTCTTCGTATTTCAACACAAATCTGTTAATCTTTTTAAAGAATTCATCTCTTTTGTAACCAGCCGAATTCTATTACTCCTATTCTCAATTGGAATGAATGCTTTCTTCATTGATGCACATCCAGAGATTTTAATGAGGGATTTTGGAATAAGTAAGAACACTCTTGTCGCATTGCTCAATCTCTTCCTTCAAGTCTTTATCATTGTTGTGAATTATCTTGTAAGCAAATTTATCGTTTTTAAAAGAAACAATGCCTGAAAAAATTTTCAGGCATTTTATTTTTTAAAATTTTCACCTTGAGTTTCATTCCTAAAGTCTCTAATCAGGCTAATAATATCACCTCGACGAGTTTCAATCTTTCCTTCCTTATCCTTTTGATAGACAGCATTTAGCATAGCGCCAATAATCAGAACACGAGATATAAATATGAACCAAATCATAAGTGCAAATATCACAATCGAGCTGACTAGGCGGAAGTCCTCCCACGATTTTATAAAGTGTGACACATATTGACCAACAAAACTTGTTAGGAAGACCAGAACAAAAACAGAAAAGAAAGTACCTGGTAAAACATAACGAAATTTTTTTATCCGAATATTAGGCATCAGTGAATAAAGAATTACCAATACAATAAATGTAATGAGTGCCAAGATTGGCAATGTGAGGTTTTTCAAGAAATCATAGATTTGACTGTTAAACTGCCAACTTTTATAAACTTGAGTGAGGACGGTCTGACCAAAAGTTGAAATAACAACCGCAGCATATAGCAAAATCATGATGATTAAACCACCTATGATACCAAGGACTCGGCTGATAATAAAATCGCGATGTTTAGTTACACCATAAGCTTTATTCATGGCCATTTGGAGAGCAGTCATGGATTTTGAGAAAGTCCACAAGGCCAAAATGATGGCGACTGCGAAAAGGGCAGTATTTGGTGTAGAAAGATATTGTTTTACATAAGAAGCGGTCATATTATAAAACTCAGTTGGAAGATTATTCTTCATAAAACTGAGAACTTCATTTACATCAATATGGAGATATGGCAAAACATTTGCTACGAGCAAAAGTATAGGAAAAATCGACAGTAGCAAGTAATAAGCGACTGCGATTGAAGACAGACTCATTTCACTATTCATAAATAAGGAAATGAAGAGATTAAGTCGGTCAGAATGTGAAATTTTGTAAAAAAATTTCTTCATTTTTCTCCTGGAACATTCTACTGCTCTATATAATAGTGAAAGAGTCAGCCTATGCTCACTCTTACAAACTTAATATGTACGTTCTTCACCTTGAGTCGTCAGAATAACTGGGCCGTCTTTTGTAATAACGAATTGATGTTCCATTTGGCAAGTAAGTGACCCATCTAAAGTCACGTAGCCTCGTTCACCATCGTGGTCGATTTCCCAACCACCTGTATTTATCATCGGCTCAATAGTCAAGACCATCCCTTGTTTAAGGCGAAGCCCATGACCGGCTTTACCAAAATGAGGGATTAATGGATCTTCATGCATCGTTGGGCCAACACCATGGCCGCAAAGATCGCGCACGACACCACATCCTCGTGATTCAGCATAATCTTGAATCACCGCTCCTATGTCACCAACCCGATTCCCAACTTTGGCCGCTTCAATGCCTAAATATAGACATTCTCTGGTCACTTCCCAAAGATCAGCCACTTCTTGCGAAACCTCTCCAACTTTATAAGCCCATGCTGAATCAGCTACACCACCGCGGAAACCTTCTTGTATAGCAATCATTGATTTGGCATCATCAAAGTTCAATTTTGAGACATCACAATAATCATCTTCAACCAAACCAAGCACCATATCAACTTTTAGAAGATCCCCCTCTTTCAAGATATAATGACGCGGGAAACCGTGAGCTACCTCATCATTGAGACAACAACAAGTTGCATAAGGATAAGGATTGTAATACCCTTCATCCACACCAATTTGAAGCGGAATCACATTTTTTTCTTTACAAACTTTACGGACGTATTCTTCAATAGCCCACATATCAAGGCCCGGTTTGATCATGTCACGAAGATGGATATGTATATCTGCGAGTATTTTGCTTGAATGTTTCATTTGTTCAATTTCACGTTGAGATTTAATTGTAATCATATTTCTATTATAACATTATTCATTCAGAGGGTTAATATGAAAGAGACTCAGGGGTATATTATTATTGGACTTTTGATATCTTCAGTGAACATAACTATAAATTAGAGTTACGATAAGGTACTGGTCAGCCTTGACCGCGCAAAAAATAACGATGCCCAAGTAATATAATAAACGTTTCACAAAACTAACTAAAGTTTATCGCGTATCTAAGAAGTAATAACAGGTTAATGCGGGAACTACTGTTCTCTCTTTTTGACTTGACGATTCACAATTTAAAAAACGCTAGATTTTGAAACTTACTAAGTTTAATAATTTTTTTCAGATTAATAACATTTAATGTCCTGACTATAAAGATAATTTGTTTAAATTCATATTTTCATTCAAAAAAATAATTTGATATAATGAAACGAAACGAAGGAGAAAATGATGGCGAAAGTCGAAATTGTATATTGTTCAATGACAGGAAATACTGAGGCCTGTGCTGAAATTGTTTATGAAAAACTTCAAAATTTGGGCGTGGATGTTGATATGCACGATTGCACGACGGTAGATCCAGACGATGTCTTTGTAGATTGTGAAATGTGTATTGTGGGAACATATACTTATGGTGATGGCGATATGCCGGATGAGATTCTAGATTTTTATGAAGAAATGCAAGGGATGGATCTCTCAGGTAAACTATTTGCTTGTTTTGGTTCAGGAGATACTTTCTACGAAGAATATTGCCGTAATGTTGAAGACTTTGATCGAGCTTTCGAAGCATGTGGGGCGACTCGTGCCGCTGAACTTGTGAAGGTAGAACTTTATCCTGAAGAGGAAGACAAAGAGAATTTGGAAACTTTCGCTGAGGTTTTGGCTTCAAAGCTTTAAGTTTTTAATATTGTTAAATAAAAATACGCCACATCCCATGTGACTTATTTTTTAATTATTTATTTGAAATATTTTATGTAATCACCATACCCTGATTTTTCAAGTTCGTCAAATTTTATAAAATGAAGAGCAGATGAGTTGATGCAATATCGAAGGCCACCTTGATCAAGCGGACCGTCCTTGAAGACATGCCCTAGATGACTGTCTGCTTTGTCTGAACGAACCTCTATCCGTTCCATACCAAAGTTTTTGTCATGATGCTCTTTAATTACTTTGCTATTGATCGGCTGTGTAAAGGCTGGCCAGCCACACCCAGAATCGTATTTTTTCTCACTGGTAAAAAGTGGCTCACCTGAAACAATATCAACGTAGAGTCCTCTTTCAAAAAAGTTATCAAATTCATTACTAAATGGTGCTTCTGTGGCAGACTCTTGGGTCACTTTGTAGCTTAAATCTGAAAGTTTCTTTTTTTCTTCTTCAAACATTTGAATTCCTCTTCAAGTTCTTATAATTGATAAGTCACGATGCTGAAATCATCATATCGCTGCAAGTAAAGTCGCCGTGAATCAAGTGACACAGCACTACGATAGAGAGTTGATGTATCTGAACGACTATCTGACCGTGGCACAGTTACTGAGTTAAGAATATGCCAAGTCTCAATGACATTTTGGGTTTCGTTTTTGGGAAAAATTCCTCTTTCTCTGAGAACAGCTGCACGTATGAATCTAGAGGTTGGTGTGAATCCCCCCGGCCAAACGGGTTTTCCAGAAAAATTTCCAGTTGAGATGCGATTTTCATGAATTGGCTGTCCCGTTAGATCAAGATATTCAGCCAGTTTTTCAAGTTCTCGTTCAAATATTGGTGCATTAGTCACAACTGCAACCGGATTTTCGAGAACAACCAATTTGCCATCTAAGGGCTCAATCGAAACGATACGCCCAGTTGTATCACATGCCGAAAAATGAAGATCATTTCGGCCAAATTTAAAGGCTGAAAATTCATCATTCATGAGCTCTATCCCAACCAACTTATCAATTAAGTCAGCTACTGACTTACAATTTCCCAACATCCACGTTGTAAATTCGAAAGCGGCCAATTGAAGTTTGTTTTCACTATTAGAAGCATTCGTGAGATACTCAGATTTATTTGAAAAGGTTAGTTTTTGGGCAGAGAAACCATATTCATTGACACCGTCCGAAAAATCAACATGAACGTTAGGAAGATCATGACCAACACCAAGAATAGCATATGGATTAACCACTGTCTTACCATTGTAAACTGTTTTCCAACTATATCCTGCTGGAACAGTGATGGCACTCGGAGTAAAGTTTCCACGCCAATCCATAGTTCTGGCAAAGAGGATATTTCCATCGGCTGCCTGCATTTTAATACTTGTACACATATTTTAGTTTATTATTCTAGAACTTAGTTCGAGATTTGTCATTGCCTTAGTTTTCGTCATCTTGTCTTGAAATTAGTTCTTTAAATTTCTCAATTCTTTTATCTCGGCTGCAGAAGTCCATTGTATCATCGGACACCATCTCTGGAAAAACCGTAGCAACTGCCTCTACGTAAACCTTTGCGGATTTTTCATTTTCTCCCAAAAGTCTTAGGCAAGGTTTTTCAAAGATTCTTTCAGTAGAATTTGGACCAATAAGCTCAATCTTATCGCACCAGAAATTCTCGTCCCTAAATCCCTCTATCAATATTAAATCAGTGTCGGATGGGGCATGCTTAGCAATAATATCGGATATTGACTCCTGATTTTGCTCATGCCATAAGAACTCTCCCTCTGTTTGCAAGCCAACGGCATCAGCTCCAGCACATGCAAAACGAAAACTATCAGTTTCTGGTGTATCGAGTACTGCACTATATGATCTTTTAAGACAAATGACCTTCAGATTCATTTTTTTGGCTACACTAATAAAATCGAGAATCACGCTCGTTTTTCCCACATTTTTATTTCCTATTACTTGCAAAACCTTCATGTATAAATTATAACACGCAACAAAAAAGACAGGCCAAAACTTGCCTGCCTTTTTTGATACAGCACTTAACTTTCTAAATTTCAAGTAATCTCTTTAATATATTAAAAAAACCCAACGATAAGCAAGACGCCTATAAACATAATCAAAAGTCCAATAATTTGTAAGAAATTAACTTTATTTTTAGGTGACTTCCACCAACCAAACTGTTGAACAAAAATACCAGTTAAGATTTGACCGAAGTCAACGAGAGCTACTACCATGGTTTGTGATAGGACAATACGAAGCCACATACGGACAATACCTACGATACCATTGAAAAAACCACCAAGGAAGTCTGTCCAATTCAAATCTTTCAACTGTTCCTTAGTTGGCAAAACTCGTCGTTCTTTTATTAAAGAGATTATGACAATCGCTACTAAACCAATAAAGAAGGCAAAGAATGAGCCTTGGATTGTTCCCTTAATCATTGTTGAAGCTGCTGCAAGCATACCACCGAGCTGACCATTCATAGTTTGCTGAACAGCTGTTAAGCCACCCACAATCAGTCCCCAAACACGCCAATTCCAGCGCACACCGCCGACCGCTGTTCCAAGACGGTCTTGGCGATTTTTTTCGGATAGAACAATAGCAATCCAAAGACCAATAAGTAAAAGCAAAACACCCACTATCTTCATCCACGCTAACGGTACCCTTGCAGAATTTAAGAGACCAAAAGTGTCAACCACAACTCCCATCACAACTTGACCAAGAAGTGGTAAAACAACAGTTTCTATCGCGCCAATTTTTGGGAACATCATGATATTTGAAGTCACATAAATGGCTCCAATCACACCTCCAAACCAAATGAAGGCGGGATGACTTCCAACAAAGCTAAAATTTGGCCAAAGTGGCTGTTTTGTGACCAAAGTCGCAATTCCCATAACAATAGTTGAAACCAAGATTGAGACGACAATTGCAACAAGAGGGGATTTTACTTTATTTCTAAGTCCAGCATTGATCGGTGTCATGTTTGCGAGCGCAAAACCGGCAAATATTCCAATCAAGATGTAAATAATTAACACAAAAATTTCTCCTAATTTCTATTGAAATAATTTAAAAGAGACAAAATAAATTGTCTAAACATTTTGACACTGATTTTATCATAATATTTACAGACGTGATATAATTTAACTTGTGAAATTTGTGTGGGGATAAGACTTTCCGTCCCAAATTATATATTAATCGGAGGATAAGAATGACCGAATTTAACTGGATTTCTGGAAGCAGAATCTATGAAGATATTAAATATGAAACTTACAATCATATTGCTAAAATCACGATAAATCGTCCAGAAGTGCGCAATGCCTTTCGTCCCAAAACTGTCGTTGAGTTAATTGATGCTTTTTCCATAGCACGTGATGATACAGAGGTTGGCGTTATTATCTTAACAGGTGCTAATCATGGCAAAGGTGTTGAAAAAGAGGCGTTCTGCTCAGGCGGTGACCAAAAAGTTCGAGGCAACGGTGGCTATGTAGATGATGATCATATTCCACGGCTGAACGTGCTTGATCTTCAGCATTTGATCCGTATTACGCCAAAGCCTGTTATTGCAATGGTAAATGGCTTTGCTATTGGTGGTGGACATGTTCTCCACATTGTTTGTGATCTTTCCATTGCTTCTGAAAATGCAAAGTTTGGTCAAACAGGTCCACGTGTTGGTTCGTTTGATGCTGGATATGGTGCAGGTCTTCTTGCAGCCATGGTTGGTCAAAAGAAAGCAAGGGAGATTTGGTTTCTGTGCCGTCAATATACTGCTCAAGAAGCTCTCGAAATGGGTATGGTCAATACAGTTGTACCTTTTGATCAGCTTGAAGCTGAGTCTGTTAAATGGGCTGAAGAAATGCTAGAACTTTCTCCAATGGCCCTTCGCATGCTTAAGGCTTCTTTCAATGCTGCAACCGATGGTTTAGCAGGTTTACAACAATTTGCCGGTGATGCTACCTTATTATATTACACAAGTGATGAAGCAAAAGAAGGACGTGATGCTTTTGTTGAAAAGAGAAAGCCTAACTTTTCTCAATTTCCTAAGTTCCCTTGATCCTATTAATTTGAGCCGTATCTTTCATTAGAAGAGCGGCTCATCTTGTATTAGTGCATTAGAAAGTTAATTCTGAATTCAATTATGCCATAGCATAATTGAATAAAGTGGTACATTTATGCTTGAATATTTAAAAAAATGGGCTGAAACCCAACCCGAAAAATTTTTTATCAACGATTTAACCTTCCGCAAAGTTTTAATTGAAGCTGTAAACCGTTCGAACTATTTAGTCTCTATTTCTGATGAAAGAGTCGCCCTCCTAATGAATAACAATGAGGAAAGCCTTCTTACCTTATTGGGTCTACTACTCCTTTCAAAAGAAGTCCTCCTTTTAAATCCAGCTTTGACTCAACGAGAAATTTCTGATCAGACCGAAGGGCTCAAGATTAATGTTGTAATCCAACCTAAAACTCTTTTTTCTGACTTTACTCTAAAAACTAAAATCTCCTCTAAACTTACGTTTGAGACCAACAATCAGAAGATTGCAGTTCTAATGAATACCAGTGCAACTTCTGGAAAATTTAAAACAGTGCCAATTACCTGGGGAATGATTGAAGCTCAGTGTCGAGCCTCTGCCAAAGTTTTTGGTGTTAATCCCAATGACAACTGGCTAGATGTTCTCCCACTCTTTCATGTTAGTGGCTTATCCATAGTCATGCGTTCTCTATATAATGGTACCCAATTAACTCTAACTGACTACGCAGAGGATGTTGTCATCGATTTGGTTAAATCTGAAAAGTTGACTATGATGTCGCTTGTACCAACTCAATTAAAGCCTTTAGTTGACCATTTGAAGCCTTACAACTTGAGGATGATTCTTCTTGGAGGTGAAACTATTCCTTTGAGTTTGGTTGAAAAGGCTATATCAAAAGGACTACCTGTTTACAAAACTTATGGAATGACCGAAACCTTTTCTCAGTCAGTGACCTTCAATGTTATAAAAGAACCTCAAAAAATAGCTACAGTTGGTCACGCCTTGCCTGATGTAACTATAGAGATTGAGCATCCCGACAAACAGGGTATCGGAGAAATCTGGATCAAATCTCCAATGCTCATGAAAGGATATCTGGGTCAAATACCTTTGGAAAATGGCTTTGCCACAGGAGACTTAGGTTATTTGGATGAGGATAATTATCTTTATGTTCTCAACCGACGCCGTGATATTATTATTTCTGGTGGTGAAAATATTTATCCAAAAGAAATTGAAGACTTGCTTTATCGCTTACCAGAAATCTTTGAATGTGCTCTAGTCCCTCGTGATGATCCTAAGTGGGGGCAGATTCCTATACTTTATTATGTTGGAGAACTAAATGAGATAGACATTCGAAACTATTTATCGGACAAACTAGCAAAGTTTAAACAACCCAAAATATTCATCCAGCTAGAGGAGCTTCCTAAAAACCCTTCTGGAAAAATCCTGAGAAAGGACTTAAACTAATGAATCTAATTGATCAATTAGGAATCATTCCAATCAAGTTTGAGGAAACCAAATATGAAGTTCATGTTGAGTTAAACGACTACCATGCTCAACCTGAAGGTTTTCTAAACGGGAGTGTGAGTTTAGCACTTGCCGAGATTTCTTCGGGTATGGCTTCCAATAACCTTCTTAATGATGGGTACTTTGCATTTGGTCAAAGTATATCAGCTGAGCATTTAAGAGCTATGAAATCTGTAGGTCTTCTTATTGTAAAAGGTGAGCTTTTACACAGAGGAAGAACTTCTCATGTTTGGGAAGTTAAGATATACGATGATAGGGAACGTTTAATTTCTCATGCAACTGTAACCAACCACATCCAAAAACTTAATTAATATTTTGAATTAAAATAAGAGCTAGCAAGTTAATCTTGTTAGCTCTTATATTTAGTTTGAACTTACATTTGTTGTATTAGAACTTGAAGATCCGCTACTGGATGATCCAGATGAAATTGTCGAGGCAGCTCTACTGGCAGATAAGCTTTTCGAAAGTCCAGCCGGATTATCATCGGCAAATTCGGTATTATAACTTGGTGTATCTTTTGAAAAGATTCCAACTTCCATATCAACTGTTTGAGGGGCTACAATGCTTTTAGCCACACTTGGATAGTAAGGCAATTTTTGTTCCATTTGGCTCAGCGGTACCTTGACCTGATTCCCATCAGACATTTGAAGTGTTATAAAGTCTGAAGTGGTTTGACTTGGAGTCAATGTGACTGTGCGAATAAGAGTCTTTAAAGATCCCGCTAAGGTTTCATATGCTAAAACAAATTCTTTAACCTGATTATCCGTGAAGTCTTTCAAAACTAGAGAATTAAGGTTTTCCTTATCTGGTGTAATAACAGATTCGTCCACTTTAGTTCCATTGGCCAAGATATTGTAAGCTTTTCCTTTTTGTTCAACATATCCAATTGTGCCAAATTCTTTTACTTGAACCGTTATAGTATTTGGGAATGAAAGTTTGATATTAGCCGATTCAACACGCGCAGAAGAATTAACTATTTTGGCTTCAATTGTCGCCTTATGAGTCATGATATTATAAATGCTGGACCGCATATTTAGTTTAGAAGCTGATGCAACCTCAGCCGAAGTAACCATAGAATTTCCAGTCACCCTGAAAGCCCCAATCTTATTAAGAGGGCTAAGCGAATAAATACTGATAACAAATGCTATAAAGAATATCATCAAAAGAGGCGAAGCTTTTTTTAAGAGTGGAATTAGCCAATCAAGTTCAAGATCAAACGAGAATCCTTCGTGACTAAACCCTGATTTTGTTCCTTCGTTTTTAAATGCTTTAGAGCTATCTTTTTTCGAAGAATATTTGGAACTTGTTTTGGATGCATCATTTTTCATACTCAATTTCAAAGTATTTTTTAGTTCTTTTTTTTCTTCTAACTTATTTTTTCGAACTGAATTACTACTTTGAATAAGCGAGTGAAGCGTCTTATCAGACTTTCGAGTTAAACGAAGTTTACGCAAAAATTCCCGGCGTTCTTCTTGCGCTTGGGCTCTTTTTTCAGATTCTTTGGCTACTAGCATTTTCTCATGCTCTATTTGCCAGGGACTTTTATACTCTTCACTCATGTATTTATTAGTTTACAATTTCCTTAATTATCTTATAAAGGCGCTCTGAAGCATCTGGCACGCCCGACTTGCGACTGGCTTCCTGCATTTCGCTATATTTCACCGTATCTTCTAAAATATCAGAAATACTCTGAATCAGTAGTTCAGCGGTCAACTCTGAGTCTTTAATAATAACTGCCGCTCCAGCCTCTACCAACTCCATAGCATTCTTGGTTTGTTGATCATTGGTTACATTAGGACTTGGAATGAAAATGGATGGAAGGCCTAGAGCAGTCACCTCTGCAATCGTTGTAGCACCAGAACGTGCCACAATCAAGTCAATCGATGACAGCAGCTCTGACATATTTGAAAGATACGGACGAATAACAATATTTCCCTTGTCGCTGTATTTTTCAAACTCCTCCTTGTAGTTATCATAGTAAATTTCACCTGAGGCATAAAGAATTTGATACTTTTGCTCAGCCAGTTTAGGTAAGGCTTTAACCAATGCTTCATTGATCGTTAAAGCACCACGTGAGCCTCCAAAAATTACTACAGTTCTCTTGTTTGGATCAAGTCCAAAGTTTTTGATAATATCAGAAGGTTGAATATCTGCAACCTCTTGGGCACGTGGATTCCCCGCAAAAACCACCTTGTTTTTAGGAAAATACTTCTCCGCATGATGAAAAGCAACAACAATTTTTGTCACACCAGAAGCTAGATGTTTGTTTGCCACACCTGGCACAGCATTTTGCTCGTGTAAAATGGTAGGAATACCTAATTTGATTGCTGCATTGACGACTGGCGCACAGACATAACCACCAGTCCCCATAACAATATCTGGTTTAAAATCTTGAATGATTTTCTTTGCGACTAAAGTTGACCGAATATACTTCCAAGCAGTGACAAGATTTTGCAGGGATAACGACCGACGAATACCTTGAATATCAATTGTCTTGAAATCATATCCAGCTGCTGGGACAATCTTTGATTCAAGACCTTTATCAGTCCCAATATAAAGAATTTCCGCATTATTATCCACTGTTTTTAAATATTTTGCAAAGGCTAAGGCTGGGTAAATATGCCCTCCTGTCCCACCACCTGTAAGGATTATACGCATTTAATTCTCCTTTAATTTTTCAAAGGCCTCAATAAAGAGGTCTCCTCTTTGCTCAGCATTCTTATATTGATCCCATGAAGCACAGGCTGGGCTTAACAAGAGCGTATCGCCTATTTCTGTTTGATAGAAAATTTCGTTCAGACCTGTCACCACATTCTCCGTGACATGATATGGTATGTTCATCTTTTCAGCTAAAGCAACAAATTTATTTGTTGTTTCACCAGAAATGATCAACCCCTTGATATCATTTAATGAATCTTCAAGTTCATCAAATTCATTTCCACGGTCTAGCCCGCCAACAAAAACCCAAAGTTTGGAATGATCAAATCCTGTTAGGGCTTTTTTGGTAGCTAGTATGTTAGTTGCTTCCGTGTCATTATAAGCAAGACGCCCTTGTGCCACACCCATGAATTGCAGGCGATGCCGAACTCCTTTGAATGTTGACAAAACATGCTTAATTGCTTCATTCTTAGCACCTGACAATTTAGTCGTCGCAATAGCTAAAAGAGCATTCTCCACATTATGATCACCCGGCAAGGAAAGATCCACCTTATCAATTATGAATTCACCTTTAAAATAAAGCTTTCCATCTTGGAGGTATGCCCCATTGACAACTTGCTCTGTTGAGATCGGAACAACCGTCGCATTAGTTTTTTTAGCATAATCTTGACGCATTTTTTCTTGATTGAAATTTAGAATTAGAAAATCCATCGCTGTCATATTTTTTTGGATATTCCATTTCGCTGCTTCATAATTCTCTTGAGAACCATGATAATCTAAATGCGTTGAGTAAATGTTCGTGATTACTGCAATATGGGGATGGAATCTTACCGTGCCCATTAGTTGGAAGCTAGATGTTTCAATGACCACTGTCTCATCTGCCTTAGCCTCTGACGCAACCGATGAAGCTGGGAAACCAATATTACCAGCTAAGCGAGCTAAATGGCCAGATTCATTAAGAATCTGAGCTACAAGAGTCGTCGTTGTCGTCTTGCCATTAGTTCCCGTCAGGGCAATCATTGGTGCCTCTGAAATGAGATAAGCTAACTCAATATCGGTATAGATTGGGATCTGACGAGTTTGAGCTCTCTCCACTATCACATTATCATATCTGATTCCTGGATTTTTAACCAATAGTTCTGCTTCTTCAATCAACTCTATAGGATGTGAGCCTGTTACGACTTTGATCCCGAGGGCTTCAAGTTCTGGAGCACTCATATCAGCTGCATCGTTTACTGTAACTTGTGCACCTAGTTCATGTAAAATCTTAGCAGCAGATGTACCAGATTTTCCTAATCCTAGAACAAGTACCTTCTTATCTTTGAATTCATGAATTTTTTTCATAGAATCATTATAGCAAAAAAGTCTGACGACTTTTTTATAAAATATCCTTCTAGATTAAACTAGTACACCTTTTTCTAATTTTTTATTTTTTGTTAACTACCGCTGATGAAAGTGCACTTGAAATTGAACTCTGAGCAGAAGTAAACGACGATTGGGCACTCTTTAAAGCATCAACATTTTTTTGAGAGATAGATTGGAGTGAGGCAATAATACTCGTTTGGCTTGCCATCTCGACACTCCGACTTTGAATTTCAGTTTGTGCACTCGCTAAGGCTTGAGATAAACTGCCTGATTTTTCAGTAAAATCATTGGCTTGATTGATCATCACAGACTCGCTCAACTGCATTTGATTTAAAGAATTTTGTAAAGCGGCTACATCATTATCATTTGACTTTGTAATTGACATCAACAGAACACCAAATACCGCAATCATTACAATAATTAAACTTGTAAAAATAATTATGGCTTTCCTCATGATTACCTCCGATAACGCCATTATTTCAAAGCTTTTCCAGCTTGTCAATCATTAACACCTTTTTATACCATTTTTTGTACTCTTCATAAAATCTCTTATTAAACAGTTGGTCACGACTTCACTTTGGGAATTTTGAACGTAAAAATTGATCCCTCGCCGAGCTTTGATTCAACTTTGATTTCTCCTTGATATTGCTTTATCATTTTAGACAAAATTGAAAGGCCAAGGCCAGTCCCTCCAATCTCTCTGTTCCGAGCTCGATCCGCACGATAAAAACGTTCAAAGATAAGGTTTTGATCCTCTTTAGAAATTCCCATCCCCTGATCTGATACTGATGCTTCAACATATTTGCCACTTTCTCTTAATGTTAACTTGATAGACTTCGGTATGTCTGGAGAATACTTCACCGCATTTTCAAGAAGAATATTCAGAGCTTGGACGTAGTGACTTGGATCCATTTGAATTTCTGTACTTACAATAACTTTATTATCAAGTTCCACTATAAAGTCTTTATGCAAAAGCTTAAAATTAGTAAGAGCATTCGCTGTTTCCTTTAATGGTGTACATTTTTTCATCAAATATTCATAAGGAAGATTTTCAAGACGAGAAATAGAGAGCATTTCTTCTAGCATTAATTTCACATTAGAAATCTCATCAATTGAAATACTAAGTGATTCTTCAAGAACTTTTGGATCATCTTTACCCCAACGTTTGAGGAGCTTTAAATGCCCATCAATAACTGCTAGAGGAGTCCTGAGCTCATGTGAAACATCTGAAACAAAACCTTTTTGTTGCTCAATATAATAATTTACCCGATTCATCATACTATTATAAAACTTCGCAATTTGACCAACTTCATCCTCCTGCTCAATCTCGACAGGCACAAACTTTTCATCAGGATGTGCGGCTACCTTTTCCATCGACCCAGTAATTTTTGATATCGGATGAGTAAATCGTCTTCCCATCCAGTAACCAAAGAAGGCAGCGGTCACAAAACCGACAAGTGCAATCCATACAAAATAAGAAAAAATTTCTTGGGCTAAACTTGTAAATGGATCTAAATTAAAAAAAATGAGGGCGTAACCAACAATTTGATTACTTTTAACTGAACTTATTGCTTTCGAAAGCAAAAATCCTTGTGAGCCTTTATAATTAATTAAGACTGTTTTTCCTCCTGTATCTCTGTGAAAAGGAAAGCTCTTATCTAAAGTTGAAAAGATTAACTTTTTATTATTTCCATATATATAAAAACTGAGATTTTTTTGACCAATCATATTGCTCAATACTGGCGAGGTTTGAATAACATACTCATTTTTATTAATTTCTAAATCCGAATCTATTTTTAAGTAACTCTTTAAATTTTTAACACTTAATGGAACATCTGACTCTTGAAGGGGAGTAACTAAATTATTCATGGATTGAATCATACTTTGCTTATTCGATTTATCAATTGTAGAGAGAACAATTCGGAATGAAGCAAAAGCAACAATCAAAATGGCGACAAAGAAAAAAGCAGCATTTGCAATCGACCAACGTCGCAAAATCGACTTTTTGGGTCGCGACTTCTTGGTCCTTATAGCTTTTACTGCTTTATTTATCATGGAAACTATTTTAACACATTAATTGGTAGCATGTTCACGCATCACATAGCCAAGCCCACGGACAGTCTGAATATAAGACTCATTACCCAACTGATCAAGTTTGTTACGCAAATAACGTATATAAACATCTACTACATTAGTTTCAGAATTAGGAAATCCCCAAACATCTGTGACCAATGTTTCACGAGTAACCACATCACCATTATGTTGCATTAGGTTCAATAGAAGCTCATACTCACGATTCGTCAAATCAATCACTTGATCACCGCGAAGGACTGCTCGGTTTGTCTTATCAATCGTTAAATCACGAAAGTGGGTTGAATCCTTTGTTCCTTCCTTACCCATCGTTTCAGAACGACGGAAGTGGGCCCGAACTCGAGCCAAAAGTTCTTCAATGGCAAAAGGCTTAATGATATAGTCATCTGCACCAATATCCAGACCAGCAACACGGTCCATCGTTGAATCACGTGCAGTCATCATAATAATTGGGGTCAACACTCCTTCTTTTCGAACGCGACGCGCTACTTCAAAGCCATCTAATTCAGGTAACATCAGGTCAAGTAGAATCAAATCATTCTTTCCAAACAAGGCAGCCTCAAGTCCTTTACGTCCATCCGCTACCACTGTTGTCTTATACCCCTCATGTTCAAGCTCTAATGAAACGAAATGACTCAGATTTTTTTCGTCTTCAATAATTAATATCTTTTTGCAATCTTCCATTATTTCGCCTTTCTAACAATGAGTACACAGATTATATTTAAAGTATAGTAATCTGTAAAAATCTACAAATTAAATAACTTTTATTTATCAGCTTATTCATCTAGACTTTTGTTAAAAATTTCCCCAAGACCAGCAAAAGGTGAACTTTCACGCTTCTTTTCCTCTTGATATTTCTTATATTCTTCCTCAGACATTACTTTCCAAGAATTTCCTTGTACTGATTTCACTGAATCCTCTTCTTCCACTGTCAAACGACGAAGTGGAATCTCAAGGAGAATATTATCTGCCACAGCTTCATCAAGCGAAATTTCATCCGACTCTAATGGGAAGACTTCTTCATTTTTTAAATCTTCTTCTGAATCAGAATAAGTTTCAAAAATATCAAGGCTTTGTTTAATTTTTACGGGTTCTAAGCTTCTCGACGAAGGTAACGTGATTTCATAACTAGCTTGTGCAAATAAATCATAAAATTTACCATCAAACTTGACTGACCCATTCACTTTAATCGACGTGATATCAAGGATTTCTGGATTACGGTTCATTAATTCTGATTTCAAATCTAGAACTTCATTTTCAAAATCTATACCTTTTAATTTACGAATTTCATCTATTTTCCATCTCATTATGGAATTGTAGCACTCTTTCATAAGTTTATCAAATTTCTCTCATTATATTCAGAAGTGGTAAAGTTTTACATTATTTTTGACAAATTATTCATAAGAAAAATGAAATTGTTTCAAAAAGCAAGCCACCAAGTCTTACTTTTTGTTTTTCTTTTTTGAACACACTTGTCGATAATGTACCGAGATTCTCGCATTCCAAACAGAATTGAATTTAAATTTTTTTCTGATTGCCAGAAGTTACTATCTTTAAGCAACGACCCCAGGTTGTCAGCTAGGTTTCTAATAATTACAAATATTTTAGGAAGTTAATCGCCGAGCACCTTTGAGAATGTTTTACCTGGCATTAGAGCCAATGTTGAGCCTTACAATGCTCAACAGCCTTTCGTATTATTTAATTATTACGTTGTGATAGTTTTCTTCATAGTTTCTACAAGTTTTTGAACTAAATAGATGCACCCACCCTTTGCAAAGTAAGCTCATACTATTCAGCTTTGTATTTCTAACTGGTATGTGAATTGCAAGTGGCTTGAGGCTCTTAAGCGTTTTAGAGAGCCTCAATAGTTTATGCCAATTAATTGTCTATACACAGCATTTTTGAAACTTTAAGATGAGAGACCAATTTTCGATCATAGGAAATAATAGAAAAGTTATCATCCATACTTTAATCAAACGGATTTGTTTGATATTGCACACTTAACAGTAAAAAAAATCGCCTACGTACCTTACTAAATGGAAGAAGTAGGTGAAGCATCTTCCATCTCGGGTATTAAAAACTCAAGTTTTTGGTGCTATATCACAAAATAATTCACTAACCTTCTATCAAAATTCAATATTCTTAATAAATAAAAAAAGCCTATTTTTTACTTTAGAAAAAAAGGCTCCAAATTTTTGGTAAAAAGACAAAAAGACCAACAACAACTGAAAAGCAAGAAATCAATAGAACTGCCCCAGCCGCCATATCTTTTGCCCTTTTTGCTCTCATATGAAAGTTATAATCAGCCGCTAAGTCAACAACATTTTCAATAGCTGAATTCATAAGTTCCATCGAGATAACCAGAAAAAGAGCAAGAAAAATCATCAACCAATCATAGTAATTAATCTGAAAAAGTAAGCCAGCAATTAAAACAATAATAGCAACCAGCAAGTGCTTGCGCATATTACTTTCTTCCTTGATAGCAGTAACTATTCCTGTAAGAGCAAAATGTAAGCTACTAAAAAAATTTTCATTTTTCCAGCGCCTGCGATCTGGCTTTTGTCCTCTTTCAGTCGAATAATCGCCCTTTTCATAGATTTTGACACCATGCTCATCAAAATCTTTTCGAAAAACTTTTTTATTATCTTGTAAGGCCATAGGCAGTCAAAATCTCCTCTTGGAGTCTAAACATTTCAGCTTCTTCAGGTCCACCAACTGGGTAGTGGTCATAACCATTAATGTGCAAAAAACCATGTACAGTCAACCAACCATATTCTCGCTCAATTGAGTGACCAAAATCAGTAGCTTGTTCCTCAGCCTTATCAGTAGAAATGAAAAGTTCACCAATGAAGGGATCCATTTCATCCATTAATCCTTCAGGAATTTCCATATCTTCATCAAAGAAAATTTCATCTTCATCTGGTTTATATTCGAGACTGATAACATCAGTTGGGCGATCAGTATCACGATATTGAAGATTCAATTCGTGACTACGTACATTGTCAACAAAAATCACTGCCATTTCCTTTGATTGAGACAAATGAATATAATCGGCCGCAAAAGCTAAAACTTTTTCAGTCTGTTCAATAATTGAAGAATCAAGCTTACCCGTTTCATCTGTAATTTCGATATACATATTTTGATTACTTTCTCTGAGTGAAGATTTAATAAGTGCTATTTCTTTTCAACATCATAGGCTTTAATAATTTCTGCGACAATCGGATGACGCACAACATCTCTTGATGAAAAGTAAATGAAATCAAGAGTTGAAATATGCCTCAACTTATCTTGAGCATCAATCAAACCCGATTTTTGATGAACAGGTAAGTCAATTTGAGAAATATCCCCGTTCACAATCATTTTAGATCCAAAGCCCAGACGTGTTAAGAACATTTTCATCTGCATAACTGTGGTATTTTGAGCTTCATCTAGAATAACGAAAGCGTCATCCAAAGTCCGACCACGCATATAAGCTAGAGGAGCAATTTCAATAATACCACGTTCCATCATGCGCTCTGTTCCGGTTTTTCCAAGTATCTGATAGAGTGCATCGTAGACAGGACGCAGATAAGGATCAACCTTTTCCTGTAAATCACCTGGGAGAAAGCCAAGATTTTCTCCTGCTTCTACGGCTGGGCGTGTTAATATGATGCGTTTGACAGCACCGTTTCTAAGGGCTTGTATAGCCAGAACAACTGCCAAGAATGTCTTTCCTGTTCCAGCAGGTCCAATACCGAAGACCACATCATGACTTTTTACAGAATCCACATAATTCTTTTGGCCCATATTCTTAACTCGAATAGGCTTCCCATCAGCATCTTTTGTCAATTCAACTTCATAAAGTGCCATGAAGTTTGTCATATTGCCAGTTTGAACCATCTTCATGGCAATTGCTACATCTGGGCTGTGTACAGGAAGGCCACGGCTAATCAACACCAAAAGCGCCTCAAATACTTGACGCGCTGAATCTGCATTTTCACCATTAATTTGTACAGTTTCTCCACGATAGTTAATGTTAACTTTAAGTGTCTCTTCAACCATTTTGAGGTAGCGATCTTCTGCGCCAAATAAGAGTACTGCGTCATCAAGATTCTTTAAGGTAAATTCGACTTTATTATCTGCCAAGGTCTTCTCCGTGTCATCAGCTACGGCTTGTATTGAGAAATACAAGTTTGTCTATTTTACTTATCATAATTCTTATTCGTTGTCTAAATTTGTCTGACGTTTTTCAGTTTCTGTTTTTTTTCGATACCACATTTTTCCGTTTGGATTATATTTCATGAGCAGTTCTTCAACTTTATCTGGTTGCCAATAATCTGCAGATGCAATAAAATTTCCATCTTTATCACGATTTGAAATAATTTTAAATCCCATTTACTTATCAACCTCTCAAAATACAACTACAAAAATCCCTAATGAGCTGAAAATTACTTTATTTAAATTATCAATCAACAAACTCGAATTCAAATTTAACAATACGAACAATGTCTCCATCTTTAGCACCACGACGTCGTAGTTCTTCATCAACACCCATTGAACGAAGTTGACGGGCAAACTTCATCACAGATTCATCATGATCAAAGTTAGTCATCTTGAATAAACGTTCAAGTTTTACACCACCAAGAACCCACGTGGACACATCTTCGCGATAAACTGAAAATTCAAGTTTGCCAACTTCATCTTCAAAACCATAGTATGCTTCATCAGACTCAGCAAATTGATCATCGTCATAAAGTTTAAATTCGCCTGTGTGTTTCACCAAGTCTGCCGTTGCTTCAAGCAGCCCACTTAGCCCATCCTTCGTCAAGGCAGAGATTTCAATTATTTGTGGCAGATCCGCAAATTCACCAAATTTATTTATTAATTTTTTCTTAAATTCTTTAAGATTTTCGGCTGACTGAGGCATGTCCATTTTGTTAGCTACAATAATTTGTGGACGTTCCATCAGACGTAAATCATAACTTTCAAGTTCATTATTGATGGTTAGGTAATCTTCAAAAGGATCTCTTCCATCAATGGCTGGCATATCAATTACGTGAAGCAAAACACGAGTACGCTCAATATGACGGAGAAACTCAATTCCTAAACCTGCCCCTTGATGAGCCCCTTCAATTAACCCTGGCATATCAGCTACGACAAAACTTGAACCATATCCTACATGGACCATACCAATGTTTGGCACTAAAGTTGTAAAGTGGTAGGCTCCAATCTTGGGCCGAGCATTTGAAATAACCGACAAAAGAGTTGACTTACCAACTGATGGAAAGCCAACCAATCCAACATCTGCCAAGACTCGGAGTTCAAGCATGAGAGTACGCTCTTGACCTGGTTCTCCATTTTCTGCAACCTCAGGTGCAGGATTATTGTGTGTAGCAAAACGCATGTTGCCACGACCTCCTCGTCCACCTTTGGCGGCCAAAAATGTTTCACCATTTTTACGCAAATCGGCTAACACTTCACCTGTTTCAGCATCTTTAACCGTTGTGCCTTCTGGGACATCTAAGTATATGTCTTCAGCACCATGACCATGCATTCCTTTAGTCATACCCTTTTCACCGGCATTTCCCTTCCAGATGCGATGGTACCTAAAATCCATTAATGTATTCAGTCCCTCATCAACGATCAGGAAAATGTCGCCACCGCGACCACCATCACCACCCCAAGGGCCACCGTCCGGAACAAATTTTTCATGCCGGAAAGAAACGGCACCATCGCCGCCCTTACCTGCTCGTAATACAATTTTTGCTGTGTCGAGAAATAATGCCATAAAGCTATTATAACATAAACTTTAATTTCAACATGGTCTACTTTCCTATTATTCCAAACCAAGAATTCACTAAATCAAAAAAAACGCCCAAAGGCGTTTTCTATTAAAAATTTAATAATTTATTTTGATAAGGCAGCTTTTTGGATATAACGATATGCGGTTACACCTATATACATGCCAAGGATAGTACCAAGAATGTAAATTAAATAACCTGCCCAGATTACAGAACCCTTAGTTTCAAAAGCACCAATTGTCAATGCTACCGCAGGATTCATGATAGCTGTTGAGCCTGCAAGGCTAGCTGCTGCAAAAAGACCAAAGCCTACGGAAAAGCCGGTTTCCCACATTGATTTGTTTTCTGAATAAAATGCATGCCCAATACCAAGCCCGAAGATAGCTGAACCAAGGATTTCAGTTCCTAAAGTCATCCATTCTGTACCTTTAGCAACAGTTGCATTGATAAAGCCAAGATCAATCTTACTACCAAGTTCAGCTACAGTCATGTTGTTTGTCTTCGCAAAAGCCGCTACATCGCTTGCACTAGTTGGTGGAGTTGTGATTCCCATTTGAGAGCCATATTGTGAAAGATATCTGAAAATGTTTGCATCCAGGTTGGCACGCCAGATGGCATGGAAGATCAAAAGAGCCAAAGCAGCACCAATTAATTGTGCAATAATATAAGCAATTGCTTTCATCCATGGCACTTTTTTATTAATTGCAAGTGCGATCGAGATTGCTGGATTTAAATGAGCCCCTGAAATATTTCCAAAGATGATTACCAAGAATACTAAAACAAAGCCAACTCCAAGCATCCCAACTGGAGCTGATACACCTGCTAAATAAATAATTGCACCTGCAAGCAAGAAGGTACCAATAAGTTCGGCAAGTAAAGCGCTGATTTTCAATGTCTCTTCAGTTGTGTTTGTTTCAACTGTTTCTGTCATTTCTTTCTCCTTTATAAGTTAGCTAAGTAAATAAAAAACCAAGCCATATCTAATTAAAATAACTCCTAAATTATAGCATATCTACAGGGTGACTTCAATGTGAGGTGTTTCACCAGGAGCTTCTACCAGCTTTTTTTAAGTTTGGTTTAAAGTAAGGTAGCTTCTTCTGTTGTTAATATCTCAACCAATTTAGCCAGTCCCATACCGTTAGACCCCTTAATCAAGATCTGATCACCTTCTCTTATAAATTCTTGAACTGCTTGGCTAAGCTCATCAAAACTTGTAAAGTACAGAGCTTCTGGTAATTTTTCTGCAAGATTTTTCATCATCGGTCCATAGAGAAAGATCTTATCTAGTTTTTCATTTTGAACAACTGCAGAAATGCTGGCGTGTAGTTCAGCAGAATGTTCACCCAGTTCAAGCATATCCGCAAGAACTACAACTTTCCTTCCACCGAAATTTCTTTCAATCGCTTGAAAAGTCTCAAGAATAAGGCGCATAGCCGTTGGATTGGCGTTATAGACATCTGACAAGATATCAACCCCATTAACAGATTTGAGCCATTCGGTCCGATTTTTGGTCAATTGCACGCTAGATAATGCTTGGTGAATCTTTCCTTCTGGAACTCCTTCAAGTTTTCCAACGTAAGCTGCCAACATTGCATTGTTTGCATTAAATTTCCCTGGCACTGGAATCGTGATCGATTTTCCAAAAAAATTCGTTTCAAAAGTCAAATTTTCCTTATGTTCAGTTAACTTCGTAACATATAAGTCAGCTCCAGTTTTCCCAAACCTAACAATCTTTTGCCCTTCAGGAATGAATTCATCAATGATTGGGTCTGCAGGAGCAACTAGAACATTTTCACGTTTTAGTCCTGCAGTAATTCCCATTTTTCCCCGAGCAATCTCTTTCCTAGTCCCGAAAAATTCTAAATGTGATTCACCAATTAATGTAATCAGAGCTATTTTTGGATTTGCTAGTTCCGACAAAAAAACAATATCTCCTGGACGATCCATTCCCATTTCGAGAACAAGCTTTTCTGTATCTTCAGGCATTGACAATATCGTATAAGGCAGCCCAATCTCATTATTGTTATTTCCTTGAGTTTTATAGGTCCTATAATGGGTTGCCAAAACAGCTGCTGTCATATCCTTAGTAGTCGTTTTGCCATTTGAGCCTGTTATGGAAATAACATCGGGATTTTCCTTTTTCAAATAGTAATGAGCAAGCCCCTGTAGTGCAACCTTAGTATCAGCTACTTGTAAAAAAGGATTCTCTTCGCTTAATGGATACTGCGTAAGCGTAACAAGTGCTCCTTGAAGAAAGGCCTTCTTGATAAAGTCGTGTCCGTCATGTTCACCTTTCAACGGGAGAAAAACGTCTCCACTTTCAATCTTTCGGCTATCAAATTCAAGCTTATTTATTTTCAGATCTTTATACTTTTCAAAATCATTAGTGGCATGAACTGCCCGACCAATCTCGTGTAATGTTAAATTCATAGCTTTAATTTTAACAAAAAAAGTAGATCATGACCTACTTCAATTTTAATTTCATATTTATTTTTTAGTTTCCTAAATGTGACTCACGGATTATAAAGGCTGATTGAGCTAACTCAACTAATTTTTCAATCAATTCTGGGTATTTTAATCCCATATTATCCCAAAGAAGTGGGTACATTGACCATTGAGTAAAGCCAGGTATTGAATTAATTTCATTCAGATAAAGATGGTTCTCATTATCTAGGAAAAAATCACATCGTGACATTCCAGTTCCATTGACTGCCTTATATGCCTTGATGGCATATGTCCGAATTTGATGAACTAATTTTTCTGAGATATCCGCTGGAATAGCCATTTCAATCCTATTGTCAAGGTATTTTGATTTATAGTCGTAAAAATCAACATCTTTGATAACTTCACCAGGAAAAGCAGCCTTGACCTCATTGCCATTCCCTAGGACTGCACATTCAATCTCTCGTGCATTGACCACCCCTTGCTCAACAACCACACGACTGTCAAACTTGAAAGCCTCGGTCAGCGCCAAATTTAATTCAGCAACATTCTCAGCTTTAGAAATACCCACGCTTGAACCCATATTGGAAGGTTTCACAAATACCGGAAATTTAAGCTTAGCAGCAACTTCTTCAATGATTTGCCATTCGTTTTCCCCTGCTAAAGCAGTAACATATGGTACTTGAGGGATATTCAAAGAAGTAAAGACAAGTTTAGCTAAAAGCTTATCCATCGTGCTCGAAGCAGATAATACACTTGGACCAACATAAGGCATGTGTAGGATTTCTAAAAAACCTTGGATAGTGCCATCTTCACCCATTGGTCCATGAAGGATTGGTAAAACAACTGCCTTATCTTCATAAATATCACCAGGCATAATTTTAAAATTTTCGTCTCTCGTTTGATTGGTCATCAATTCGCTCAAGTCAGTAACGCGATAGAAATCTCCATTATCGGAAATAAAATAGGGAATTATTTCAAACTTTTCCTTATTCGTTGCTGAGATCACATTTTTCGCTGATAGAACCGATACTTCCTTTTCGGCACTACGTCCACCATATAAAACTATTAACTTTTGTTTCAATTTCTTCTCCCGACTGCCTTTAAATTTCCTGTCTGTTTTCAACAGCTTTTATCAACGTTACTTCATTGGCATATTCTATGTCTGATCCAACAGCAAGTCCGTGTGCTAAACGAGTTACCTTAATACCTGCAGGCTTAATCAGACGAGAGAGGTACATTGCTGTGGTTTCGCCCTCACTACTAGCATTTGTAGCGATAATAATCTCTTGAACTATGTTGTCATGTAAGCGTCGAATTAGACTCTTAATGTTAATATCATCTGGGGTGACGTTATCAAAAACTGAAATAGTACCATGAAGGACATGGTAAAGACCGTGATATTCTCCTACGCGTTCAAATACAGTGACATCTCGTATTTCTTCTACGACTAGGATTTGGGATTTATCACGATTTGGGTCTGAACAAATCTCACAGATTTCCCCGCTGGCTAAATTCCCGCAAATCTTGCAGTATTGAAGTTCACGCTTCGCGGCAAGTAAATTTGCAGCAAAGTCATTCACATCCTGATCAGCCATGCCAATTGTGTGAAAGGCAAGGCGGGTGGCTGTTTTCTGACCAATACCTGGGAGTTTCTGATAAGATTCGATTAATTTTGCTAATTGTTCTGGATAGTACATTATTTTATAATTTTCATTTGAACGGCTAGATTAATAATGTCTCGAATCATGTCTTGATTGACATGTGTAGACATTGACACATCTGGCACCATAACTGCAACTGCGATCTGTGGGCTTGGCCCAGGCGCAAAAGCAATAGCATTATTTACAGTGACTGGATCACCATTTGTGGCATAACCTTCTGAGGTACCAGTTTTTGCATAAATCTCGGTTAGAGCTCCCTTACCAATCAAAGAACCAGTTGTGAGTGAATGTCCACCATAAACAACATCATGCATTCCCTGATGGATAATTGCCATATTTTCTGAAGAGATATTAACTTTGTCCATTGTTTTTGGCTGAATAGTTGAGACAACACTGCCAAGACTGCTATCAGTGCTTTGATAGATACCGTCAACTATGTGAGGTGCCAGTCTTACACCATTATTAGCAATCGTTTGGGCATATTGGGCAAGTTGAAGAGGGCTATAAGTATCATATTGACCAAAAGGCTCTTGTAACAATTTACCCATTGTTGATTCTGGGTCGTCTGGTGAATTAACAATACCTGTTGTTCCACCAGGAATATCTATCCCCGTTTCTACCCCTAAACCATAAGAAGCATAGGCCGCTCTCAGTTCATTATATACTTTATCTTGATTAGTAGTGGCAACCGTCATATTGGGACTATATGGTTGTCCCAACATTTTTAGTGTAAGTTGAACCATATAGGTATTAGATGAATATTCGAGAGCTTGTTGTGCTGAGATCGGCATCGGATTGGTAGATCCCCAATAAGAGGCAATAGGATTAGAACCTTTAATTTGGATAATTTGATCATTTTGAATCTCATTACCGCTAATTACGCCTGCATTCCAAGCAGCCGTTAAGGTACCTGGCTTGACAGTTGACCCTGGTATAAATGCATCATTCATTGTAGCAAGCGAATCACTAGTCAAAACACCGGTTGTCGTATCTCGGTCAATCCCATTCATAGCAAGAATTGCACCTGTCTGGGAATTTAGCACAACAGCATAGGCACCACTGACATGAGAATTTTGCGGATTAAGAATCCCACCCAAATCTTTTTGCAGAATTTGCTGGACTCCATTTTCAAAATCTAAATTGACCGTCAATTTAATGTTCTTTCCAGGAGAACCCGCTTGGACGACTGATTTTGATTTTTCAGTTTCATCCGGATTAATGGTAAGTTGATCAACTTCTTTCTTTCCTTGAAGAACAGACTCATAACCTTTTTCCAGATAAGAAAGTCCAACCCGATCATTCATTGCATAACCCTGTTTCAACAAGGCAGCTGCATCCTCCTGAGGAAGTCCCGCTTTTGTTGTAGAAACGGTCCCAATAATCGGTGTTAGAAGATTCCCCTGACTAATCGTATGATCCCAATCTGTTCCAAAAGCAATTCCTGGCAATTGACTCAGTTCAGAGGCAATGGCGGCTTGTTGTTCAGAACTAATATTGCCAGATGCAATGTTTGAAGTCGCATAAAGCTTAGTTGCGTTCATCTCTTTAAAAAGCTCTGCAGCAATCAAATCATCTCCGCTATACTGAACTTGACTATCTTTGACTAATCCAACTAGTTTAGCATAAACCTGTCCTTCAGTCAGACGTCTCCCTTGGCTGTCCACTTGATCTTTAGATTTTAATTTAGCTTGGGTTGCTTGAAGGTTTTTTGGATCTGACAAAAAATAATCTTTTAAATCCCTTGTTGTTAAATTTGAGGCATCAACATTATCTCTTAAGACGGCAACCAGTTTTATTGAATTTTGCCGCATCTGATCGCTGGTTATGGATGCTTTTCTTTCGAAAGTCACCGCAGGAATCGTCGTTGTAGCAGCCAAAACTTTCCCAGTCGCATCAAAAATCTGACCACGAGGCATACTTTGTGTAACCGTCGTACTTGATCCAGTTTGCTTTAATTTATCAGCATAAAAAGGTTTAGTTAAGATTTGCATATAATAAAGACGTCCAAGCAACACTAAAAATAAAACAAAGATGACTGCGAACAGAATATTTACTCGAAGTTTAATATTTGTTGTTTTAATTTTTAAATGTTTTCTTTCTTCAAAATTCGAATCTTTTTTTTGAGATCTTTTTCTTCTAAGCATTAGTGATATTCTATCACAATTTGAGTCAAAAAATTAGCGCTAAATTCTCGAAAATTTTAAATGTTTTTCATAAAAAATCATTACCTTTTTTAAAAAAAAGCCCATTTTACGGGACTTTTTTTATCTTGTTACTTACTTCTCTTCCAAGTAATACTCTGAAGTCACGTTCAAATTTTCATCAAACTCGAAAACAAGTGGTGGAAAGTTTGGAATTTCTACACCAACGATCTCATCATCAGATAATCCTTTGATCTGCTTAACGAGAGCACGGATTGAGTTTCCGTGAGCACCAACAAAGACATTTTTACCGTCTTTAAGAGCTGGTGCAATTTCGTCCTCCCAGAAAGGCAATGCGCGTTCCAAAGTGATTTTAAGGTTTTCTCCATCAGGGATGCGTGAATCTTGAAGATTCGCATAGCGACGATCGCCGTGAGCTGTATTTTCATCATCATGAGGCATTGCAGGTGGCAATACATCATATGAACGACGCCAGATATGTACTTGATCATCACCATATTTAGCAGCTGCATCAGCTTTGTTTAAACCAGTTAAACCACCATAGTGACGCTCATTCAACCGCCAAGATTTAATAACTGGTACCCAAAGTTGATCTGAATATTCAAGAGCCAAATTAGTTGTTTTTATGGCTCTTTTTAAAACTGATGTGTAGGCGATATCAAATTTGATACCAGCTTCTTTGATTAATTTACCCGCTTTAACTGCTTGCTCTGTTCCTTCTTCTGATAAGTCAACATCCGCCCAACCTGTAAAAAGATTAGCAAGATTCCAATCAGATTGACCATGACGGGCAAATACTAATTTCGGCATATTTTTCTCCTTTAAGCCTGTTTAAATATAAGTAATATCCACGTGAGCTTATGCTGTTCGTGTATTTACTCACATATTATAGCAAATTTTATAAATGGTCGCATTCTTTGACTGTTTTTGCACAAACTCAAACTTTTCGACCGTGTAGTACAAGTTTAATCACAGCATTTCCAATCATTTGACTTATAAAGACAATAATCAGAACAAAGATAAGAGAAACAAAAGTTACATCGTTGGCTCCACGTTGGTAGCCATATTGGACAGCCATATTGCCCAGGCCCCCACCACCGACGATACCGGCCATGGCCGTCAAACCAACAACTGAGATTGTCGTAAAGTTGAGATCTCGTAAGATAGGGATGAGCCCTTCTTTGAGATAAACCCGAAAAATAATACCTAAATTACTTGTTCCCATGGCTTTAGCAGCCTCAACTACTCCTGGATCTACTTCCATCAAGCTATTTTGAACCATACGAGCAAAGAAGGGAATCGTCCCAACTACAATGGGAACAGTTACAGCAGCGGTACCAATAGAGGTACCAACTAATAAACGCGTGAAAGGAATAATAGCTACCAATAAGATAATGAATGGAATAGCACGGCCAATATCAACAATCTTATCTAGAATTATATAAACTATACGGTTGGGGGTCAGGCCATTTTCATTCGTTGAAAGTAAGATGAGACCAATAATAATACCAAACATTCCAGAAATAACCATAGTCAAAATTGTCATGAGGAGTGTATCTATGGTAGCCTGCCCGAAGTCAGGCCAATATTGCCCGACATTTGGGAAAAATTTATTCATTATTTAAGCTCCTCCCCTACTTGATTAACTTGCCTTGTCTCTAATTTACTAATTTTTACGTGTTCACCTGATAAATAACTTTTAACTTCTAAAAAATTTGGTTCATGATCAAACTTGACCAACAAAGTTCCCAATGCGACATTTTGAATATATTCAATATTTCCGTAAAGAATGTTTGCTGTTAAGCTGAAGCGTTTAAAAAGTTCAATGATAACAGGTTCAGAAGAACTTTGACCTGAAAATTTTAATTCGTAAATTGAATCTTCTGGGTTGTTTTCAAAAATGCTTGCCTCCGCCTGTTCCACATGCAAAGCTGTTCTGATAAAGTCCTGAGTCAGTGCCTCTTTAGGTTGATCAAAGATATCAATCGTGTTTCCTTTTTCGATGACCGAACCATTTTCCATGACAGCTACCTTGTTACAGATTTCTTTGACGACTTGCATCTCATGAGTAATTAAAACAATTGTTATATTTAGTTTCTGATTAATTTCACGCAACAATTCTAGAACCGATAGCGTCGTCTTTGGATCAAGGGCTGATGTCGCTTCATCACAAAGCAAAATTTTAGGATCATTGGCTAAAGCACGTGCGATAGCCACACGTTGTTTTTGTCCACCAGACAATTGTTCAGGGTAAGCATCTTTTTTATCTAAGATACCAACTAAATCAAGTAAATTTTCAACTTTTTTTTGCCTATCTTCTTTAGATAACCCAGATCCAGCTAAAGGAAAATCAACATTTTGAGAAATGGTTCTTGAAGCCATCAAATTAAAATGTTGAAAAATCATACCAATCTTTTTTCGTTCAGCACGCAACTGGCTTGGGCTCAACTTCAATAAGTCTTTGCCTGCAACTTCAACTGACCCAAAACTTGGCTTTTGAAGTAAGTTTATTACCCGGACTAATGTTGATTTTCCAGCACCCGAATAGCCTACAATGCCAAAAATATCACCAGCCTCAATCGAAATTGAAACATTCTTAACAGCTGTTACAACCTTTTTCTTTTGCGTAAACTGCACCGTAATGTTTTGTAAATCTATCATCAAAATATAATTAATCCCTTCGCCAAATAGCATATTGTTCTTAAAATTTCTTACTTTAGTAACTATTATAAGCCAAACTTTTAATTTTGGTTAAATTTCTATTTAACACGTTGCTTCAAACTAATTGCCTATTTGCCAAAACAAAGATAGGCCAGTTTCAATGTCTGGCCCTGTACTAGCAGTTAGTTTTTAAGATCCCATGCTGACTGATCACCACCCTTTTCAATAATCTTCTTCACTTTATCAGTTTGGTATGCCTTAACCAAAGTCTTGAAATCTTTATTATTCTTTTGTGACTTTTTCACAACGACAGCATTCTTAAATTGATCTCCTAAAGTCTTGGCATGATCTGTATCCACATAGATTGCATCTTTGGGTGTCTCTTTAAGTTGTGTTTGAACATAGTTAGTGTTGATTACTGCCGCTGTTACATCAGGAAGAGCAGCCGCAATTTGTGAAGGATCAAGCGTTTCAATCGTCAAGCCATTCTTATCTTTTATATCCTTAACAGCTGGGATCTTAGGTGCCTTATCATTTAAAGTGATAAGATCAGCTGAAGCCAACAAGTTAATGGCACGTCCACCATTTGTTACATCATTAGGAATAGCAATCTTATCGCCTGACTTTATATCCTTGACAGATTTCAATGTTTTAGAATAAAGTCCAAGTGGTGAAATATAAGTCCAACCAATATTTACAAGATCACCTTTATTTGTTTTATTCCAGTTATCAAGGTAAACCTTTGTCTGAAATCCATTCAAGTCTAGCGAACCATCTTTGGTAGCCGGATTTTCTTCAGTATAGTCGGTAAATTCTTTAACTTTCAAGACAATACCCTTTGATTTCACATCTTTTGCAACCTGAGACCATTCTTGTTTTTCAAAGTCGGAAGCGACACCAATTGTGTAAGTTCTTGTTTTTGCTGCTGCATTGACGTTTGCTGCAGTTCCAACAACTGTAAAGATTGTTGCGCCTGCAACAGCGATTATTATAAGATTTGATTTTTTCATTTAATTTCTCCTAAAGTTATATTTTTATTATTTAAGATTCCAAGCTGGAATATCGCCTTCTTTTTTAATAATTTTGGCAACTTTATTTGATTGATAGGCATTAATCAATTTTTTGAAGTCAGCATTTTTCACTTTTGACTTTTTGGTAACTAAGATGTTTTTGTAAATATTATTCACCTTTGATCCATGGTCAGTATCTACATATAACGCATCTTTGGGGGTTTGATGTAGTTGATCAATTACAAAATTGGTATTGATACATGCTGCTGTCACATCTGGCATAGCCACAACTTCTTGGTCTCCCTGTATTGGTTTAATTGTGATTTTTTTTACGTAAGTTTTTATGTCCTTAAGCGTGGGGGTGGCAGGTGCATTAGATTTGAGTTTTATGACTCCGATTGCATCCAATAGTTGAAGCGCACGCCCCTCATTTGTCGGATCATTTGGAACCGCAATAATATCACCGTCTTTTAGATCCTTATAAGAATGAATTTTCTTAGAATAAAGACCAAACGGAGAAATATATGTATAACCAACACTGACGAGGTCACCATTATGTGACTTGTTCCAATCATTGAGAAAAGCTGTATGCTGGAAAGCATTTAGGTCAAAACTCCCGTCTTCTGTCGCAGGATTCGCTGTTGTATAGTCGTTCACCTGTATGATCTTAAGATTAATTCCATCTTTTTTAACATCTTTTGCGACTTGAGTCCACTCTGCTTTTTCAGCTGATCCTCCTACACCCAATGTATAGTTTCTTGTACCAGCACTCACAGCCGTTCCGACAGCAACTAAAGCAGTAACGGCAATGATTGCAAGTGTAACTTTAAAAAATATCCTTTTCACTGACATAATTAACTCTCCTATTTTCTAATTTACAAATAATAAATATAAGGACCTCCTGTTTAATTGAGTTGAGATAAAAAAAATCGCCCCCCCTTGATACAAAAAATGTATCAAGGGGGAACGAATCTGAAAGTCAATATCGTGGTACCATCCCAATTCGCGTTAAATTTTCTTTTCGTATACAAAATAAAAAACGCCTCAGCAACATCAGTGTGCACTTCCTTAATGTTGAGTCCATTAACGTGAACAATCCCGGATAAAACTAACGATTTAACGTTCATCCTATCTAATCTCAGGCCATTTTCATTCCCATTACCAGTCCTGCTTTCACTAAATTGCAAGATCCCTAAGCTGGTAGCTGCTCACTACTTTCCTGATCTACTTATTTCATTATTTGTAAATTGTACGATTAGTATAACCTGTCTCAATTAATTTGTCAAGAGAAAATCACAAATTTTCTGACAATTCAATTGTCACTGCAAGAACTCATAGTTAAAAAATGTATAATTAAATTATGGCAAAAAAGGAAAAAATAAAAAAAACTTTGGTTGAGCAGATTCTTGACAAAGCCAAAATTGGTTATGAAAGTATTCTGTTCAACACATTAGAGAGTGGAAAATTACCTACCGGAATTGGATATGACGAAGTCTACAAAACTTTGGCTTTGATTGGTGACAAAACAGGTCCATTGATCGGAATCCTCCCATTGACCCATCACCTTTCCGAAAAAAAACTGGCCAAAATTTCCGGGAACAAAAAAGTAAACATGGTTCCACAAAAAGATTTACAAAAAATGACAGGTTATGCTCATGGGGCAAATAATCCTGTAGGGATTTGGCAAACCAAAAAGTTTCCAATCTATATTGACAAAGTAGCTCTTGAAAGTGATTTTATGTACGTTTCAGCTGGTGAACTTGGTCGGTCCATGAGAATTAATCCATCAGAACTGGCTGAATTTGTTCAGGCAAATTTTTATGACCTTTCAGAATAAAGATTCCTTGTCCACCATCAGACTTACAAATCGAACTTGGTATGAAAAGTATTTTAAATTCTGATATAATAAGTCAATGAACATTTGGACCAAGATTTTTATCGTTCTTTTCCCATTGATTATCTATGTGGTATTAAATCTCTTATTTAAGTTATTGAAGCTTAAAAAACGAAAAGGAATAAAAGTTTTCGACATTTTTTTAATTTTCCTTGTATTTGGGCTTGATGGATTCGTCAAAAACGCAACAAGTATTTCTATTTTTCCATATTATATTATGATTGCTTCTGGTATTGGGCTTTTTTTATTACTTATTGACCTCCTTGTTCACAGAACATTTCAAGTTAACGACTTCCTTAAAAGATTCTGGAGAGTGCTTTTAATAGACAGCTCGGTAATGTATTTTTGTTTTATCGTTGCAACCTTATTCATATAAATAAACTTGATTATTCAACTAAAATAGAACCACTTTTGGTTCTATTTTGTTAATTATTTTAAAGAAAACTTATAACCTTACTTAGCGTTCCTGCTTCTATAAGAACCATGATTCCAATACCAATGTAAATAACAGCCATAATCCAGCGGCTGTAATTTCCTAGGAAAGCCCTGAGAGCTTCAATTCTCGAAAGGGCACGACCTATCAATCCAAGAAAAATAATGTTAACAAACATTGTCAGCACTGCCACAAGCAAAGCTGTTCTTGATAATGTGACAAAAAATGGAGTAAAAAGACCAATATTATCAGCACCACAACTGGCAAAACTTAATAATGCAACTGTCCAAATCATATTTTTATTTCTACGTTTTTCAAGTGCCTCGGCAATTTCTTTTTCTTCATCGTCACCTTTAATAAGATATTTTAACCCAAAAGCAATTGGGATAAGACCAAGTAGGCCCAGCAACCACTGTTTTGGAACAAATCCTAATACGAAGGCAAAAATTAAGCTTACTATGATCAAACCTGACGAACCCAAAATTTGTCCCAAAGCGATTGAGGAAAATTCTTGACGATGATTTCCACAAAAGAGAATTGCCAAAATTAATAATAAATCAAGTGCTGTCGCCCAATAGATAAGAGTAGCTTGGAGAATAATTGAAATCATGTTTGCCCTTTCTTAAGTTTATTCTGTCAAATGGTCAAAAACATCCTGCATGAGATGCAGGATATGATGATCAGAAATTCTATAAATCACTGTTTTCCCAGATTTTTCACTACTCAAAACTGCTGAACTTTTGAGCAGTTTTAATTGTTGGCTTACCAGAGATTGGCTGAGATCCGTTAAATCTACAATTTGGCCGACTGTTTTCGCTTCTGAAAAAAGCGTCATTAGGATTCTAAGGCGATTTTCGTTACCAAAAAGCTTAAAAAAATTAGCCGATTTTTGTAAGTCTATATTATTCATATTATTATATTATAATATAATAATATGAATGTCAATACAAATAAGACTACAATTAAATCAATTTCGCCAATTACGTATCTAAGGCCACTCTATTATTACCAATTTTCGACTCAAAGTTATTAATAAAAAATTCTTCCCTTTGAAAGTCTAAAAGTATTTAGACTGAAATAATTGACTCTAAACAACCTTTCGTTTCTAAAAGTAAGCAATTTTTAATTATTTCCCGAATTCCCATATTTTAATCGATTTTTTTGGTAAGAAAGATGATCAAATCAAGCAGTATAAATTGGCTCGTAAATAAATGTTCAGTTAACCAAATTTCGATTGCTACTATCACTTCACCTACCATAAATATTAAACAGTTACAAAAAAAGAACTCACTTCCCAGTAAGTTCTTTAACTAACTTTTGAAATTCCTCATTATTCAAGGTGATTCCTTTTCCCATCTTTGTGTGATCTGGTGACCAAGTACGAATGTCAAACTTTGGATCTGCATCATTCCAAGAAACACGGTTTAACTCTTTTGTCCAGCCATTGGCAGTGATCGAAAGCTCAATTAGATGTTCTACAATTTCAAATTTTAAATCTGCCATTTTTCTCCATTACAATAAAAATTTAATTTAACCATTAGTATTCTAGACGTTTAATTTCAACTCCGGTAAATTGTTTAACGGAATCAATGGCATGATGATACCGTTGCAAAAAACCACGTTCATCACGAGAATGACCATTGTCAGACAAAATAACGACTTTTTCCATCAGACCAAATTCTTCAAGTTGACGCATCAATTCTTCATGAAATTCAAGACGACTTGCTTCCCATTCCATATTACGAAAACCATCATCTACATAATCCGTAATTGGCGGAATCACTAGTATCAAATCCATGTGTTCGTCAGCGATTGTCTTTTGAAAAAGGGGCTCCAATTGAAGAAATTGGTCTTTTTTAAGATATAATTTTGCATAAACGCGGGTAACAATCGCATCTGTATCTAAAAATACAATTCCTGAATTAGCAGATGAATTCACTTCACGTGAATTAGCATCATATTGACCTGTGATCATGCGAGCATAGTCATCCATACCCAGTTCGTCATCATCAATATTTGAAAATTCTTCGTACTCTCGTGCAAATTCTAATGAAAATGGTGCATTAATCGAGCGCGCCAACCAGCGTACCAAGGTTGATTTACCAGTTGAGGCAGAGCCCATCACCGTCACAACTTTTGAGAAGTGGCGACGAAAAACTCTGTTAATATCATTCCAGTGAAGTTGTGGATTCTCGCGAATCTGGGTTGCTGAAATTTTAATATCATGACGATCCGCAATTTCAACAGCATAAATATTACCATCATCAATTGGAAAGCGTTTTGTCAGTTCAGTAACGTATTCTTTTTCTCCCACATAAAAAGTGACTTCTAAATTTTTCTCTATAGTGTTTTTACGGATCAAATCAAAAAGCATATTTGCCCACTGGTTCCATCCATCTGGTATGGGGGGAATATTTTCCTCATCCAACATAGCTACCTTAATATCTGGTTCATCATTATAGGCTTCACGTAGATATCTGAAACGTTTTGAAAGAGGAAGACCAATCTCGGCACCACGATCATGATTTGTACCAGATGCAATCAAAAGAACCCCATCATTTAGAGCAACACATTTGTATATTTGCTGCTGATGACCAATATGAAGTGGTGCAAATGTTCCAAAATAAACGCCAATTTTTTTCCCCTTCAGTCTTGATTTGGAGATGTTGTTGGTTATCATTACTATAACCTTTCTAAACTTATGCTCGAACTGTCATTGACTTTCCATCAGGTTGGTACAAATTAATTAGACTTTCGCCATTTTTTCGAATCATGTCACCAACCTCTACGGCTTCTGGCAAGTCAATTAGTAGAAGTTCCATAGGTTTTGGTGCACGATCAATTAATTCACCAGTTGCTGCCAAACGGAGATTCAAAACCTTCGTCTCAAAATGACGAAAACCTGGTCCGTAGAATTCAATTATATCTCCTTCCATAATAACATTTCGCTGGCGTATGGTGGCAGTCATTGTCTTGGCATCAAAGCTCACAACTTCACCTACAAACTTGTATTCTGGAATCTTGCGACGAGCTCCGAAGAGTTGTTTATTCTCATCTGGGACACCATAGTAAAAACCAGTATCAAGCTCTCTTTGAGCGACTTTCCACAGTTCCTTCACCAAATCAGGTTTTATGGACTCAAACTTTTCTGGGCTTTCTAGATAAGCATCAACAGCAGCGCGATAGACCATGGTTACGGTCGAAACATAGTGTATCGACTTCATTCTTCCCTCAATTTTAAGAGAATCAACCCCATTTTCGATCATATCTGGAATATGCTCAATCATACTCATATCAACAGCTGACATAGAAAATTCTTCTGGAATTCCCCCTTTTATTGAACGACGTTCCTGACCAAATGGTAAGTCATAAAGATCGTATTTCCAGCGGCAAGACTGGGAACACCCACCACGGTTGGCATCGCGCAAGCTCATGTAGTTTGATAGAACACAACGTCCAGAGTAAGAAATACACATAGCCCCATGAACAAAAGCTTCAATCTGGACATTAGTGTTTTTTCGAATTTCCGCCAGCTCAGCCATTGAAACTTCTCGTGCTAGCACAACACGCTCTAGTCCAAGGCTTTTCCAAAATTCCAAGGTCTCATAATTTGTCGCTGAGGCCTGAGTGGACAAGTGAATTGGCAAACCTGGAGCCTCTGCCACACAAATAGCAACTAAGGCTGGATCAGATATGATCACTGCATGAATTCCAATGTCACGAAGCTTGCGGAACCATTCACCAGCTCCTTCTTCATTACCTTCATGGGTTACCATGTTAGCTGCCACATAAAGATGACCATTATGAGACTCAGCATATGACACGCCCTCCGACATTTCTTCAAAGCTAAAATTACCTGCACGTGAGCGTAGGCCATAAGCTTGCCCACCAATAAAAACAGCATCTGCTCCATAATCAAAGGCAACTTTGAGCTTTTCTAACGTACCAGCAGGCGATAAGACCTCAGGAGCTCTTCTTGTATTTTGCATAATTTTTCTTCTTTCTATTTGCATGATAGATTGTAAGATTTTAGTAAGCCGTAGACATCAAAATTTATTTATTTAATTTTTTGGGGATCTAGGTCATAGAAGCCATGAGAGACTGTGCGATCGAATGGATGAAGCTGACGGACTTTTTCATCAAGCATGAAAGCCTTCTCCTTAGTAAATTCATCATTTTCAATCAGCTGTCGGGCCTGATCAAAGATTTTTAAAATCTGAACAAATGCTTCTCCCCGAGTAAAAATACCATCTAGTTTCCAGTGATAATATCCCATTTTGGTTAAATCTCCAAGTTCAGTCATCATATCTATATCATCATTAGCAAAGATATGAGTACCGTGACTGTCTTCAAAAATACTATAATGTGAAGAAGGCTCATGTGGCTCAGATACAAAATGATCAGCCGCTCGATTTTTTTCTTCACCTTCAACCTCAGAAAAATTAAAGTAATTTTGCAAAAGTGGACGTTTCGAATGATGAATCACAGTAGCACCATATACCAAAATTTCAACTGGAATTTCTAAAATTTTTGACATCGACTCAAGTTCTGTCTTAGGTAATTCACGTGCTAAAACTGCTTCAACCGCTCCTTGATTTCCCCAAAAGTTGACCTGCCTCCCTGATGTGACCAAGGTGGAGGCATCATAAATGTATGGTAATTTATATCCATCTCTCTGGAGGACATAAATAACGCCGGCATCACCGACTGTAATCTGGTCCACTCTTATTTTCTGCAAAAAATCAAGATAGTGCTTGATAATTGCCATTTTTTCAGCATGCATGAGGGCATTTACTGAAACAGTGACTTTTTTCCCAGCAGCATGAGCCATTTCTGTAATTTCACAAATATCCGACTTAGAAAATGCCGTAGGAACTCTTAAAGAAAAAGTTTCATCGCCGATATTTAAGCTATCCACTCCAGCAGCAAGGATTTGTTTGGCTTGCTCAACTGATTCTGCAGTGGCTGTGAGTTTTATTTTCATAGGAAAGATTATAACATATTTCACAAAGTTAGTGCTGACTTTCTGAAATTTTGAATACTATTTTATTCCGTTGTTTGGCATCAAAAACATATGACATGAGTTTACAAGTATAACAAAAATGTGACAAATATTTAACTTTGTGATATACTCAATTATTCATGGAAGCAAGGAAATTTGAAGAAATTGAGCCTGGTACATCAGAACAAGTCATTTACTCTCTGCCAGAAGACAAAATCGAAAGTGGGATTATTTTGGCTCAAGAGTACCATCCCCTTCATAAAAAAGGTAATCAGTCATTAAAAAATCAGAGACGTGAATTAAGCTTCTTTCTTAACGTTAGTAGCTATTCTCTTCTTTTTGCATTTGTCTATCCAATCCTAGCAGCTCTTACTCCCCTAATAATTTCTTTCCCAATTGCTCTTTTAGCTCCAATCGGAATTATTATTTTAGTTAAAAAGCTTTATAAATTTAAATATAAAAAATAAGTCTCAATCAATATGTTGCTCCGCAAATGGTAGGATTATTAAAATCCTACCTTTGTAGGTGACATCATAATTGGGACTTATTTTTTTCTTTTAGTCGATATTTTATATAGATTATAAAAATTATTGGGCTCAGAATGTAAAACACAAGTAATAATATAAAATCTAGTTGCCCCCCGAGAAAACCAAAGATTCCAGAAAAAAGATATTCAACCAACAAAAAGAGAGATAAACTCTTTAAAAGAATTGATTTAACAGCTTTTGTTAGATCCTCTGGGTGTATTGGATATACTTTCAACAAAGGCTGATAGTCTTGCGATTTCTCAATTGATAAAATTTGAAAAATTAATAAGTAATTAACTACAGTTGCAAAAAGGACCGCAAATAAAGTATTTGTTACAAAAATCAAAACTAGTACACTCAGAAACAATAAGCGTGTAAGCATTCCTACGTAATCACTAGTTCTGAGGAAAGTTCGCCATAAAAGATATTCATAAGCAGAAGTAGTTTTCTTAGGTAAGAATGGATCTAGATATTTTCTGCGTTTTGCTGTATTTGTCAGTCCTTTTACATTAGTAAATAAAGCAAAAATTTTTAAAAGATTAGTGCGACGTTTCTGTTCATAAGAAATGGCACCTTCAAAATCAACATTCCCATCTATTTCAAACGAATGTATTTTTAGTCTGAAGAGGATTTTTTTAATAAGAACTAATATCATAAACCAAATCAAGCTTACAAAGATTGAAACTTTGAGCAGTGGGCTAGTGATTAAAACAAGAATTAAGATAATCAAGGCTGGAAATACGAGAGAAATATTCTCACTTCTCTTTAAATACTTCTTCAGTTCTTCTTCCTTTGCAAGTAAAAAGGTAGAATCAGCCCCTTCTAGTAAGCTTACAACTTTACCTGGTACTAGGGCGATCAGGCTTATAACGAATGCTATGAGTAATCGTAGTTCCCATTTTAAATCATTATATTGCAAAAACTTTGCATACTGAACAGCTAAGGCGCCTAAAACAATAACCAAAAAAAGCATGAAATGGTCATTAAACACATAGCGTAAATATTTGATGTTTTGCTTATAATAAACCTTACGACGTTTTGCAAAAACTTCCTTCATCGTAGGCGTTCTCCTTTGTTTAGGTGCAGGTAGATATCATCTAAAGATGCACCGATTAAGTTAAACTTAGCTCGAAGAGAAGCCATATCTCCATCAGCCACTACTTGACCAGCATTGAGAACCACAAATTTATCACAGAACTTTTCAGCAGTTGATAGGATATGAGTGGACATTAGAATAGAAGCTCCTTGGTTTCTCATAGTGATCATCAGTTCCGTCAAATCCGATACAGCCAGTGGATCAAGCCCCATGAAAGGTTCATCTATAATATAGAGAGAAGGTTTAGTCAAAAAGGCACAGATAATCATAACCTTCTGCTTCATTCCTTTGGAAAAGTTAATCGGAAACCAGTCCAACTTATCAGAAAGGCGGAAAGTCTCAAGCAATGGTTTAGCACGTTCCAATGCAACTGTCTTTTCAATTTCATATGCCAAGGCTGTTAATTCAATATGTTCCTGTAACGTTAACTCTTCATAAAGGTTTGGCGTTTCTGGAATAAAACCTATTTTCTTTCGAAAAGCCGTTTTATCAGACTTGATTGTAACCTTATCTATAGAAATTTCACCAGAAAAAGGTGTTAAAAGACCTATTATTTCTTTAATGGTGGTTGATTTACCTGCTCCATTGAGACCAATTAAGCCAACGATTTGTCCATCACCAACTTTAAAATTGACATCCTTAAGTACAGGATTTCCGAAGTAACCTCCGGTTAAGTTTTTTACTTCTAAAGCCATCTTAAATAGCTGATCCCAATTCTTTAACTGATTTGGTCAGCCATCCCCCTTCAAATTTGGTATAATATTATTAATTATAACATGAAAGGAAAACGGCTGGGCAATGCTCAAGTGTCGTTTATTGATATACATATGTCAGATTGTCTATTTTGCGAAATTATTGCTGGTGAAATTCCTTCATATAAAGTCTATGAGGATGAAGATGTCTATGCAATGCTAGATATTTCCCAAGCCACTAAAGGCCACACTCTAGTACTTCCTAAAAAGCATTATGAGAATCTGCTTGCCATGACAAGCGATGAGTCAGCCCTTCTCTTTAGCAAGATTCCCAATATAGCCAATCTACTTAAAAATAAGCTTGGGGCTGAAGGTATGAACATCATTACAAACTGTGGTGAGATTTCTGGTCAAACTATCCTGCACACGCACGTTCATCTCATGCCACGCAGTCAAAACGATGGTGGCCCAGATTTCTCACACACACCAACCCACGATTATGATTTGGGTGCCATCTTGAAGGAGATTATGTCTTAATGGGATTATTTAGTGAGATCAGCAAAAGCCTTTCAGACTTAAAAAATAACATGGATGAGGCCAAGGATAAGCTTTATCTCGTTCAAAAGGAAGCTGAAAAAGTTCAAAAGATTGGGCAAGAAATTCAAACTAAAATCGATGAATTTAAATTCAGCATTGAAGGAAATTTAGCTGTTATTAATGAGATTAGCAAAAAATATATTATTCTTGAAAAAAGCAACAAAGAAAAAACGCCTCGGAAATGATGTGAACCGAAGAATATAGACTTTTCAAATTGGGAAAGTCTTTTTTTATGACGAAATATTAATTTGAATTAAAATTACAAGCTGTTCAATACTATTATTCACATACTGGAGGTAAGAAATATCTATCTAACACCTATAAAATAAATCCTAAGCAAGTTGAAGTGTGGAAAAATGTTTACAGTGAACGAGACTTCAGCGTAAGCAACCAAATACATCATAGTCAACACGATTCAACGTTAATTCGACAGAATTATACCCGACAAGTGAAAAATCTTATTAAGAGTTAATCAATGAATTTGGAAAAATAATTCTTCCTGCTTATAGGTTACAGCAATGACTCTTGTAATCAGGGAGACTATGTTTTTACTCAGAAGCCTCGTGGAAGGCATAGAAATTCATTTCAATTGCCTTAAAGAATCGGAACAAACAAATTAGCTTCTTTAAAATTGCTAAAAAATAAAATTCACAGATGTCTCAGGATCTCTATATCTCATTAGAAAATAACGTTGATACAACGGGATTTAAATATCAAGAGAAAGTTGTTAAGAATAAACTTTATTTGAATTTGGCAAATTGCAAATTTAATTTAGCCACCCCGATACATCTGAAATGGTGTCTGATACTTGAACATTTTTCTTGGATATTGATTCATCCAAGTCTCAATTTTAGCAACTGCTGAAGCTGTTGTTTGTTTTGTTCCTTTGGGTAAGAAACGTCTGATCATGCGGTTATGATTCTCATTGCTTCCACGCTCAAAGCTCGCATAGGCATGACAATAGTAAACCGGACAAGTCACCGCCTCATGTAAACGGGCAAATTCACGACCATTATCTGACGTGAGGGATTCGAACTGAGTTTCCTTTTGAAGTGCTAAGAGTGCCGTATTGACAGATTGGGCAGACTTATCTGGAATCAGACGAATGATTTCAAAGCGTGTTTGGCGCTCTGTGAGCGTCAAAAGACAGTCATTTTTTTCTTTCGTCAACAGCACCGTATCGATTTCCCAATGGCCGAATGCTTCACGTTGATTAATTTTCTCTGGACGTTGGTCAATGGACAAGCCATAGGGACGCTTGGGGGGTGTTTTCCGAAGCTTCTTTGCTTTCTTATAATGAGGGTAAAGTAAATTATGGCATTTTACATCGAGCCAGCCTTTGTCTACCCAGTGATAGAGGGTGCGAAGGCAAACACCTGTCAGTTCTTGGAGAATGACTTCTAATGATTTTTTATCTCTGACACCTGCACTTATGGTTTCATTGAGGGTTGACGTGAGCTTAGAATGTCGGCCACAGTGACTTTTATTGGCGCTGTGGAATTCTTGTGCTTGATGTGCAGAGTACTTTGTCTTGGTCTTCAGTTGAACCTGTCCCCGCTTGAGTTCATGATGAATTGTCTGAGGGGCTTTATTCAAGCGCTGAGCGATCCGACGGTTACTTAGCTTCTCCTTGTTGTGCCAACGTTCAATCAACTGACGTTCTGTATAAGTAAGTTCCTTGCCTTTTGTGTTAAAATAACCTTGCATCTGAATTCCTTTTCTACTTTTTGTTCTTTCAAACTCAAGTATAAGAGATTCAGGTGTTTTTTTCTTGCTTCAGGTGGCTAAACTAATTTTACAATTTGCCTTTATTTGAATTTGTTTAAAAAATAAGACCTTATCTTTGAGGTTTCAAAACAGTCCAACTTATCAAGCCATTACGACTACATTTCGTCAAGCACTGGAACTGACATCTGATTGGCCTTATTGGTGAACATTTCACCCTGGCTGAGGTGGCTTATCAGATAAAAAACAAATTTTATACACTTAAATCACATAATAATTTTCATTCATGAACGCCATGGACACGTAAAAGCAAGTGCTAAGATGGTTATTGTCCTGCAAATTTCTTTGGTCTATTAAAACAAGAAATCTGTTATGGATGTATGTTCAAATTTTTTTGAAGAACTTGAGCAAGCTATTATCACATGATTGAATATTATAATAGCAAACGAATCAAGATAAAGATAAAATTGAACTGGTTGAGTCCGATCAATATTGCCTTTCATATTCGAAATTAAAAAAATCAAGTATGACTACTTGATTTCAAAAGTTTATACTTTAGAGGTCACATAAAAATGAAACGCTTTTTCCTATCTTTTATTCAGCATATATTTTCTCTTGGCGATAGCTAAAGTAAGCTAAAAGCACAATGATTAAGGCAAAGGCTGACAGGGTCCATGGATTTGTGACAATCTGCATCAAGAAAGCTATAGACAGAGCAATAACAATTAGTAAAGTCGCGCCAATTAAAAAGGGACTTGCAATTTCCTTATTTTTAAAATACATAATCAAAGCAGAAATTAAAAGGACAATCCAGACTGGGGTGATTGTAAAAGAAATTGAGCCAGCCATAAACTGCCAGAAAGAATCACCCAAGGCGGCAGATAGGACAACGCCAACAACGAGTACTGCAGAACTGACAAAAATAGCATGAACAGGTACTTGATTTTTATTAAGTTGACTTAGGTATTTTCCAAGACCCGATTCTGATGATTGAACTCTGGAATAAAGTGAGCGCGATGTCGCGTAAATTGCTGAGTTAACTGCTGAGAAAATAGCCACAATAATAACAATTGTCACAATAGTTTGTGCACCAGGAATACCAATTTTCCCAAAAATTGCTGCGAAAGGACTAAGAGCTTTTGGATTTTGACCAGAATTATCTTTCCATGGGAGGAGCTCAAGAAAAAGGAAAATTGGAACCACATAGAAACTGATAATTCGAACAAGGACACCTCTGATTGCCTTTGGGATAGCTACTTTGGGGTTATCAGTTTCTGCTACTGTCACTGCTGCCAATTCAGAACCACCAAATGAGAAAATAACAATCAAGAGTGAGTTGAGGAATCCTTTAAATCCATTTGGTGCAAAACTTGTTTCAGCTGTGATGTGGCCAACTGCCGTTCCAACACCTTGATTTACTATATTCTTTAGGACCAAATAAACACCAACTGTAATCAATAAAATAATCACAAACACTTTGACAAAAGCCAACCAATATTCTGTCTCACCAAATGCTTTAACTGAGTAAAGGTTAACTCCTGTAGCAAGTATTGCCACAATCAGTGCATAGATCCATTGAAAATGCGGATTAATTGGCACAAGTTGATTAAGAAAATGGGTTACACCTGCCTCTTCAGCAATAAGGACAGCCATCCAAGTTGACCAGTAAGTCCAGTCTGTAAAGTGTGCCCAATGTGCACCTACATACGGCTTAATAATACCAGACATTCCTGGCTCTGATTTTTCATTGTTAATCACCATCTTACCAACGCCAAACATGACTACATAGAGTGCTAAACCAGCCAAGATATATGACAATAGGACTGCTGGCCCTGCCGTTATAATGGCTGAACTAGAACCCAAAAAAAGCCCAGACCCAATTGCTCCTCCGAGTGAAAGCATAACAATATGTCGAGTTTGCAAAGATGACTTTAATGATGTGTTCTGTTTTTTAGTTTCCATAAATTTGTTTTCTTAAAATTCTTTTAATTTTAACGAAAATTTAATAAAATGTCAAATAATTTTCAGACATTTCCAAAAACTTACAGGTGTTTTCTGAAAATATACAAAATAAGTAGACAAGAGATTTTAGTTATGCTCTATTTAAAAAAGTGAGTTCATTATATTTGAATTTTTAAAATACAGATCAAGCATACGCTTTAAACTACCAACACGATTTCCTGAGCTTAGTTATCACATTGGGAAATAAATATATTCTAGATTATAGGGTAAAATTATCGAAGAGAAAGCAAAGATAAATTAGTCCACGTTAAGCAATTATTTTAAAAATTAGCATTTCTATTTTTTATTGGCAATTAATTATTCCTTCATTAATTTGCTAATGACTCTTCTGTAATTATTGAATTAACTCCATTTATTTGATCTGATGTTTTACTTAAGCTGTGGCTTCTTCCATAAGCAAAATATATCGCAATTCCAAGCAAGAACCAAAGACCCGCATAAATCTTTGCGTCTGTTTGCAAGCCCAAAAAGACAAAGAGACATCCCACAAAGCCAAGAACTGGTAAGACAGGATGAAAAGGCACTTTATAACTAGGTAAAGGTAAAGTCTTACCTTCACGTTTTCTCAAACTAAACATGGCTACAGAAACAAACATAAAGGCAATCAGGGTTCCAGCTGAGATAAGCTGAGAGAGAAATGTGAAAGGAAGGAAAGCACTAACTAAGGCTGTTATAACTGTCAAAAGAATAACGGCATTCGTTGGATGACCTTTTTTATTGAGTTTACCCAAAGAAGCAGGGAGCATCCCATCTCTACCAAAACTGTATAGTAAGCGTGAGCCAGCTAAAATCATACCAAGTAAGGCTATAAACATACCTGCATCAGCGACCAGAGAAACAATCAGAGAAATTCCCCCAAAGCCAACCTGAGTTAAGGCAAAGGACACTGGGGCAGCTTGATTCGCAAATTTAACATATGGCACCATTCCCACTAATACCATGGTTACCATTGAAAACAAAAAAACTCCAATAAGCAAAGAACCTAAAATTCCTCGCGGCATTGTCTTTTTTGGATTAATTGCCTCACCAGAGTTTGCCGCAATAGAATCAAAACCAATATAGGCTAGGAAGATAACAGAAACGCCTGACCAAATTCCAGAAAAACCACCAAAGCTAGTACCAACCTTGTGCTGAGGAATGAATGGTACATAGTTTGACCATGTTTTATGGCTGATAATAAAATAAGTACCAACACCTATAAAGACCAAAATAGCAATTACTTTTAAAACAACCAGAACTTGGCTGACTTTTCCTGCATCTGATGCACCTCTCCAAACTATCAAAGCTGCAATTACTACAATAACAAGAGCAATAACATCAACAAGACCGCCTCGCACCAAATTATTGGATGAATCATAGGCAACAAGTGGGATTCTTAAATTCCTCGGTAATAAAATATGCTGCTGTTGTAGGATAGCTTGGAACGTGGCTGAAAATCCTGCACCAACAAAAGCCACAGCTACAAAATATTCCGCCAAAAGCGCCCAACCAGCAATCCAACCCCAACCCTCTCCAAAGAGGACTGAAATCCATGAATATGCTGAGCCAGCAAAAGGCATGACCGTTGCCATCTCTGAGTAAGCAAAAGCCACCATTCCTGCTACAAAGGCTGCAATCAAATATGAAAAGATAATTGATGGACCTGCGTAGTTAGCTGCTACTGTTCCTGGCAAAGTGAATATTGATGTTGAAATAATGGTCCCAACCCCAAGAGCTAAAAAATCCTTCACTCCCAAGCTTTGCGTTAAATGTTTGTCTTTCGCAACATAAAAAGCTGGGTCTACTTTAGTAAAAAATTTCAAATTAATCCTCCTAAAAATAATACTTTTTAATTTTACAGAATAAAAATTAATTTATCAACAATTTTGTATACAATTCTAATAATTAAAATAAAAAATTGAAAATTTCTTACAGATAAATTAAAACAATTAGAGCTCATCCTTTAAATTTTCCAAGTTATCCTACATTGAGTTTCAATTCATTGCATTCGTCTTTGAAATAACCCACAAACTTCAATAATGTTACTTTAAAATAAAAAAAAAGAGCCATAGCTCCTTTTTTATTTGCATATTTCTAATAAATAGATGCTGCATCAATCTTAACACCAGGCCCCATTGTTGTTGTAACTGTGAGACTTGTGATGTAAGTACCTTTTGCTGCCGCTGGTTTAGCACCTTGGATTACTGAGTGGAGAGCTTTCAAGTTACCAACGAGTTTTTCTTCGTCAAACGAAACCTTGCCGATAGGAACAGCAACAATACCAGCCTTATCAGCACGGTAAGTTACTTTACCGCCCTTAGACTCTCGAACTGCTTTGGTCACGTCCATGGTAACTGTGCCAGTCTTTGGATTTGGCATCAAATTACGTGGGCCAAGCACACGTCCAAGACGTCCAACAACTGCCATCATATCCGGTGTTGCAATAACAACATCAAAGTCAAGCCAGCCACTGTTGATCTTTGCAACAAGATCTTCAGCACCAACAAAATCAGCACCTGCTGCTTTTGCTTCTTCTACCTTAGCGCCTTGGGCGAATACGAGTACACGAGAAACTTTACCAGTTCCGTTAGGCAATACCATTGCCCCACGGATTTGTTGATCTGATTGTTTAACATCAATGTTTAAATTATAAGCAACTTCTACAGTAGCATCAAACTTAACGAATGATACTTCTTTAGCAAGCTTTACAGCTTCTTCAATTGTGTAAAGTTTACTTGCATCGATTTTTTCAAGCGCAGCGCGCATGTTTTTAGATTTTTTAGCCATTTTTTTCTCCTTGTGGTAATAACGATGTGAGCAAACACATCTTCCATAATTAACATTTTACTAACAAGTGTTTAGTCGGTGACGACGATACCCATGCTTTTAGCAGTACCTTCAATAATTTTCACTGCAGCGTCAATTGAAGCTGCGTTCAGGTCAGGCATTTTCTTTTCTGCAACTTCTTGAACTTGAGCACGTGTAATTGTAGCAACCTTAGTTTTATTAGGTACGCCAGATCCTTTTTGTATCTTAGCAATTTGCTTCAATAATGCAGAAGCTGGTGGTTGCTTTGTGATAAATTGCCATGATTTGTCATCATAAACTGTAATAACGACAGGAATGATCATTCCGCCCATATCTGCTGTTTGAGCATTGAAGGCCTTTGTGAATTCCATGATGTTGATACCTGCTTGACCAAGTGCTGGTCCAACTGGTGGAGCTGGTGTTGCTTTACCTGCAGGAATCTGAAGTTTTATGAGTTTTTCAACTTGTTTAGCCACGATTGTGTCCTTTGATAGCTTTCACTATCCCTTTCTTTTGTTTTTGGAAATCTTGGCATGTACAAATGTAGATAGCTTTAATTTCACAAGTGTTCGTGATGTGGTCTTAACGGTCTTGTTCGTCCCGACTTTTCAGTCAGTCCATGGCCTGCCACGCTTTGTACGAAAATTTCGATAAATCAACATACATATTTATGTTACCAAAAAAGACCTCTAAAATCAAGCAAATAAAATTTTTGAAAAGCTTTTTGGTTTTTATTTATATCATCGTCATCAGAACTAATTAAAGAGTAACTAGATAAAGTATTACTTGCCTGTCCTTTTGACTGTCCCTTGTATTTCCTTGATTTTTAAGGAACTGTGATAATAACACTTCCAGAGTTTAAGTTTCCAACATAAATTCTGTTAGACTTATTCAAACCTTGACGAACTTCATCTATCAAATTAAACTCTCGTAACTCTCTTTGGTTTGAATAACTTTTCTCTCACCACAACCTAAAACATCTTCAAGTTCGTCATTAGTTACTATAACATAAATAAATCCATCCTTGTCAGCAAATTTATTACGGATTGACAATGAAACCTATTCTTGAGGTAGACATGTAGGATTTTAGATTCATTCCTCATTTCACAATATTTTGACATGAGTCTGACTGTGTCTCCTTTTTTATTTTTTTCACGATAAGGATGAAATATTTTGGGATACTGATAAAAGTTTTCACTTATTATTACTTGGTCTATAGAAATTTTGTTAATAAGCATACCATGTCTCCATTCAAATTATTCCGCCAAAAGCATTTGAATTTTTCTATTTGAATTTTATTTTAAGCAGCTAAAGGGAGTTGAACCCTTACTCTCCAATACAATGTATTTGAACACTTGCATATTTAATAAAGTCATAAAAATTTGGCGGAACCTTATTAAACAAAAGATGGAGACATCTTATGTTTGGTCAAAGGCAAATGTAAACCATATGAATTGAACCTACATATCTGATTGAACGGCCGTCTAATTAACAATCAGCTACTCTTCCATTTGAGCTAGGTCTACATAAACAAAAAAAGAATAGATTTTTCCTATTCTCTTTTTGTTTGTAATTTAATTTTAATGTCTAATTTGATTTAAATTGTTATTTCAAGAAATTCTTGACACTTGCTGCTCATTTCAAAAGATCATTTATTTGTTATTTACACAATTTTTTCAATTCCTTTCGAGATAGTCCTGCCAGATCTGATCAAAGATTGCCAAATTAAAATAGAAAGTGGCTGAAGTTTCTAAATAGCTGGAAACTTCATCATAATCTTGTGAATGCTTAGGAAAGACGCTATCCTGAAATACTAGATTCGCAAGACGCGTTTTATCATCAACCTCGTTTGGCGTTCGAAACTTCATTAAGTATTGATAAAATGTCAAACTTGTCCACCCCAGTGTTTCAAAATAAATTCACGCCTATCTGCAATTTCTTCAGCATAATCCTCTGGATGCTTTTTGTAAAAACCTTGATGGTAAGATTCTGCCGGCCAGAAAACCTTGGCAGCTTCAATTGAAGTTACAATTATTTCTTCACCAAAACGTCCTGAAGCTTGAAGGGCAGCTTTAGAGTTTTCCGCAATCTGGCGCTGAGTGTCGTCCGTATAAAAAATTATTGGTCGGTAATTATCTCCACGATCCGCAAACTGTCCAAAAGCATCTGTTGGATCCGTCGTTTGCCAATAGAGTTCAACGAGATCACTATAACTAATTTTTTCATTATCAAAGATAATTTCAACAGCTTCCGTGTGACCAGTAATATGTTGTTTTACTTGTTCATACGTGGGGCGTTCAAAGTCTCCACCCGTGTATCCTGATGTGACCGTCAAAATACCATTTTGTTCTTCAAAAGGCTCAACCATACACCAGAAACAACCACCAGCAAAAATTGCTTTCTCTGTAGACATAAAATTTTTCCTCCCGCTTTCTTATATCAATTCTCTATCTAATTTATAAAAAATAGATCTCCAAATTATAACAACTTTGAAGATCTTTTGAAAATATATGAACTTAAACTTTTAAATCATTTCAAATGCTGATTCTAAATCATCCAATAAATCTTTAACATCTTCAATACCTACAGAGACGCGAATCAAGCCATCTTTAATACCTGATGCCTCACGTTGTTCTTTTGGAATAGAAGCATGTGTCATTATTGCTGGAACCTCAATCAAAGATTCAACTCCACCAAGTGATTCAGCCAAAGTAAATATATTTAAACTTTCAACGAAGGTCTTTACTTTAGAATCATCTTTTAATTCAAAGGAAATCATGCCTCCAAAGCCTGACATTTGCTTCAAAGCAATTTCATGACCAGGATGTGATGCAAGACCTGGATAGTAAACTTTCTCCACCTTTTCATTTGATACGAGGAAATCTGCAATCTTCGCAGCATTGGCGGCATGCGCTTCCATACGTAGTGCCAAAGTCTTGATACCGCGCTGAACTAGCCAAGAATCATCTGGACCAAGTACCGCTCCAATTGAGTTTTGATTTAAATAAATGGCATCAGCCAATTCTTCTGAGTTGGTTGTTACAAGACCAGATACAACATCTGAGTGACCACCTAAGTATTTTGTAGCTGAATGCAAGACAATGTCAGCACCTAAAGTTAAAGGGTTTTGGAAATATGGGCTTGCAAAAGTGTTATCCGCAATGGTCAGAAGACCATGAGATTTTGCAATCTTAGAAACAGTTTCAATATCTACAATCTTAAGAAGCGGGTTTGAAGGGGTCTCTAAATAAATTGCTTTAGTATTTGGTCTAATTTTTGATTCAATTTGGTCTAATTGGGTCAAATCAATAAAATCATATTCCAAGCCAATCTTTGACATAACTTTGGTCACCAATCGGAAAGTTCCACCATACAAATCGTCCGTAAAAAGAATATGGTCATCTGCGTTAAAAATTGAAAGTACTGCGTGAATCCCAGCCATACCAGTCGCAAAAGCGAAACCGCGTATGCCACCTTCAAGTTCAGCAATCAACTTTTCAAGCGCCTCGCGAGTTGGATTACCAGAGCGGGCGTAATCATATAGGACTTGACCGCCAAGTGTCTTTTGCTTAAATGTTGACGCATGGAAAACTGGCACCGAAACTGCACCAGTCGTTGCATCCCCAGAAATGCCACCATGTATTACTTTTGTTTTAAGACTTGTCAAATTATCACCTTTAAAATCATTTTATTAATTTTGTTCCAATTTCATCTTGCTTTATCTTTCCTGCTTTCATCAACCCTCCAATGGCTTTTTTGAATGCGCTTTTTGAAATACCAAAAGTCGATTTAATGTCCTCAGGGTTTGATTTGTCATTATAGAACATATAACCACCAGCACCTTCAAGGTAAGCTAAAATCATCTGACCATCTGCATCCAACATTTCAAAAACGCGAGGCCTCATTGAGAGATTAAGAGACCTATTTCTAGAATTGAACCCAATCACTCGGGTTTCCATTTCTTGGCCAATACGAACTTGTCCTAAAGCTTCAGATGGATGAATAAATCCTAACATATTATTATCTGGTAAATAAACAAAGACTCCTGTCTCTTTGATTCGATAAACAATGGCGCGAAGCTTTTCATTTTGCATATTATCGTAAGCACGCTCCGCAATTTCGAAGAAATCTTCTGCCCAGGCCAAGTGTGCCCAGAGACGATCTTTATGGTCAATTGTCAGTTTCACATAAAGTTGATCATCCTTTTTTGGCCATTGAGCCTTATCTTGAGGCAGGTCATCGAGAGAAACTACAACGTCTTTATCTGGTAAACCGATGTTTAAAAAGGCCCCAAGATCACGGCGTACTTCAACTACTTTGGCCCAACCGTATTTTTCCTGAGTTGCTGTCAACTCAAGTGTTGTTATTCGCCAGCGGTCTTTCTTGTCTTGATAAGCAAAACCTTGAACGATATCACCGATAAAATGATGTCCTTCTGATTTCGCTAAAGCAAGAGTGATACCTTCAGCTTGGCAGAAGTAAAATTCCTCATTTGTATCAGCAATCAAGCCAGACACATATTTTGCAAGTAAATTTGTCATGAGCTGATTATACCAAAAATTACTTCTTAAGGCTAAACCACCCAATATTTGTAAACTCAATATCTTTGGACAATTTTAAGTCTGAAGAACCATCTCATAAAATATTCTTCATTTCTTTGTCTACTATTTCAAATAGATAAAGTGAAAGAAAACACCAAAAATTTTCTTATTCTTGATGTTAACAAATTTCGATATAGCTGAATTTAAATTACAGATATTCGCCTTTAGCCACAAAATAGGTTCCACGAATTATACCTCCAATTTTGCTTTTCATACTGGCGAATTTAAATCCATTCTCTGCAAAAATAATTGGTTCCTCCATACCTACTGAAAGTTTGAACCCGACGGCACGGCGCTTATTTTTTTCTAGATTATAAGATGCATTGGCATCCATGCCACTAGCAAAGATAACCCAAGCAAAATGCGCATTTCCATAATCTTTATAACCAAACTTCTTTGAATCAACAATATCTTTGACATCATATTCACCAACAAAAATTGGACGTTGATCATCAAAATTCAATCCCCGCTCTGCAAAAATACTTGACAACCATGGGTAGATGCCTGGTTTTTCATCTAAAGTATAAAGGGTCATTTCCTTATTAAAATGCTCATTCAAGTATTTGGCTTCGCTTGCCACAAGATTTGCGAGACTTTCACGTTGTGCATCATTAGCGAGCGAGAAATTTTCGATAACACCTGGAACATTCTTATAATCTACGACAAACATCTCTTTCTCCTTTCTTTCAAAAAACCTCACAAGATGTGAGGACTTTTATTTGGCAAACTTAAACAGTAAGAAGTTCTTTTTCTTTTTCTTTAGATATGCCTTCAAGCTCTTTAATTGCATCGTCCGTTATTTTTTGGATATCTTTTTCAAATGTTTTCAAATCATCTTCTGAAATTTCCGAATTCTTTTGGAGCTTTTTTGCACCGTCAATTGCATCACGGCGCGCGCTGCGAACTGATACTTTTGCTTCTTCGACAAACTTTCCCATTGACTTAACCAATTCTTTTCGGCGTTCTTCCGTCAGCATAGGTATAACAAGACGGATATTTTGTCCATCGTTGGCAGGTGTAATACCTAAATCAGATTCATTAAGTGCACGTTCAATATCCTTCAAAGAACCTTTATCAAATGGAGAAATGGCTAATACCCGTGCTTCAGGAATGGTAATTGAAGCAATTTGCTTTAAAGGAGTCGGTGCACCATAGTAGTCTACATATATGCGATCAAGTAGACTTGCATTTGCACGACCAGCGCGAATTTGGCCCAAATTACGTTGCAAGCTTGCCGCAGAACCTAACATTTTTTCTTTGGCACTTTCTAAAAGTTCTGTAGTTGTCATTTTATTTCCTTTATTTCTTGATATTATTTAACGTCAACTGTTGTACCGATATTCTCACCGAGTACTACACGTTTGATATTTCCCATTTCATTCATATTAAATACGACGAGCGGAATATTATTGTCCATTGACATGGTTGAAGCAGTAGTGTCCATGACATGTAAGCCTTTGGTGATCACTTCCATATGAGTCAAGTGCTCAAATTTTATGGCATCTGCGACCAGTTTTGGATCTGCGTTGTAGACACCATCTACTCCATTTTTGGCCATCAATATAACGTCAGCATTAATCTCAGCTGCACGAAGCGCAGAGGTCGTATCTGTTGAAAAATAGGGGGAACCTGTTCCACCAGCAAAAATTACCACACGGCCTTTTTCAAGGTGACGTTCTGCACGACGTCGAATATACGGTTCAGCAACTGCTGGCATTGAGATAGATGTCATTACGCGAGAATCAAGCCCAAGGCCCTCAAGAGCCGACTGAACGAACAGACCATTTTGAATAGTCGCAAGCATTCCCATGTAATCCGCTTGAGCACGTTCCATACCTGCTTTTTCACCAGTCACACCACGCCAAATATTTCCGCCACCACAGACAATAGCGATTTCGGCACCTAAATCATGAACTTCTTTGATTTCTTTTGCGACAGATTTGACGGTTTCAGGGTCAAAGCCAAAGCCTTTCTCTCCAGCTAAAGCTTCTCCTGAAAGTTTAAGTAAGATTCGTTTATATTTCAATTCTGACATGTAAACACCTTTTCAATTTTATTCATGTTATTTTAGCATATTTTCAGCATGAAAAAAAGGTTGAATTTTCAACCCTTCTCAAGTATCTGCTTAAACCACGCTTCACGGAAATTTTCAACATCACGTGCAATCATCAATTCTTCATTAGTTGGAATTACAAGAACCTTGACTTTTGAATCAGGTGTAGAAATAATTCCATTTGCTCCACGTACATTAAGTTCTGGCACAAGCTCCATACCAAACCATGAGAGACCTTTTATAATGTCCCGGCGGACATCTGTGTCATTTTCGCCAATACCTGCCGTAAACACCAATGCATCCGCACCATTTAAAATCCCAAAGTATTCTGCAATATATTTCTTCAATCGATTGACAAACATTTTGTAAGCCAAAATGGCCTTTTCATTTCCTTCGGATACTGCCACTTCAAGATCACGCATATCACTCGAGAGCTCTGAGACACCAAGAATACCTGATTCATTGTTAAGAATATCAATTAATTGTTGAGCATTCTCTAAGCTATCGTCCCGTTTAAGTAGATACGGTAAGATTGAGGCATCCATATCACCAGAGCGTGTGCCCATCATTACTCCAGCTAATGGCGTAAAGCCCATAGAGGTATCAACTGATTTTCCTTTTTCAATCGCTGTAACAGAGGCACCATTACCAATATGAGCCGTGATAAGATTTATTTCTTCTAAAGGTTTACCTAAAACTTTAGCTGCTTCAGCAGCAACATACTTATGTGAGGTTCCATGAGCACCATATTTTCTGACTTCAAAATCTTCATAGTAGCGGGTTGGAATTGGGTAACGAAACGCCTCTTCAGGCATTGTTGTATGAAAGGCAGTATCAAAAACAGCTACTGATAGAGCTTCTGGAAGCAAGCGTTGGAAAGCCTCTATTCCCAATATATTGGCTGGATTATGTAAAGGTGCTAGATAAGAAATTGACTTCAAATTCTTAAGATTTTCCTTTGTAAGCACTACAGATTCTTTAAAATATTCTCCACCAGCCACTACACGATGACCAATTCCAGTAATTTCACGAAAATCTTGAATTAGATGGAAGTGAATTAACTCATCCATCAAAAGAAGAACAGACTGGCGGTGGTCAATAATTTCTATTTCACGTTCATGTTTCTCACCTTCAAATGACACTAGTGATTTCGAACCTTCTAGACCAATACGCTCAAAAATTCCTTTTGCAAGCATTTTTTCCTCTGGCATTTCAAAAAGTTGCCACTTGAGCGAAGATGATCCAGCGTTGACTGAAAGTGTTTTAGACAATTGTATATTTCCTTTCAAAAAATGAGATAAGATACATAGTTTAAAGCATCACGAAAAATGTAAGCGTTCTAAATTAAATTTTAACACATTTACGTCAAAAATAAAAATCCCAGTTCTTGGGAGAACCTGAGATTCTAAAATTATTTACATAACTTATTTCAGACGCTCAACATCACGTGTGATCATTAATTCCTCATCAGTTGGAATGACAAAAATCTTCACACGAGAATCTGGTAATGAGATGTCACCTTCAGCTCCAAAGAAATTTTTAGAGGGATCAACTTTAATTCCCAACCAATCAAGTCCATCAAGTACAGATTCACGGAAAGGAACAGAATTTTCACCAACACCAGCTGTGAAGACTAGCGCATCAGCACCATTCATGATAGCTAAGTATTGACCGATATATTTCTTCACACGGTCAACGTACATATCAAAAGCAAGTTTCGCGTTAATGTCCGTATCTTTCGTATCAATAATATCACGCATGTCTGACGAAATGCCAGAAATGCCAAGAAGACCTGACTGTTTATTAAGCATATCGATCGCATCTTGAGCATCTTTTAATTCTGGATCACGATCGATGATAAACGGCAAAATAGATGGGTCTAATTCTCCTGAACGAGTACCCATCATGATACCACCAAGCGGTGTAAAACCCATTGAAGTGTCAACAGATTTTCCGCCTTCAACAGCTGTAATTGATCCTCCATTGCCAATGTGAGCAGTGATTATCTTTGTTTCTTCAATTGGCTTGCCAAGAAGTTTGGCAGCTTCACGAGAAACGAACATGTGTGAAGTACCATGCGCTCCATATTTACGAACTGCATAGTTTTCGTAATATTTATTTGGCATTGGGTAACGATAAGCTTTGGCTGGCATTGTCGAATGAAACGCTGTATCAAAAACTGCAACTGCAGTTGCAGTTGGTAGGACTTGTTCAAAAACACGCATTACGACTGCTTCTGCTGGGTTGTGAAGAGGAGCATAAGGTGAAAGTTTTTCAATCTTATCCAAAACTTTTGGAGTAACCAAAGTTGATTCTTTAAAATCCTCACCACCAGCCACGATACGGTGACCAATACCTGTAATATCAGAGATTTCTGATACGATATTTAAGCGTTTTAAGTCGCTAAGTAAAATATTAACAGCTTCTTTATGATCATGGATGTCTAAGACAATCCGATCTTTAATTTCACCGAAAGTTACTGTTGAGATAGAATCATTGAGCCCAATACGTTCGATTAGACCTTTCGCAATTACTTTTTCTTCGGGCATTTCATACATTTGCCATTTGAGTGAAGAGCTACCAGCATTGACTGCGAGTGTTTTAGTCATATTTCCGTCCTTTAATTAATATTCCCTTAATTCTAGCACTTTTCATTTTAAAAAGTAACTTCATAAAAACAAGCTGAAAAAAAAGCCTGGTGGCTCTCTTTTCTAATTGACTATTATTGTACACTCTCTGTTAGTTGAGAAAGTAGCTCCTCAAAAGCATATTCATACTTTTGAATATCACCTGCCCCCATGAAGACAAAAACTGCCTTTTCATGGTCAAGCAATGGTGAAACATCATTTTCGGGGATCACAGTGGCTGGCTGGATGATTTTGGCAGCCAAATCACGAACATTTATATCATGATGGTCGACTTCACGAGCCGAACCATATATTTCAGCCAAATAGACTGTGTCAGCATGGTTAAGAACTTCCGCAAAGTCATCGAGATAAGCAATAGTACGTGAGAAGGTGTGCGGTTGGAAAACTGCTACAATTTCACGATCTGGATATTTTTGACGAGCTGCATCAAGCGTAGCTTCAATTTCGGTTGGATGATGGGCAAAATCGTCAATAACTACTGTCTCACCAATAATTTTTTCAGAAAAACGACGTTTAACTCCTTTGAAAGTAGCCAAATACTCTGCCGATTTCACCATATCCTCTTGTAATTGATGAAGTACAGCAACTACAGCCAAAGCATTGGCAATATTATGTTTGCCATAAGCAGGAACATGAAACTCTCCCAACTTCTCGTCATGAAAATAAGCAGTAAAATCAGAACCTGTTGTCGTACGAACGATGTCACGTGCTTGATAATCATCATTAGATTCAAGACCATAGTAGAAAACTGGGGTCTTAGTATCCAATTTACGAAGGTACTTATCTTCCCCATAGGCAAATACCGCATTCTTAACTTGATTTGCATAATCATTAAAAGCAGAGAACACGTCATCAATATCATGGAAGTAATCTGGATGATCAAAATCTACATTTGTGATAATACTGTACTCAGGATGATAAGGTTTGAAATGACGCTCGTATTCATCTGATTCAAAAACAAAATATTTGGCATTTTTATGACCCTGACCTGTACCATCACCAATCAAAAATGACGTATCTTCTAAATTTGACAGAATATGACTAAGCATACCTGTCGTTGAAGTCTTCCCATGAGCGCCAGCGACACCAATTGAAGTAAAACGCGTCATAAACTCGCCAAGAAATTCATGGTAGCGTTTATAAGGGAAATTATTATTAACCTCAAAAGCAACTTCCACATTGTTATCAGGACGGAAAGCATTTCCAACAATTAGTTCAAATTCAGGTTTAATATTCTTCACATCAAATGGAAGAATTGGTACACCAGATTTTTCAAGCCCACGTTGAGTAAAATAATATTTTGGTTGATCTGAGCCTTGAACAGTTTCGCCCATTTGATGCAATAAAAGAGCCAGTGCGGACATACCGGCTCCCTTGATTCCTGTGAAATGATAAGTTTTTGACATTTTTCCTTTAATAATCTCCGATTAAGGTGCTTTTTTATTGAATTCCACGATCAAACAAACTCTCACGTTTACGTTTAAAGTAATCAGTCGATTCTCTTGAGAACAAATCCCCTTGTACCAATTCATCTGGTTGAACAGGTTCATCAAAAGAAACTTTGTTCGAGCTTGTTATAACGCTATTCAATTGTTTACGTCTTTGATACTCTGTCAGTCGTTCTTCATTAATTCTTGGTTTCTCTTCAATCTTTGAATGCAAAGTTGGACGTACACGATCAGTTGGATAAACGTAGCCCTTAGGACGACGTGGCTGAACAGCTGCACGCTTTGCTCTTTCTTTTGATTCCTCAATCGCAGTCCGACGGTGGCTTCGCTCAAAGGTATTAACCTCTTCTGGCTTAGATCCTAGCGGCCGTTTAACTGAATTATAAGTTGTACGCTGACCTTGTGGCAATTTAGACGGCGTAGATGTAAGATCAACTGGTCCAAAATTGCGTGTTAAAGACTCTTCATCGCTAATGCTAGGAGAGTGTGTAAAGATTTGACGATTATTCATCAAAACTCTATTGTCCGGAGAAAAAATACGATCATCCGGATAAAGTGGAAAGTTGATTGGCATATCTATCCCTCTAAAGCTGCAATTTATAGGTATTCTTTTAAATTCTACTCTATGTGTCTAACATTGTCAAGGCGTCCACACAAAAAGTGAAATTATCTTGCAAATATTTCTGAAACGATTTTGATCTTTATATAAGACCTTAATATCATGTCTTGGTCTTATATAAAATTTGACATCTTTACTCAAAACAATCAATAAAATCTTGGATAAGTGCATCTCGTTGCTTAATCCATTCATCCCGTTCATCTTTAAGATGAACACGATTTGAAAGAAAAATTACTGCTTGCTTTTGCTTAAGATTCATCATGAGAAAGGTACCAGTATAACCAGTGTGAATCAACCATTCTTCAGTTTGGAAGCCCCAGCCCATACTTCTGACTCGATGCGAATCTGGTGAATAATTCTCATAAAGTTTCAAATATTTTTTATCATAGAGATATGAATTAATAAAATATTGAAGATCTTTCATACTACTAAAAAGCCCGGCTGACCCACAATGTCCGCCCAAGACCTGTGCCTTCGGATCGTGAACAATTCCTGCTGGTAACTTATAATCCGTCACCACCGCATTTTCCACTGGACTATATGTGGTTTCAAACATTTTTCGAGGAATAAAAACCTTTTCCGCCAAAAGCTGATCAAGATCTTTCTCAAAGATTTCTTCCAACATAAAACCAAGTAGGATAAAATTTACGTCTGTATAATAAAAAGATTGATCGGTTTTAAGCTCAAGTCCCAAAATTACTTTTTTGAGCTCACTAAACCCCAGTTCATTTCTATTCTCAATGTAAGGATTTATTCCAGTTGTATGTGTTAGAAGCTGACGTACTGTAATTGACTTTTCATGCCAATTAGGTAAGTAAGATTTTAAGCTATGGTCTAAATCAATTCGTCCAGCCAGAACTTCATCAATTACTAAGCTTCCAGTTCCAACTACTTTGGATACTGAGGCTAAATCCCACCTTTTTCCTGCTTTTAAGCGCTTTTTCTCAGGCAGAATTTCCTCATTACCCAATAAATAATAATGCTGAGTCTCATCTCTGTCAATTAGGGTAAACTCACAGCCAGGAAAAACTTCACGCGCCAAATAATCATTGACGCGTGTTATGAATTTTTTCTCGTTAATCATAATATAACTTTGCTCATTTTTTAAACCAAAGCTCAAGCCCTTGATCTGGCAGACTAACATTCAATAAACGCTCTTCCGAATCCATGTATGGACTAAATGAAGAAAAACCTTCTTTCAAAGCTGAAAAATTTGTTTCTTTGGACATTGTAACTTCTAAGGCTTCAAGATCCCATGTGTTTTCCAATTTTTCAGGAGCTTCTTCATTGAAGTTAATAAGCGTATTTTCTCCTCCAACAATAGCTAAAAGAGGTGCAAAGCTTTGATAAGCCAAAAGTTCGTCGGTAACATTGATCGTTAATTCTGAAACCTCAAAGTCAGATAAACCAACAAAGGCATCCGTTTTAATTTCTTCATATGGATGACTAGGTAACAGCCAGAAAACATCTCCTTCTGGAGAGATTGTTTCAAAACCAGCTTCAGAATCAGTAAATTCTTTGACAGCATCTTTATTTCTTTCGATCAGCTCAACAATTTCATGAACATTAGCACGGAGAACGGTAATCTTGTGTTTTTTAATCTTTCCCGATGCAGAGTTTCCCTCTTCACCGGGTGACTCCTCAAGTAAAATATGGGTTTTCTTAGATTTAAAAGCGCCAAGTTCAACCATAGTGCCTTCTTCAAGTATAACTTTCATACCTAAAACATTCCGAAAGAAGTTAAGATTCTCTTCACGATTGTTTACACGGTAAACTGGTTTAATTTCTAAAACTGACATTACTACCTCTTATTTTTCTTGAAAATCTTGTCAAAATTATTATTCCTAATTTTACCAAATTATATCGCAGCTTGCAAAATGAATCATAACATCTATAAGAATTACAGAGCAATAAGGGCAATTAGGAAAGAAAAGCCTACCTAACAACTAAATTGATTAAACAGACTTGAGTTATTTTTTATAAGTAAATCAATTTGAAGAGGGAAATTGCAGCGATACCTGCTAAAATTGGCATCAGGAATGGAACTGGAGCATACCACCATTTACTGTCACCCTTAGCTTGCCCAAGAACTGATTTTGGAAGTAACCAGTGAACCAAACGGGGTCCAAAATCACGGCCAGTATTAAGACCTGGCCCTGTAGGCCCGCCTAATGACGATACGAGTACCATAACCAAGAAACCAAGCGCCATATGGGCGATTGAAAGCCCCGGGAATGCAAATTGTTTTGAAAGCATAACAACTGTTGCATCTGTAGCCTTTGCCCCTTGTGACACATATGATTGAGTCAAGTAAGGAATCGTTTCAGACCCAAAAAATAGTTTCGTCAATCCCATCGCACCAAAAAAAAGGATAAATGAGCCAACAAATTCATTAGCAGAACCATTAATTAGAGAAGCAACACGAGTTTGCTTTGTTCCATCATCCACTGCAGCTATGGTCGAGAATGACCCCAGAATGGCATTTGGATTCTCTGTCTTGCGATAGAACGGTAAGTAAACGGCAACAACTACTAATTGACCAAATATGGCACCAAGCAATTGTGCAATCAAATAAGGTAGAACGTGCGCCCATGGGAAAAGTCCAGCAACAGCAAGCCCCAAAGTGAAGCCTGCATTGATATGATTTCCCGAAACATTGCCAAACATCAATGCTGGAAGCATGACTCCGACACCATATCCCCATCCGATTATCATCCAAGTTTGACCATGTGCCTTCGTTCCTTTAAGCTCAACGTTTGCGACAGCACCATTTCCTAGAATAATAAGAAGAGCTGTCCCAATGAATTCTGTGAGATATTTTATACTCCATGAATAATCCATAAATCCTGAAATCTCCTAAGTCTTTTTTTTAAACAATCTAGTATACCAAAATATTTTTATTTGTTGTTGTGCACTCCTTTGAGGTCTCACAAATTTCAAGCACATCTTAAACATCTTTTTAGAATTTTTTCTTTTTAATTAAAGCTTTTTGATTTTCTGGTTATTTCTTCATTACCAGCCTATGATATAATAATTAAAAAGAATTGGGATTCATTTGCTTGCCTTTGGAGGAATTTAGAATGGTAAAATTTAATCATTTTTCAATCGTTGAAAAAACTTTTGAAGAAAAAAATTCAGAATTGAAAAGTCTTGGCTTTGAATTTGATAACAAATCTGAAAAAGAAGTCTTGAATAATTTCTTTTCAGTTGCCCCCATAGATGAAGCCTCACTGCAAGCCAGCGATAAATTAAGTTTTACATCTTTCTTAAATTCTAATGAAAACCTAAACTGGGTTATCTTCTGGACTCTTGCTCTTCAAGTCCAAGATTTTATTGTCAACTTTGAGTTTAAGCCGGAAAAATCAATTGAATTTGCAAAATCCATCAATCTTCCCATGATTGATTCTGAAATGTCAGTAGACAATTTAATTTCCGCCATTTACTTACTGCTTCTTTCACGCCGTAAGAATGGAATGAGTCTCATTGAATATTGGGTCAGCGAAGGTTTGATCCCAGTTGACAATCAATATCACTTTTTTAATGATAAAACACTTGCCAGCTTTGATACTGCAGTTGTCAAACGAGAGAAGGTTTGGGTTGAAACAAGCTTGGATAGCCAAAAATGTGGCCAATATGATCTGGTCTATGTTGAAATCCACCGTCCTGCTTTTGTGGGTAAAATCCCAGTGGTTATGACCGCAAGCCCCTATCACCTTGGGATGAATGAGACTGCCAGTGAAAACAGACTTCATAAGATGGAGACTGAGCTTTCAGAAAAACAGATTCATGAAATAATTACTCAACCTGTCTTGCCAGTAGATCCGAACTATGAAAAATCTAAAGTTTATTCAACAACTGAAGCTGAACAAAGTTTCACACATTCTTGGACTTATTCTCTAAATGATTATTTCTTAGCCCGGGGCTTTGCATCAATCTATGTAGCCGGAATTGGGACCAAAGATTCTGATGGATTTCAGAGTTCGGGAAATTATCAGCAAGTTTACTCTATGAAAGCAGTGATCGATTGGTTGAACGGACGCACACGTGCCTTCACTTCGCGTTCTCGAGAAAAAGAGGTTAAAGCTGATTGGGCAAATGGGAAAGTTGCCATGACGGGACAATCTTACCTTGGTACGATGTCTTACGGTGTTGCAACAACTGGAGTTGATGGACTTGAAGTTATCTTGACTCAAGCTGGAATTTCAAGTTGGTATAATTATTACCGTGAAGGTGGTCTGGTTCGCTCCCCTGCTGGTTTCCCGGGAGAAGATCTTGATGTCCTTGCTGAATTAACTTATTCTCGAAACATGTCTGGAGCGGATTATCTCTCGGGAAATGAGATTTATCAAAAACAACTTGATGAAATGACTCGAGCACTTGATCGTAAATCTGGTGACTATAATCAATTCTGGGAAGACCGAAACTATCTTCCAAATGTCAAAAATGTTAAAGCTGATGTGTTGATTTTGCATGGTTTACAAGACTTCAATGTTACTACTGACCAAGCTTATAATTATTGGAATGCCATTCCTGAAACGGTAGCCAAGCATGCCTTCTTACACCGTGGCGCTCACTTGCCAATTCACAATTGGCAATCAATTGACTTTACGGAGGTGATTAACGCCTATTTTACTGCCAAATTGCTTGGACGTGATCTCAATTTGAATCTTCCACCCGTGATTCTTCAAGAGAACAATAAGTATGAATCATGGACAAGCCTTGATGGTTGGGGAAAATCTGGTCGTTTGCAACACAACTTAGGAAGTGGTACTACAACTTTTGAAAATCATTACAATGCAGACGACTTTGATCGATATTGCAAAGACTTCCAGGTTTTCAAAAATGAACTTTTTGAAGGGAAAACAAATGCTACTATTGTAAATATTGACATTCCTCAAGAAATTATTATTAATGGTGCCCCTGAACTTGAAATTAAATTGAAAATAAATGATTCAAGAGCACTACTTTCCGCCCAGCTTCTTGATTTTGGCCAGAAAAAGCGTCTCCCTGATCATCCTGTAACAGTTGAAGCAAATGCCTTGGACCGTGGTCGCCTCTTTAAACAAGAAAACCTTGTTGAAATTCCCCTTCAGAATAGCCCTTACCAAGTTATTTCTAAAGGTTTTCTTAATCTTCAAAACCGCGAAAGTCTCATGAATGTTTCAAGCATCCTTCCTGGTAAATGGATGACTTTCAGACTCAAGCTTTTGCCAAGCATCTACAAGCTTAATATGGGTGATAAGATACGTATCTTAATTTATAGCACTGACTTTGAGCATACTATCCGTGACAACCGTGAAGTAACTTATGAGATAGATTTAGCGGCTTCAAAAATTATATTGCCACATTAATTTTGACTTATCACAAAGTTGAGTCAATCTTTTACAACATGTGGGATTTTCTATTAGGGTTGCTCTATGCTTTAATTGACTTGATTATATTAACTCTTATCTCTGGGACCATATGGTCGATTATTTCTACTAAACTTTAATCTAAACGTTATTCATAAAAAGTGACTGTCCATCAAGAATTAGTTTTTCAGCCAAGATTAAATTCTTGGCTTTTGTAATTTTGAATTAGTCAGACAATCTTCAATTTGACTTACACAATTCAAACTTTTTTATATTTTGTGTTGAATAGCTATATTTTGATAGCTTTTCTAAACTTTTTACAAAACTTAATAACCTGCTTCTAACAATCACTCGTTAATCTCTACCTTCAAATTTTCAAAACAATTAAGCTTTCTTCAACTTACGGACTAACGAATATTTTTAACAAAAAATAGCCTCCAAATGTTAGATATTAGGTTGAACATTTGGAATCAACAGTATTTTATTTAAAGGGTTCTATCAGGTTGTTTTAATTGTTTTTTTTTCGTTAATCTGTATATTTTCTCCATCGTATGCTTTTCTATAGGTTTTGTACATCTTAATAGTGGTAGGAATTAGGATTGAAGTGGATCCTAACCAAGCCAGAGGACTAGCAAAAACTACAATATGATAACTCATTAGTGAAACACCTATAACAGCTACGACGACACGAGAGATAAGCTCCATAAAGCCACAAATTGTTGGAATTTTGGTGTCTCCCAGGCCCTGCAAAGTAGACCTCGTAATAAAAAGGACTGCCAAAACCCAGTAAAAGGAAGAATTGGCGACATAGTAAATCCGCGTAAGTTCAATAATCTTGGTTGCTGAAGCTGTAATAAAGGCGGTAGTCACATAAAAGTGAAAAATTTGCAATAAGACAGCAAAAACAATCGACCATATGATGCCTATCCATAGAGAATCAGCCAGCCCTTCATTTATGCGATTGTACCGTTTAGCACCATAATTTTGGCCCGCAAAAGTAGCCATGGCTAGCCCCAATGAAATCATAGGTAACATAGCAAATTGATCAACTTTTGAAGCAATTGAATTGGCGGCTACCGCATTCTCACCCAACATATTTAGAGCTACCTGTAAAGTGATAGAACCAATAGCGATAATTGAAGACTGAAAAGCCATTGGGAAGCCTAATCTAGCATGCTCTTTAACTTCAGCTTCATCATATTTGATATCTGATTTACTAAAATGTAATTCTGGCACTTTTCTTTTAATATAAATTATAAGATAAAAAACAGAAAATAGTTCAGCCATCAAAGTGGCCAAACCAGCTCCCCAAACTCCTGTATGAAAACAAAGGATTACAATATAGTCAAGTCCGATATTTAAAACCGAAGCCAAAATAATTGCATAAAGTGGAGTTTTTGAATTTCCAAGCGAACGCATGGCATTTGCCAAGTAAGCATATAGATTGGGGATGATCATTCCTCCGAGACCAAAATACATGAAGTCACGACTGTTATTAATCAAATCGCTCGGTGTTTGCATCACTTGAAGAATCTGCTGAAGAAAAGCAGAGGAGATAAGCCCCAAAATCAAGGAGATAATCACCGTAAAACTGAGCCCAGTAAAGAAGGACCTGCGAACACCGCCTTCATCTTTTGCTCCAAAACGTTGGGCCATGATAATTGTCAAACCACCTGTCATGCCTTGAGCAAAGCCAACAATTAAAAAATTAATTGCGCCCGTTGCTCCAACAGCTGCCAAAGCCATTGGCCCGAGTGTTTGACCCACAATTAAAGTATCTACAGTGGCATAAAACACCTGAAAAAAATTCCCAATAAGGAGGGGAATTGTAAACCAGATTATACCTCTAAGTATTGGGCCTCTTGTTAAGTCACTCATTTCTATATTGTAGCTTTTTCTATTTTAAAAACAATCTTTATTTTGTCTTTTGAGTAGAAAACTTTTCCTTTTGTTTGAATTTCTTTGAAAATAATAAGCAAGAGTCAATCTTGACTCTTGCTTATTTTAATTATTTATTTGAGTGTATTCTCAAGACGTTTGATTACTTCGTCACGGCCAAGAATTTCAAGAGCTTCATGAAGTTGTGGACCATGTGTGTATCCCGTTGTGGCAACTCGAATTGGCATCCAAAGTAATTTACCCTTAATTCCAGTTTCATTTTGAACTTCTTTAAACAAAGGCATAATATTATCCGCCTTAAAATCGACTTCACTCATAACTGAAATGTGCTTATAAAAAGACTTCACAGCTATCATAGCTGTTTCTTCAGACATGACTGCTTTTTCAGCCTCTCCAAGTTCTGGGTAACCTTCATAGAAGAAATTTGTCAACTGAATAATCTCTTCAGCAAACTTAAGTTGCGGTTGATAAAGTTTAACCAATGCTTCGGCATGCTCATCAAAACGATTTGCAGCTTCAAGGAATGGCTTGCAAAGAGCAACGACATCGCTAAGCTCAGATTTCTTAATATATTCTCCGTCTAGCCAGTCAAGTTTCTTTTGATCAAATGAAGCAGGTGCTTTTGATAAACGTTCTGGATCGAATAATTTTACCAATTCATCTAAACTAAAGATTTCTTCCTCACCTCCAGGATTCCAGCCAAGGAAGGCAATAAAATTAAAGATAGCTTCAGGCAAATAGCCCTTTAAACGGTAATCTTCAATAAACTGAAGCGTATTTGTATCGCGCTTTGAGAGCTTTTTGCCCGTCTCTGTATTGATAATCAAAGTCATATGGGCGAAACGTGGTACTTTCCAGCCAAATGCTTCATAGATACCTAATTGTTTTGGTGTATTGGCAATATGATCATCTCCACGTAAAACGTGCGTGATATCCATCAAATGATCATCTACTACTACAGCAAAATTATAGGTAGGGTATCCATCTGCTTTTTGAATAACCCAATCACCGCCAAGATTTGAGCCTTCAAAACTTGTCTTACCTTTAACAATATCATCCCACTCATAAACAGCAGAATCATTCACGCGGACACGGACAGTTGGAATAATTCCAAGTGATTTGCGCTTTTCTTGATAAGACTTAACCTCATCATCGCTCATGCCTTTGTATTCATATTCATAGTGAGGGGCAATCTTTAGAGCTTCCTGACGTTCATGGATCGCTTCCAATTCCTCTTGAGTCATATAACTATAATAAGCTTTGTCTTCTGCCAAAAGTTGGTCAATATATTGATGATAAATATCAAGACGCTCAGATTGACGATACATCTCGTGAGTTTCTGGTGACTCATCCCAATCCATACCTAACCAACGCAGGTTATCAAGTTGTGAACGTTCACCATCTTCAACGTGACGTTTGCGATCTGTATCTTCAATACGGATAATGAAGGTTCCACCAAAATGGCGAGCAAATAGATAATTAAAAAGTGCTGTTCGTGCGTTACCGATGTGCAGAAGTCCTGTCGGGCTTGGCGCATAACGGACGCGAATTTTATCGGTCATTATTACTTCCTTAGTTTTTCAATCCTTTTCATTCTATCACAAATTTTAATCATCTTCCACAACCGAACAGGTTACGTATTTTTGATACTGCATCACTTAGAAGGTTCATTTTTTGTATAAGCCAACTGCTGAAAATATTACTTTTTCCAAAAAAGGCTTTTAGATTTTTTGTTAAATTCCGGCCAAACCTTTTTGGCAAACTTTTCTCGGATTTTATGAACTGCAGCATATCGAACAGGATTCTTTTTATAGAAATCCTGATGGTATTCTTCAGCTGGCCAAAAAGTAGTAGCCTCTTTAATTGGCACAATAATTTCCAAGGTGCCAAATCTTCCAGAAGCTTGGAGGGCTTTTTTACTCTTCTCAGCCAAGGCTGCTTGTTCTGAACTTGAGACAAAAATAACAGGGCGATAAGAATCTCCTCGGTCATAAAATTGTCCGTTCGCATCTGTTGGATCAATCAATTGCCAGTATAGTTCTAGTAAGTCTGAATAAGACACAATTTCATTATCAAATTCGATTTGAACTGCTTCAACATGACCTGTCCAATGACCACTAACCTCATCATAGGTCGGAAATTCCTTATCGCCACCTGTAAAGCCACTTAAAACACTTATAATTCCTGGGCGTGTTTCAAATGGTTCTACCATACACCAGAAACATCCACCTGCAAAAATTGCTTTTTCATTCATAAACAAATTATAACAAATTGATAGAAAACCCGTGTTATAATGGCTCAAATGAAAAAATTAGAAATTATAAATCTACTTTATAACTTAGTTCTTGATCGAAATATTCGTGATTGGGAGCGTTCTCAGCTCATGTGCGCTTTGAGAAATATTGAGGCAGGGAAACCAGTTAAGGCTGAGATTACGGATGTTGAGATACATTTCCGCCCTCTTGCCATCCGTTCTAACCTTACTCCAAAAGCTGCTGAATTTTATGAGAAGATTACATCAGATAGTCTATTTTCCCCTGGATTGGGCGGAGTGCTTGAGAGTTTCACTGGAAAGAAATAAACAAAATTCAGCTTTGGGCTGAATTTTTGTTTATTTAAATTAATCGCCAAAACTAATCCCTACGTTACGAGCCGCCTTCATCAAGCGATTTTCTTCAGTAACAGGTTTAGCCACACCGGCAACCTCGCTCAAGAGATTATGATGTATGTCTCCTTCAATTTTTGCAACCGTCACACCATAAACCTCATTTTCAATCAACTTAGCAGCATAATCACCTAGTTGCATCGTATAGTTAATATCATAAGCATTTGGTGCGCCACCACGAAGAAAATGCCCTGGCACTGCCGTTCTCATTTCTTCTGGTATTATCTTAGCAAGTTCAGCCGCCAATTTATCAGAAACAAAATTGTACCCAGCTGCTTTTCTTTCAAGAACTCGTTCTTTAAATTTACGTGACTCACCTTTAGAAAAGGCACCTTCTGCCACAGTTACAATCGCATAATTTCTTATCTTCAGGGTTTTCTTGATGGCACCTGCTACCTTCTTAATATCGTAAGGGATTTCTGGGAGCAGGATAACATCTGAGCCTGAAGCCACCCCAGTCTCAAGCGGAAGCCATCCTACTTTATTTCCCATGATTTCCACAAGGAAGATGCGTGAATGCGAGGCCGCCGTTGTTTTCAAAACCTCGATGTATTCAACTCCACGTTGAATGGCTGTTTGGTAGCCAAAAGTTTCTTCAGTACCAAAAATATCATTATCAATCGTCTTAGGCAATGCCACAATATTCAATCCTCTTTGTGAGAGAAGGTTGGCTACTTTGTGTGTCCCATTTCCTCCTAAAGTTACCAATGCATCGAGCTTCAGCGCCTTATAATTTTCAACCATACGATCAGCCTTAGAGTAGCCCTTGTCATTCTTTACATCAATTGTTTTGAATGATTGACGGATTGACCGAAGAAAAGTTCCTCCTTTATCAAGCAGATCATCAAAATCTCTTAGTTCTAACTTTTTGAAATTTAGATCAATAAGTCCAGTATAGCCATCATAGATTCCAATTAATTCAACTTCGTCTAGTCGGGTGTATAAACTACGAGCCAAAGCATAAATAGCTGGATTTAATCCTGCGCAGTCTCCTCCGCTTGTCAAAATTCCTATTTTTCGCATTTTTTTCTTCCTATTTCTTGGGCTTAGCTTCTTTTTCAGATTTTGGTCCCATTTCGGCAAGAACGCTTTGCGAATCAATCGCCACTTTTCCTGCTTTAACATGTTTATACTTGCCTTTGCTATTCTGCTCACTTGCATTAACATTATCTGCTAAACATGTTTTTAATATCCAAGCTAGTTTTTTACGAGCGTCTTTGTCATATATTGGAGTTGCCACTTCAACCCGGCCAGTTAAGTTTCGTGTCATGATGTCAGCAGATGAGATATAGTATTTACGGCTTTCTTCTTTGGCACCGAAAACAAAAATTCTTGAGTGTTCTAAATAACGGCCAACAATTGAGCGGATCTTTATATTTTCAGTTTTTCCAGGAACTCCAGGAATCAAACAACAGATACCCCGAACGATGAGTTCAATCTTTACCCCTTCCTGAGAAGCCTCTATGAACTTCTTCATCAGATCTTTTTCCGTTAATGAGTTCATCTTCATAACAATACGAGCAGATAAGCCTGATTTGGCCTTTTCAATTTCTTCATCAATCAACTCTATAAGTCTTTGTTTCATCAGTAGTGGTGAGACCAAGAGATGCTCTGCTTGTTGAACAAAGCTTTCCGCCTGGATATTTATAAAGACTTGTTTAACTTCACTAGCAATATCAGCATTTGCTGTCATTAGAGCGACATCAGTATAAAAACGAGCTGTTGTTTCATTGAAATTGCCTGTGCCAATTAAAGCAATTTTTTGGTTATTTGAAAGCTCAATTAATAAAAGTTTTGAGTGAACCTTGTAACCTGGTAACCCATAGAGAACATTTACACCAGCTTTTGATAACTGATCAGAAAGTTCAATATTGTTTTCCTCATCAAAACGGGCACGCAGTTCAACTATACAAGTAACTTTTTTACCTAATTTACTGGCTTTGATTAAACTTTCTACAATTTTAGAATGCTTCGAGGCACGATAAAGGGTCATTGAAATTTCAGTCACCCGTTCATCTTTAGCAGCTTGGTGTAAGAGATTAACCATCCCTGAAATACTTTCAAAAGGATAGGAAACCAGGACATCTTTAGATGAAATTTGATTAATCAAATCGCCATTTTCATCAAGCCCCAAACTCTTTACAGGTTTGCGAATTGGGAAATAAAGTTTTGGTTTCATTTTTTTATCAAACAACGGTTCAAGTTCCGAAATATAATTAAACTCTAAAGGTGTCAAGTATTCAAAGAACTGACGCTTAAAAAGATAGTTGCTCCGGGCCAGGTAGTTAATCAACTTTGGTACAGCATCGTTGGCCTGATATTTTATCATGATTGGTGCACGTAAGTTTCTTACTTCAACAATTTTTGCCATGGTATCTGAAAAGTTAGGATCGTAATCGTAAAGGCCATCATCCTCATCAATATCAGCATTTCTCACGACTGAAAAAATCATTTTATCTTCTATTGTAAACTTATGGAAAACACGGTCTGCATAAAATAAAATCAGTTCTTCAACCAGAATAAATTTACCAGGGTTACTTGGAAGGCAAATAATGCGCTCTACCTTATTAGGATTAGGGACTGGAAGAAAACCGAAACGGTTGTTTCCATTTTTCGTGATTAAGGTACAGCCAACAATTATTTGATCATTCTCAAAGAATGGCATTGGGTGCTTTTTCTCAACAATAAACGGTGTTATCAAAGGTGCAATTTTAAACTTAAATATGCGACGGAGGTATTCCTCATCTTTTTTTTCAAGCTTATCTGTTGATTCAATGTGAATTACCCCATACTTCCTTATCTCTTTATTAACTTGTTGGTAAGTTTCGTTAAACCGTTTAATCAATCGTCGTGTCGCACGGAATACATAGTTAAGCTGTTGATTGACCGTCATCTTTGTTTGATTATCTTTCCAATCATCATCAAGCAAAAGTTGATCTCCCAACATCCCGACACGAACACGGAAAAATTCATCTAGATTGCCCATAAAGATCGACAAAAACCTTAAGCGCTCAAAAGTCGGAATTGAAGGACTTTCAGCTTCTTCCAACACGCGTTCATTAAATTGCAACCAGCTTAGTTCACGATTCGTGAAAGCGTCAACATTAGCATCTTGTGCATCTTGTGTATTTTGCATGTTATTACTTTCTGAAATTTCTAACTATTTTATTTGCTAAATTTTAACATAAATTATGATATAAAAAGTAAGTTCTTGCCTAAACTTAATCATAGATTTATTTAGTTACCCGGTATTTTTATTTTCTAAATTTAGCTACTGTTGAACTAAATGTAATACAAGAACTCCATAAGCAATCGTTTCGGAGACAATAAAGCTTAATATCCAATTATCTGTTAAATTTGTTTGATATATTAAAACAAGCGTAGCCGAAGCCGATAAAAAAATAATGAAAAGTTATGTAAAGCTTTTAATATTCAATAAAAACCTTAAAAAAAAGGTGGAAGTTTGGCCAGAATCACTAAATACTAAACTATTATGAATTCTGGTTCAATTTCTCAACCTTATTTTTTTATGAGCTCACTTCTTGATATCTGCAAAAATCATGCGACCAGCACTTGTCTGTAAAACTTTTGTCACTGTTGCATTAACAGCTTTTCCAATTAATTTATCACTATCCTCAACTACAACCATTGTTCCATCAGGAAGGTAACCGATTCCTTGATGGCGTTCACTTCCTTCCTTTACAATAAGAACAATTAACTCCTCAGCCACCATAACCTGCTGCTTCACTGCATTAGCCAAATTATTTATATTCAAAACTTTGACGCCTTGAATTTCAGCTAATTTATTTAAGTTATAATCATTTGTAACTAACTCAGCTCGAGTTTCAGTTGCAAAACGAAGGAGTTTTGTATCTACTTCCTTCAAGTCCTTATAATCTTTATCAGAAATCTTTATTACAGCATCATTTCCTTGACGAAGCTCGTTAACAAAATCTAGGCCACGACGTCCTTTGGCCCGCTTCAAGCTATCACTTGAATCTGACAATGCTTGAAGTTCAAGCAAAACAAAGTTTGGAATAACGATATTTTCACCCAAAAAACCTGTCTTGATAATGTCAAAAACACGACCATCAATAATCACACTAGTATCTAATAGTTTCGCCTTGGCTACTGAAGTCGTCTTGGTTGACTCATTGATCCTTTTCCCTTGACGAAAAAGAGTACGAACAACATCCTCACCACGACGACTAAAAATAGAATAACCAACATAACCAATAAAAATTATCACTAGAGTTGCTAGGATATTTGACAAAATTGGAATGTGAAGCATTGTGATAGGAATTGATAGTAAAACGCCAATCAATAGACCAATAATGATACCTGAAACACGAAAAATCCCCTTAGTAAGGTTAAGTCCTGCAATGCTGTTATCAAACTTATCTAAGCCACGTATAATGAAATTCATCAGGAATGTAATAATAACAATAAAAATAATTGCACCAATAATTCCATTTGCCCAAACCTGATTCCACCAACTGTCAGCTTTTGTAAACAAACTCCAAAGTGAAGGGAGTGCTGTAATACCAATGTAAGCTCCAATAATTACTGCGAGGACGTATAAAATGATACGTCTCATGGAAATTTAATCCTCTTTTCTGAAATATTATGAAAGCTTTGTAGGTCAATTATAGCACCTTGGTTGCGTTTTCACAATTACATCAATATTAAATTTACTTTAAATTAAGATTAATTTAAAGTAAATTTAACCTAATTTTTTGAAAACCAAGCTTAAAACTTCTGAAATAGTCTCCACTCCTACAACTTCAATACCTTGAACCAATTCAAGATTTTCAAGTGAAGATTTTGGAACATAAATTTTCTCAAATCCAAGTTTGGACGCTTCTAAGATACGTTGTTCCATCCGAACAACTCTTCTGATTTCACCCGTCAACCCAATTTCACCTATAAAAGCTTCTCTAGGCCTTGTTGGTTCTTCTTTATAACTAGAAGCAATTGCAACCGCAATAGCCAAATCGATTGCCGGTTCATCAATTTTCACCCCTCCAGCTGACTTCAGGAAAGCATCCTGATTTTGCATCATTAAACCTGCTCTTTTTTCAAGAACAGCTAGAATCAAACCTACTCTGTTATAGTCAACACCCGATACCGTTCTCTTGGCATTTCCAAAGAGCGTTGGAGTAGTAAGCGCTTGTACTTCAACCAATATTGGACGTGTTCCTTCCAGTGCAGCTACAATGGCGGAACCTGTTGCACCTTCCAAACGTTCACTGAGAAAAACCTCAGACGGATTAAGAACTTGGTGTAAACCACTGGTTTGCATTTCAAAAATTCCAATCTCATTGGTGGAGCCAAAGCGATTTTTTACAGCCCGAAGAATTCTAAATGAATTCTGACTCTCACCTTCAAAATAAAGGACCGTATCTACCATATGTTCTAATGTTCTTGGCCCAGCTAAGGTACCTTCTTTAGTTACGTGACCCACAATAAAAATAGCAATGTTATTCATTTTAGCAATCTGCATAAGTTCATTAGTAACTTGACGAACCTGACTTACTGAGCCTTGAGTTGATTCAATGTCAGGAGACATTATCGTTTGAATTGAATCAATAATTAAAAAGTTAGGCTTTAGTTTTTCAATTTCGTTCCGTACTGATGCCATATTGGTTTCTGCATAAACATAGAAATCAACATCCTTTTCGGTCAAACGTTCTGCTCTAAGTTTAATTTGCTGCGCAGATTCTTCACCCGAGACATAAAGAACATTTCCTTTATTTGCTAATTGGGCAGACACTTGCAAGAGCAACGTAGATTTACCAATTCCTGGGTCTCCCCCAATTAATATTAAAGAACCAGGAACTACCCCGCCACCCAAAACTCTATTAAACTCCTCAATATCTGTGAGAACTCTTGGAACATCTTCCCTATTGACCTCCCCCAGTTTAATTGGATGTGATTTCTCTCCGGTTAAGGTTTTACGTGAATGGACAACTTCTTTAACCTCAACCTCCTCAATGAATGAGGCCCATTCTCCACAGTGAGGACAACGTCCAAGTTCTTTAGGAGACTTGTAGCCGCAGTTTTGACAAACAAAAGTAGATTTTATTTTTGACATATTTTCCTTTTAATTACTTATTCTATTATACTATACGCGAAATATTTAAATAGTATCGTGCATTTACTCTTTTTGAATGTTTAAAATCCACTTATCAACTATCAACATAGATTGCAAAGGCAGTTCATGTCAAAACATCAAATTATTGACATGAAATTTATATTTGTTAAAATAAGAGAGTAATTTTTTTGCCGAAATAGCTCAGTGGTAGAGCACTTCCATGGTAAGGAAGGGGTCGGAAGTTCAATCCTTCTTTTCGGCATATATTTGTCCAACTTAGTAAGTTGGTTTTTTTTAAAAGAAAAACCGTCAATTGGCGGTTTTTCTTTTAAAAATCAAATGCGATATTCCGGGGCTGACTTTGTATTTTCATATACATTTACGATACGGTCAGTTGCACCTGGATCAACTGTTTCAATAGCTGCGGAGATTGTATTAAATGAAGCGGTATAATCGCGTTCACGTTCAAATAATGTCAATGAACGTTGCATTGCTTCAGCCACAGTAGCATTCGAAGACTTAAAACGATTCGCATATTGCATCAGTTGCTCTGCCAATGAAGCATTATCAATCAACTTATCTGTTTCATTCATCAATCGATCAAGCTGTTCTTTTGATAAATCTATCATGTGCTTAATTTGATCCATATTGATACGAATCTTATCCATCTCTTTGAAAAGTTTTTCAATTTGATTCGATACTGTAAAAAAGAGATCTAAATAAGCAGTCGGAAGACCGGGGAGATTACGCTTTTCTACAAAGCGCTTGATCATACGGACCCTCGTATCAAACTCTTGAGCAGTATCACGAGCAGATTTTTCAGCAGATGAAAGTCCAGCAATTTTATTATTGATTTGGACTTGATTTTGTTCAATCTCTTGAAGTGCTGAAATGACCGCATTGACCCGACGATTATTCATTGAATATGGTTGCTCTTGAACTGGCATATCTTTTAATTTTATGATATCCGTTGCTTCAATTTCTAAGTCATCCAAACGTAGTCCAAAAGCTCGAACAGAAGCTTTTTCATTATCAGGTAAAAGGTAACTCTGTAAAGCGTGATCAATTTCAAGAAGTAAGGCCCGATTATTTTCACGTGTATGCTCAATATAATCTTTAAGGATTGGAGCATTCTTTTCAAATTGACGACGGCCATTATATTCTTTCGACAATATTTCGTAAAGTCCATCAATTTGTGACTTAATCTCAGTTAACAAACTTTCTGCACGATCCAACTCGAATCGTTCCAGATTTTCCTTGGTTTCTTTCAGACGACTACGCACATTTTTGATTGATAGCTCAAGGTTGAAAGTCTCAGGGAATTTATAATTCTTTTCTGTAAAGTCTTTATAATTTTCTTCAAGTTCAGTCAATTGCTTTTCGTATTCATCATCAACTAGCTTAATAATTTCAGGAATACGGTCAGTAATATTATTTAAAGCAATGGTATGCTCCTCAGCAATTTCCAAGATTTCAGCCGCTTCAACTGGATCTCCCTTTGAATTTAATTCAACGAATTGATTAAATTCAGTTTCAATATTCCCCAATGATTCTTCAATCATTCCAATGGTTGAACCATAGTGTTCTGCGTTATCAGCAATATGATTACGTAACTTGTCATACATGTCAAGCGCATCTTGGATTTTTGTTGAATTGTACCGTTCTTGCTCCATCAATTCTGATAAACCTTTACGGATAGAATCTGCATCAACTTCCATCATTTGAATCAAACTTTCAGCTTCAAGCGCAGAGTCTTTTGCTTTACCCCAGCGGAAGCTGTCATTCAATTGCTCTGCTTCAAAAATAGAATTTTCAAGTTCAGCAAAAGAATTTTGTGATAAATCTACCCATTTTTGATGCCACTCACGGTAAACCTTTTGAGATGCCCCCACCAAATGCATTGCTTTAACTTTGTCAAATTCTTCCTGAATTGGCAAATCAAAAAGCTCTTCCTTACGCTCTTCAAGCGCAATAATTTGACTTTCAGTTCGACGACGCATCAGCATTGAAAAAACATAAACACCGACAATGACGACAAATATTACAACAAGAACAACAATTATAGTGGTTGACATTTAAAAATTCTTTCTCTGTGGGAATTACAAATATTCTCTTTATTATAGCATAAAATTATTCTGGCTGAAATTAGATAATTTTTGTACCGTGAACAAAGTTTGTCCCCGCAGCTTTGGCTAATTCTTCTTTATTTTCAGCGGTTACTCCCCCGCCAATTATAAAGTCTAGGCGACCATTTGCATAATTTACATATTCAGCAGTTTTCTTAGTATTAACAGCCTTTGTTAACAAACTCCCATGAGTTAGAATTTTCTCAATTCCAGCATCTGCTAAGAGGTCAATTGCTGAAAAAGGATCTTTCAAAGCATCAAAAGCCATATGGAAAGTAACAGGCACCCCTTGCGAAGCAATCACTAATGTATTCATCGCTTCTGTATCAATTTCATTGTCATCGGTAAGTGCTCCAAAGACAAGCGTTTGAGCACCTGCCTCAACCGCTTTAAGAATGTCCGTCTCCATAATTTTCAACTCATGTGAATTGTAAACAAAATCACCACTACGCGGGCGAATCATAACTGCTAGCAAGGTTTGATATTCTTTTAAATAATCAGCCGTTTGAGCAATGACACCATAAGAAGGTGTCGTTCCACCTATTGCTAAATTATCACAAAGTTCTATTCGCTCTACTCCCGCTTGTGCCACACGCGGAATGTCAGTGAAGTTTTCGGCACAGAATTCTCTTATTAACATGCATTTATTGTATCATATAAATATGTTAAAAAAGATTGAAAAATCACGACTTCTTCTTGATAAATATGTGACAAAGCTACGTTGTCCGATTTGCCATAGCAGCTTTTCTTTGGATAATAATGCCTTGATTTGCAAAAACCATCACACTTATAATCTTAGTAAAAAAGGAACCGTTAATTTTTTATCAACCCCAGCCGACACGGAACATTACACCCGTAAAATGTTTGAACCACGTCGTCGCTTGATTCAAGGAGGCATGTATAGAGGATTAACATCACTCATACAAAGGTTTTTATTAGGCAATTCTCTCCTTGATGTAGGAACAGGGGAGGGAAGTTTTCTGAATCAACTTGTTTTCGATGGCCCAAAATTCGGTTTTGATATTGCAAAAGATGGAATTGAAATGGCTACTGAATTTGATATGAACTGTTTCTTGTCTTTAGCTGATCTAACAAATCTTCCTTACGCCGACGAATCAACATCTACAATTTTAAATATCTTGACCCCCTCAAATTACTCAGAATTTAAAAGAGTGTTGCAGACCGATGGGCGGCTAATAAAAGTAATCCCCGGAAAATTTTACTTGCAAGAATTAAGGGAAGCATATGGCTTAGCTTACTATCACAACAATTCTGCGGTTCTTTCACGTTTTGCAAAAGAATTTCCTAATTTTTTACAAAAAGAAATTTATTATGAATTTAAAATTCCTGAAAAATTGAGCGAAGACTTTTTAGACATGAGTCCATTAGAATGGTCTGTTTCAGGAGATTTGAAAGAGAGAATCAAAAAGAATCCCCCTCATACCGCTACAATTCATTTGCAAGTTCTTATCACGAATAATACAAAAAAATAATCAGATAGGTGACAATTGTGTACGCCCACCTGATTATTTGTTAGGCGTTGTTATAGTGACGCACTTTATCTGTCACATCGTGTAGAGCAAATTTGATATCTGATTCAAGAATTTCAGTAGAATTAAACATTTTTTCATACTCAAAAATAGTTAAAGCTTTACGATTATCAAGCATATTTTCATGGAAGTTTTTCAGTAAATGATTTTCAAAGCCATTTACAAGTTGAGCTGAAAAGAACTCTGCGACTGATCCCGATCCATAGCTGAACAAACCAATTTTATCACCCGATTCTAGGTCTGTTGCATTTTCCAAAAGGCTAATTAAGTTAAGAAAAAGTGACCCAGTATAAAGATTACCCACTCTACGGTTATAAACAATTGCTCGCTCAAACTCTTCAAGAAGATGTTTGTCATCAGTCTGTGGAAGAAGTGCTTTCTTGCCCATTTTTGTGTAAGGCGTATGGAAGGTCAAGGCTTTAAAATCAGAAAAATCCAGACCAGTTCGATTTTTATATTCAGTCCAAACTTTAGCAAATGCATTTATGTATGTTTCGTTAGAAAGTTTGCCTTCAACTGTTGGAAATTCATCACCAGTAATTCGCCAAAAATCATAAATGTCTTGCGTCAGAGCGACTGAATCATCTTCTAAGACCAAAATACTTGGGTTTTCAGTAACTAACATTGCAACTGCTCCAGCTCCTTGTGTTGGCTCACCTCCAGTATTCAAACCATAGCGTGCAATATCTGAAGCGATAACTAAAACCTTATGGTCATCACCTGGACTCATCGCAATATGATGTTTTGCCATGATCAGAGCTGCGGTTGCACCATAACAGGCTTCTTTTATTTCAAATGCACGCGCAAAAGGCTGGATACCCAAAAGATGATGAAGTACAACTGCAGAAGCCTTTGACTCATCAACTGAAGATTCTGTTCCAACAATCACCATATCAATAGAAGCCCGATCCTCGGCAGTCAAAATTTTATCTGCAGCATTTGCTGCCATAGTGATAATATCAATATTTGCGGGCGAAACAGCCTGCTCATCCTGACCAATCCCGATATGAAACTTATCTGGCTCTTGATCTCGAGCATGGGCAAGATCTGTCATATCAACATAATAAGGGGGAACGTAAAAACTCATTTTATCAATACCAATATTCATGAAGATATTATAACAAATTTTGTTAAAGACCATTTACAAACTAATTAATTTTCGTAATTAAGCCTTAACTCTTTCTATCTTTTAAAAGCCATTTATTATTTATGTAAAAAATACTATTTCTTTCTTTATAATGAAAAAAAATGGCAAATTGCAAATTTAATTTAGCCACCCCGATACATCTGAAATGGTGTCTGATACTTGAACATTTTTCTTGGATAACAATTCATCCAAGTCTCAATTTTAGCAACTGCTGAAGCTGTTGTTTGCTTCGTTCCTTTGGGTAAGAAGCGTCGGATCATGCGGTTATGATTCTCAT
>NZ_JACHHV010000002.1 GCF_014202895.1 Lactovum miscens
AAACTCAATTTTAAAGGTTCTTTTTCTTTTTGTCCTTTTTCTGAAATCAAAAAGCGATCGCTCTTTTGAGCTACCGCCAATTATTTTACACTTATATTTATATGAATACTTTCGAAAATTTTTCCTTTATTCTCACTTTCTACTTTCCGTACACTTATTAAGTTTCACTGAAACAAAAAATCTCATAACTGAGACTTATTAAAATTTATATAACTTAATGACATAGACCTCTAAGCTTTTCCCGTTGAACCAAGTATTACTAACTTCTTTTTCACAAGCTCTTTTACAGCCTGTTTAGCCTTACCATTGTATTTTTTCGGATCAATAACTCCTGGGTCTTCATCAATATACGCTTTTATAGCTTTTGTAAAAACCTGACGTAGCTCTGTTGCATAATTCACTTTTGCAATTCCCATTGAGACTGCTCTTGAAACATCTTCATCTGGAATACCAGATGTACCGTGCAATACTAAAGGTACATCCCCAGTTTTTTCTTTTACTGCTTGAAGTATATCAAATCGTAGCTTTGGATCCGCCTTATAGACACCATGAACATTACCTATTCCAATTGCTAAAAAATCAACACCTGTTTGCTTGACAAAATTTTCTGCCTCATAAGGATCTGTAAAAGCTTCTTTTTCTGCAACATTTCCATCCTCCTTACCACCAACAATGCCCAATTCTGCTTCGACCGGAACACCAACTGCTTTAGCCATACGAATTACATCATTTGTGATTTTAACATTTTCATAAAAATCCTTCTTAGAGGCATCAATCATAATGGAGGTATATCCCGCCCGTAGACATTGAGCTACCCGTTCAAATGAATCACCATGATCTAGATGCATGACAACTGGAACTTTCACTTTATCAGCAACAGATTTTACCATTGCGCAAAATCGCTCAGGTGGTGTTATGTTTAAGGTGCCTGAAGTAGTTTGCACAATAATTGGAGAATTAGATTCTTCAGCAGCCTCAATAATCGCTTCAACCATTTCCATATTCTCTGCGTTGAATGCCCCAATAGCATAGCCAGATTGAACTGCTTTTTGAATGATTTCCTTACTTTTTACTAAAACCATTTGAATATCTCCCCACACACCTATATAACGGATGAATCTTAACTCCTTTAACAACTCGGTTAACAGTTCCACTCACCGATGGAGTGTCTGGTGTATTACCAACATTAAGTGAAGCCGTTAAGGCAATAACATGCGCAAACGCAATAGCTGGAAATACTTGATACGCCGGGTGAATATTTTCAGATGGAAGATAATTAAACCCCTCAACGTTTTGACCTATTAAAACTACTTTTGCTGCAATCTCATCCCCTAATACCTCTTTATAGAGATCCACATCATAATTGCGAGTATAATCGTTATTTGAAGCAAAGATAAATACTGATGTTTTATCATTAATAAATGATTTTGGACCGTGTCTTAACCCCATAGAAGAGTCAAAAATTGTAGAAATTTGTCCAGCGGTTAATTCCAAAATTTTTAATTGTGCTTCACGGGTTAAGCCGGCTAATGGACCTGATCCCACGTAAACTACTCGCTTAACATCTAAAGGCAGGTAGTTTGAAATCTCATCCTCTCGACTAAAAATGTCTTCAGCTAATCGGGCAGCAATTTCAACCTGTCTCGATTTATCTTCATCAAGTTCTAATGAAAATATTAAAGTAGCAAGAAGAGTCATTGTTGAGAATGAACTCGTCATCGCAAAACCTTGGTCCAAAGTTTCTGATGGTAAAACATAATTGTATGCATTTGGAACCATATCTAATTTTTTAGATAGGTCCCCATCAATTGCACATGTAATAGAAAGTTGGTAGGAATCCCTCACATACTGTTCAACTATTTCAACTGCTGCAACAGATTCAGGAGAATTTCCAGACCGAGCAAATGATACAAGAAGGGTCGGAATGTTTTCTTCAAGTACCGATTGCGGAGCTGACACTATATCAGTCGACCCAATACTTTCAAAATGATAGTGCTTCGTATCGCCTAATTCATTTAAACTTTTTACGACTGTATCACCTATATATTGTGAGCTTCCAGCTCCAGTAAAAATAACTCTTACATAAGAGTGTTTTGAAAGTATTACTTTAAGAAAGTCTTCAATCTTTGATTTGTTTTCTAAGTATTCAACAAATGCTTTACGCCAAATCATTGGCTGACCAAGAGTTTCCCTAACAGTAATATTAGCCCCTTTTGACTTGAGTTCTTCTTCAGATAATTCAAACATTTTTTCCTCCTTTTTTAAAAGTTTAACACTAAGCAGTTGGAAAGCCTTTCAAATCAACCAATGCTGGGTTGGAAATTTTTCCAAAAAATTTTAATTTCTACTCGTTCACACTAAATTTTTTCAACATAAAAGCACTGAAATTCCAGTGCTCATTTTTTGTGATTTAAAATATTTATTTTGCCTCCATAATCAACCTTAGAACTTCCTCGGTTAAACGCACATGGCCCAATCAATTGAAAATATACTTTACTGTGACCTCATGGAGTTCACCTGAGAAATCGGTCATGACATCTGGTACTGTAAATGGCATTAAACCCCGTTGAAAGGTTTCACATGCTGTTGCAATACCAGTATTGATGTCACGGTAGCATAATGTAGATACCATAAAAAGCTCCACCAGTTGTGTTTTACTACTTGAATAACACTCTGTGCTTTAGAACTGTTAACCACACTTATCACTAAATCACTATAATCCCTGTTAAGCTTGATTTTTTAAGTGGCAAACCAATTAATGTTGCCAGAGCTCCGGGACCATAGTTCTTAAAGTGGACAGACACGATAAGAGCATCTGTGTTTGCTAATGAAGCTGCAAGTTTTCGTTTTTCCTAAAACCTCAGTTACAGAAAAGGGAAAAAAGTCCTTACAGTTTTATAGTTACTTTCTCTAAATCAGTTATGACAAGGGCAGTTCTCCTTAAATCTAATATGTCAATCATTTGAGTTCTTTTTTCTTTTTGATTTAAACATTTTAAAACAAGAAATAAAAAGTCTAGCAATATGAAATTGTCAGACTTTTTATCATCAAATCTTTTAGCCTTACTTCTGAGTTCCAGACTCGTCAGCAACACGCTCAGTCTCGACTTTCACATGCTTTGTCTTTTTCCAAAGTTGATAAGCAGATAAGGCTGTATACCCCGTTACAAAAAGAATGCAAAAATAAAAGATGAGATTATATACCGAAAACAGCTCGCCGGCCTTACTTGCTTTCATAAGGGATTGGACAAACCAAATTCCGCAGACAATTGCTGTGATACCGTACAAGCGCGATTTTTGAGTATCATTTAATTCTTTATTCATCTTAAATTCCTTCTTTCGGGTTGGACACACCAAGTTGAATGCAAGTAGACTAGGTTGATTAAAGTCTAGTCTCATTTATAATTAATGTTTACGTTTTGAGTAGATATCAATAGCGACGGCCAAGAGAAGAACAAGACCTTTGATAGTTTGAATCAAAGCTGAGTCAACACCCATGATAGACAAGCCTTGGTTGATAACACCAATCACAACAGCGCCGATCACAACTCCAGGGACAGTCCCAATACCACCAGTTACGGCAGTACCACCAACGAAACATGAGGCTATGGCATCCATTTCAAATGAAGTACCTGTTGAAGCTGATGCTGATGACAAACGCGAAAGCATTGCGATTGCCGCAATTGATGACAAGAGACCCATATGAATATACAAAGAAAAGTCCACACGTTTGGTATTAATGCCAGAAAGCATTGCTGCACGACGATTACCCCCGACCGCATAGACGTGTCGGCCAAAAACAGTCTTCGTCAAGATAAAATGATAAATCAAGACAAGTACACCAACAATCACAAGCATAATTGGAATACCACCTTGAGTTGAATTTCCTGATGAGGCAAATTCATAAGTCAGAGCGAGAATAACAATTGCTGCAACTGCAATCTTAATATACGATGTTGAAAGTGGTTCTACTTCAAGCCCAACCTTATCAGCTTTTTTACGATTACGCATTGTTGACCATGCAAAGGCAGCAATAATGAGAAGACCAACGACGATTGTTAGACCATCGAAATGACCCCAGAAACCAAAGATATTTGGTAAATAGTTTGCTGCAATGGCATTAAATGAGCTGTTGTTAACAGGAATAGAAGCATTGATCATAGTCGTTGCAAGGCCGCGGAAAACCAACATACCTGCAAGTGTAGTAATAAAACCAGGAATTCCTACAAAAGCAACCCAGAAGCCTTGCCAGGCACCAATAAGTAAGCCAACGACTATGCCGGCTAAAATTGATAAGAACCAGTTCAAGTGCATGTTTTGCATAAATAAAGCGATACATCCACCAATAAAACCAACAAGAGAGCCAACTGACAAGTCGATATGTGTCGCGATGATAACCATTACCATACCTATGGCAAGGATAATTACGTAAGCATTTTGTTGGATCAATTGCACTACAGTATTAGGCTGGAGCAAAAGTCCGCCTGTCAATATTTCAAAAACGATGATGATGACAATTAAGGCACCAACAATACCATATTGGCGGATATTTGATGCAAAGGATGCAAGCAAGCCCCCTTTTGTTTCTTTAGTTTCCATTATTCTCCCACAGCTTTCTTATCTAAAGTTTTTTCTTTTGTCATCCCCTTCATGAGGTATTCCTGTGAAAACTTCTCACGCGGTACTTCATCAGTAATTACTCCCTGGCTTACAGTGTAAATTCGGTCACAAATTCCAATTAGCTCTGGAAGTTCAGAAGAAATTACAATTACAGCTTTTCCTTCATCAACCAACTGATCAATGATTTCATAAATTTCATATTTTGCACCAACATCAATACCACGTGTTGGCTCGTCAAGAATCAGAATATCTGGGTCTGAGACCACCCATTTTGCAAGAACAACCTTTTGTTGATTACCACCCGATAGGTTGGAAACACGCTCTTCAATAGTTGGTGTCTTTATATGGAAATCTTTTCGATATTTCTCACTAACAATACGTTCAATATTATCATCCATAACACCACGCTTTGAGTGTTTCAAAAGTGCTGCTAGCGAGATATTTTCACGAATATTCTGAAAAAGGTTAAGGCCATAAACTTTACGATCTTCTGTTGCATATGCTAGGCCTACATCAATGGCTTTTTGAGTACTAGAGGTATCTGCCTCTTTTCCATGAACGAAAACTTTACCAGAGATACCTGAACCATATGAACGGCCGAATACACTCATGGCCATTTCGGTACGTCCTGCCCCCATCAATCCAGCTATTCCAACAATTTCGCCTGAATGAACATTTAAATTCATCTGATCAACAACAACACGTTGTTGATCAAGTGGGTGGTGAACTGTCCAATCTTCAATACGCATGATCTCTTCACCAATCTTAGGATCGTGCTCAGGATAAAGATTCGTCAACTCTCGTCCTACCATGGCTGAAATCAGTTTATCTTGATTGAGTGGTTCTTCTTTGGTATTTTTCATCCATCCAACAGTTGAACCATCCCGAATGATTGTGACATTATCAGTAATTGCCTTAATTTCATTTAACTTATGTGAAATAATGACAGATGTCACCCCTTGGTTATCTCTCAAATCACGAAGAATATTTAATAAGTGCGCTGAATCTTCATCATTCAAAGCAGCCGTTGGTTCATCAAGGACCAAGAGCTTAACATTTTTTGACAGTGCTTTGGCAATTTCAACCAGTTGTTGTTTACCCACACCAATATCCATTATTTTTGTCTCGGGGCTTTCCATCAAACCGACACGTCCGAGAATCTTAATTGCATCTGACCGGGTTCTATTCCAGTCAATGATTCCATTTTTTTGCTTTTCATTCCCAATGAAAATATTCTCAGCGATAGATAGAAATGGACTAAGAGCCAATTCTTGTTGGATAACTACAATACCAAGTTCTTCTGAATCTGATATCTTTCTAAAATTACATTCTTTACCTTCAAACAAGATGCTTCCTGAGTAAGTACCATGAGGATACACACCCGAGAGTACATTCATTAGTGTTGACTTTCCCGCTCCGTTTTCCCCACAAATTCCATGGATTTCTCCACGGGTGATGTCCAAATTAACATCTGTCAGAGCTTTTACGGGACCGAAAGTTTTCGTGATGTTTTGCATCTGTAAAATTAAATTCGAATCTGACATTTTACACTCCACTTTTATGCTATCCTCTACCAAGTTGAAACACTTCTTGAGGAATCGCTAGATTTATAAACTACTAAGAAATTTTATGGCGACTGATAATTTCTTACCAATCGCCATAAAAGCTTCAAATTATTTGATGATTGGGGCAGCAATATCTTTTTGATATTGAGCGTCTGTAATAAATCCAGTTTTAGGAATATATGATGGATCTTGTTGATCACCAGTAGGTTTCAAAACAATATCTGTTGATTTCAATAACCAAGTTGGAACTTGCTTTTTACCATTATTCATTGGAGCATCTACCGATTTTGGCTTGTCACCTTTTGTGAGATCAGTCAAAATTGATGTTGTTTGCTTAGCAAGGAGTGAAACGTCTTTGAATACAGTTTCGTCTTGGGCACCGAAGTGAATGTTTGTAATCGCAATGTCCATACCATCTTGTCCTGTGATGATTGGCCAAGCTGATTTATTTTGTGGGTTTTTAGAATCAAACGGAGTTGCAGTCGTCATATCTGGTCGTGCATTTTGAATTGACTTCATTACACCCAATGAAATGGCATCATAGGGCGAGAGAACAGCTGCCAATGGTTTATCACCAAGTTTTGTCATGAAGGCATCCATTTGTTTTTGGGCTTGTGATTGATCCCAAGCATGTACTGAAATCTTCTTCCAGTCAGCATCCGTTGTATCCTTTGTCACAAGGCCAGAAGGATCTACCAATTGTCCAGATTCAAAGTAAGGTTTCAACAAATCCCAAGCACCTTTAAAGAAGTATGGCGCATTGTTATCGTCGTCTGATCCAGCGAAGAGTGCAATGTTGTAAGGTACAGCTTTTCCGCCACCATTTTTAAGATCTAGCTTGTTGATAATATCAGTTGCTTCAAGAATGCCTGTACGTTCAAGGTCGAATGTTACATAATAGTTAACCGCATCTGTATTCATAATAAGACGGTCATAGGCTATTACTGTCGAGCCACCGGACTCAGCCTGTTTGACAGCAGGGCCAACAGCAGTACCATCTACTGATGCAACAACAATAGCTTTAGCACCTGCGGAAACAAGATTGTTGATATCTGTAGATTGTTGAGATGTTGAGTTATTCGCATAGGCAAGTTTTGTCTTAAAGCCCGCAGCTTTAAGATCCTTAACTAAGTTAGCACCATCGACGTTCCAACGTTGATCGGCCTTTGTTGGCATTGAGACGCCAATTAAATCTCCTTTTTTCAAGGTAGTTGAATCTGTTGAGCCACCACGGTTAGTTGATGAGCTTGAGCATGCTGCCAAGCTAGCTAGTGCTAAAAACGTTGTAGTTGCAAGAGCTACCTTTGTAATCTTCTTCATTTTGAAGTTTACTCCTTTTTTTTATTAACTTTTCCTAATTATTAAGTTTATTAAGTACTCGGGTTTTATTCCCTAAAAATTTAATTATTTTTTCGAGCCTGTTTCATTCCTTGTTTATCCCAAATTTACATAGGTCAAACCAAACAAATCGCTCAAATCTTGTAATTGTTCAGAATCAATCGCAAATGAAAGAACTGTATGGTGCCCACCTCCAGTGGTCATCCACAATTCAGCACCTTTTTTAAGGCCCATCTTTGGAGTCCAAAGCTGCTTAGCGACTGGTAAGAATGGTGTTTCCTCCTCGGGCTTATTTCCTGTTATGTCATATGAAATAAGCTTAAACTCATCACCATAATCAGCCATCGTAATATCCACACCATCTGCAACCATACCTGTGAAGACTAAACGAGCAGGGTCCTCTTTTCCTCCAATGTCAAGAGGATGAACCTCAACACGAGGACGGTCTGATGCAATTGATGGATCAACTTCAAGCATATGTGAGCCTAGTATTGCTTCATGACCTTTACGAAGGTCCAGAGTATAATCTTCCATGAAAACAGTATGAGTATTGTGAGACATGATTTTAAGAAGTCTTACCAATGCTGCAGTTTTCCAATCACCTTCACCAGCAAAACCATAACCTTCAGACATTAATAGCTGAGCTGCAAGACCAGGCAATTGTTCAAGACCTACAAGATCCTCAAAGTTTGTCGTGAAAGCATGATAGCCTTTTTCATCCATAAATTGCTTGATTGCTAAATATTCACGAAGTTGGTATTTCACATTGTGTTCAAACTTTTCAGGACTATTCTGTCCTTGAACATAATCAAATTTTTCTTGAAGTTCAATATAAAGCTGATCAACTTTAACAGGATCAATTGCATTAACGTATTTTACAAGATCTCCAACTCCCCAATAGTCGACCGTCCACCCAAATTTAATTTGAGCTTCTACCTTATCTCCGTCTGTAACTGCAACATTCCGCATCTTATCTGCAAAGGTAACAACTTTGATCTTGAAAGACTCAGTATATGCAACAGCTACATTCATCCATCTCGCAATTTGTGATTGAATGTCTGAATCATCCCAGTGACCGAAGATAACTTTATTGTGCTTGCGCAACCGAGCGTTAATAAAGGCGTATTCCCTATCACCATGAGCAGATTGATTTACATTCATATAATCAAAGTCAATTGTTTGATAAGGAATATAATTAAGGAATTGTGTTGCCAAGTGGAGTAGTGGCTTATTTAGAAGTTGAGTTCCACGAATCCAGTTTTTGGCTGGCGAAAAGGTATGCATCCAAGTGATGACGCCTGCCACGTTATCATTAAAACTCGCTTCTTTAAGTATACCGGTGATATTTTCGGCTGTTGTGCCAACTAATTTAAAAATAATTGGGTAAGGTAAAGACCCTGAAGCATTCATTTTCTTAACAATTACCTTAGAATCTTCTTCTACTTTGGCAAGTGCTTCAGGTCCATACAGGAATTGTGACCCCGTTACAAACCAAAATTCTTTTTCATGCATGATTAATAATTTTCTCCTATTTTTTTATTTATTTTACAAGAAATTAATCTTGTATTTTATTTTTGACCATAATATGCATCCTTGCCATGTTTCCGTAAATAATGCTTATCAAGCACACGTTGAGGCAATTCTGTCGCGTAAGAGTTAATTTGACGCGCAAGTAAATTCATTTTGCAAATTTCCTCTAAAACTACAGCATTATAAACCGCACTTTTAGCGTCTTTCCCCCATGTGAATGGGCCATGTCCGTGTAAAAGTATTGCTGGAACGTCAAGTATTCCAAGTTCTCTTTCTCTGAAAGTTTCTGCAATTACATTGCCTGTTTCGTGTTCATATCCAGAATCAATCTCTTCTTGTGTAAGATAGCGCGTGCATGGCACAGACCCATAGAATGTGTCTGCATGGGTCGTTCCCATTGGCATCACATCCACCCCTGATTCAGCCCAAGCAGTTGCCCATGTTGAATGTGTATGAACGATACCTCCAAGCTCTGGAAACTGTTTATAAAGAATGGCATGGGTGGGTGTGTCTGAAGATGGATTTAACTCGCCCTCAATAATATTGTTGTCCAAATCAACAACAACCATATCTGAAGGCTTTAAATCTTCGTAGCTCACACCACTTGGCTTTATTACGAAGTAACCAGACTCACGATCCATGGCTGAAACATTCCCCCAAGTAAACTTAACTAAACCATGTTTAGGAAGTTCAAGATTCTGTTTCCAAACTTCTTCTTTTATTGCTTCTAGCATCGATTAAACTTATCCTTTCAAATTCTTAACAGCTGTTCTCTCAATATCAAGACCAGCTTTATACCTCTCGATGAAAATATTATAGCTTTCCAAATTATCTTGGCTCGGTTCAATAGTCGTTCCCTTTAAATTAGCAAAGACTTCTTGTTGTAGATAGTTATTAAGGTCATTCTCGCCAGAACTTTCAAAAGCTGCAAGAACTGCCATCCCCCAAGCACCACCCTCACTTGCAGTTTCCATAACTGTCACAGGGGTTTGAATAGCTCCTGCGAGAATTATTTGTCCAATCTTTGGCGTCTTGAATAGACCACCGTGAGCAACTAAACCATCGATTTTAATGTTCTCTTGCTGAAGGATATCCATACCCATTCGAATTGCACCAAAGGCACTTGAAATGTGAATATTCATGAAATTAGCCAAATTAAAATGGCTATCAGGCTGTCTTACAAATAGAGGACGTCCTTCTGAGACTTGGCTAATATTCTCGCCTGAGAAATAACCATAACTCAGTAACCCTCCCTTATCCGCATCAGCTTCAAGAGCTTTGTTAAACAAAAGAGAAAAGATTTGATCACGAGAAATATTAAGTCCTAAAGCATCTGTATATTCTTCAAAAAGTTTGATCCAAGCATTAATATCCGAAGAGCAATTATTCGCATGAACCATTCCAACCAAATGACCATTAGGCGTTGTCACCAAATCAATTTCTGGATAAACTTTGGAGAGATTCTTTTCAAGCACAATCATAGCAAAGGCTGATGTGCCTACTGAAATATTTCCTTTACGTGGTTCTACACTATTGGTTGCCACCATTCCAGTTCCAGCATCACCTTCTGGAGGGCAAAAAGGAATTCCTGCTTCAAGATTTCCAGAAAGATCAAGTAACCTCGCTCCTTCCCCACTCAAACATCCAGCATTCTCACCAGCTTGCAGAACTTTGGGAAGAATTTTATTAATCGGAACACCAGTTGCGAGCCCCTCAAAAAGTTTAATCAACTTCGGATCATAATTCTTTGTTAATGGGTCAATAGGGAACATACCTGAGGCATCGCCAATTCCAAGTACTTTTTCACCTGTTAATTGCCAATGAATATAACCAGCTAAAGTTGTAAGATAATCAATCTGAGAAATATGCTCTTCGTGATTAAGAATCGCTTGATAGAGATGGGCAATACTCCAACGCTCTGGAATGTTAAATTGGAAAAGTTCGGTCAATTTTTCTGCTGCTTCAGTCGTAGTTGAATTTCGCCAAGTCCTAAATGGTACTAGAAGCTCATTTGATTGATTAAATGCCATATAGCCATGCATCATTGCGCTAAATCCAATTGAAGCAACCCTCTTTAAAGTGAAGTTATATTTTATTCTTACTTCAGCAGCAAGCTCTTTATAACTTTCTCTCAAACCATTCCAGATTTCTTCTATGGAATAGGTCCAATAACCACTTTCAAGTTGGCTTTCCCACTCATAACTCCCTGAGGCGATTGTTTCAAATTTTGAGTCTATCAAGACCGCTTTAATCCTAGTTGATCCAAATTCAATTCCTAAATTTGTACGGACATTTTTTAAATCCGATACAATGCCATTAAAATCTTTTTTCATTTTGATCATATATCCTTATTTTCAATTTATAATAGCGCTTACAAAATAAATGATAGCACTTACGTACGTACATGTCAACACTTTTATTAGTTTTTTAACAATTTCACTAATTTTGTACGTACATTTCTAACAAGAACTTTGTAACCCATCACTCTATAAGTATTTTTAGCTATTTTAATCAATTCGCTTTTTTATAGTTTCAAAATTTGTATGTGTTATAATGTACTTAAAACGAAAGACAAGGGTAGGTATGAAAACTAAATATCAAAGTATTGCAGATGAAATAAGAAACCAAATCCTTTCGAATTTTTTTCAAATAGGACAAACAATTCCAGCAGAGCATCAGTTACAACATGACTATCAAGTGAGCCGTGACACAATACGTAAAGCAGTTTCCGTACTGGTTAACGAGGGATTCCTACGCCGTGAGAAGGGTTCAGGTACCTATGTGAATGAGATTCACTACCAGAAAACTTCAACAGAAAATAAAAGCCCAAAAACAATTGGTCTGATTACTACATACATCTCTGATTATATTTTTCCAACAATTATTCGTGGGATTGAGCAAGAACTTAATGAAAAAGGCTACTCTCTTTTGTTATCAAGTACTAATAACAACTATGCGCAAGAAAAAAAATGCTTAGAAAAAATGATTGACTTTGGAGTGGATGGCTTAATTGTTGAGCCAACTAAAAGCAACCAATACAACCCAAATCTTGCGACCTATGTAAATTTACGCGAGCATAACATTCCAATTGTAATGATTAACGCTGTCTATGAAGAGCTTAGTACTCCTTTTATCTGTGTTGATGATGTTCAAGTTGGTTATATAGCCACAAAAGAATTAGTTGATAATAATCATAAAAACTTATTACTTATTACCAAGCTTGACGATTTGCAAGGGAAGCTTCGTATGAAAGGCTTCATCAAAGCTTGTGAGGAAGGTCACATTCAAATTTCTTCAGACTCAATTGTTACTTATACAACCGAAACAATCGAAACAGTATATGCGGAAGTTATCAACCACTTAAAAACGCAAAATATCACCGGAGTCGTCTGTTACAATGACATGGTTGCTAAGGTTCTGATTAATCGCCTCACCGAGCTTGGTTATAATATACCGGAAGATTATTCTATTGTCGGAAATGATAATTCAAATCTTAGCCAGATGGGTGGGATTAGTCTTACATCGACAGAACATCCAAAAGTGCTCATGGGAATTGATGCGGCTCGTTGGATCGTTCAAACCATTGAAGAGGGGAAGCCAGGAAAAGATATTCTCTACCAGCCAAACCTGATTCAAAGAAACTCAGTGAGAAAACTAGAAAATACATAATAAAGTCTTTAATTTGAAAGATTTTACATATTAAAGCCCGACAAATATTTGTCAGGCTTTATATTAGTCATCATATAGATCAGGGTGATTTTTATGCCAATTCCAGGCATTCTCAATAATATGTTCAAGATCATTTTGAGCATGCCAGTTTAAAATATTATTGGCTTTTGTTGAATCTGCTACCAGCTCATCTGGGTCTCCTGGGCGACGTTCTCCTAAAATGGACGGGATATTTTTCCCTGTTACTTTACGAGCAGTTTCAAGTACTTCAAGATTTGAGTACCCTTTTGAACTCCCTAAATTAAATTGATTTGATTTACCACCAGCTTTTAAGTATTCCAAGGCTTTTACATGAGCATTTATAAGATCTTCCATATCAATATAATCACGAATACAAGTCCCATCAGACGTCTTGTAGTCATTGCCATAAATTGTTATAAACTCACGTTTGCCTTGAGCAACTTGAAGTATAATTGGAATCAAATGAGTCTCATTTTTATGAGCTTCACCAATGTGACCATCACTTGAAGCACCGGCTACATTAAAGTAACGAAGCGCTACGTAAGTCATATCAGTTGCTTCAGACTGCCATTGCATCATTTTTTCCATAATTAGCTTTGACTCACCATAAGGATTGATTGGTTTTTGTGGTGTCATTTCAGTGATTGGCGAGGTTTCTGGTACTCCAAATGTCGCAGCTGTAGATGAAAATACAATATGCTTCACATCAAACTTCTGCATCGTTTCAAGTATACTAATACAGCCACCAACATTATTATCAAAGTACATTGTTGGCTTTTCCATCGATTCACCTACGAGTGAATAAGCACAGAAATGCATAAGTCCTTCAATATTTTTTTCTTTTGCAAAAACATTATTCAAAAAATCATGGTCACGAACATCACCTTCGTAAAAACGAACATCTAATGGTAATGCTGCTCTATGTCCCGTCACAAGATTGTCAACAACTGCAACATCGTAACCTTTTTTCAACAACATCTCAACTGCATGTGAACCAACATAGCCCGCACCGCCCAAAACTATTACTGTCATCTCTTAACTCCTTATTTTGTCCACTAAATTATATCAAATAAATAAACACACATCTCAATCTTTAAAATATTTCCATATAATTATAATAAGTTAAAGTATTTATAATTTTAGTGAAATTTGATCAATCAAGAATAATTCATCTGCTGAAAACTCCAATTTATCAAGTGCCTGTAAGTTTTCCAAAATTTGCTTTGAACTACTTGCTCCAATAAGAGCCGAGCTGATTGGAGTAGACCTTGATTCTGGGCGCTTTTTCAGAACCCAAGAAATGGCCATTTGAGCAAGGCTTTGACCTCTTGAACGAGCAATATCATTGAGCTGTCTGATTTGAACCAATCTTTCTTCCGTCATGTCCTCCTCTTTTAAAGAAGAACCTGGCTTTCTAATCCGAGAATCCTCAGGTATACCATTCAAGTACTTGTCTGTAAGCATTCCTTGTGAAAGTGGTTGAAAGGCAATTGCGCCGATTTTTTCATTCTCTAACTCATCAAGAAGTTCTGCTTCAACTCCCCTGTTAAATATTGAATATCTAGTTTGATGTATCAAAAGTCTAAAACCAAGTTTATCTGCCACTGAAAGTGCCATTTTAGTTTGATTTGCATTATATTTCGTAATACCCACATACAAAGCCTTACCTGAATCTAGAGCAGTTTTCAAGGCACCCATTGTCTCTTCAATAGGTGTACTTGGATCTGGACGGTGAGAATAAAAAATATCTACATAATTAAGATTCATACGTTCTAAAGACTGATCAAGACTTGCCAATATCGACTTACGACTTCCCCAATCACCATAAGGACCCGGCCACATCAAGTGGCCTGCTTTCGTTGAGATAATTAATTCGTCTCGATAATTTTCAAAATCCTCGTGAAAGATCTTTCCAAAGTTAATCTCCGCTGACCCAGGTTCAGGACCGTAATTATTTGCCAGATCAAAGTGAGTGATCCCGTTATCAAAGGCCGTACGTAACATATCACGCGCATTTTCAAAGTCACCTAATGAACCAAAGTTATGCCAGAGTCCCAGCGAAATTTCTGGAAGCAGTAAACCTGAACTCCCTACCCTACGATAGGACATTTTGCCATAACGATTTATATTTGATATATATTTCATATGTTTAGAAAATCAATAAATCTACGAAAGCCTTCTTGCCCAGTCTTATTATCTTTAAATACCCCTGCGTTTTCGAGCACTTTTAGAAAGACTTCACCGACTGCTTTTTCAACTTTTTCGTGAACATTCTCCGTTGTAAAATTATCTTCAGCTTTTAGTTTAGTAGCCCATAGCTTGTGAATTTCAGCAATCACATTCTCTTTATTTATTAGGTACTTTTCAACTTCAATTAATTCCATCCTTAAGCGTGCTGGTAAAATAGCTAACCCCATCACTTCAATAAGCCCAATATTCTCCTTTTTGATATGTTGATACTCCTTATGAGGATGAAAGATACCATCAGGAAATTCCTCACTTACATTATTATCGCGAAGTACTAAATCAATCTCATAATGACCATCGCGTTTGCGAGCGATTGGCGTTATCGTATGATGCAACACACCATCTGGGGTCTTAGCAAGAATATTCAACGACTCATCGTTATATTCTTTCCATGATCCTAGAATATAATCTGATGCATCAACAAGTTCTATTTTGTTATGGCTTCTTAAACGTAAAACAGACATTGGCCAGTTCACAATTCCTACTGAGACACTAGGATATTTTACTAAATGGACCAGTTCTCGATATTCTGCCTCGGACATAGGAAAAATATTATTTCCGGCTTGGTAATGGTCATGTGTCAAAATAGAACCACCTACAATTGGTAAATCTGCATTAGATCCAATCATGTAGTGAGGAAATAAATCTAAAAAACTAAACAAATTACTAAATGCTCTGCGATCAATGGCCATGGCCTGATGTTCTTCATAGAGCACGATAGCATGTTCGTTAAAATAAGCATACGGAGAGTACTGAAGTCCCCACTTTTGCCCATTCAGTTCCAGCCTTACAATACGATGGTTCGATCTGGCAGGCATTACTCCGGTCCCATAAAAACCTTCATTTTCTATACAAAGCTGGCATGCTGGATATGTACTTAGTCTTGTAAATTTCTCCGCAGCAATCACTTTAGGATCCTTTTCGGGCTTAGATAAATTTATAGTAATTTGCATATTACCATACTTACTTGCGTAAGTAAATTCGATATTCTTAGCAATATCACGTGTTTTAACTTGATTGACCTGTTTGGCTAACTGATAAAAATAATTTGTGGCCACCTCAGATCCTCTATGATAATGATCCCAAAAAGCTTTATTTAGCTTGCTTGGAGTAGGAGTGATAAAATTCATTAGTTCTGACTCGAAAAACTCAGCATCTTCCACATTAAATAAAAAGTGTTCCTCCGAATAAGCAAGTAACTCATCCATTACATCGAGCGATTCACGCAAATTTTCATTTCTTTTAACTTCTTGCCAGTTTTGAATCCCTAAAAATCGAAGTAACTGATTGCGAAGATAAATTTCATCGATAGCTTCAATCGTGCCATTTTCTAAGGCAATATTTACAAAGTCTTGAATTGTCTGATAAATTGACATCTCAATTTCATCCTCTAAAGTTTTTTAGAACCATCACCAATTTGTGCAACATAAAATTCTGCAGGATAACCAACGACTTTTAAATATTTATCCCCTACAGCTTTTTCAAACGTGGCAATTTTTTCTGTTTTTACTAAAGCAATTGCGCAACCGCCGAAACCTGCACCAGTCATACGAGCACCAAGTACCCCTTTTTGTTTTTGAGCAGTTTCAGCCAAAGTGTCAAGTTCAATACCTGTTACTTCATAGTCATTCTTGAGTGATTCGTGTGAAGCATTAAGCAGTTTTCCAAATTCTTTAAGGTCACCTGCCACAAAAACTTTTTTAGCAATCTTACAACGTGTATTCTCATAAACTGCATGACGCGCTCGCTTGATCAAAATTTCATCTCCAATCAAGTTCGTATTTGCATCAAATTCCTCATTTGTGAGCTCAGCCAAAGATTGAATATCTAACTTTGTTTGAAGGCGCTCCAAAGCAATACGTGTTTCTGCAAACCGTTCATTATATTTAGATTCGGTCAAAGCACGAGATTTTTTTGTGTTCATAATTACAATAGAATAGTCTCCAAGTCTGACGGGGACCATTTCATACTTCAAGGTATTACAATCCAACAAAATAGCCTCATCTTTTTTCCCAAAACCAATCGCGAATTGGTCGAGAATACCTGAATTAACTCCAATAAATTCATTTTCAGTCTTTTGACCTAATTGAACTAATTCAAGACGAGGAACATTTAAATGGAAAAGTTCATCCAAAATAACCCCAATTAGTAATTCAAGAGAAGCCGATGATGAAAGACCAGATGCAGTTGGAATCTCACCATAAACAAGTAGATCAAATCCCTTGTCAATTTTATAGCCAGCTCCTTGAAGCATTACAATCATTCCCTTGACGAAATTTTCCCAGCTCCCTTCAACTTTATCATTAACTTCTGACAAGTCAAACTCAATTAAGCCAATTTCTGAAAAATTTTCAGAAAATAGGCGAATCCTTTTTCCTTCACGAAGCTGAGCCAGACCAGTTGTTCCAATCGTAATAGCTGCTGGAAAAACATATCCACCGTTATAATCAGTATGCTCACCAATTAAATTAATACGACCTGGAGAGAAAAATTCTTCTATAGCTGATGCCTCCCCGAATACTTTAAAAAATTTTTCTTTTAATTCTTTTATTTTTTCTGTTGACATTATTTTTCTCCTTTATTTACTCACTTGTAATAAGACATTATTTTTTCTCGTTAATTATTTTATAAATAGTTGTTGACTGATAGTTTTGCCCTGCTTTTAGGCTAATATCACCCAGTTCTGGAATTTGTTGTGATCCTGGTGGCACTTGTGTCTCGAAGGTAATTGCACCATGATGTACCTCTGATTTTCCACGGAAAACTACACCTTTATCCCCAAAATTAGCCGTAAATATTACAATACTTGGGCGATCTGTAAACACAGCAATCGATATATCATCTAAAGTTAATCGAGCTTGCTCTACACTTATATCACCTGGTTCATCCAGCAAAAAAGGATGATCAATTCCCGCTACTAAGCGGACCTGCTCATTTGTACTCTCAAATACTTGATATAATTTTTTCCCATTTCGAAAATCAAGAATAGTCCCTCTTACTGATTTTATGTTTCCTTTGACAATTTCAGACTTGTCTTTTAAAGGTACAAACCATGAACTTGCCAAAAATAATTCATGATCATCAATTGCTTGACTAGCATCACCTGTCAAATTAAAGTAAACGTGCCCTGTTGGATTGAACACAGTGTCCTTATTAGATGTTGCTTGATAATCAATTTTCCATTGCCCCTTTTCATCAAAGCTATGTGTCACATGTACTTTTAATTCTCCAGGATAACCATTATCGCCATCTGGAGAAATTAAATAAAAATGAACTCCTGCAACCTCTCCATCATCAAAAATTTCAAAATTCCAAAGACGACTGTCAAAACTACCGAGCCCACCGTGAAGTGTCTGAGGAAATTCATTTTGATTAAGCTGAATATCTTTACCAGAAATATTGATGAGTCCATCTTTGATGCGCCCCGCCGTTCGGCCAATAGTCGCACCCGGATAAGAATCCTTTTCAAGATATTCATCGGCTGAATCAAAACCTAAAACTATATTTCTTCCATTAACAATTAAGTCTACAATTCTAGCACCAAGATTTGTAAAAGAAATCTTTACTTGATTATTATTTTCTATAGTAATAAGTTTTGCGCTTCTTCCAAAATTTCTAGTTGTTACTTTCATTTTTGGTTATTCCTCCTTTATAATTTCTATTGTCTCGTATTTGCTTTTCAAATAACCTTTATACTTGATGGTAACATTTCATTTTTTGAAAATGTTTCCTAAAGATAAAACCTAATTGAAAAAAAAAACAATTTAACTATAGACCAAGAAAAGCTACTTTTAAAAAGTAGCTCTACCAGTTCTTTCATTAAATTTTGTAAAGATGATATATACAATAAATAATGTGTATCTGTTCTCACCTTGCTATATCTATCACTCAACATTCAAAACATGAAAGCTATCATTAATTTCTCTAATTTTAGACAAATCACACTTTGGTTGACGGCCATAAGTCAATAATCCATTAATTTCCTGCTCCACATCGGTAATTTGAGTGTAACAGAATCCCCAAAAATCTTTTGAGGCACATACAGCTTCCATAATTCTCTGGCAATCTTCTACAAATTCTTCTTCATTAGAGACCAATGTATATCTCCACCCAGGATCACCTGAGACATCAAATCTGATCTCCCCAAAATTCTGTTAATAAAATAGGCTGGTTTTTGTAGGTAAAACCTTTCACAATATTGGCCAAGGGCTTCCTGGGCAATTGAGTAAATTTTCCAGAACGTTTATGTTTCTTTGAAATATTTATATTTTTGAATTTTACTCTTTTGACCAAGAATAATAAAAAGGCAACTTAATGTAAAGTTGCCTCAATCTGATGAACTGGAATTTTTCTATCCAGCTCATTTTTATATATTGAGTAAGAGTCAAACAAAACCCGAACCAGAATATGTAAAGGAATCCGACTATGCACTGCCAATTCAAAGAAGGTAACTTCAAGTCTACTTTTGTATCCAACCAGAGATATATCAGTAAGTGAGTTAGCCGTACTATCCTCTACCGCAGTTAATGTTAAAACCTTAGCTCCATGGCTTTTGGCAATCTCAATTGTTTTATTAATTTCAGGGGTTTCTCCAAAAAGCGTGATTGCAATAATCAAATCTGAAGAATTTAGAAACTGAGCATAATATTCCATTGAACTCGCTTCATTTTGGAAAGAGACATGTTTATGATAAAGTTGCAGCTTCTGCAGCATTTCTCTGGCAGGGTTTCCGGAAAGGCCGCAGGCAATGATAATTATTTCATTGGCCTTATCAATAGCCTTGACTGCGGCTTCTATGGAATTTGCTGAGATACCATTAATAGTTTTCAGTAACTCTTCTTCATTCTTTTGAATAGCATTTAAAACTTCCTGAGAAAATTTATTCGCTTTGAGATCTGTCGTTGTTTTTTCCTTTACAGAATAACGAAAGTCTGAGTATCCCGCGTAGCCTTTTTTCCTAACGGTCCTATTCACGGTCGAGATAGAAACATAAGCCATCTCTGCCATCTCAGAAATTGAGATTCTTGGAATTTCTTGGTAATGATTCTGGATGACTTGCCAAGTATGACGCTCCGAGTTTGAAAGTTCTTGCGACATTTTCCCTCCTTTCTTGTAAACGCTATCTATAATTATAACAAAAAGAAATCACTTAAGAAGGGTCTTTTATGAAGGTTTCAATATTGTGTGTGTTTATCCCCATGTTTATTATATTTTCTCTTCATTAGGAGAAAGTAGATTTATTATAAAAGCAAAAATGCACAAAATTGTTGCCAAAAGAAAAACTTGATGAATGGCTCCTAAAATAATTTGATTTAAACTAGGACGGATAGCTTCTGAAATCTCTGAAGAGCTTGTAGAACTTATAAATTTATTCACGCTTTCAAAGCTAACCCTAGGAAAATGATGAAGTTCCGCATTAATTCCGAGAGTAAAAACAAGTCCAAAGATCCCTGTCATCATTGCTTGCCCTAAAGTTCGAGCAAGAACGACCATAGAACTTGCTTGCCCCACCATCTCTTCAGTAACTGATTTTTGAATCAACAAGGTAACGACGGTCAAAATAATACCCATAACCACGCCGATAATGCCTGAAATCACATAAAACGCATAAATAGGGAAATGATTATTTGCTATAACTAGCGGGAATACAAATAAGAACATCAGCACAATGAGTCCTGCATAAAGTTGTTTTGCCTTAAATTTATCCATTAAAAATCCGACAAAGAAACCAACGACCATCCACATAATCGAACTTGGTGTCAGAGCAAGCCCAGCAATGGTTGCAGGAACACGATAGATTGACTGGAGCCAAATTGGAAAATAAATATTAAAAGAGATGAGAATTCCCGAGAGAAGCATGGTTAGTAAGATCTGAACCATAAAAAATCGAGATCCAAACAACTTAAAATCAATAATTGGATCTTTTGACTTTTTTTCAATTCTGAAAAATAGGGCTGATGAAATAATAAAAATTAAAAGATAAACGACTTCAATTACCCAAGAAATCTCGTTCGCACTTAGCTCTTGAAAAATAAGTAAAAGAGAAATCAAGGATAATGAGAGTGTGATAATTCCACTATAGTCTAACTTTTTGAATCCCTCTCCCTGATACACATCCTTGTAACCAAAGGCGGTTAATAAAATTGTCAATATCCCAAGGGGGACATTTATGAAGAAAACCCAATGCCAACCTAAAGTGTCAACAATCCAACCTCCTAATAAAGGACCAAGTAGTGCTGAAATTGCCCAGGCAGTATTAGTCATCGCCAAAATCTTTGCACGTTGCTCATGATCCCAAAGATCCGCAATTATTGTGAATGTCAAGGGCATTACAGACCCTGCACCAATTCCTTGAATCACTCGAAAAGTAATCAAAAGAACCATATTTGGCGCGAACCCACAAAGAAAAGAACCAATCAGAAAAAGTAAGAGTCCAAACATAAATAGAGATTTACGACCAATATTATCTGATAACTTCCCATAAAAAGGCGTTGTAATTGCTGTTGCCAATAAATATATTGCAAAAACCCAAGATTGGAGCTCTAAACCATGCAACTCTGAAATAATAGTTGGCATTGCTGTTGAAACAATTGTTACCTCAACTGAAGTCATAAAAGTTGCAATGAAAATCGCGACTAAAATATACAATTTACCTTTTCTTAAATTACCCATATTCTTATTCTACCATAGAAAATTTAGCTTCCAAGATATTTAGTACAGCCTGTCTATTTTAAAATAATTATGGATGATTTTTTATACAAAGACGTGAAAACAGACTAAAGATAATTGTACAAAAAATTCTCATTAAGTATGCAATAGTTCTTTATCAATAATTAGAATCGTCAATCCCTTCAACATTTGTGATCAAGCTTACGCTGAGATTCCTGGAGAATCGAATCTATTAAGGATTTGATATGCACGCATCCTAAACTCATTATTCTCCGTACTTTATCTAAAGCTTTCGATCTTGCTGGTTTACGTATTGGGTTTGCCTTAACCAACAAAGACTTGATAAAATATTGCAGGCTGCACAAGGTCCTTTCATAGTAAGTGCAGTCAATCCTAAAATTGCTACTCTAGTTATAGAAAATCATGTGAAAGAGGTTCAATAACAAATTCAACTAATAAAAACAGATCACGATGATTTTTATAGGTTTTTGAAAAATTTTCAAGAGCTAATAATTTTTGAAAGTCAGGCAAATTTTATTTATTTCAATCACCCAAACGCATCAAACATTCGTGCGAAGCTATTAGCTTACAATATTGATGTTTCTGGTCTTGAGGCCAATAGTGTGCTCAACTAACTATTGGCAAGCCGTGACAAATGTAACTTATAAAGAATTAGGCTTGAATGTGAAGGATAAGCTGTGTTTCCCGCTTACATTGAAGTATGACACTTCCAAATGTTCGGAAAGTTTTAACCTAATCTCTGATTGAATACAAATTGTTAAATTGAGAATTATCGAACGTAATTTCATAATCTTCAATTCCTAATTGAAAATCCTGAACTGCCTCCCTTTTTAGTTCAAATGAATATTTTTATGCTATAAACGACCTTCTTTTTAGAAAATTATATATTCTTTGGTGATTGTCGATTGTACTTTAGCTTTTCCAATTTTGATCAATACTCTCACATCATTAGAACGTGCTAAAATTGTATCAATAGCTGATAATTTCTTAGCAATAAGTTTGTTTCTTTTATTGTACCAAGACAGTATGAGTAGATAATTAAAAAGTGTGAAGGACAAATTTTATGATTGTGGAAATATTAGCAAATATGGCTATTTTGCTTATTGGAAATTATTTGTATTTAATCAAACACTCCTCAAGAGTTATATCAACATTAATGAGCTTTTGGAAAAACATGTTGCAAGACTCACTGTTACTGAGTATTCAAGGTGTTTTATTAATAAATTATGCAGTTGTATTTTCAGGTGGAAGATATGATTTTAGATTCTTGTTACTGGTTATGATAGTTGAATATTATGATTTTCGAGTTGGTTTAATAGGAACCCTTTTATTTAGTATAATTAGGTTTGCTTGGGGAGGAACTGCTCATGCTTGGTTTATATTATTTTATTGCCTGGTTACTCTATTTCTTCTTTACTTTGTGAAAAAAAATATTAAAAATAGGCTTACAAAATTAATTGAAATATTACTTTTAGATTTTATTTCATTTGCGCTTTTTGTGGCTTTAAGTGTCCTGGCATTTGGAATGCCGAAACCACTTCTTTCAATTTACATGTCCCTTTTTTTTGCCAATCTAATTATGATTCTTGTTTTATTTAAATTTGTTCAAGATGTACGGCAAGCACAAGAAGTGGCCAATATAGATTTTTTAACACACTTATATAATCGAAGAACACTTTACTCAAATGCCAATCAATTATTTACTGAGAAGGTTAATTATTGGTTTACTATGATGGACATAGATTTTTTTAAAACTTACAATGATAGGTTTGGGCATGAAATAGGAGATCAGATTCTAGAAGAAGTGGCAAGGACGCTAACATCATATGAATCGAGCAAAATTTATTTTTATCGCTTGGGTGGTGATGAGTTTGCTGGAATTATTGTAAGTGATGAATTTAATTATGCTTACAATAAATTGGAAGAAGTCCGTGTAGCTGTTTCTAAAGTACCAGTAGACGGAAAACTCAATTCTGAATGTATAGAACATGTGACTGCTTCTTTGGGAATGGTATTTGTTGATAAATCTTTAAACTTCAAAGAGGCACTTATGCTAGCTGACAAAGCACTGTATGAAGCAAAAGAATTAGGAAGAAATCACATTTTCGTTAAGGAATCCAAAACAAAAATTTAAGAGGAATAAACATTTTCTAAAGCAATATAGAAAATGTTGCTTGGAATTATACAACGTAAAGTTTAAAGGCATTACGAACTTGTTATTGTTTCTCTACCGAAGGCAAAGGTGGAAGACACCACTTACTTAAACTTATGGAAAGAAAGACTCGTTTATAATTGATTTAATTAAGCTAAAATATTTCGACCTAATCCGTCAACACAATTTTGGGGATATTTCAGGGAAGATATTCGATTCAAATTCATTTCTACGGATAAATGGCTTGAATTTGTACACTTTCACATCATAGTGATTTGTCATATTTATTACTGTTGTGCCTGTATGAATTTGAAAGCGGGAACAATGCGAATTATAATCCTATGAGCTATTTCTTGTTACATATTCAATAAGAACAACAATAAAATTTTTAGCAACCTTTACTGAAACATAGACAATTCCTGTTCCAAAATAATATTTAATTTGAAGAGTAGTTTAAAACCTTGCTAACCATTATTACCATTCAAAATTATTTTATTAAATCAACTAACATTCTAAATGAATATTATTTTTTATCAAAATCAAGCCTATTTTTATTAAGTCTATTATGATTTTTTTAATTTTTTACTGTTTTACTGTTTCTCGATTTTTCAATGTTTATTCATATAGCTGAATCAAATTTTTTATTCCAATAATTCTTTTATTTAAAAATATTTTCAAGCCTTTCTTTATCTAGAATATTAATCATTTTTACATCTCGCTCAATTAGTTGAGCATCTTCTAATTACTTTAACTTACGACTGACAGTTTCAGGGACTTTACTAATGAAGGACGCAAAATCTTTAAATTTCCTTGAAAATTCAACATAGAGACTTCCAGATAATTTAGATAGATCGAGTAGATGATTAGAAATGCGCATTTCAATATCTTCCATCGAAAAAACCTTCGTTTGATGGAAGATTCATTTTGTTTTTTAACATTTATTTCTAACAGCAAATTGTAAAATTAAGTTAGCCACCTGAAACTTTTATACTTGAATTTGGAAAAACAAAGTAGAAAAGGATTCAGATGCAAGATCATCCTAACACAAGAGATAAACATTTAACATTGATTGAAAGATGGAAGGTGCAATAGAGAAGACCGAAGTGGGAACGGGATTGCACGATTTTTAGGGAAGGTAACACAAATGATTCATTATGACTTCAAGCAAACATGGGTTCAATTGAAGATAAAGATAAATATTCTGCTGAGGTAGCTCAAGCTTGAAGGCACTGTGGATGTCTTTTAAAGCTCACAAAGGTTTTAAATGATCTGATTTCAAAGGGGCATCTGAGAAAAATTATCACTTGAAATTCTCTTTCTCATAAGTTTTCTCATCCTGTCTGTTTACGTACGCTCTACCACTGCACTGGATTGGAGTAGGTCGTCTGGATGTAAAGAATGTAAACTATCATGATTTACTTTATTTCCACTACAAAAAGGTGAAAAATTTGGACATTACAGATTGATACCGTCCTTATGACGAAAGCGAAGGGAATACTTACAAAAAGGACACGTTCAGAGTTGTTTCGTTTGATTTCAGGTAAGTTTGCTCACTCCCTCAACACGGCACTTTTAACACTTCAAAGAAAAGTTAAGTTCAAATCCATCACTTCAGAAAATGGTCGTGAATTTGCACGCCTTCATGAAATGGTGAGGTGTCCAGTTTACTATTGTCATGCTTGTACAAGCTTTGAGTGTGGAAGCAATGAAAACCATAATCAGATGATCCGACGGTTATTGCCTAAATAGACACGAACAACCAAAAAAGAATTTGTGAGTTTTGTTGAAGGTTGAATTAATTCTTACTCAAGAAAAATGTTTAATTATAAAAATTCGAACCAGATATTAAAACTGGCTAACTTATAATTGCAATTTGCAAAATTGACCATATTATTTTACTTACTTTTTAATACATCAAAAGTAGCTGTTTTTATAGAACTCTTTGATATAATAAATTAAAAACTATGGAGGAGAGAGTCCATATTGTCAAATGAAACTGACCCAAACATTTATCTCAAGAAGTCTATAATGAACACTAATGAAGAAAATCTAAAACAGATATCTAACAATGGGCTTGCAGGGCGAATTAGACAAATTCGTGAAGAATTACAATTGACCCTTGAAGAGTTCGGGCGTTGTGTATCTCCTCCTGCTACAAAGAGTATCATCTGGAACTGGGAAAATAAATTTGTTACTCCAAATAAAAAGAGGCTTGAAAGCATTGCCATGCTAGGTTGCACTTCTGTTCAGTATCTCTTAACAGGAAAAAATGATTTATCTAAGGAAATATGGTTTCTCCAAGAAACTGATTCTCTTGCCGGTAAGGCAATGGTCCTTTATAAAGAGGCTTATGACGAATTTAATAAAAGTTTTATAAATACTTTAGAAGTAATTGGACTAATATCAGAACGTTCAAAAGATGAATCCGAAATTAGTGACCATGAAATTTATACACTCCAGGATAATCTTACTTTATACAAGCAAATAAATCATAATATTTTTCAAATAATCTGCCCTAGAAAAGAGCACAATAGAAGTGTTCTCCTTGCATATGCTGAGGAACTCCGGAATAATATTGAAGAACTCATCAAAGCTAATGATAGTCCAGTTCTATAATATTTATATACGAGTATGAGTTAGTATAATGAGTTATAAACTATTATTTTACCTCTGCTGAGAAACTCTTATTAAATATAAAAATTTTTTACAGTATCAAAAAATATGAATCAGTAGCATGAAAATCTTAGGTTTTAAGTATTTACGTTTTATTTCTGACAAGGTTTTACATTTCGCAGTACAAAGTAAAACTAACTCTCAATAATCCCATGAAGATATTTAATTACCAAAGGAAGGTCCTCACAAGAGCTTACATAGTTTTTAGAATATTGAACAACTTCATTTTTTGTTAGACATTATCTCGAAAAAGCATAATTCTGATTTACAACAACTTGTTATCTTTCAGTTTTTATCGTTTATTGTATGCGAAAATCGTAAGTATGGAAAAATCTTATCCTACTCACAATGGAGTTCAATATTAACAATTCTTTGACAATTGATGAAAAATAAAGCTCCTAAAACAAAAATTTATTGAAGAGTTCTTTTATCTGATTTTGGAACATTTTAAATTTTCAGGAACTGACAACCAGCACAAATAAAGCCAATAATTATTATTTACCATAAAATAACACTCCTCTGATTTAGAAACATTCATGTCATTTTACCTTTTGAAAGTGGTTATTACATCAAAGATGTTCAAGAGGATTTGGGCACAATGATATTTCAAGAATGGCAAATGCAAGCGCTAATCTTATTTTTAAAATTTAAAGAGATCACAAATCCTTTAATAACAAGGATTTACAAGATATAGAAAGATATACTATGACATTAACACAAGAATTCGATACCATAGCGGCAATTTCAACACCGCTTGGTGAAGGGGCAATTTCAATTGTACGCTTATCTGGCAGCGACGCTGTTAAGATTGCAAATCAAATTTTCCGTGGAAAAAATTTAGAAAATGTGGTTTCACACACAATTAATTATGGACATATCGTCGATAATGGTGAACTTGTTGATGAAGTAATGCTTACTCTCATGAGAGCACCAAAAACTTTCACTCGTGAAGACGTAGTCGAAATTAATACGCATGGCGGTATTGCCGTGACTCAAGAAATACTACAAACTTTACTTCGCTCTGGAGCCCGCTTAGCCGAACCAGGCGAGTTCACGAAGCGTGCTTTTTTAAATGGACGTATTGACCTTGCGCAAGCCGAATCGGTAATGGATATCATCCGTGCTAAAACAGATAAAGCTGCCTCTATTGCAGTAAAGCAACTTGAAGGTAGTCTTTCAAATCTAATAAAAGATATCCGTCAAGAAATTCTTGTATCTTTGGCAGAGGTAGAAGTCAATATTGACTATCCTGAATACGATGATGCAGAAGATATAACAAGCTCTGTCCTTTTAGACAAAGTCAAGCATTTCCAGGTTTTACTTAGTGGGCTTTTATCCACCGCCAAACGAGGAAAGATCTTGCGTGAAGGTTTAAAGACAGCTATTATCGGTCGACCAAACGTTGGCAAATCTTCCTTGTTAAACCAACTTATACGTGAAGAAAAAGCTATTGTCACTGATATTGCTGGAACTACCCGTGATATAATTACTGAGTTTGTTAATATTGGCGGTGTTCCGCTTGAGCTAATAGATACAGCAGGAATTCGTGAAACAGATAACTTAGTTGAATCAATCGGTGTTGAACGTTCTATGAAAGCCATGGCGGAAGCAGATTTGGTCCTTCTGGTTTTAAATGCCTCTGAAGAGCTAACTGATCAAGATAAACAACTAATTGAAATATCCTCTTCAAGTACGCGCATCATTTTATTAAATAAAACAGATCTTCCCCAAAAATTGGATGAGCATGATCTACCTGGAGATTTCATCAAGATTTCAGCCCTTAGAAATGAAAACCTTGATTCTGTTGAAGGAGCAATTAACAAAATCTTCTTCTCAGGAGAAATTGTGGCACAAGATGCGACAACACTTTCTAACTCTCGACATATTGCTCTCGTTGAGCAAGCCCTTCAGAATCTTAGTGAAGCAGAGGATGCACTCGTCATGTCTATGCCAGTTGATCTTGCTCAAGTTAATGTCCGTGAGGCTTGGGAAAATCTTGGAGAAATCATTGGTGACAATGCCCCAGATGAATTAATTACTCAACTTTTTACTCAGTTTTGCCTTGGTAAATAAGAAAAAGCCGTTCAAAAGTGAATGGCTTTTTTTTACCTAATCAAAATCTGAATCTGAAAAATTAAAACTTGACAGATAGTTCTCAAAATTCCCATCTGAATCTGCAAAAATCTTTATGGCTTCTTCACGTGCAACTTCTAAAATATTATAATCATTGACCAAATCAGCCACTGTAAATTCTGGAATTCCTGACTGTCTAATGCCAAAGACTTCACCCGAGCCTCTCATTTTTAGGTCTTCTTCTGCGATTTTAAATCCGTCTGTCGTATCCACCATGATTTGCATTCGTTGTTTTCCAGACTCGGACTTAGGGTTAGCCACTAGAATACAGTAGGATTTCTTCTGTCCCCGGCCTACCCGCCCACGGAGCTGGTGCAGTTGAGAAAGTCCAAAGCGATCGGCATCCATAATTATCATAATGGTTGCGTTTTGAACATCTACTCCCACTTCAATTACCGTTGTAGATACCAACAAGTCAAGCTTTCCAGCTTTAAACATTGCCATGCGTTCTTCTTTTTCATCAGCTTTCATTTGCCCATGTAGAAGACCAATCCGAGCATCCGCTTTAAAATAGTCAGAAAGTTCCTCATACAGATCTTGAGCATTCTTCAAATCTAAGGCTTCAGATTCTTCAATTAAAGGAGAAATGACGTAAATTTGTGCTTTCTCTTTTAATATTTCTGTCCTTACCCACTTCAAAACTTCATCAATTTGCTGATGTTTTACCCATCGCGTTGTGATTGGCTTACGACCGGCTGGTAACTCATCGATAACTGATACGTCCATATCACCAAAAGCAGTAATTGCCAGGGTCCTTGGAATAGGAGTCGCCGTCATCATCAACACATCTGGATTTTGACCCTTTTCACGCAAAATTTTTCGTTGGTTGACACCAAAGCGATGTTGCTCGTCAGTAATCACTAAGCCAAGATTGTCAAATTCAACACCATCTTGGATCAAGGCATGAGTTCCTACAACCATGTTTGTATGTCCAGTTGCTAAATCTTCTAAAATTTCTCGTCTTTCAGAGGCCTTTATTGCACTCACCAATAAAGAAACCTGAAGTTCTGGGAATAACAATGTCAAATTTGCAAAATGCTGTCTAGCTAAAATTTCTGTTGGGACCATCAAGGCAGATTGGAATCCTGCTGTATATGCTGCATACATTGATAGTTCCGCAACTACTGTTTTTCCAGACCCGACATCGCCTTGCAGTAAACGATTCATGTGTGTCTTACTTATCATATCAGCCAAAATTTCTTGTAGAGCAAATTTTTGGGCAGAGGTCAGTTCAAACGGAAGCTCACTTTCCTTAGCCACCACTTTTTCCTTATCATAAGTAACCAATAAGCCTTCTCGACCAGATTTTTCTTGATCCTTCAAAGCTTGCAGCCGAAGCTGAAAAATAAAAAGTTCTTCAAATTTTTCTCGCCTTAGTGCTTGCTTGTGCTCGTTTAAATCTACCGGAAAATGCATTGCCTTCACGGCTTGTTGACGGCTTATAAGACGATATTTTCGTAAAAGTTCTTGCGGGAGATTTTCTTGTAAAAGTTCTAAGGCACCACCTTCAAAAGCTGTTTGAATCAACCTAACTAAGCTAGACTGCTTAACTCCTTGCATGACATGATAAATTGGCTGAAAATCTGCATCCGTCGCAATAACCCCATGCTCGCCTTCAACCGAGGAGAGAACTTTCAAACCAAGTAATTGCTGTTTCTTGCTGTCCCATTTTCCATAAAGCCCAACTTTTGAACCTACCTCCAACTTATCCTTAAGATAAGGCTGATTAAAGAAAGATACACCAAAAACTGAATTATCCTGCTTAGCTTTAAAAGTCAATCGGGAACGTCGGGCTCCAAAATAGCTAAGATTTGCTGGAGTCACAATTTCAGCAACAATCGTTGCCTTTTCGCCATCCAATAAATCTACCACATTGCGCCCAGCTATGTCTTCATAGCGGAATGGAAAATAAAGTAGTAAATCCTCTACTGTAAAAATCCCAAGCTTTTTATAATTCTCAAAGGACTTTGGACCAACACCTTTTAGGTATTGTATGGAGTCTGTTAAATTCATTAATCAAATTATAGCAGAACTTATAAATGTCATATGCATTTTATGAGTTTTTCATTTATGAACTCATCTTTCCAATTAATCATAATTAAACATAGTAACTTTTTAAAAAATCAATTTTTTTCAGCTATTGCTGGATCATTGATCATCTCAACAATTTCATGAATCAAGTACATCCGATCATCTAGAATGTGAATCTGCTCTGCGCAATTCTGTAATTCATCCGACAAGTGTTGAGGCATGTCGCCCCCATACTTATAACGCACCTTATGTTCAAGCTGGGCCCAAAAATCCATAGCTGCTGTTCGAAGTTGAATCTCAACAAGGCAAACCTCATCGCCAAAAAGCCCACCCAACTTCACTTCCATAATCATGTGATAAGAACGATAACCACTTTGCTTTGGCTCTGTCAAATAATCCTTTTCGCTGACTACATTGAAGTCATCCTGTGCCCGCAAGACCTCGGCAAGTTCATAAATATTCTTCGCATAAGAACAGATGATCCTCACTCCAGCAATATCCTTTAATTTCTTTTGAGCCTCTTCAGCTGTCAAAGGTAAATCCTTTTTAAGCAATTTTGCGGCAATTGATTCAGGCGACTTAATTCGTTGCATAAGATGATCAATCGGCGAAATCCCACCGTCTCTATGGTAATATGCATCCAGATTATTCAATTTTGTCATAACTATGGCAAGAGCGCAGTTATATTTGACTAGAGCCAATTTTAATTTATCAAATTCATCCTGAGGGAAACGAGGTAGCATAATTTCTTTATCCATAGTTTAATTATAGCGCATACAATAAAAATGGCAATCCGACTTTTGACCTATCTGACTATTCAAAATTATATATTCTCTTGATTTATGGCTAACCAAATCAATTTTGAAAAATCACTTGTACCTGCTTATAACTTCCTCTTATTCACTATAGTTTTATCTCTTTCTTTTAAAAAAGTACCAAACCAAAATTCATCTTATCACAGGTTATAACCCTCAATAAATTCACAGTATATTCAAGATTATAATACCCAGTACTCAAGCTTCCAAAAATAAAAAAACAAGTTATAACTTGTTTTTTTATAACCCAAAAGACTTTCTTTTGATAAAAAATAATTACTTCTCCCAAAGTTCAGCAACTTTTTTCTGGACCTCAGTATTTGCTAAGAAATCATCATAGTTTTCATTCACACGATCAATACATCCCTCTTTACCTAGTACAATAATATGATTGGCAATTGTTGAAATAAACTCGTGATCGTGCGTGCTAAAAAGAATTGAACCTTTAAAGTTCGTTAAACCATCATTAAGTGAAGAGATTGATTCCAAATCCAGATGGTTCGTTGGATCGTCAAGAACCAAAGCATTGGCACGGAGCAGCATCATCTTAGATAGCATCACACGAACTTTTTCACCACCTGAAAGAACTTTGACAGATTTCAAAGATTCCTCACCACGGAAAAGCATACGTCCTAGAAACCCACGAAGATATGTGTTATCGTCTTCTTCTCTTGTCTTGACAAATTGACGAAGCCAATCAAGGATGGAATCTTCACTATCAAAGTCTTTTGAATTATCCTTCGGAAGATAACTTTGTGATGTTGTAACACCCCATTTAATTTCGCCAGTCACTACCATATTTTCTGAAATATCACCAACTACCGCACGAAGTAGAGCCGTTTGTTGAATATCGTTTTGTCCAATCACAACAGTTTTATCACCAGGATTCAGAATGAAAGAAACATTATCAATAATTGTTTCCCCTTCAATCTTGACTGACAATTTATCCACACGGAGTAGATCGTTCCCGACTTCGCGGTCTTGCTCAAAGTTAATAAATGGATACTTACGTGATGATGGCACAAAGGCTTCAACTTCAATTTTATCCAACATCTTCTTACGTGAGGTTGCTTGCTTTGATTTAGAAGCATTTGCCGAGAATCGGGCAATGAATTCTTTTAAATCATTGATCTTCTCCTCTGCCTTGCGATTCTGATCCGCTTGCAGGCGAAGTGCCAATTCTGAAGACTGCTTCCAGAAGTCATAATTACCAGGGTAAAGTTTTATTTTTCCATAGTCTAGATCAGCCATATAAGTACACACATTATTCAGGAAATAACGGTCATGGGAAACTACGATAACGGTATTCTCAAAGTTAATTAGGAACTCTTGGAGCCATTCAATCGCACGAATGTCCAAACCATTGGTTGGTTCATCGAGCAACAATACATCTGGTTTCCCAAAAAGCGCACGCGCTAAGAGAACCTTAACATGGTCTCCTGAGGTCAAAGACGACATTAAATCATAGTGGACAGTGTCAGGAATACCTAAAGATTGAAGTAACTGAGCTGCTTCAGTTTCAGCTTCCCAACCACCCATTTCTGCAAATTCAGTCTCTAGTTCGGCCGCTTGTTCCCCATCTTTTTCTGTGAATTCAGCCTTAGCGTAAAGATCATCCTTAGCATCCCGAATCTCTGCCAAGCGAGAATTTCCTCCCATTACTACATCAAGCGGTGTCTGATCTTCATAGTCGAACTGATTCTGACGGAGAACTGACATTCGTTCATGTGGTCCCATTGATACATGACCTGTTGAAGGAGAAATTTCTCCATCCAAAATTTTTAAGAAAGTTGATTTTCCTGCGCCGTTTGCGCCGATAAGGCCATAACAATTTCCTTGTGTAAACTTAATATTCACTTCGTCAAAAAGCTTCCGGTCACTGAAAATCAATGAAATATCCGATACTGTAAGCATTATTTAAATCTCCAATTTTATTATAGTCAGTTGAGCCCAATTATGTTGATATAATTACTCAAGCTAAAATTTCCTATTTGTCTAATTTTATCATAATTTTTAACTATTTTCGTCTGACTCCTAGTGCATCCCTGCTTCATTTTTGGCTATTTGCACATAAAAACTATCATGTTGTTTATCCATGATAGTTTTTATGTGTTATTTTCTCTCAGTTTTTTTCCAGCTCTCTTGTGCACGAAAATGTCGGATGGCTGATTGTGGATAAATCTGAGATAAAACAGCCATAAACTTACATAAGTAATAGGTGTCCGTAATCACATTCAAAATTTTTATGCCCCCCTCTCTCTTTCGATTATAGAGAATCGCCCAAACTAAGTTTGTGAGAAGAATATAAATTGCCATAATCACAAAAATGATAATAAATGACCTGAATGAAGAAGTTACCCCACCTATAATAAAGAGATCAACCAATAAAACATAGGTAAAGAATACAATGAAATACTCTATTCCCATGATCCAAGGCTTTAGCAGAGTAAAAAGAAGCTCAATTTTTTGTATTAATTCTAATTTGTTTGATTTAAGAATTGGCAAAATGTATTTGGACGATTGAATATTTCCCTGACTCCATCGGACACGCTGCCTAACTAAGGCCTTGTTATCATTTAAAATTCCTGTTTGCTCAATAAAAATATCATCGTATTGTGTATTTTTTACATTCACGTCTTCCAGAAAAAGCCGCGTTGACAAGTCAAAATCTTCAACTAATGATTTTGTCCAAGGCTTTTCATTGAGGCCTTGCATTGTACTAAGTTTGCAAAATTGACCATTTCCTCCAAAAGCAACTGTATTTGTTAAAGTTCTTAAAGCTTGTGACGCGTTAATAATTTCCGAAAATTCCAAGTCTTGAGCAGTATCTCTGTTTTTTGTAATGACTCTGACTTTTGATTGAAGTCCAGTAAGAGCTTCATCTGCATTAAATGCAAGGTTTACCTTTTCAAAATAATTTTCTTCAACCTGTGTATCCGCATCAATAATCGCGATCAAGACATCATCAGCTGGAATTCCTTTTTTCTTTATTTCATCAGAAATCTGATAAAATGCCCAATTTAAAGCTTCTCCTTTTCCTTGTTGAGCTTCAGGCTTGATTCGTTTTAATACACTTAAACGATCATCCTGAACAGCTGATACCTGCTCTAGAGTTTTATCTTCACTAGCATCATCAATAATAGTCACTCGTAGATTGCGATATTTATTTCTTAATAGACTCTTTACTGTATTTTGAATAACTAATTCTTCATTCATACAGGGAATTAGAACGTACATGTAATAAGACTTCATTAAATCAACATCTTTTAAATCACTCGTTCGCTTTTTTCTACCATAGGCATACCATAAGGAAAAAGTTTCTGTGGTATAGAACAAAAAGACAAAGGCAGAAAAAACAACGAGGAGAATATTAAATATCTGCACAATATCCGATCCTAAGATGTTATTTCGATTAACTATATATTTGATATGTAGAAGATAAAGAATTGGAAAGGTCGAGAAAATATAAATTAGGAGTTTACTCCCCTGCCTATAATATTTTTTTAATCCTATAAAAAATACCAGTCCCATGATGAGAAAGATTTCTGCAATCTGTAGTATAAAATATGAACCAAAAAGTGTAGTCGTAAAAACATAGTAATCAGATGTTGAATTGAAGAGGTAAAGAATTAAAGCACAAAAAATGAGGGCTAATAATCCATAGATCATCGGTTTTTTGAAATTCAGCTTCTCACTATTTTCAAAATCCTCACTGTAAATCAAGAATGTCGCAGAAAATAGGACAACCATAACTTGAGTGACAACTAACAGTATCACTAACCAATTGCTTAAAACAGAACCGTAATCCATTTTTAAAGTATAGATAACATTTTCTTGAAAGAAGCTAAACAAATTTAAATGGACGATTTTAACTTTTAAAGTAAGGGCAACAAAATAGGAAATAAAACTTCCCAAAATGAAGAGAAGTGACATCACTAAGATTCTTTGACCAATTTTTTTGCGATTAGCTTCATCTGATTTATAAAAACCAAGATAGACAATTGACATTACTGGAGAGATTAAAAATTGAGGATTCATCATATCAATCACAGTAATAGTAAATGTCTTGTAATGAATAATTAAAATAATAGCCAAGGTTAATAAAGTTATAACCCAAATGGCTGCTAGAGCAATTGCTAAATTTTGTAATAACTGTCTTTTTCTTGAAAGAAAATAGGCAAAACCAACCAAAACGAGAATAAGAGCAAGGAGAAAGGGCTTATATAAAGAGAGGTTCATCCCCATCACTTCCCCCCCACTCGAATAAACAATTGATATGATTGAGCTATTGAGAGTATAAAGGGCAAAAGACGATAGTGCTATTAGACTAAAGATTCGAATCCATTTTGGAACCTTTTCCTTGTCACGAACGATCGTTGTTGCTCCAACAATTAATGGGATAATAAAGAACAACACAGCATAGGAATTATCTGCAAACGAAAGACCCGTAATTCTAAATAAAAGTTCTAAGTTAAATAAGAATAAGAAGATAAGACTAAATACAGCAATGGCATTATAATTTTTTTTGATGTTCATTTATAATATTCATAATTTGCACAGAAGTTGTTCCATCCCCATATGGATTTTTACTTTCTGTCATCCTTTCATATGCTTTTTGGTCTGTCAGCAATTTTCTGGTTTCTTTAACAATGTTCTCTTTTTTAGTGCCAACAAGTTTCAAAGTACCTGCCTCAACTCCCTCCGGCCTCTCGGTTGTGTCTCTCATAACCAATACAGGTATACCCAGTTGAGCTGCTTCTTCTTGTATTCCTCCGGAATCCGTCAAAATTAATTTTGTATGTTGCATAACATTATGAAAATTAACCGTATCTAATGGTTCAATTATTTTTATGTTAGGGTGGCTTAAAAGTTTCTGTGCTTTTTCACGAATCGCTGGATTGAGATGAATTGGATAAATGATCTTATGAGTTTCACTAAACTCATCTGCAATTTCAGCAATTCCTTCAAAGATTTCTTCCATTTCACTAAGGTTTTCTCTTCGATGTGCTGTAATCAAGATCATTTCTTTATCAGCTTGCCAGGATAAAACCTCGTGGCTATAGTCGTCTTTCAAGGTATACTGAAACATATCAATTGCACTATTTCCGACAACAAAAATAATTTCTTCTTTTTTCCCCTCTTTTAATAGATTTTGTCTTGTCAACTCTGTCGGCGCAAAGTGAAAATCGGCCAATACTCCAACCATTTGCCGGTTCATCTCTTCCGGAAAAGGTGAGTACTTGTTATAAGTTCTCAAGCCAGCTTCTATATGAGCAAGTTGAATTTGATTAAAATATGCAACAAGTCCACCTGCCAAGGTTGCTGCCGTATCCCCGTGAACTAAAATTAGGTCTGGCTTTTCTTGCTTTACAATTGGATCTAGTCCAATGATTGAAGAGGCTACAATATTTGCTAATCCAGAATTATGATCCATGATTTTAAGATCATAATCAATCTCAACCTTAAAATAATCCAGTAGGTCATTTAACATTTCCTTATGTTGACCCGTATTCACAATAACAAGAGGGTTACCTCGTCTTTTTGCTTCTTGAATCACCGGAAAAACTTTAATAAACTCGGGCCTAGTTCCAAAAATAAACATTAGCTTTTTTAAATTATTATCACTCATACTCAACTCTTCCATTTTCAAATTTTTATTTAATTATATTTTTTTATACATTTAAATCATGTTGTACAAAACTTTCTTTGAAATTTAGTCATTTTTCAAAATTTGTTCAACCGAATATACCATAAAAACACAACCTATTCAATACTATTTCAGTTATCTTTATGAAATATTTACCTCTTGTGTGAAATATGTAAAATATTGACATTTTCAAGATAGTTCAGAAATATAACATAATAAGAAAGCCAAACCCTATCTTATAATTACTTTCCCTTTAGTTTAAAAGTTGTCAAATTTAATTTTAGATTTTTGTTCAGACTATTAATCATATCAGCATATCTTATCTAAAACTTAAACCTTTTTATCTAAGACTTAGGTCTTAGTATAACTATCATGAAATCTACTATACTTGTTCTTGTAGGTGATTCCGACACCTACAACTCCTAAATAACTTTTCATAAATTACTCCTAAAAAGACTTGGCTTATGCCAAGTCTTTTAATTTAATGGAGTAAAATTTAAAATCAGTCAGTCTTCATATTGATGTATATAAACACAATCTTATAACATTGGATAATAATTAATTATACGGATAAAGACTTTTTAATAAATAAAAATATTGAAATTCAAAAAGTTGCACTTGAAAATTTTCACAAACTAAAAATACACCTCCCGATTAGGAAAGTTGTATTTTTAATGTCATCACAGAAAGATTTAATGGTTGTAAACTTGTTGTAAACCTTATTTACACATTTTAAATGTGTTTCAAAACAAAATCAAGTCCTTTACGCCAAAGTTTCGGATGTGCCTTCGCAACGCGTACCATCATTCGATCGCCTATTGAATGATAGTAGCGAAGTTCAGGTTTTGAAGCCGTTGCAGCCTTGTAAAAGTCTTGAGCCAGCTCTGCAGAAGTTGGGCCTCCCTTATAAACGCGTTCAAATCCTTTTTTCACCGTTGCAACAAGTGGTGCATAGGGCGAATCCGCTTGAAGATTTTTCTCAGCATTTTCTAAAGCGATGCTATTCCAATCTGACTTCGTGCTACCAGGATTCACACAGACTGAATGAATGCCAAATTGTGCAACCTCTGTGTCAAGCACATCTGACCACTGTTGAATTGCAGCTTTTGTAGCGTGATAATAAGCGCCTAAAGGCGTGTAAACATAGCCACCAACACTAGAAATGTTGACAATTCGACCAAAGCCCTTTGAACGCATAGTTGGTAAAATTAGTTGTGTCAATTCAACAGCACCAAAGAAATTCGTTTCAAATTGCTTACGAATATTAGCCATTGGAATTTCTTCAGCTGGCCCATACTCACCATAGCCCGCATTATTAATTAAAACATCAATTTGCCCCTGCTCTGCTAGAATTCGATCAACAAAGGCCCGATTGCTTGCAGAATTCGTTACATCTAGAGCTAAAGGAATAATTCCCTCATCCGTTGGAATCTTATCAACCCGTCGTGCTCCAGCATAAACAATCCAATCTTTGCTCGCAAACAATTTTGTTGCTTCTAAGCCCATCCCATTTGATGCTCCAGTAATAGCAACCACTCTCGAATTATCCTTCATACTAAGCCTCTTTTTCTTTTTATAAAAATATTTTTGTTAGTTAATAAAAGTTCAGAAAATGTAAACTAAGATTATCAAAACTTTTTCAATAGCCTTTATACTAGTTCATTTTAGCATAACTTTTCTTACTTGAATCTTAAAATATTTTATCTAGGACTTAGGTCCTATAATGAATAAATTTAAAAAAGTTATACTGATCTTGTAAGTGATTCCGACACTTACAACTCCTAAAAATTTTTCATAAATTACTCCTAAAACGAAAAAAGCTTGGCAACATCAAGCTTTTTTCGTTTTTTTATTCAAATTTAAGCTAGTATTATAAATAAGTAACTCCTTTTAAAAATATTTTAGATAAGCCAAAAGATGACTTTCGGGATGCACATCATTTAGGACACCCCTTTTTCGTAATATTGATGAGCTATTCAATTATCAATTTTTTTTGCATTAGCTCTTTGATAAATCCAGTCGTGTATCAGTGCAACGCTAATTTCAAGTTTTGATATATCAGGTGACATTTTGGAATGATGTAATGGATATTTTCCATCTACTCCAAGCCAAAACATCATACCAGGGAACTTTTGGAGGAGATATCCAAAATCTTCACCTGTCATCAGCGCATCAATCTCTTGGAAATTTCCACGAGCATTACAAAAATTAATAAATTTTTCAGTCAGGGCATGATCATTAACAACCGGTAGCCAAGCTCCCTGAATAAAATTAACTTCAACTTTACAGTTAAAAGATTTCTCAATTCCCTCTGCTACATCCTGTAATCTGTCTTTTACCTTTTTTAATGTCTCTGGTATAAAAGCGCGAATTGTACCATCAAGCTTGGCATCCCCAGCGATAACATTGGCAGTTTGTCCCGCTTCTAAATGTCCAAAGGTTAGAACTGCACTGTCTACCGGATTAACATTTCTCGAGATAATGGTTTGTGATATTTGAACAAAGCTAGTTGAGGCAATCAACATATCATTCGCATCTTGCGGAAAGGCTGCATGACCACTTTCGCCAGTAAATCTTACATGAACTTCACAGGTCCCTGCAAAAAGCGTTGAGGGGCGTGTTGCAATAACTCCACTTTTTAAATTTGGATTAACATGCAGTGCATAAAACTCATCGACTGACCATTTTTCTTCAAAGCAGCCTGCTTCATACATGAGCTTTGCCCCCCCATGATTTTCCTCTGCAGGTTGAAAAAGGAAGAGTCGATGATTCTCAGCAGGATGTTCTAAAGCGAGTTTGAGCAATCCAAGCGCTACCGTCATGTGAACATCATGCCCACATGCGTGCATTCGCCCTTCATGTTGTGATGAACAACTTAAACCGGTTTCTTCATCAACTGGTAATCCATCCATGTCCGTTCGCCATGCAATAGTTCTCCGCCCCACAGTTCCAGAAATTTTAATCAAAATTCCAGTTTTCCAAGTTTTAATCTGCACATCTTCGCGATCCTTAGTCCATACTCTGACCCACTTTAAAATAAGGCTTTGTGTTTCAAATTCCTCAAGGCCTATTTCAGGGATTTGATGCAGGGCATAACGGATTTCTTCAAGTTCTTTTTGATTGAGCATACATTTCCTATTATAATGATTTACTTACGAGTTCGTCATAAATAACTCGAATCGCTTCCTGATAAAATTGATCCTGAACTCCTAATATAATGTTTAGAGATCTTGGAGATTGAGCAATCATTTCAATCTCAATATTTTTTCTAGCCAAAGCAGAGAAAATTCTTTCAGTGAGATGACTATCTTTAATCAAAACTTCACCGACTATTGACAGTAAAGAGATCTGTTCTCTAACTGTTAGCTCCTCTGGTTTTAATTCTTCTTGAAGACTTTCTAAAAGCGACAACAACTTATTTTCAACTTCTTTGGCTTCTAGGATAATTCCAACTTGGTTGATCCCAGTTGGAATGTGCTCAATATTTATTGAATAGTCTTGGAATATTTTTAGTGTTTTTTGTAAAAATCCCTTTTCCGAAGACATCTGACCTTTGATAATATTAATTGAAAGATAATTTTTCTTACCTGAAATACCTGCAATTAAGTCTGGCGTCTTTTTATGTCGGCGTAAAATTACTGAACCCTCATCATTTGGTGCATTGGTATTCTTGATAAATAATGGTATATCCAAGGCTCGAATTGGATAGATGGTCTCTTCATGCAGTACGCTAGCTCCCATGTAAGATAATTCACTTAATTCATCATAGGTTAATTCTGCAGTACTCATGGGGTTTTCCACAATTGAAGGATCTGCTTTTAAAACACCAGATACATCAGTCCAATTTTCATATTTGTTTGCCTGAAGGCAACTTGACAAAATTGCTCCTGTAATATCTGAGCCCCCGCGACTCATCAGTCTTATTGTGCCATTTTCAAAGGCACCATAAAAACCTGGAATTACATATTTTTTTGTTGGATCAAGTCGCTCTAACAAGTGATGACCTGAAGCCTCAAGATCAATTTCTCCCTGAGAGTTAAAAATAATCACTTCTGCCGCGTCAACAAATTCAAAAGATAAATAATCTGCCATTAAATTGGCAGTAAAATTCTCTCCTCGACTCACTAAATAGTCTTCAGGAAGATTTTCACTCTCAATTTCTGCTCTCAATTCTTGGAGAGCTAATTCTATGTCATAAGTCAATCCTAACTCTGATTTCAAATCACGAAAACGTTGTGAAAAATTTTCCCATAATTCTTCATACGAAACTCTATGTTCTATGTGAGCTGAAATCAGATAAAGTAAGTCTGTCACTTTATCATCTGACTTTTCTTTTCTTCCAATTGCTGAAACTACAACCACGCGACGATTGAGGTCACTATTTATAATAGTTTTGACCTTTTCAAATTGTTGACGACTGGAAAGACTTGAGCCACCAAATTTTGCAACTGTTAACATTGGATTTTCCTCTAAATTTAATGATCGTTATCTATGTTTATTTCTTAAGTAGCTTCTCTGCAATCTGAACTGCATTAAGAGCCGCACCTTTTCGAATATTGTCTCCTGTACAATAAAAGAGCAAACTATTTTCTCTAGATAAATCTTTTCTAAGACGTCCTACGAAAACATCATCCACACCGTTAGATAATTCAGAAGTTGGATAAAGATGATGTGGACCATCATCTACAAAAACCAGACCCTCCTGATTCTGAAAGGCTTCGCGAACTCCTTCAAGTGTGAAGTCCTTTTCTAGTGTCACTTGGATACTCACACCATGAGAATTTTCCACAGGTACCCGAACACAAGTAGCAGAAATAGCTAAGTCCTCTTGATGAAGAATTTTTCGGGTCTCATTAACCATTTTCATTTCCTCTTTTGTATAGCCATTTTCAAGAAAAACATCGATCTCTGGAATTGCCGTTTTTGAAATGTTATGAGGAAAATATTGAGGCGCTTCTCCATTTTTAGTTCGTCTCAAATCATCCACACCTCTTTGTCCAGCACCTGAAACTGCCTGAAAAGTTGTGTAAGTAATTTGTTTAAGACCGTATTTTTTCTGCAATGCATAGAGTGGTAAAACAGATTGAATGGTGGAACAATTAGGGTTAGCAATAATCTTATTCATACTTGCGTCACCCTGATTAATTTCAGGTATAACCAAACCAATGGTTGGATCTTCTCTCCAAGCACTGGAATTATCAACAACTGTCGCACCATGTTCACGAGCAATCGGTGCAAACTTCTTGGAAATCTCCCCCCCAGCACTAAATAGAGCAAGATCAACATCATCAAAAGAGTGTTCATTCAACTCTTCTATCATATATTCAATATCATTAACTGTTACTTTTTTTCCAGCCGAACGAGATGAAGCAAGTAACTTCAAATCTTCATATGGAAAATTTCGTTCTTCAATAATCTTAATAAAGGTTCTGCCCACCAAACCTGTGGCGCCTACAATTGCTAAATTCATTCTTCTTCCCACTACTTCTAATAACTTAAATCTTCATTCATATTTTCTATTTAACTTTTTACAAATTACGCAAAGCATCTTCCAAGGCGGTTTTTTGCAAGGTCTGCTTATCAATCTTTTTAATAACTCTGGCTGGAACTCCTGCTACGACGACATTTTCTGGAACATCTTTGGTTACAATTGCGCCAGCCGCTACAACTGATCCATCACCAACTTGAACCCCTTCAATTATTACGGCATTTGCACCGACCAAAACATTATCGCCAATTCTGACGGGCTCTGCGCTGGCTGGTTCGATTACCCCAGCGAGGACTGCACCTGCTCCAATATGCGCGTGCTTGCCAACAGTCGCGCGACCTCCAAGCACTGCACCCATATCAATCATTGTATCCTGACCAATTTCTGCACCAATATTGATAATTGCACCCATCATAATTACGGCTCCATCACCTATTTTGACCTGATCTCGGATAATTGCGCCAGGTTCAATTCGTGCGTTAATATTACGGCTATCCAGTAAAGGTACAGCAGAATTACGTCCCTGAAATTCTACAAAATAGTCCCCACCTTCTTTAAGGTTATTCTCTATTAAAAATCCTTCAAGATGCTTCCAGTCGCCTGTCAATAAACTATTTTCCTGCCAAATTTCAATTCCTTCTGGAATTGTTTTAGTAAATCTGTTTCGCAAATAAACTTTGGTGAAAGTCTTCTTTTCTGAATTTCCAATAAATTGAATAATTTCTTGAGCTGAGAGTTTTCCTGCTTCCATCTTATTCCTATTGTTCCTTTCAATCTTTCTTTCCAAAAATAACATCATCCATTGTGTAGATACCTTTTGCTTGTTTACCTAACCAGATCAAAGCCCGAACTGCTCCATTCACAAAAATCATTTTTGAATGTGCTTCATGCTTCATTGAGAGAATTTCGTCTTGACCTGCAAATATGACCTCATGTTCTCCTACGATACTCCCCCCACGAACAGAATGAATTCCAATTTCATTAGTATGCCTAGGGGATACTCCCTCTCGCCCGTAAACTAAATGATCTACATCTTGATTGAGTAAAGTCTCGGCTAACATTTTAGCAGTTCCAGAAGGAGCATCTAATTTTTTATTGTGATGTTTTTCAATAATTTCTATATCAAACTCTTTACCCAACAGAGTTTGCATTTCTTTGATTAGACGTTTCATTACAATTATACCTACTGAATAATTTCCAGAATATATTACAGATACTTGGTTAGAGAGCTGATGAATTTCTTCAACCTGTTCAACGGTATAACCTGTAGTCGCAATCACAATCGGGCTGGGAAAATGACTAAGATGTGAAATAATTCCCCTTAAGTTATCTGGATGAGAGAAGTCTACTAAACCATCATATTGCTCTTTTGGAATCTCTTTTGAATAACTCACAGAATCCACCTGATGCCCTTTGTTCATTAATTCTTGCTTAATGAGTTGGCCCATAGATCCTTCACCAATGATAAGATATTTCATAATAATCCAACCTCTTTCAATGATTGCTTGATTAACTTCTTGTTTTCCTCACTTGGTTCATCTAAAGGTAAACGATAAATTCCATTATCTTTGGCTAAACTTTTCAAAGCAAATTTAACTGGAATTGGATTTGTTTCAATGGATAGGGTGTGAATTAAATTTAAATATTTCTGCTGAATTTTCAAAGATAGTTCCGAATTATTGGCAAAATTATCCACCAAAGCTTTCACTTCAACTGGACAAATATTAGCCCATACACTGATAACACCAACAGCACCAATCGACATCATTGGAACCACAATATCATCATTTCCACAGAACATAATGAAATTTTCAGACAGTACCGAGGAGAGAGACATGGCATAAGATATATTACCTGAAGCTTCTTTGATCCCTACTATATTTGGATGATGTGACAATTTTTCAATCACAGATATTGGAAGCTGATAGCCTGTCCGTGATGGCACATGATAAATGAATATCGGAATATGTACTTGGTCTGCGATCATTTCAAAATGTTTGATGGCACCGGAGTCGTTGGTTTTATTGTAGTAAGGAGTGATAACCAATAAACTGTCTGCCCCAAGGGCTTCAAAAGCTTCACACTTAATGATTGAAGTTCGCGTATCGTTTGAGCCCGCGCCTACCATTACATGAATTCGCCCCTTTACCTGCTTAACAACAAAAGTCAAGATGGACTTCTGCTCTTCAAATGTAATAGTTGGTGACTCACCTGTTGTGCCTAGTATAACAAGACCGTCTGTGCCTGATTCAATATGCCATTCAATCAACTTTTTGAGACGAGGATAATCAATCTCTTCATCTTTGGTAAAAGGTGTGATTAATGCAACAAAACTTCCTTTCAACATGTTTAACTCCTCGATTCTATCCACACAGTCATGTGGATGATTGTAAATAAAAAGACGTCCAAAGGCGCCTAGAATGATTTTATAATTTATTCATATCATCTAGCGCCAAGCCGAAGCTCGAGTGATACAGATATTTTCCGCATCCCCACGACTGACAAATGCCTTTGTCCTCGTTCGGCAATGGTTACCTTTCAGCTGAATCTTCGAATGCCTCCTCATCAACTTACTCATTTACATTGCTACCTCTATGCGCTGAGTATAACATTTTCTATTTCTTCTGTCTAGTTAAAATATTTTAAAAAGTGTATAATTGTTAGAAAATAATTGTCTGATAAAGAGAAGTCATTCAGAGGAGTACACGTGGATTTAAAGAACCGCCTTAATAAGAACTTAAATAAAATTACTGTCTCTGCAATTCGTTTATTTGACCAAGAAGTGTCAACAATTCCAGGAATCCAAAAACTTACATTGGGAGAGCCTAACTTCTTTACGCCGGATCATGTGAAGCAAGCAGCAATCAAGTCTATTCAAGATAATCAAAATCACTATACCCATAATGCCGGCTTAATCGAGTTGCGACAAGCCATCGCTGACTTTTATCAAGAGAAATATGCCCTTAAATTCAGAGCAGAAGATGAAATCTTAACAACCGTCGGTGTCACAGAAGCTATTTCCACTGTTATATATTCAATTATTGAAGCAAATGATCAAATCCTCATCCCTGCACCTGCTTACCCAGGATATGGTGCCCCAATTCTACTAAACGGTGGGGAAATTGTTGAAATTGATACACGTTCGGAAGGATTTCTGTTAACCCCATATCTGCTCGACAACACTTTGAAAAATTCACCCCGTGCTAAAGCTCTAATTTTAAATTATCCTTCAAATCCAACTGGAGCAAGTTACAGCAGAGAACAATTAGCACAATTGGCTAAAGTCATCTCTCAATACAACATTTTTGTGATCGCCGATGAAGTTTATTCTGAGCTCAGTTATTCTTTGGAAGGCCACCATTCAATCGCAGAATTTATCCCTGAACAAACAATTATCTTAAATGGGTTGTCAAAATCTCATGCTATGACGGGTTGGCGTATCGGATATATTCTTGCACAGAGAGAATTAATTTCAGAATTTACCAAGACACATCAATATCTAGTGACAGCAGCCTCAACTACTTCTCAATATGCGGCTTTAGAAGCACTAAGAAATGGCAAAGATGATCCTAATGTTATGAAAAAGGCTTATATTGAGCGCCGAGACTTCCTTGTCAAATCCTTAAAAACTTTAAATTTTCAAGTTATCAACCCAGCTGGGGCATTTTATATTTTTGCTAAAATTCCAGAGTTTGTTTCTCTTAATTCTCATGACTTCTTACTGGATTTTGCTAAAAAGAAATCTTTCGCTTTTATACCCGGCTCTGCGTTCGGGAAATTTGGTGAGGGCTATGTCAGAATCAGTTATGCTTCTTCAATGGAGGTCATCAAAAGTGCTATGAGCGCACTAGATGACTATCTAAAAGAATATTTAAATTAAAATATCAGGATTAAAAAAACCTTTACCTTCTCGCATAGAAAGTAAAGGTTTTTTTAATCCGATTTCATTTAGTCCCAGTTAAGCCCTTTAAATGTTGCAAAGTAATCATCTTCAGTCTCTGCACGGCGAATCAGCTTGTAGCTACCATCCTCTTTAAGCAAAACTTCAGCTGAACGCAACTTTCCATTGTATTGATTCCCCATAGAGTATCCATGAGCTCCAGTGTCATGGATGACCAGTAAATCACCTACTTCAATTTCTGGAAGTTGACGTTCAACCGCAAACTTATCATTATTTTCACAGAGTGATCCTGTCACATCATAAATGTGTGTCTCTTCCAAATTCTCTTTTCCAGCAATCGTTATATGATGATATGCCCCATAAATAGAAGGTCGCATCAAGTCAACAGAAGAGGCATCCACTCCAACATAATCCCTATAGGTATGCTTCAAATGCCTGACTCTTGTTACAAGATTTCCATATGGACCTAGCATAAATCTACCAAGTTCAGTAAAGATTTTCACATTTGAAACAGAATTCTCTGTTAAAATCTCATGGTAAGCCCGCTCAACTTTTTTGCCAATCTCATAAATATCCGCAATTTCATCTGTCGGTTTATAATTTACACCAATTCCACCTGACAAATTAACAAAACTTAAAGTCACTCCAGTTTCTTGTTTGATTTCCAAAAGAAAACTAAAAAGCTGACGAGCAAGCTCAGGATAATAATTATTTCCTTCAGTGTTAGAAGCCCAAAAAGCGTGAATCCCGAATTCTTTAACTCCAAAATCTTTTAGCCTTATAATTCCTGCAAGAATTTGCTCTTTAGTCATCCCAAATTTTGATTCTTCTGGCTGGCTCATAATGTCAGTACCAAGATGAAATTCACCGCCTGGATTATAACGCAAACAAATTGTTTTCGGAAAATCAAAATTTGCGTTTTTAAGAAAATCAATATGCTCAAATGCATCAAGATTAATATAAGCACCTAAATCTCTTGCCTTTTGATAGTCCTCAAGCGGAGTCACATTAGAAGAAAACATAACTTCTCCTGGTTGAAAACTTAGTCTTTTTGCCATGGTTAACTCCACATTACTGGCACAGTCCAAACCACAATTTTCCTCCTGCAATATCTTCAAAATTGTTGGATTCGGTGTAGCTTTCACAGCAAAATATTCCTTAAAGCCTTTATTCCAAGAAAAAGCTTGGTTTAGGGCTTGAGCCTTCTCTCGAATACCTTTCTCATCGTATAGGTGGAAAGGTGTTGGAATATCATGAGCGATCTCTTCTAGTTTTTTCTGATTTGTTAGAGCAAGCTTTTTTACCATAGCTCACTATAGCATATCTATCTTAATTTTTCTATATAAGTTTCTTTATTTTTATTCAAATTTACTTTGCATAATATCAGGTCATCTCACCTCTAAAAAACTCGGAAACACCTTCAAAATCTCGGTCGTAGTTTTTACAAAAACGAGCATCTATAACATACATTTCTGACAAATCTTTGTGAGCTTCAGGTGTCACTTGACCAGTCCAATAATGAGATTGCCTATCTCTATAGATTTCAATAGCTTGACATGCTAGTTCTTTGTCCTTAATTGGAAAATCTTTATTAAGTAAATCGACAACCTTTTCATGTTCTGCTTCTAATTTTTGAAAGTCTTCTTTCGACATTTTAAGGTATTTCCCATTTGACGCGGCTATTTTTTCCTTGCCATGCTTTTCAAGAATCTCTTTACCAAATTTGACTTCTTTTTCTGAAAGGCTCAAAATCAATTTAGGCAAAAATAACACCTTTTTTAAGTCGGATTAAGTGCTGTGATAAGCCTAATTTCTAAGAGAGGTAAATCAAGTTCACGCAAACTCGTGATAAAAAAATTCGACTTATATCTGCTTGACTGTAACTACGATATGAATTTTCATCCCTTTCAGGACAAAGAATCCCTGCTTCCTCACATACTATGAGTGTTCCAGAACTTAAGCCAATCTTTTTTATATTCATTTTCACCTCATATACATATTTTACATCTTGACATGAAGGCAATGTCAACAACTTAAGTAGATTTTCGTAAAAAAAACGTTCCTGAAGGAACGCTTTCTAATTGTTTATCCCATGTAAACTTCTTGCTTCAAAACACCAACATATGGCAAATTACGATATTTTTCATCATAATCAAGTCCAAATCCAACTACAAATTCATTCGGAATTGGGAAGCCTGTGTAATCAGCTTCAATTTCAACTTTGCGACCTTCTTTTTTGTCAAGCATAGTAACGATTGTTACCTTTGCTCCACGATGCTCAAGTAATTCTTTCAGATACTTAAGTGTCAAGCCAGTATCAATGATGTCTTCAACAATAATAATGTCACGTCCATTAACGGGGGTGTCTAGATCCATGATCATCTTCACTTCACCAGAAGTCTTAGTTCCACCATGATAAGAAGAAACAGCCATAAAATCCATTTCAACATGTATATCAATTCGCTTTACAAGCTCTGCTAAGAAAGGAATAGAACCACGGAGAATACCTAAGATTAAAGGAGTCTTTCCTTCAAAATCTTTAGTCAGTTGAGCACCAATTTCTTTCGAACGTATGGTGATTTCTTCCTCGGTAATTAAAACCTTTTCAATATCTTTTTCAAGCATTTAGCTTCTCCTCTTATCTTGAGCGGACCCTTGTCCAGATTGTTCTCTTAATTTTAGCACTTTGCAAGTCTAAGCTCAAATCTGAAGTCGTCGAAATTGAGGGAATTGCATAAATCTCTGGCCCTACTGCAATAACTGGAAAATCACGATTTTCCAAATCTATCTTATTATCAATAAAAAACTTTTTCAGTGTCTTTCTTTTACCGTGAAACTGGATTGAATCCCCACTCTCACGGATTCTTATCTCATAATCCATATCAACTGGAAAATTAACCTCTAAATAACTTGAATTGTTCGGATTTTTCTCTAAAACTTCAAGCTCTTTTTCACTCTTACTTGAATCAATATAAAAATCAGTTGAATCTTTGACAAAATAATAGACTTTTGAAATTAATCCGTGATATTGTTGCGGGCGCCTAACAATTTTTAGTAGGTCATTAAAGGTTCTTTTATTAAGTTTCAATTCCTGAAATTGAACCAAGTATTTTTGAAAAATAAAATACTGCAATCCTTCACTTTGGCTCAAAAACATCGATAAATTTACTCGCTTCCCAACTAGATCAAGACCATTAATTTGCTCATCAATAATTGCCAATGCAAGCCTACTTTCATCAGCTAAATCAATTAGTACTTCCTGAATTTTAGGATTTTCCACTTTCAATTCAGGCAAATAAATATTCCTAACTCGATTTCGTAAATGTTCATTTTCGGAATTTGTTTTATCTTCAAAGAAAAAATCAGCATTTAGTTCTGACTTCTCAAATGTTAAAAAAGGACGAATTAACTCCCCTCCAGCAAAATATTGTCTTTCCAATATGCCATTTAAGTGACGTAAACGTCTTCCAGTCAACAATCGCATAAAAACAGTTTCAGCTTGGTCTCCTTTATGATGTGCCGTCACTAAAACTGTAAAAGCATTTTCTTTCATAACCTTTTCAAAATAATCATATCTAAATTTTCGAGCTGCTTCCTCACTAAAAGTTCCTGAAAACTCAGCAAAGTAAAAAGGAACTCCTAACTCAGCCATTTTGTTTCTGAGGTAAGCTTCTTCATAATCAGATGCCTGTCTAACTTTATGATTAATATGGGCGACAGCCAATTTAATTCCAAAAGATTCTCTTAAATTGTAGAGCCAATTAAAAAGAGTCATTGAATCTTGACCGCCAGATAAGGCAATTAGAACTCGCTTATTTTTCTCAAAGAATTTCTTTTTTAGACAGAGCTTATAGAATTTGTACTCATTTGGACTCATTTTAGGGTTCGTCATTTCATCACCTCATAAACTGTTTTGGAGATCTCAGTAATGACGCTGTCCGGCTGGTTTCCTGTTGTCATTACCACCAAAATATATGGTTGACTGGTAAAAACAACTGCTGCATCATGATTTTCTTCATCTGTAATTCCTATTTTGTGGGCAACAGAAACTTCATCCGGAATTGCGGCTTCAATACGGCTACCATCATAGGATGTATCAAATAAAGAGTTGAATGCTGCACCTCCTTCATCATAGAGACCATTCAGAACATTTGCTACCATATTAGTATTTGCTTTTCTCGTGTCAAATGACCAAGTCTTTCCAGCTAATTTATTGATTGTCGTTTGGAAAGATAGTGAAAACTTTCCTGTTTCATAATATGACAGCATATTTGATGCCACGTTATCAGATTCCTTTGCAGTCAAGTTAATGAGATCCTGCAAACTATACATTTGATCGTCTGCCGTCTTACTCATTGACCCTGTTCCAGATGGAACAAAGGCTCGCCATGCGGTATCATCAACTTCTGGAACATATTTAAGTTGGTCTGACAGACTTGCTTTGCCATCAAGGATTTGTTTTTGCGTCCAATAAAGAATTGCAAGCTTCCAGAGACTTGCTGAATAAATCATACGATCGGAGTTGACAGATGCTGTAAACTTGCTGTCAAGTAACTTTGCTGTAATTGAAACATTTGGATTGTTCCCATATTTTGAAATTAAAGTCTTCTGAAGAACTGTGAGTTTTGGATCTTCTAAACTCACAGATTTTGCATCCAGCCAGGCCGTTCGGCCACCATCAAATGATACTTCGTAATAAGTTCCCCAGTGAGTAGTTGCTATGGCTAAAGTTTTTAAAGCCTGATTTCCATCAATTGTAAGATATTGCTTATTATCATAACTTGTAAAGGGACTGTAAAGGGAGTTGACAGTGTTTGTCGTGTAAACAGTTGTTGAGATTTTTTTATTAGACAAAATAACATCCGAACCAACGTTTTTAGCATTTGCAGAGATAAAACTGCCATCTGAAAGTTTGTAAACAGGAGGATATCCAGATTGATCTATTAAGTCAGCAATAGAAAGTCTAGTGTTTGATTTAATTGTATTTTTGACAGAGTTTAAAGTTTGGTCAGTATAACTTTGAATCTCTTTTAAAGAGATTGCCCTGTCAGGAATTACTGAAAGATACTTGGCAATTGGAGGTCTTTTGACAACCTCTACTTTATCTTTTTTAGGAAGTAAAAAAAATGCTGGTAACAAAAAAATTATCAGCGCTAAAAGTGGAAGCCATCTCTGTTTGATGGCTTCAATTGTTTTTTTACTATTTTGCTTTAGACTTTGCAGCATCCCCTAAAATCCTATTAATCATATCATTTCCAGCAGATAAATCTTCATTTTGCCAGTGTTGAATCTTGATGAACATTGGATTACCACCATGTAGTAATTCATAGGTACGTTGACGTTGACCAAATGATTCATTTGCTACATCCCACGCTAAATTCAAAAGTAATGCACGTTCTTCAGCTAACATCAAAGGACTTGTTAAACTTGATTTTAAAATATCTGCAATCTCAGGGATTTCAAACTGTTTAAAGTCAGGAACTCCAACGGCTGAACCACTTGAAAACTCTGCAATCACTGACAAAACTTCATCATAGTATTTAGTCAATGTTGAACGCACTGCCAATAAGATTTGCATATTAGGTGTGTAAACATCACCTTCCATGTGACCAGTTGATTCACTAGCTACAACAGATGCGCGTATCATTTCCAAGTTGATAGTCAAGTTACCTAGAATTTCTTGAACACGCGTAAAGCCAGTTAATCCTAACTTCTCAGCCAATTTTACCGCGAGGGCAGTTGCAAATTCAAGTTTGACCGAGCCACGAACCTCATCTTGGTGCGCTGTATGAACAAAGATACCACTTCCTGCAAAGAAGGCATTTGATAAGTCAACATTACCGCAAACAAAGAGATTTTCATTAGGAATAAAGACATCATCGAAGATGATGAAGGCATCCAACTCATCAAAGGCATTAGCCAAGGGATGATCACGTAAGTCATCACCTCGAAAGGTTGGCTTACGACATACGGTCTTGACTCCCTTAGCATTTAGTGGCAACCAAAAAGCCAATGCAAATTTTGAATCTTCTGGATGAAGACCTGGTAAATTAAAAACTAATAGTTGATCCGCAAATGGGGCAAGTGTATTAACTTGCTTAGCCCCCCGAACTACTACTCCATCTTCTCTTTGCTCTTTAATCCAGACACCAGCAAATTCTTCACCTTGATCTAATAATTGCTGTAGACCTTTACTACGATCAAGTTGTGGATTTTGAATAGCATGAGAAACGAATAAATCATCATGACGAATTGTTTTTGCCCAATTTAAGGCATTCTCAAAATAATTCGCTTTCTTATCTGATCCAAGAACAGAGGCATATTCTGGCAAGATTGCTACACCTGTGTCAATAAAGTCTGGTGTACGGCCTAACATACCGCACGATTCACGTGCAATCTTCTCGTAAACCTTACGTTTTTCAATCAAGTCTTCAGTTGAACGCGGGGTAATGAAAAGCTTGGATATGGACTCTCCATTTTCATCCTCAAAACTCATGGAAGGATCCGTTTCACGCAATTTGTAGTATCTCTGAATTACCTTTAGCGTTTTTGAAAAAATTACTTCAGTGGTCAAATCCTCAATTTTTTTTCCATTAAAAAAGACTTCACGACCGTCATTCAAATTTCCGTTTTTGGTTGTCATTTAATTTCCTTCATTTTGTGTCGCAACACTGCTTGACGAGCTAGGTGTTGTAAATATTTTCTCGCCCGGCTTCACAAATTGATAGCGTGCTCTTGCATACTTTTGTAAATAAACGGAGTTTTGCATGTTCTTAATAAGCTCTGCCTGACTAGATGCCATGTATTTTATATCTTTGCTTTGGGAAATGGTCCTTGTTTCTGTTGTCCGGGCACTTTGGAGGGACTGAAAAGATTTAACTAGACCATAGGTAGGAATTGCTAATACAATAACAACAGTAATCAAAATTAAACCCAAAAACTTTCTTTTTGGTCCACTAGATGTTTGCCTGTGTTTTGCCATTTGTTGATTGGTATATTCATTATTTAAACGCACGACGCGTGGTTTATTATTCGTCTGTTGGTCCATCTGAACCTCCATTAATACGAGTTTCCTTCACGATTTCATACATTTTTTCAGCGTCATCTTTGCGAACATTTTCAGTAAGTAAAAGTACACGTGCCTCAAGAATTTTATTCCCAAAGCGAATGTTAATGAGGTCACCAATTTTTAAACTCGTTCCTGCTTTCGCAAGTTTTCCATTGACTTGAACACGGCCCTTATCTGTGACTTCTTTGGCAACTGGACGGCGTTTAATAATACGCGAAACTTTTAAGAATTTGTCTAGTCTCATAGGTAAAATTATAGCATTTTAAGCCCCTATTTCAAAGCTACTTGTAAAATTATAACTAATCAGTAAAAAATAAAGAAACTGCTCACTTTTCAAAATATGAGACGAGCAGCTTCTTTTAATAATGTTTCACGTGAAACATTTTTTATTTCGAATATCTGACAAGGCTTCAGTAAACTTAATAATTTCCTGAAGCCAAAAAATATCTGTTTTTTCAGGTACAAGCTTTATAAGAATTTGCCCTTGTTCCTCAGTTATTGTAGCTTCAAGCACAGTTTCTGCCAAGGCTTCAAAGTACTCTTGACCATCATAAATTGCTTTTGAAGAAGAATCAAGCTTCACGATTATTTCATGAGATCTCTTCTCTATTTTATCGACTAATGCATTATCCGAAAAATACTTCAAAAGACCAATTTCCAAAAGCCACGCAACTTCATCTGGATAAGCTCCAAAGCGATCCAACAACTCTTCACCCAAATCTTCATAATTTTTTCGACTATCAATCTGACGAATACGTTTATAAATTTCAATTTTCTGTCGTTCGTCAGAGATATAGTCTGAAGGGAGAAAGGCGTCAAGACCAAGTTGAATCTCCGCATTAGTTTTGCGTTTCTGTTTGTTTTCTCCCATCCCTTTTTGAACCGCTTCTTCCAGTAGTTGAGAGTATAACTCATAACCAACAGAGTCAATAAAGCCTGATTGCTCAGCTCCCAACAAATTCCCTGCTCCCCTAATTGAAAGATCACGCATTGCTATCTTAAAACCTGAACCTAGCTCTGTAAATCCTTTAATCGCTTCAAGTCGTTTTTCTGAAACTTCAGAAAGAATTTTCTCCGGCTGATACATCATATAAGCGTATGCCACTCGATTCGTACGGCCGACCCGTCCCCTTAGTTGATAAAGTTGAGACAGCCCAAATTTATCAGCATTCTCTATGAAAAGTGTATTAGCATTCGGAATATCCACTCCCGTTTCAATAATTGTAGTTGAAATGAGCATGTCATACTCGCCATGAATAAATGCAAGGAGCGTATTCTCCAGCTGAATCTCAGACATCTGACCATGGATAGAGGCAATTCTAGCTTCCGGAATCAAATCTTCTAACTGGGCAACCTTTTGTTCAATTCCCTCAACTCGATTGAAAATATAAAATGATTGTCCACCACGTCCCATTTCACGAAGGACTGCATCACGAATTACTCCGTAATTTTGTTCCATTACATAAGTCTGAACAGGGAAACGATTGGTTGGTGGAGTTTCAATAACAGATAAATCACGAATTCCAAGCATTGACATGTGCAATGTTCGGGGAATTGGGGTGGCTGTTAAGGTTAAGACATCAACTTGACTCTTCAATGCTTTAAGTCTTTCTTTATGCTTAACTCCAAAACGTTGCTCTTCATCAATCACTAATAGTCCAAGGTCAAAAAATTCAATATCTTTTGACAAGAGACGATGAGTTCCAACAATTAAATCAATGCGCCCCTTCTTAAGTTTAGCAATAATTTCCGCTTGCTGTGATTTTGTTTGAAAACGCGATAAAACTGCTACATTAACTCCAAAATCAACAAAACGTTCTGACATATTTTGATAATGCTGTTCTGCCAAAACTGTAGTAGGGACAAGAACCGCAACCTGTTTATGGTCGTTGATTGCTTTGAAAGCTGCTCGCATAGCGACTTCGGTCTTACCGAATCCGACATCTCCAACAACTAAGCGATCCATAGGACGTGACATTTCCATGTCTTTTTTAACCTCAGCAATTGAACGCAATTGATCCGCAGTTTCTGGGTAAGGGAAACCCTCATCAAATTCGCTAACATTATCATCGTCTACTGAAAAAGCAAATCCTTTTTGGGCTTGACGAGCTGCATAAAGCTTGAGTAGATCTTCAGAAATATCCTCAACCTGTTTTTGAACAGACTTATAAGCATTTTTCCAACGGCCATCATTGAGGCGATTGATTTTTGGAGCTTTACTTTCTCCAGCTGTATACTTACTGAGTGCATCCAGTTGATCAACTGGAATTGAAAGTGTATCACCCTTCTGATACTCAATTGTTAGATAATCGCGATGAATACCAGAAATTTCTATGGTTGAAATTCCTCGATATTTACCAATACCATGAGTCCGATGAACAACATAATCTCCAACGGACAACTCATTATAATTCTTAAGGCGCTCTGCATTCGTAATATTCAAACGCTGAATACGTTTTTTTCTTTCTCGTCCAAAAACCTCAGACTCCGTAATTAAAACAAGTTTCTCGTCCACATAGACAAAGCCGTTTGAAAGTGAAAAGCCTAAAACATTTACTTTTCCTTCAATAATTTCACCATTTACAGATTTAGTAAACTCAATATCAGTATTTTTTAAAGCATTCGCTATCTTCTCAGCATTTCCAGTAATAATCACTGTAAACTTTTGCTTTACAAATCTGTCAATTTCAGTGTAAAGCAATTCCATTTGACCAAAAAATTGTTGCATTGAATGCTGGTTAAAGTTATATAAAGCATCAAATTTCAAATTTCCTAAACCTTTTTGGAAATTTGAAATATAGGTAACAGCATTACGAGATCTAAGTTCATGAAGAGAATCAGCAAGATATTCCTGTCCATCAAAAGCCCTTTCCATTGTCTTCTCGGACAATTGAAAATCTGCTAATTCGAGAGAGATTTTATGATCCATTTCAGTTATCTTTTGAAAATCATCTACAAAAATTTGTGTATTATTAGGAATATAGTCGATTAAAGTATATTTTTTTTCAAAAAAATACTCAGCAAACTTACGTAAATCCTTATGAGAATAATGATTTTTTATTGCAGAGAGAATTTCTTGAAAGTAACTATTATCCGAAACATTGTTTTTTTCCTCAATTAGTTTGGCTCCCCTATCAAACTCTTTGCTAGTTAGAACAAAGTCCGTTGCTGGTGCAATCTCCACAATGTCAAGATCTTGTAAACTTCGTTGACTATCAGCATCAAATTCACGAATTGTATCAATTTCATCTCCAAAGAATTCAATTCGAATTGGATTTTCAGCTTCTAGCGTATAGACATCAAGAATGTCTCCTCGTAGTGAAAACTCCCCCGGTCCCATGACACGCTGAACTCGCTCATAACCGGAAACAGATAGCAAATGAACCAACTGTATAAGTGGGTACTCGTCGCCCTGCTCAAAAATAACAAAATTTTCTTGAAAATTATCTGGACTCGGTAATAGTGTTCGTAAAGATAGTAAAGGTATGATTAAAAAACCCGCAGTAGATGGGTCTAACAAGAAATTTAGTGCGGATAAACGGTAGGCCGTTCGATCTTTACTCGCCATAGCAAATTCAGCAAAGACATTGTCATCAGAAAAATACTGAAAGACATTTTCAGTACCTATTAATGTTGATAACTCGTCTACCATTTCATTTGAATGAAATTGATTATCAGTGATTACAACATATTTCTCTGGTTGATTTGAGAAAGCATTTGCCATTGCTAGAGCTTTACTTGTTCCAGAAAGTCCTGTTAATAGGCTACGTTGTGCCTTTGCAAAACCCATTTCCCATTTTTGTAAATCGCGGTTTTTATTTAATAATTCGATTAAATCGGACATTTTTCTTTCTTTCAGCTTAAATTTTAACCATTATATTTACTCATGGTATTTTCAAAACTATTACCTTCAAGATAATATTCAATAGCATCAACCGCCTTACGTATACCAATATTAGCCTCTTCAGTTTCATTCTCATCAAAACGTGAAAGGACATGATTGACAACTGTCCAACCAGTTTTGGGACGACCAATCCCTATCTTGATTCTTTTCCAATCTTCCCCACCTAAATGGGTAATCAAAGACTTGATTCCTCGTTGCCCTCCAGATGAACCTTTTTGACGCATCCGAAGTCTACCTGTAGGTGAATCCATATCATCAACTACAACTAGTAAATCTTCCAAATCAAGATTGTAATAAGTTAATAAAGGTTTAACTGCGCGACCTGATTCATTCATAAAAGTTAAAGGTTTAACCAAAAATATTTTTTCACCGTTCACATAAGCAGTGGCTATGGAAGCTGAAAAAGTTTTATTCTCCGTAAAACCTACCCCAAGTTCTTGGGCCAAAAGATCGACCGTCATAAAGCCCATATTGTGGCGTGTAATCTCATACTTTTCTCCTGGATTTCCTAATCCTACAATCATCTTCGTCATTAAATAATACTCCTTTACGAACGCAAAAATGCTGAAAGTTCCGTTTCAGTTTTGTCTTAGTATACTATTTTATTTCAATTTTTAAATCAAAACTCAAATAAATAGTTTTAAAACATCTAAATAAAAATGGTGACCGCTCACCATAGTTAATCAATCTATTGTAAACTAACTTTACACATTAAAACGGAACTCCATGATATCCCCATCTTGACCTACATAATCCTTTCCTTCTTCACGAAGTCTACCAGCCTCACGGACCGCCTTTTCAGAACCATATTTAATTAAGTCATCAAAAGATATGGTGACCGCACGAATAAAACCTCGTTCAAAGTCTGTGTGGATTATACCTGCCATCTGTGGTGCCTTCATACCTTGTTTAAAGGTCCAAGCACGGCATTCTTTTTCACCGGCTGTCAAAAAGGTTGAGAGCCCCAACAAGTGATAAGCAGCGTGTGTTAATTCATCTATACCTGATTTCTCAAGTCCAATAGATTCTAGGAATTCTTTTTTATCTTCTTCAGCTAAATCAGCAATTTCTTCTTCAATTTTTGCAGAAATAACAACTACCTCAGAATTCTCGGTCGTAGCAAAATCACAAATTTGCTTGACATATTCAATTGAAGCAGGTACACCTACTTCATCCTCTGATACATTTGCAACATATAGTACTGGTTTGCTTGAAAGAAGGAAAAGACCCTTAACAATCTTTTTCTCTTCTTCATCAAATGAAATTGTACGAACAGATTTACCTTCTTCAAGGACAGATTTAATCTTTTGTAATACATTAAACTCGGCCACAGCAACTTTATCAGTTTTGGTTTTGGCAATTTTAGCCACACGTTCATATCGTTTGTTGACAGATTCAAGATCGGCAAGAATTAATTCAAAATTTATTGTTTCTATATCAGAAATTGGATCCACAAAAGCACCTTCGTGGTTTTGCTCACGCATTACGCTCTCATCATCAAAAGCTCTTACCACATGAATAATTGCGTCGACTTCGCGGATGTTAGCTAAAAATTTATTTCCAAGACCTTCACCTTTTGAGGCACCCTTTACAATACCAGCAATATCTGTAAACTCAAAGGTTGTATGAACAACTTTTTTTGTGTTATAAATTTTTGCTAATATATCAAGTCGACTGTCAGGTAGTTCAACCACGCCAACATTTGGATCAATAGTAGCAAATGGATAATTGGCAGCTTCCGCGCCTGCTCGAGTGATGGCATTAAATAAAGTTGACTTACCAACATTAGGTAAACCTATAATTCCAGCTGTTAAAGACATTTAATAGAAACTCCTCTAAAATAAGTTGTCTACATTTTAGCAAAAATCAACATTTTTTGCTAACTGATAGAATTAATGCCTTTTAATAATGTTAATTTCAATGAATTTACAAAATCTTCTTCATCTTTCGCTCAAATTCCCAACGGCTCATCATTATTTCATGTTCACAATTTGAGCAACGAAGTTTTATGTCAGCACCGAGGCGTGTGATCTCAAATCTGTTGGCATGTTTTCCTGTTGACTTTATCTTACAGGCATGAGGTTTTTTCATTTCAACGAAATTTCCCAAGTCATAGCTTTCCATAAATTTCTCCCAATAAATTGCAAGTCTAATCAAGTTTTTCTACTATCACTTTAGTAGGACCACCTAATAAGATCAAGTATTTTTCTACAGTAAATCCAGGGTTTGCCTTAACCAAAGCTTCTGAATAAAGCCTCTGCTGTTCAATATATCTATCCTTGATTTCGTCAATTTTTGATTCGTCTTTAAAGAAATCTGTTTTATAATCAAAAAGAATTATATTATTGGAATCTAAGTAATATCCATCAATAATACCACGAACCACTGTTTGTTCAACAAATTTTCCTTTCTTTTCAACCGTCTTTAACATTGAAAAAGGTTGCTCCAAATGTAAATTGTTTGCATTTCGAATCAAGGCTTTTCCAAAATTCGTATCAAATAATGTCAATATCTTTGGAATGTCAATCGCTTCTTCCAATACTTCTGGTAAGTTCATGTTATCAAGTTGAGACTGTAAAGTAAATAAATCTGGATTTTGAAAATTTAGATGTTCCATAAAGCTATGAACAACTGTTCCTCTATCTGTAGAGCTGTAAATTTTACTGTCAAGCATGTCAAGCTCAAATTTAAAGTCTTTTTCAAATGGAATATCTTCATCATATTTAAGTATTTGTCTCTCCAACATACTTGGTGAAACGTTGCTTGATAGTCTCGTCGCTTCTATATTGTACGTGTTGAATTCCATGATTTTCTTTGCTTTAACAAAATCTTGACCTACTTCCAATTTATTTGACCAGCTTGTTTCATTTTCTGAAAGTTGAAAGAGAATTTCGGGTTTTATATGTTTCATTTCGATGTTAGATTTAACACCTTCAAAAATTAGTGATCCCTTCTGTTCAGTCAAAAAATTCAACAAAGTCAATATCCAAGTCAAATAACCTTTACTTGGCAATTTTTCAAGATTTAAAGAAACTTGATTGACAATTTCTTCAGCTTTATTGACTTTTCCAACCATGTAAAGTTTCTTCTTTGCACGTGTAAATGCCACATAAAGCATCCTTAACTCTTCCTCAATAATTTGGTGGGTTTGCTTATTCTTATTTATTAGATAAGGGATCGTTTCCATTTTAACCAGGGCATGTGGAAAGTCTGAAGTAATTTTTTTGTCTTTAACAAGATCAGCTGTAAACTTGATCCCTGCTCCCTCTTCCTTATCAAGCAAGATATCACTTCGAAAATCTAGAGCACTAAATTTTGATTGAAAGTTCATTACGAAAACATAATCAAATTCAAGGCCTTTTGATTTATGAATAGTTTGAATACGGACAGCGTTTTGTGGGAGACGATTATTTACATCAATTAAATCATTATTTTGTTCCAAATAATTGTCAATCATGTCAATGAACTTCACTAATCCTTTGTAGCCGTTACTTTCATATGACAAAGCTCGAGAAACTAATGATTGTAAATTTGCTTGACGTTGCTCTCCATTTGGCAAAGCACTAACATATTCCATATAAAACGTATCAAGATAAATTCTATTAAGTAATTCATGGACGGAAGAAGTAGCTGACAATTTTCTCCAATTCATAAAAGTCACTTCAAAATCAGTCAACTTATTGTAAAGATTACCCTCAAATTGAATGTTTTCAGAGTGAGCCTTTTCCCAAAAATTTTCTCCTTTTTGTAAGCTGATTCTAGCCAGATCATCATCAGAAAAATTAAATAAAGGAGAATGTAAGGTAGCAACCAAGGGGAGGTCGAAAAGAGGATTATTAATAGCTCTAAGTACATCCAACATAATTTGAATTTCAATCGATTTCAAGTAATTTTCTGGTACTTCATCAAGAACAACTGGTATCCCATGAGATTCAAAAATCTTTTTAATCTTTTCATTGTTTGATTTGGTCCGCACTAACACTGCGATATCCTTAGGTGCTACATCGTCATTAATTAGGTTTACAATTCTGTTAGCTGCTAATTCAATTTCACCATGCGAAATTTCAAAATTCTCAAGTTCGTTTGATTCAACTCTTTCATTCGCTTGACCTGATTGCTCTGAACAATAAATTAGTAATTCTGCTTGAGGTGAAATACCCATAGGCAACCGATATTCCTCATTAAACCTATCTAACAATGTGTCTTCCCGTTTTGGAAAGACTAACTTTTCTTTTTCACCATAGCTCGACATTAGCTTGACAAAAACATCATTGGTAAATCCTAAAACTTCCTCACGCGATCGAAAATTTTCCTGCAGGAGAAGCAGCCTATTGTTCTCATTTGATTCATCCTGTGGAAAATTATCATATTTTATTTTGAAAAGGCTAGGATCTGCTTGACGAAAACCATAAATTGACTGCTTAATATCACCTACCATAAACATATTATGACCATTTGACAATAATTGATAGAGTTTTTCTTGTGCTTTGTTGGTATCTTGATACTCATCGATCATTATCTCAGAATACCTTTCTTGTAAGGTTTGATGAATCTCTGGATGCTCACTCGATTCTAAAATCTCTAAAGCAAAATGAAGAATATCGGAAAATTCAAATGCAGCAAGTTCTTTCTTTTTATCCATATATGTTCTCGAGAAATTTTGAATAAAATCTCTTAAATCCTCAAGCATTTTTTGGGCTGGTACATGATAATATTCTATTAATTCTGAAAAACGAACCTGTTCTAAAAGAACAAAAATGGAACCTTTAAGTTTTTCTGGACCGCCCCCCATGACTTCATAAAATTTATCTTGAAGTCCCAATTCTTTTGCATCTTTACCTTTGAAGTTATTCCCATTTAACTTTGCATTTGTTTTTAAACTACTGACAATTTCTGTAAATTCTTTAAAGTCTTTTTGATTGATGGCTTCGAATATGTAAGTTGAATTTTCAATCCATTTTTTTACTGCTTCATTTGTATTTTTAGATAAAGCCTTTTGATCTATTGCCACATTGAAAAGGCCAATTAGATCTTCAATACCTTCCTTGACTTGATCCAAGTTTAACAAATCATCTGGTAAAACTCGAAAATTGGAGTATAATTCAAAACCTTGTAAAAAGTTTGTATTCAACCAATCCGTAACATTTTCTGTTGATTGACAGAAGTTGTAAACTTTGTAAACCACATTTTTAAAACCATCAATATTTCTATCATTTGAAAAGTTCTTGACTAGTTTTTCAAATTTTACATGATTTTCCGCTGATAGATAATCTTCAATTAAATCTTTAAAAATTTGATTTTTAATTAATTCCTGTTCAGCTGAATCAGTTAAAACTCGAAAATTTGGATCAATATTTACAATATTGTAATAATCCTTAACTAATGCATTTGCGAATGCATCTGTTGTTCCAACCGTTGTAAATGGTAATTCTTGTAAAGCTCTGTTAAAAAGTTGCTTAATTTCTAATGAATTCTCATCATTTTTAAGTTCAATTCTAATTGCAGATTCTATGCGATTTTTTAATTCTGCTGCAGCCTTTACTGTAAAGGTTGAAATAAAGAGCGAAGATAAAGATACGCCTTTTCGAATTTTTTTGATAATTCGATTAGTTAACACAAAGGTTTTACCAGACCCAGCACTTGCTGAAACTAATACATTTTTAGGTTCTGAATAAGAGATTGCCAATTCTTGTGAGGCAGTTAACCTTAATTTGATCTTTTCAGACATGTCTTTAATCCTTTCTAGCTTTCATCTCTTCTAAAACTTTTTTCCAATCTTTTGCTTTTACAGAACTACCATCACTAAAAGTATTAATCTTTCTCCCTATATGTCTTGTAGCTTCAAATTTGCAAATTGATTTGAACGGACAAAAACGACAACCAGTAACATTGTATTGATCATCTGCATCTGTGTAAATAGGGTTTACAGCTATTTGACTTGATTGTAACCTCGAAATACCTTCTGAGTACTGATGAACAGCAAAATCAATTAACGCTCCAATGTCATCTGCTGAAAATTGATTTCCTGAACTATTCCACGTTTCATTTTTGAGTTGAACAAATGAAGCTATTTTATTCGTATCATCAATAGCTGAAGAGTTAATCAATCCTTTATATTTCATTTGTTCTAGCAATTTTTGGTTCACGTCTGTCAAACTAGACAATTCAGATAATATTAAAGTTGGGTTTTGAAGATGCAAATATAGCGCGCCCCAAACACTTGAATCTTTCGATAAAGCTGCTAGATATGTTAAGAGTTGTAAACTTGTCTTGTTAAAAACTTCTGTTAAATTAAAATCATGACGCCCTGATTTGTAATCAGTTGCTCCTATTAGATTTTCAAAATGATCTACTCTGTCAATCTTACCTTTGATGTTAATTCCTCGAATTTTAGAGAATTCAACTTCAGTTTGATTCTTTTCAATTTCAAAAACCTGGATAGATTTTTGAATCATTATTTTTGATTGCTCTAAAATTTCTGACAAATTTAATTTTGTAAACATTGACAAGAAGTCTCTTTCAAAAAGTTTTTGATACTCCAAATCAACTTTACATTGAGCTTCCCTTAATTTTTTGTCAAATTTTTCTGAATCCAAAACTTCTGAAGATCCATCCTGTAATAATATTTGAAAAATTCTATGGAAATAATTACCTATTGTGCTTGATTCCAGAGTTACTTCTTCAAGCTCTTTTAGTCCCAGTGTTTTATCTAAGAAATATTTATATTCACAGTTATAAAACTCTTCAAATGAAGAGGCAGATGGAGTCAATTTGCTATACATCTGATTAGATACTTTGCGAGAAAGACCCGATGATTTAATATCGTTATTATCCAATTTTGTTAATCTAGCGAAATAAGGATCTTTTTCTATAAGGTAATTTTTTATCTTTACCCAGAAGTTTTCCTGATTATTTTCATTTACATCCTCCAAATCCATTGACAAGACTGAACGCATAGTTGATTCAATGTTACCTATATGTTTTATTCCTTCATTTAGTTTTGCAGTGTAAACTTTTTTGACAGGGACTTTATACGATTTTAAGAGTTGAATTAGTGGAGGATTTTCATTTTCTTGAAGATTGTTAAAAATCTGAGGGCTTGATAGTGTTAATTTTTGTTTTGCCGAATTTAAAAGTGACAAGATTGCAAAATTTGACTTACTAATACTACTAGTTTCAAGTTCCTCAATAAATTTTTTATCCTGACCATTTTCATTAATTAAGGCACGATCACTATCGGATAATAAACTAGTATTTCTCTTAACATGTGGAAAATTACCGTTGGTTAAGCCCACAGCATACACAAACTCGTTTTCTCTCGGTTGAACCAATTCATAATCACGTACACGAACTGAATCAACAGTCCCAGGAACTTGCCTAAAAGCAGCCGTTTTTACGCCAGAAACCAAAACATCCAAGAACTCGTCAACCGTGAGTTTCTCGCCCAAAAAAACTTCTTGAAATTCTGATAAAGTTTTTTGAAATAATTTCCAAACCTGTTGATGTTTATCTTTTAATGTTTCATCTTTGGACTCATTATAAAGGTGTTGAAAATTTTCAGGGATATTACCGTATTTCAAAAACTTTAAAAACTTTGAAAGAAGATTTTCAACTGACGTTTTTTTGGTCCCTAAAAATTCACCTAATGGGGAATTTTTTGAAATTAATTCTTTTCGGATATTCTCAATTTTCTCAGCCTTATCGAAGTAATGTTTCTTATAATTTGATGGATTCTCAGGATAATTCATAGAATTGAACACATTTGAGAATTTAATTTTTCCACGAATTTTAAACTTTTTCAAATAATATTCAAAATTATCTAAATATTGTAAATCCGACTTTACAGTACTGTAAAGTTGAGTTTTTAAAAGATTTACAACATCTACTGCTTGGTAGTTATTTCTCTTAATTGACTGAATAGATTCAATAAATACAATCAAAGGGTGATTTCTCATTAATTCTTGTTGTGAATAGAAAAATGGAATCTCGTAAAGTTGAAAAATCTGCTTGATAGGTAATTCATATTTTTCAACATTTCCCACTAAGACCGTAAAGTCTTTATAATGCTTATTTTCTAAAACAATCTTTTGCCGAATTTCCTTGGCCACCATTTCTACTTCAGCAGTCACGTTTTCAGCTTCCCAAATCTCAACCTTTTCTGTGCCAAATGGCACATCAGAAAGTTCATTTTCTAATAGAAAATCATTTTCTTTCTCCCAGATAGTTGTTAAATCATCATAAACTTTATCAATATTTTTGGTTTCTCTTTCCTCAATCATATCTATTGAAAAACTATCAATCGTTTTGACTGCTTCAGAGTATACACCAATGACATTATTATGTTGTTTATATGAGCGCGCATTTGCATATGTCCCAATAACAACGCGATCGCTCAAGGCATTTATTAATAGTTTTTCTTGTGCTGAGAATCTTGTAAAACCAGCAATCACAAAAATAGAATTCTCAATCAACGACTTATATTTTCCTTCAACCACTTCGTCAATAAATAAAGAGTAAACATCTATCGAAAGAAACTTATCCTCCAGCTCTGCTTCAAAGCGACAAATGATTTTTTTTAAATCCCTGTTCTTTTCTGATTCAGCTAATTTGCCATTCACCAAATCCTCTGCAACTAAGTTCGATATCTTCATTTCCTCCCTTAGTTGAATTAACTTTTCAATAAAACTTTGAGAGTCACGCATTTTATCAAAATAAGATAGTTCTCCATCTTTAAAATTGTGAAGGACTTTTCGAAAAAGCATAGCCTCACCAATTGATGATAATTGGGTCTTCTGAGCAAAGTTAGCCCTATCCTGGAAATAATATGGCAGCTGTTTAAAACGTGTCACTAGGACGTCAAAAACAGCCGTTTCTGAGTCTCTTGAAAGATTCATTAGAAGTTTCCGCTGTTCCAAGACTTCTCTCTCTTTTTCGAAAGAAAGAGAAGAAGGAACAATATAGAAAATTCGTTTATTGTCTAATCGCAAATTTTCTAATTCTTTTGTAAGAATTTCTGTTAAGTCTGAAGTTATTTCTGTATAAATGACACGCATAAATCTATCACAAGCACCTTTCCAAAAATTGTTGATACTTAGTATATTTTTAATCTTTTATAAAAATAAAAGACCAACTAACGTTGGTTTAATTATAACAAAATTGCACTACTAAGAAAAAAGGAATGGTTAGTTCGTACGAACAGGTGTAATCAATTGAATGAAGTTTTCACTATCATCTTTTGGCACAAGTGTAAATGGACGAACATTTGAAATGAATGAAATTTTAACTTTTGGTTCTTTCAAAACACGAAGTGCATCAATTAGAAATTGTGGGTTGAAACTAATTTCTATATCTTGCCCACTTTTTTCAAGCATAGTTAATTCTTCGAATGAACTACCAACTTCAGGCGTGTTAACTGTCAACATTAACTTATCATCATGAACAGACAATTTAACAGTTCCTCCTTGAAGTCCCGCAGTCAAGAGTTTAGCACGATTCATAGCATGAAGAAAATCAGCAACATCCAAAATTAAGTTTAAGCTATAAAGACTTGGATCTGGAATTAAACGGTCTGTATCTGGGTAATTTCCTTCGACCAATCGTGAATAAAAATTGATTGTTGAATTCTTGAATAAAATTTGAGTAGCATTCAAAAACACAGAAATTGTATCTTCATCATTTGAGAATACAGAACGGAAACTATTAATTGCACGATTTGGCACAACCACTTGGAAATCTTCGCCAAATGATTCAAGTTTAATACGACGTTGACTTAAACGATGTGAATCTGTAGCTACTGCTTGAAGGTTCTGGTGATCAATGAGTTGAATATTGACTCCTGTCAATATTGGCCGAGATTCTTGAGTCGAAACCGCAAAGGCAGTTTCATTAAAAAGTTCTTTCAATTCACCGACCGCAATTTTTGTTGAAGGTTTGGCAGTAATTTGTTGAATCATAGGATAAAGTTCAGGCTGCTGACCTTTAAGAGTAATTTCTGATTTTCCTGAACTCAATTTAACTTGATAATTTTCAATTTCTTCGAATGTAAATGTAATATCTGGAAGTTGGGCGACAATTGAGTCAAAGAAGTTAGCTTCCAACAGAATAGCACCTTCAGAGTCAATCAACATACCTGCATCTTTATCATTAGCTGGAAGTAGTTTCTCAATAGAAATTTGTCCATTGGAAGCCGTGAAGTGAATTCCTTCCGAGGTAACTTGAATCTTAAGCTTAGACAAAACAGGGATGGCAATCTTTGAACCTATAGCTTGTTTAGCGATTCTCATGGCTGAAAGAAAAGCATTTTTATTAATCGTAAATTGAATCATTATTTTATGACCTTTCATTATGAAACTGGCTACGCCATCATTATTATATATTAAATATAATAATAAATAGTAACAGTAGTAATAAGTCTTGTGAAAAAGTTGAAAATAGACTTTGAGATAGATTTAAATAGTCTTTTGAGAATTAAAAACATGTGGAAAAGTCCTAAATTAAATTGAATAAGTTGTTAAAAAGAAAAGAAAAGAAAAAATTTTTTCAGATTAACCTTCGAGTTTTCTTTTTAGATTATCGACATCTCTTTGAGTCTCGTTATCATTCTTCAACTTATCTGTAATGACACGCACTGCATACATGACGGTCGTATGATCACGTTTACCAAACTCTTGCCCAATTGCTGGAAGAGATGTAGCTAGTAAATCACGTATAAGGAACATTGCCACTTGACGAGCATAGGCAATTTCTTTGATTCTTTTTGGACCAGATAAATCAGCCACAGGAAGATGAAAGTATTTAGAAACTTCATCTTTTATTTTTGTTATATTGAGATTGTTTTTTCGACTATGTGAATTAGAAGAACGAAGATTTTCAATGGCTTTTTCAGCTGTTGAAATTTCAACCGTTGAATTTTTTTCCATTTTCGCAAGGAATTCGACTTGATTCAAGGCACCTTCAAGTTCACGAACATTGGAATTAATTTGACTTGCAATATAAGAAATTGTCTCATCAGGGAAATTCAAACCAGTTTTCTCGGCTTTATTCATAAGAATTGCCATACGAGTTTCAAAGTCAGGAATTGTGATATTTGTAGTTAATCCCCATGAAAAACGACTGACTAAGCGCTCCTCCAAGTTATTCAACTCTGAAGGTGGACGGTCAGAGGTTAAAACAATTTGAGCTCCTTTTTCATGTAACGCATTAAAAGTTTGGAAAAACTCATTTTTTGTTCCTTCCTTATCAGAGAAAAATTGTACGTCATCTAAAAGAAGTAAATCAAGATTACGATACTTTTCCACGAAGCTGTCCATTTGTTTTTTTCGACTTGCATTGACATAATCAGTGACAAATGCTTCAGAACTCACATAGATTAAGCGAGAACGAGGATGCTTTTTAAGAAATTCATTTCCTATCGCATGAAGCAAGTGAGTTTTTCCCAGACCTGAATTTCCAAAGATAAAAAGTGGATTGTAAAGATCTCCTGGTGAATCTGTAATAGTTAGCGCAGCCGCCAAAGTCATACGATTTTGATCACCTGCTACAAAATTGTCAAAGCTATATTTTTTTTGTAAATTTGTTCTAACTGGCTCAAGGATAGTTTCACTAAAATTATCTGGAGTTTCTGTTCTTGTTTCAATTGATCTATTCATCTCTTTTCGGTCTGCATCTGACATATCAGCATCTGAAAGAATTTTGATTGTTAAAACATCTCCGTAGACTTCAAGGCTAGCAGTGTTAAAAAGATCTGTTTGCCTCTTTAAAAAGTCTTTGTGCATGTCAGAATTAATTAAGATTTTAGCTTTATTGCCGCTTACTGAAATAAGTTTTGCGGGAGCAATAAAGTAATCATAAGTTGCTTTAGGTAGGTTTTGCCTCGCCAATTCATTGACACGATTCCAAAAGCGTTTATCCGATTCTTTTAATGGCATCTCTTTCCTTCTTAAATAAAATATTTCATAAACTTTTCATTCCAAATTGTTAATCTCCAAAATTACACATATCCTGAATTGTTAACTTCCATATAGAATAACACTTTTAAGAATGACTTTCAACAAAATAATAAAAAAAATTTTTAAAAATGAACAGCATAATTAACAGGTGGAAAATTTCTGTGGAAAAAGTGGAAAAATTTGAATTACTAACAGAAACTTTTAGTTGAAAATTGCAATTGTATTGGGTCCAAAGGTTATGCACATTTCTGTTTAAGTTAACATAATTGTGTAAAATTTATGTGTAAAAGATTTATAAATCAAAAATTTGATGTTAAAAATTTGATGATGAAAGTTTATTTATTAGATTTTCCAACTCATCAATGCTATTGAATTTTATACTCAAATTTCCTTGATGGTGTTTATTTTCAGTGATTTTAACTGTGTTTCCAATTTCTTTTTTTAATTTTTCTTCAATTTCTTCAATAAAAATATTTTTTGCCTTTGTTCTAGAATTTTTATCTTTATGATAGATTAATTGTTCTATTTCACGAACAGATAAATGTTTTTTTCTAACAAGACGTGCTAGTTCAATTTGTTGTATAGGATCTGATTCAGCTAATAGAGCTCTAGCATGACCAGCTGAGAGTTCACCAGATTCTACAAGAAAAGTCAATTCATTTGGAAGCTGGAGCAATCGAATCGTATTTGAGACAAAAGTCCGTGATTTCCCAATAATTTGAGCAATTTCTTCATGTTTTAAACCGGATTTTTCAGTGAGATTGAAAAGAGATTTTGCTTCTTCTATTGGATTTAGATTCTCTCTTTGTAAGTTTTCTAGAAGAGCCAAGATTTGCATCTGTTGATCATTGTAGTTTCTTACAATCGCAGGAATTTCATTCAAATTTGCAATACCTGACGCAAGAAAACGACGCTCACCAGCTAATAATTCATAACCAAAAACTTTTGATTTACGAACAATAACTGGCTGTAAAACCCCATTTATTGTTATAGATTTTGCAAGTTCTTTGAGTTTTTCTTCATCAAAATGCATCCTTGGTTGATAAGGATTTCGTACGATTTCGCTGAGTTTTAAGTTTAAAATTTCTTCAGTCATTTTCGTTAATCCATTTTTTCAAATTACTAAGATCATAGTTACTTTCTGTCTCCTCTTTCACTCGTGCTAATGTAACCTTTGATAGAGTAGAAAACAAATTATTTTCGATAGTGTTCATGGCATCTGAAATTGAACATTTTTGTCCCTTGTCTGAATCTAGGCCAAGAAAATTAATAATTAAGCGTTGACTGTTAAAAATTCTTCCACGCCCTTCCACAGCTGTAAAAACATCATAAAAAGTGATATCTTCTATTTTTTTAGTCAAAGAAAATCCACCATTTTTTCCTGGGGTGGATTTTAGTAATCCTTCATCAACGAGAGATTTTATAATTTTTTTTAAATAAGAAGGAGAAACTTTTAAGCGCTCAGCAATAGCCATTGAACTCATAGAAGAGCCCGCAGGTAAATTCGCAAGAATCAGTAAGGTATAAACAGATTGCTCCCAACCAAGTGATAACTTCATAGCTTGACAACCTTTCCCAAAAAGGATATAACTATATTAGAGACAAAAAATATCTCTAATATAAACATTTATAATAATATTATAGCACATCGAAGGGATTAAAATGACCGTAAAAATAGGAATTAATGGCTTTGGCCGCATTGGCCGCTTAGCTTTACGTCGTATTGAGGGCGTTGATGGAGTAGAAGTTTCTCAAATAAATGATTTGACAGATCCAGCAATGCTTGCACATTTACTCAAATATGATTCAACACAAGGGCGGTTTAAGGGGGATATTGAGCTTACAGAAGATGGATTTAATGTGAATGGCAAATTTATAAAAGTAACTCAAGAACGTGATCCAGGAAAAATTAATTGGTCTGAAAATGGTGTTGAGATCGTTCTTGAAGCAACAGGTTTCTTTACCACAAAAGAAAAAGCCGAAAAGCATTTACACGCAAGTGGTGGTGCAAAAAGGGTATTAATTACAGCGCCAGGTGGAAATGATGTAAAAACAGTCGTTTTTAATACAAACCATGACGTTTTAAATGGCACTGAAACAGTTATTTCAGCTGGTTCATGTACAACCAATTCCCTTGCCCCAATGGCCGATGTTTTGAATAAAACTTTCGGAGTCAAAGGTGGAACGATGACCACGATTCACTCTTATACAGGTGATCAAATGCTATTGGATGGTCCACATCGCGGTGGTGATTTCCGTCGTGCTCGTGCAGCGGCGATAAACATCGTTCCTGCATCTTCTGGTGCTGCAAAAGCTATTGGTCTTGTATTACCAGAGCTTGAAGGACGGATGAAAGGACACGCCCAACGTGTTGCTACACCAGCAGGCTCTGTTACAGAACTTGTGACAGTTTTGGATAAAAGGGTCACTGTCGATGAGATTAATGCTGCAATGAAAGCAGCTCAGACCGAGAGTTTTGGTTACAACACGGATGAAATAGTATCAAGCGATATTATAGGCATGGCCTATGGTTCTCTCTTTGATGCTACACAAACGGAAGTGACAAACATTGCTGATGGTTTACAGCTCGTTAAGACAGTGGCCTGGTATGATAATGAGATGAGCTTTACAGCACAATTAATTCGTACATTAGAATATTTTGCTAAAATTGCAAAGTAAATAAAGTTTACGGATAGTTTACAAGTTCTGAAAAAAGTCTTTGAAATTTTCAAGGACTTTTGTTAATTTTTATAAGTTAATTAGACTTTTTTTTATTGTTTTCAATCCAACGTTTCCGTTCCATTAAAGCACGCTCATACTTTCCCATTCCATCTGGAGTAAAATATTCAGCTGACTTGATTTTGTCAGGTAAATATTGTTGGTTTATCCAATGTTCTGGGAAAGAATGTGGATACTTGTAACCAATGCTACGACCAAGTTTTTTAGCACCTGAATAGTGTCCATCTTGCAAATGAGGGGGTATGGCTAAGTCACCATGCTTATGTAAGTCTTCTATAGCACTTTCCATGGCAGCATATGCAGCATTTGATTTGGGTGAAAGTGCTAAGTCAATAATGACATTTGAAACAAGAATTCTAGCCTCAGGAAAACCAACTCTTTCAGCAGCTTCTAATGCTATTACGGCATGGATCTGTGACTCAGGATTTGCTAATCCGATATCTTCATAAGCAATTACTATAAGTCGACGCGCCAGTGACATCAAGTCTCCCCCTTCAATCAAGCGAGCAGCGTAGTGTAAAGCAGCATTGACATCAGAGCCACGAATTGATTTTTGAAGTGCAGATAATAGATCATAGTGAGCATCACCATCTTTGTCAAAAGTGGCTGCTTTTTTCTGTAAAGAATTTTCCATATCATCCAATGTTACATGATGATCAGAGCTAGAAAGAATGGCTAATTCAAGCGAATTAAATACTGATCTTAGGTCGCCATTTGTAGAGTGTACTAAAAAAGTAAAAGCCTCATCATCCAGTTCGACTTCAAAGTTAAAACCCCGTTCATGATCAGATAAAGCTAATTTTATAGCCTCAGTTAAATCTTCAACTGTTAAACTTTTAACTTCGAATATCTGAACACGACTACGAATAGCAGGAACTACACTGAAATATGGATTTTCTGTGGTTGCACCGATTAGGATAATTTCGCCATTTTCTAGTAAAGGTAGTAAAAAGTCTTGTAAAGGCTTTGTCAACCTATGTATCTCGTCTAATAGTAAGATGAGCGTTCCAAACACCTTTGCTTCTTCAGCGATTTCTTGTAGTTTTTTCTTTGCGTCACTAGTTGCATTAAAGTTACGAAAAGTTAGTCCCATAGTTCCAGCAATGGCAGATGCAATGGAAGTCTTTCCTGTACCAGGTGGACCATAAAGAATCATACTTGATAAAAGTTTGGTCTCAACCATACGTCGAATTATTTTTCCTGGGCCGACGAGATGTTGCTGTCCAATAACTTCGTCGATAGATCGAGGTCGCATGCGTCTGGCTAAATTTTCTGTTGCCATATTTTTACCTCTCCATCTATAATTAATACTTAATTATTTTCAACAAAATAAGCATACCAGAGATTATCCACCCATTTTCCATCGATGAAAAATTCATTCTTCTGTTTACCTTCTTTAACAAAACCACACTTTTCATAAAGGTGGATAGCTGGAATGTCAGTTGATAAAACCTCAATGGTAATTTTTGAGTAACCTTCGCTAGCAGCATAGTTTTTAACGAATTCAACTAAATATGTTCCAAGACCTTGACCTCGAGCTGACTCTATCACGAGTGGAGAAAATGTTAATACATGCTTCCCTGCTTCAATCTTGTGTCGATCGTGTAAAACGAGCACGCCAAAGATTTCGTCGCTCTTTTCTTCTACCGCTAAAAGATAACGGACACCGGCTTGAAGATTCTCAATATAACGTTCTGGTGAACTCTGAATATTTACAGGTGTAGAAATAGAAGTCCAGCCAATATTTTCAATCTTGGCGACTTCAACAAAGTCTCTTGGTTCCATTTGTCGAATGATGATTTCTTGTGCTTCTTTCATTACTGACATTATACTATATAAAGATAAAGGAAATAAAGGAATAAAGGTAATAGTAAATTAAAACTTTAAAATCTGGGTATAAAATATGCTAAAATAGGCGCTATGAATAAGAAAAATGGATTTTTAGATATTCTTGATGAGGAACTTTCGAAGAATTTTAACTACGATTACGAAATTAACTGGGACAAAAAGAATCACGGTATCATTGTTTCATTTGTCCTCGAAGTTGAAAATCTGGATAACATAGAGGTTGAAGATACTGATGGCGTTTCATCAACGGAAGATCTTCTCTATGAAGATGCTGTCCTCTTTTATAATCCTTCAAAAACTCAATTTAATGATAAAGACTATCTTGCAACGATTCCTTATGATGAGCAAGGTTTATCGCGTGAGTTTCTTGAATTCTTCAGTCTTTTTCTACAAGACACTGTAGATGATGGATTATCTGATTTGATGGATTTCTTAGAGTCTGAAGAAAAAGAATTTTCAATTTCTTGGGACTGGGATAAGTTTAATGCTGGAGATGATACTTTGGAAGATACTGAATTTTTTAAGTATCCAAGATATTAATTGTTATTAAACTATAATGATTTTGATGAGATTTTAATAAGACGAGGGTCTCATCCCCGAGGAAAAATACTTTATAGAATTCTTGAAAAGAAACACCCGGAAGAAGTTTGGCTTTTTTGAACTCCTTGAAAACAGTCCATTACTTACCTAATGTAAAAAATTCATTATCATAAAGTAAAAAAATATTGAAAGTTATAAATTAAAAATATGAGTATCTTAGAAGTAAAAAATCTTTCCCATGGCTTTGGTGATCGCACAATTTTTGAAGATGTGAATTTCCGACTACTTAAAGGCGAGCATATTGGTTTTGTAGGTGCCAATGGGGAAGGAAAATCGACATTTATGTCAATAATCACTGGTACATTAACACCTGATGAAGGAAAGGTTATTTGGTCAAAGCAACATCGTGTAGGTTATATGGATCAGCATGCAGTATTGGGACAAGGTAAAACAACACGCGAAGCTTTATCCGATGCCTTTAAGTATCTTTTTGATGTGGAAGCTCAGATAAGTGATCTCTATTTGAAAATGGGTGACATGGATCCAGACACCATGAATGCAGCTTTGGAAGAAGTTGGTGAACTTCAAGAAGAACTTGACACTAGTGACTTCTATCTGATTGATTCTAAGGTAGAAGAAGCTGCTCGCGGTCTTGGTTTGACTGATTTACTTGATAAAGATGTATCAGAGTTGTCAGGAGGTCAACGCACTAAAATTTTACTTGGAAAATTGCTTCTTGAAAAACCAGATATACTCCTACTGGATGAGCCAACAAACTATCTTGACGAAGAGCATATTTTTTGGTTGAAGAATTATCTACAAAACTATAAAAATGCTTTTATCCTGATTTCTCATGATGTACCATTTATGGATTCGGTTGTTACTGTGATTTATCACGTACATGGTTTGGGACTCACTCGTTATAGTATGGGTTATGCTGAATTTGAACGTGTGTTTGAAGAGAAAAAGGTTCAACTTGAAGCTCTTCATAATGCACAAGTAGCAGAAGCAGAAAAGCTAAAAGATTTCATTGCTCGAAAAAAAGCTAACTTGGCAACAAGTGGTCAAGCGAAAGCGCGTGAGAAGAAACTAGCAAAGATGGAAATTGTCGATACAATTTCTGAAAAGCCAAAACCACACTTTGAATTCAAATCAAGTCGTAAATCAAGTCGCTTAGTATTTGAAGCAAAGGAATTAATAATTGGTTATCCAGCAACCGGTCCCCTTTCATCAGTTATCAATTTGAAGGTTGAGTCTGGTGATAAAATTGCCTTCGTAGGTTCAAATGGTATTGGTAAATCAACACTTTTGAAGAGTTTGATGGGATTAATACCATCACTCAATGGAGAAGTGAAAAAAGGTGAATTTCAACATATTGCTTACTTTGAGCAAGAGGTCAAGGAACCTAGTACGAAGAATGTTTTAGATGATCTTTGGGATGAGTATCCAAGCTGGAATCAGGCGGAACTACGTGGCGCTCTGGCACGTGTAGGGTTGACATCTAAGCAAATAGAAAGTCGGGTACACGTTCTCTCTGGAGGTGAACAATCAAAACTTCGTTTTGCGAAACTCATGAACACCGAATCAAATATTCTGATTTTAGATGAGCCAACCAACCACTTGGATGTAGATGCTAAATATGAATTGCAACGTGCGATAAAGGAATATGCTGGGACGGTTTTGATGATTTCCCACGAACCAGAATTCTATGAAGACTGCACTGATTTAGTAATAAACTGTGAGGAATGGACTACCAAAGTTATCTAATTTTTTGAAGTTTAAATATTTTAAAAGATTACAAAAAGACTCATACAAAATACAAAATAAAGTATTATAAACTAACAAAACTCAGGCCTTCCTGAGTTTTGTTATAATAGCCTTACTAATCTAATATCAAGGAGAAATGTCAAATGAAACCTTCTAACAAATCAAAAAAATCCATGGAAAACCCAGATCAAAGTTATTAAATTGAACTCGCTCCGCGTCGTTTTGAACAACGTTATCGTGCCTTACAATTTGCTAAAATTTTTCGAATTATGTTGAATCGTTTTAAAGATTTTGGAGTTAGTAATTTTGATGCAAAACTTGTAAAGATAATTGACGATATTGAGAAAGATGCGAGTTACATTGATAAGTTAGGTTTTAAAAAATTGTCAACTAAGTTGACAAAAGAACTTAATAAACTTGAAAAGAAAAACGAAATCCTAAGGACAAATAAATAAATATAAACTCGATACACAGGAATTTATTTTTCTTTAAAGTTTCAGAAACACTATTATTTGTTAAAAAACCGATTTCTTAAATGTTAATAGAATATGTGTTCTTTTTATTTATTTAAATATATCAATCTCTGCTGTTGTTTTTAAATTTAATGACTTAGAAATTTCCACTTGTTTTACAATAAATAAGGAAATATGAGGTTAGGAATGAGTTTTTTGAGAATTAGAAATAGACTATTCTTTAAGCTCTTTTATAACTTTTTAGATTGATTATTTACCACAAAATAATTTTCACAAAACCTTCAAGGTTACAAAAGTTGATATCAGGTTTACAAGCTTTACAAGATTGAGAAAAATAATGGAAAATAAAATAAAAAATCATGGAATGGCTGCGGTATTTGCTGCTTTGTTTGCCAATTTACTTGTTGCAGTAAGTAAATTTATAGGTTTTCTCCTATCAGGTTCTGCTGCTATGATGAATGAAGCAATTCACAGTTTGGTTGACACAGCTAATGAAGCTCTGTTACTTCTCGGTAATAAAAGAGCGAAGCGTGGTCAGTCAGACATACATCAGTTTGGCGAAGGAAGGGCCAAATATTTCTATTCTATGATCGTTGCCACTTTATTATTTTTTGGTGGTGGTGTAATTGGTGTTATAGAAGCATGGGACAAATTGACTCATCAAGGACATAGCATAGAAAACCCAATTCTCATCTTTGTTATTTTAACGTTTGGTATCATCATTGAATCTTCTTCGTTGAGAGTTGCTTTTAGGGAAATTCATGAACTTAACAAACAGAATCTTCCACTTTTCCAATTTTTAAGAAATACTAAGCACAGCGAGATATTAGTTATTTTTGCAGAAGATACATCTGCAATAATTGGTCTACTTTTGGCAGTGTTTGGAACTGCTTTGACATTCATTACTGGTAATGGATTCTATGATGCTTTCTCTGGTCTTTTGATAGGTTTATTATTGATGAGTGTTTCAATCCTTTTGATCAGAGAATTTTACTCACTGCTTGTTGGAGAACGCGTAAGCAATGAAGATTTGGCAGTAATTAAAGCTGCCTTTGAGCGAGGTGAAGTTGAGCATATTATCAATATAAGGACGACACACTTATCTGCGGATGAAATCTTAGTTGCCGCAAAAATTGATATTAAAAATAGTGAAGAAGCTCATGATTTTGATATCGTCAATAAAATTGAAAGCCAGATTCGTCGGGGTTTGACTGGTAAAAAATGTTATATTTATATAGAGATTGACGAATGGGATGAAAATTATTCTCGTCGCTAAAGGGGGAAAAACCATGCCAACAGATATTGGAAATCTGATTAGTTACATTATTTCAGGAATTTTTGCGCTTTTACTGGCAATCTTTGTCGGGCGTATGTATTCTAAACATAAAAAAGACGATGATAATAAAAGAAATACAGGCAACAAAAATGAATGAACTGGAGGTATTGCTAGAAAACTTTCAACCAGAGGGAGAACAGGAAGTTTCAGATTTGCTCATTTTCAAAGAATTGGCTAAAGATCCGAAAAATTATACACGTGCAAGTTTAGCCCATTTCACAGCATCAGCCTTTGTGGTTAATGAAAATCGTGATAAAATTCTCGGAATTTTCCACAAAATCTATCAAAGTTGGGGGTGGCTGGGCGGACATGCTGATGGGGAAACTAATCTACTTTCTGTTGCGAGACGTGAAGTTGAGGAGGAGTCTGGGTTAACAAGTTTGAAACTTTTGTTAGATGAACCAATTTCTATTGAAAATTTGACAGTAACTGGGCACTTTCACCGAAAGTATGGTTATGTTTCAGGGCATTTACATTTAAATGTCACTTTTCTATTCGAGGTGAGTGGTTCAGAAGAATTAATTTTGAATGAAGTAGAAACTGATGGAATAGGCTGGATTCCAATTAATGATTTTGTAGAGAAGTCGACTGAACCTGAAATGAAGATTGTTTATAGTAAGATTATTGAAAGGATAATACGTTTAGGTAAGCGAGATGAAAATAATTAAGCATAAGTTTGAAAATTTAGATTCTATCTAGATATAATTTCAGACAGCTACACGAAGTTTTCGTAAAGGCACTTTTTAGAGATCAAAGTTGTTAATCATCATTGGTTAAATTGGTAAAAGGTTATTATTAAAAAATTGAAAATAAGACTATTCATAAAAGTAGGTCTAAGTGAAATTTACCACTCTGACCTAGTAAAATCCAGATTTTTACCAAAACAGAGTAAAAACATTTCATTTTATGTGATAACAAAATATTTTTTAAAACAATTCGGAGAAGTATATGAATAATTGGATAAAAATTACCATTAATGTTTCACGTGAAACTGAAGAAATTATTACTGCTATTTTGGTAACTGCAGGTTCAGGTGGGGTAGAAATTTCGGATAGTTTAGATTATTTGGATCTTGAAGTGAATCATGGTGAAAATTTTCCAGAAGTTGAGCAATTAGATACTATTGAAGTAGCAGCTTATTTTCCAGAAGAGATAGTCACTCAAGATTTCATTTCAGGTCTCCGTGATAAAATATCTGAGTTCGGACGTTTTGAACTAAAAACTGACTCTTTAGCTGAGGAAGAGTGGGCGAATGCCTGGAAAAAATACTTTGTACCTACTCGCATCAGTAGATACCTAACAATTGTTCCAAGTTGGACTGATTATGTGGCTTCTGGCAGAGATGAAAAGCTCATAAATCTAGATCCAGGCATGGCTTTTGGTACAGGCACTCATCCTACAACGCGTTTGTCGCTCTGGGCATTGGAAGAAGTGTTACGAGGCGGGGAAATTTTATTTGATGTAGGAACAGGTTCTGGTGTTTTATCAATTGTTGCTGCCCACTTAGGTGCTGAAGATATTTATGCTTACGACTTAGATGATGTTGCAGTGCGAGTTGCTCAAGAGAATATCGAACTTAATCCTGAAACAAAAAATAAAATTCATGTAGGTGCTGGTAACCTCCTACAAGGAGTGACTCAAACAGCAGATGTCATAGTGGCAAACATCTTAGCCGAAATTTTATTACTAATGATTGACGACGCTTATAAATTATTAAACCCCGAGGGGACTTTAATTTTGAGTGGTATTATTGATAATAAAAGAAACTTAGTCCTTGAAAAGGCTTTAAACACAGGTTTCCAACTTGAAGCTTCGATGTTACAGGGACAATGGAACTGCCTCATTCTCAAAAAAACTGAAACGGAGTTATTTTTCGGCTAATGGCAAATCAATACTTTGTAAAGCAAGTTTACACCACGTTTAATTTTTTTATTGAAAATCCAGAAAAACATCATATTTTCAATGTGATGAGAGCTAGAAATGGTGAAAGATTAGAGTTAGTTTTCTCAGATGGAAAAATTGCCTTAGCTGAGGTGGTCAATGCTGAAAAAGCTGAATTCAAGGTTATAAAGGAAATAAATAGAAACAATGAACTTCCAATCGAAGTTACAATTGCAGTTGGCTTTCCGAAAGGTGATAAGCTTGACTTTATAACTGAGAAGGCAACAGAGTTAGGAGCTTCAGCAATATGGGGGGCTCCCTTTGAATGGTCAGTAGTGAAGTGGAATCAAGAGAAGTTACTTAAACGGGAGCAGAAGCTCGCGAAAATTGCTCAAGGAGCCGCAGAACAGTCTAAGCGAAATCTGATTCCTGAAATCAAACTCTTTGAAAAATTTACAGAATTTTTCGAAAAATTGCATGACTTCGATAAAGTAATAGTGGCCTATGAGGAATCTGCAAAACTAGGCGAATTAAGTAAGTTTGTTCAAGTGGTTGATCAAAGACCTACCAAAATAATAGTCATTTTTGGTCCTGAAGGTGGCATTTCACCTCAAGAAGTTAATAGTTTTAAAGATAACGGAGCTGAATTAGTAGGTTTGGGTTCAAGAATACTTCGTGCAGAGACAGCACCTTTGTATGCTTTGTCAGCAATTAGTGCATTGCTTGAACTCAATAAATAGATTTTAATAATTTTTAACGATATCGCTTTGTTTTTTTGAAATGTCCTCATAACCCATTGAAATCCGCTTCAAGCGGATTTTTGCTATAATAGTGCAAAGACTGAAGGGCCTTGCGCTTTTTGATGTTGATAGAGAAGGTAGTGTAATAGTATGGCCGATTATAAAAATATTACAGGTGAAGAGCTCCTCAAAAAAGTGAGGGCATATATGACGGAAGAAGACGCCAATCGCGTCGCTTTTGGTTTGAAATGTGCAATTTCTGCTCATTCTTCCCAGGTTCGAGCATCTGGTGAACCTTATGTCATCCATCCAATCCAAGTTGCAGGTATTTTAGCAGACTTACAGCTTGATGCAACAACCATTATTTCAGGGCTATTACATGATGTTGTTGAGGACACTGGGGCAATCTCTGAAGATTTGCGTGAACTTTTTGGACCTGACGTTTCTAAAATTGTAGACGGCGTAACAAAGCTTGGCAAGGTAACCTATAAATCGCATGCTGAGCAATTAGCTGAAAATCACCAAAAGATGCTCATGGCCATGTCAGAGGATATGCGTGTTATCTTAGTGAAATTAGCCGATCGTCTTCACAATATGAGGACTTTGAAGCACTTACGTCCAGATAAACAAAAGCGTATTTCTGAAGAGACTATGGATATATATGCTCCTTTAGCTGATCGTCTCGGTATTGCCAGCATCAAATGGGAATTGGAAGATCTGAGTTTTCGTTACTTGAATGAAGTTGAATTTTATCGTATCCGTGGCTTGATGAATGAAAAGCGCGCAGATCGAGTGGCCTTAGTAGCTGATGTCATTGAAAAGCTTAAGAATTCTGTTGAAAAGGCGGGTGTTAATGCCAAAATTTCTGGTCGTCCGAAGCATATTTATAGCATCTACCGTAAAATGGTTGATAAGAAAAAGCGTTTTGATGAAATATACGACTTGATTGCCATTCGGTGCTTGACTGAGACAACAAGTGACGTTTATACAACTCTTGGTTACATTCATGAATTGTGGCGCCCCATGCCTGGTCGTTTCAAAGACTATATTGCAAATCCAAAGGCGAATGGCTACCAATCTGTACACACTACAGTCAATGGCCCAAAAGGTCCGATAGAGTTCCAAATTCGTACTCGAGAAATGCATGAGGTTGCAGAATATGGTGTTGCCGCACATTGGGCTTACAAGCAAGGTAAAACCACGGCTATTAATGTGAATGAAGTTTCACAGACCTTAAATTGGGTCCATGAATTAGTTGAGCTTCAGGAAATTTCAGGAAATTCTGCTCAAGAATTTGTTGAGGCAGTTCAACATGATATCTTGGGGAAAAAGATTTATGTATTTACACCCCAAGGTGCTGTACAAGAATTGCCAGAAGGATCAGGTCCAATTGATTTTGCATATGCAATTCATTCAGAAGTAGGAGATCATGCTGTAGGTGCAAAGGTCAATGACCGAATGCAACCCTTGACTTATACTTTGAAAACAGGAGATAGAGTAGAAATTATTATATCAAAATCTTCGTTTGGGCCGAGTCGAGACTGGATTAATATCGTCAAGACGAGTAAAGCACGTTCAAAGATTAAACAATTTTTCAAGAATCAAGATCGTGAGTTCTCAATAAATAAAGGACGAGAACTTTTGCAGACAGCATTACAAGAACAAGGTTTTGTGGCAAACAAGTTTCTTGATAAGTCAAGCATGGACAAAACAGCACGGGATATGAATCACAAGGATGCTGAAACACTTTATGCCAGCATTGGTTTTGGTGACATCAATGTATTGTCAGTCTTTAATAAGTTAACTGAAAAAGAGCGACGTGAGCAAGAACGCGAAAAACGGGAAAAAGAAGCTCAAGCTTTACAAAACGGTGAAGTCAAACGTGAAGCCAAAGCAAGTGAAGTCTTAAAGGTTCGTTCAGATGGGGGTGTTACAGCAGGTGGTGTAAGCACCATGATGATTCGTATTGCAAAGTGCTGTAACCCAGTACCTGGGGATGAAATTCTTGGTTATATAACTAAGGGTCGTGGTGTGTCTGTACACAGAACTGACTGTAAAAATGTCCAAGCTATGGAAGACTTTGAGAAACGGCAAATCTTAGTTGAATGGGATAATGAAGAAATCAATAAAAAAGATTACGTAGCAAACATTGATGTATATGGCTTCAATCGCCCAGGTATACTTAATGATGTTATGCAAATTCTTTCCAATCTGACAAAAAACCTAATTTCAATTAATGCTCAACCAACTAAAGATAGAAAATATGCTAATATTCACATTGCTGTTGGTATTAAAAATCTAGCAGAATTGACAGTTATAGCTGACAAGATTAAAATGATTCCTGATGTTTACAGCGTAAAACGAACAAACGGGTAATAAAACCAAAAGAGGTTTACAATATTGTAAATCTCTTGTAAAACAAATTTACAATAGTAAAAGGAAACGTATGAGAGTCGTTATTCAAAGAGTAAAGTCAGCCTCTGTCTCAATAGATAAAAAAATGGTTAATAAAATAAAGCAAGGTTTTTTAATCTTCATAGGGATACAAGATTGCGATACGGAGAGTGATCTTGATTACGCTGTCAAAAAAATTTTACAGATGAGAATCTTTGAAGACTCAAATGGAAAAATGAATTTATCACTTCGAGATGTATCGGGTGAAATTCTTTCAATAAGTCAATTCACACTATATGCAGACATTAAAAAGGGAAATAGGCCAAGTTTTTCATCTGCTGGAAAGCCAGACTTTGCCAATCTGATGTATAATAGATTCAACGATAAGCTAAATCTTTTTGTAGCAACAAAGGTTGGAATTTTTGGGGCTGATATGCAAATTGAACTTATAAATGATGGCCCAGTTACCATTGTCTTTGATACAGCAGAACTAAAAGTAGATAGGAAAAATTGAATTTGATTTTTGTAAAGTAATTTCCAAATTTAAAATTGGTTAAGAAAGTTTACTAAATCATAAAATAGAAAATGGAAGAAATAAAGGCGATAATATTTGACCTTGGTGGTGTGATCATTGATCTGGATCAAGAAAGTGAAATACGATACTTTGTAGAACAAGGAATTCCAGATTATGAGAATATCTTTTCACAAAAAAACATGACTAACTTTTTCAAAGAGCAAGAAGTTGGAGATATTTCAGAGCCTGAATTTTATGAGGGCTTTCGCAAATTAACAAACGTCAGATTGTCAGATGAGAAAATTGAAGAAGGTTGGAATAAAATTCTGACTGATTTTTTATCAGAGCGGATTATGTATTTAGAAGAATTATCGAAAAGATACCCTATTTACTTATTCTCGAATACAAACACCATACATACTCGTGAATTTGAAAAACGCTGTCTCGGGCAATTTGGACGGCCATTGTCATCTTATTTTAGGGAACTATTTTATTCACAAGAACTCGGTTTACGCAAGCCCGAGCGAGAGGCATTTATTAAAGTTATTGAACTAGCAGGTTTGGATGTAAAAACAACTGTTTTTATTGATGACAATCGGGATAATATAGAAGGAGCCATTTCTGTTGGCTTGCAAACAATGCATTTAACTTCACCAACGACTATTTTAGATTTGAAATTTTAAGGAGATAATTTTGTCTAAATTTGATTACAGCAAACTTCAGCAGCACCCTGTTTTCTATGTTTTTCTTAGAAATTTAGTACACTTCTTGCTCTTTATCTTTAATGGACGTTCAAAATATTATCATTTGGAGCGAATTCCTAAAGGTGAAAATTTTATTTTGGTTGCGCCTCACCGAATGGCTTGGGAACCGGTATGGTTTGCTTTTGGAGCATCACCAAAACAATTTATTTTCATGTCAAAGGAAGAACTTTTTCAACACGCTTTTGTTTCCTGGTGGATCAAGATGTGTGGCGCTTTTCCTGTTAAACGAGAAAATCCTGGAACGAAACCTATTAAATACGCTATTAAGATGCTAAAAGAAACGGATAAATCTATGATTATGTTTCCTTCAGGCTCTCGACATAGTGCAGCCATGAAGGGGGGAGTTGCAGTTATTGGTAAGGCGGCCAATGTTCGCCTATTACCTGCTGTTTATCAGGGCCCACTAAATATGCGAGGTGTTTTTAAGCGCCAAAAGGTTGCTATTAACTTTGGCGAACCAATTGATATCTCGGATATCAAGAAAGCGAATACCGAGGGTATTGAAGAAATTAATCGTCGTATGGAAGAAGCATGGGCAAAGCTTGATAATGAGATTAACCCAGACTTTCATTATGTGGCAAAATAAAAAATAAGTAAAAATGAATTAGCACTCTGTTAAATAGAGTGCTAATTATTTGTCAAAGAAGGTCAAACTATGATATAATATTGCCATGAATAATGAAGAATACTATCAAGAACTTGGTGTTGACAAAGGGGCAAGCCAAGATGAAATAAAAAAGGCCTATCGAAAGCTATCAAAGCAGTACCATCCCGACTTAAACAAGGATGCGGGAGCTGAGGACAAATATAAAAAAGTTCAGGAAGCTTATGAGACTCTTGGAGATGAGCAAAAGCGCGCTAACTATGATCAATATGGTACAGCAGGTGCTAATGGTGGTTTTGGCAGTGACCAAGGTGGATTTTCTGGCTTTGGTGGTCAGAGTGGCTTTGGTGGTTTCGAAGACATCTTTTCAAGTTTCTTTGGCGGTGGCGGACAAGTTAATCCAAATTCACCTCGTCAAGGTGATGACCTTCAATATCGAGTGGATTTGAAATTTGAAGAAGCCATTTTTGGTACTGAAAAGGAAATCAAATACAACCGTGAAGATAATTGTCATGTCTGCCATGGAACGGGTGCTAAACCGGGTACCAAGGTTGAGACCTGTGTTAGGTGTGGTGGTCGTGGCGTTGTGAATGTTGTCACCAACACTCCGCTTGGTCGCATGCAGACTCAACAAACTTGTGATGTCTGCCACGGTCGTGGTAAGACTATTGCTAGCCCTTGTGAAACATGTAATGGATCAGGCCATGAGAAACAAGCACATACTGTTAAAGTTAAAGTACCGGCTGGTGTAGAAACAGGTCAACAAATGCGCTTACAAGGTCAAGGTGAAGCGGGTACAAATGGTGGTCCATTCGGCGATCTTTATGTACGTTTCCAAGTTGAAGCTTCGAAAATATTCGAACGTGATGGCAGCGAAATCTATTATCAAATGCCAATTAACTTTATCCAGGCAGCCATGGGTGATGAAGTTGAAGTCCCAACCGTACATGGTAATGTCAAACTGAAGATTCCAGCAGGTACTCAGACAGGTACAAACTTCCGCCTCAAAGGGAAAGGAGCTCCAAGGCTTCGTGGCTCAGGCCTAGGTGATCAGCATGTCGTGGTTAATCTTGAAGTACCCAAGTCACTGACTGATGCTCAAAGAAGAGCCTTGGATGAATTTGCGATTGCTTCGGGTGTCAAAGTTTCAAAGCAGAAAAAAGGATTATTTAGATAATTGAGCAGATAGGATACTCAGATATTTACGAATGAGGTAGATAATTGAGTATCTTTTTAAATAAAAATATTGAAAATATTTATTTCTTGGTTAAATTAAAAAGGGGATAGGGAAGATGAAAATTGCAATTGCAGGTGCTGGAGCTATGGGGAGCCGATTTGCTTTAATGTTAGCCCAAGCTGGAAACAATGTCTTAATGATTGATGGTTGGCAAGCTCACATTGATGCGATTAAAGCTAATGGGCTCCAAGCGAATTATAATGGTGAAGAAGTTGTAGTCAAGATTCCAATCGTGAGTCAAACAGAAGTGCCTTCGGATGAAAAATTTGAATTAATCATCCTGTTTACAAAGGCAATGCAACTTGAAAGCATGTTACAGAGTATTAAAGGAATTATTGATCAGAATACGAAGGTCCTTTGCTTGCTCAATGGAATCGGTCATGAAGATATTATAGAAAAATTCGTTCCCATGGAAAATATCTTTATTGGTAATACAATGTGGACCGCTGGACTTGAAGGCCCCGGTAAAGCTAAGCTTTTTGGTGAGGGTTATTTAGAGCTTCAAAATCTTGGTGAAAATAGCGAAGATAATGCCAAAGAAATAGCTGATGTTTTATCAGAAGCAAAATTGGATGCTCGTTATTCAGAAAATATTCGCTATTCAATTTACAAAAAAGCCTGCGTCAATGGGACTATGAATGGTCTTTGTACTCTTTTAGATGCAAACATGGCAAGTGTTGGAGCGACATCTACAATTAAAGTCATGTGTCAGCTCATAGTCAAAGAGTTTGCATCTGTTGCAGATAAAGAAGGAGTTAAGCTCAACCAAGACGAAGTCTTAGAACTTATCTATGGTAGCTTTAATCCTGAAACAATTGGTCTTCATTATCCATCGATGCACCAGGATCTGATTAAGAATAAACGTCTTACTGAAATTGACTATATCAATGGAGTTATTTCGCGTAAGGGCATAAAATATGGCATTCCGACTCCTTATTGTGATTTCTTAACTCAGCTTATTCATGCTAAAGAAGAAATTATGGAAGCTAAATAAAATAATAATAAGATTGTTTTTTTAACCTAGAAGGTTGAAGTTAAAATAAATCGATCAATCTTAAGAATAGTTAAAATAAACGTTATAAATGAGTGATAAGCCAAAATAAGAGGGAAGGCAGGAAAAGATCTTTTTTCCCTAAACCACACGTTTTTTTTGATCTGAGACGAGCTAAGCAAAGTTTTTTTCAATATATGGATTAAATTTTACCATTAATGAATGTCAGATTGATATTTTTATAAATTTCTATCATATTTTCTCTGAGCAATCGAGTAATATAGTTGCTCTAATTTTGATTAATATGAGTTTATAGTGAATTAATTATATTATTTTGTTAAAAGATACTAAATTTAAATAAAAGATAAATGTTATAATTGCTCAGATGGAAGAAGCTATTACAAAAGGCTTAGTCTTGTACTCTCGTCCTTATAAAGAACGTGATCGCCTCATAAAGATTTATACCGAAAAATATGGGAAATGCCAATTTTTTATAAAAAACGCAGCAATTTCAAAGTTTGCCGCATCTTTGCAGACCTTTACTACTGCAGAATTAATTGCTACCATCAATGATAGTGGTTTTTCATTTGTTCATGATATTAGTGAAGTTAAGCATTATCAACATATTTTAGAAGATTTTGAGGCTAATGCCTATGCTAGTTATGTGGTATCATTAGCGGATATTGCGATTGAAGATGGAGAGTACGATTCTGCTCTTTATAGTTTTTTGATTCAAGTTCTTAATATGATAGACATAGGAAAAGATGTTCAGATTATGACAAATATCTTCGAACTGCAAATCTTATCTCGTTTTGGAGCCGGACTTAACTTATCAGAATGTGTCATTTGTGGTCGGAAGGACTTACCCATGGACTATAGTTTTTCTTACAATGCGTGTCTTTGTAAGGAACATTTTGATAAAGATTTACGTCGTTTACATGTTCAGCCAAATGTTATTTACATGGCTAACAAGTTTCTAAATATTTCACTAGAAGTTTTAGAAAGTATCTCTGTAAAAGAAAATATGAAAAAACAACTTCGTAATTTTATTGATAGTCTTTATGATGAGTATGTTGGCTTAGAGACAAATGCCAAAAAATTTATAAACAATATGGATAACTGGGCAGATATTATGAAAAAATGAGATTAAAAAAAACGAACCAAGAAAGTTCGTTTTCTAATAATCTTATATAAAAAATTATTTAGTAATGTTGATTGCTTGAGGTCCACGAGGGCCATCTTCAAGATCAAAGTTAACTTTTTGGCCGTCTTCAAGAGTCTTGAAGCCGTCGCCTTGGATAGCTGAGAAGTGTACAAAAACATCTTTGCCATCTTCAGTTGTGATAAAGCCGAAGCCTTTAGTAGCGTTAAACCACTTAACTGTTCCAGTTGCCATTGTTTGATTCCTTTCTGAAATTCTGTAGCTTTTCTTAGAGAAAGGGTGTCAGTGACAACGAATCTAAAAACAAAAACTTACCTGACTATGTTATCATATTTATAATGAAAATGAAAGCGCAAATAAGAGAGGAAATCATTGATAAACTAAGTAAATTTGAACCTCACAAAAAAAACAATCAGACAAAAGAAATCACTGAGAAATTTCTTTCTTCAAAAGCATTTCAGTCAGCAAATTCGGTTGCTCTGTATATGAATACACAAATCGAGTTTGACCTTTTAGCAATCTTTAAAGCAACAAAAAAAGTGGGAAAGAAAATTTTAATTCCAAAGACTTATCCCAAACGTAAAATGGCCTTTATTGAATATGATGAAAAAAATTTAACAAAAACCAAGTTTGGTCCCCTTGAACCGGTTTCAAATGTTGAACTCATACCTGACTTAATCCTAGTACCAGGCCTTGCCTGGAATTTTGAAGGCTACCGCATAGGCTATGGAGGTGGTTTTTATGACCGTTATTTAGCCAATTATAAGGGAGATACAATTAGCTTAGTCTATGATTTTCAACGCCTTAACTTTTTCCCAGAAGTATTCGACATCCCAATAAAGGAGACTTTTAGTGTATAGTTTTGAATTAGCTTATAACAAGAAGCATATAGTGACCTACCTCTTAATAGGAATGACGACTTTAGTCTGGTTATTACAATTTTTCTTGTATGGCATGAATGTTGCGACAGCGCAAAATCTGTTGAATTCAGGAGCTCTTTGGGGATGGCAGATCATTCTACATCCTTCCGAACTTTGGCGTTTAATTACCCCAATTTTTGTTCATCTGAGTTGGCCACACTACCTCATGAACATGTTTACCTTATTCATGGTTGGGCGCTTAGTTGAGGAGGAGTTTGGCTCTTTAAGATATGCAGAAATTTATCTACTTTCAGGAATTTTTGCAAATAGCTTCACCTTCTTTATTTCACCCAACACTCTAGCTGCCGGAGCATCTACTGCTATTTTTGGAATATTTGGTGCCATGGGTACATTAGGTTTCTTTACAGGTAGTCCTCGACTTAAGGAAATCGGACAAGGTTTTCTTGTTTTGATTGCCATAAACCTGGTTTTGAATATTTTTCAACCTGGAGTATCCATCGTGGGACATATTGGAGGAATTATTGGCGGTTGTTTATTAGCTGGTGCTTGGCCACCGGCTCGTTATAAGAGGTGGGTGCCAAGGAATGTGCAGATCATATGTGCTTCTCTAACAGTTTTATCTTTCACCTTGTTTATCGTTTTAACATTCGCCCGTTTAGGCTAGAACCAAAAGAAGCGCATTGGATAATTTTGGAATGTGCATTTTTTGAATACCTTATAAATTACTTGTATCCATTTATTCTTCAAGCCTCTCAGAGCTGTTGTGCTATAATATAAAATGGCTAGTTTTAAACCCAGATATTACCAAAACAGACTCAGGAGAATAAATGAAAACACGTGGTTTTGAAATCGTAAGTAAATACAAAGACGCCGGACTTCACTTGCCCCAAAGGTCAACTAGGCATTCTGCTGGATACGACATTGAATCAATTGAAACAGTTACTTTTGGAGCTGGTGAAATTAAACTAATTCCTACTGGTTTAAAAGCATACATGCAGCCGGGAGAGGTTTTATACATGTATGATCGCTCTTCTAATCCTCGAAAAAAAGGTCTAGTTTTGATAAATTCAGTTGGTGTGATTGACAGCGACTATTACAACAATCCTGATAATGAGGGCGAAATGTTCATGCAAATGATGAATATCTTAGATCGCGATGTTATTGTCGAAAAAGGTGATCGTGTTTGTCAATGTGTCTTTATGCCCTTCTTAGTGGCTGATGGAGATGATGAAGTAGAAAAGAGCGACCGCTTAGGGGGCTTTGGATCTACTGGAAAATAAACTAGAAGAAAAGGAAAACTTTCAAGCTACATTCAGAGGTTGATAAGTAACAAATTAATGGCAAAAGAAATTCCAGAAGAAGAAAAAAATTACAATAAATATCCAGGTGAGCAAGTTTTAATCTTACAAGATGATCTCATAAAAATTGGAGGTAAATCTTTCCGGTTAATCAAGAATTATAAGGGAGGGTTCGATGGAATTGCTCTTGGGCAACGTTATGGGCATGTTTTTGACAAGTTTGACTACATTGTAGGTGACTGGGGACATGAACTTTTGCGATTGCGTGGATTTTATGAGAATGACAAAAACGATATTGAAGTGGATGAAAGGATTGATCACTTAGCTGATTATTTGCAGGAATATTGTGCTTTTGGTGCAAAATACTTTATCTTACATCGTGAGCGAGCAGACGGTGAGGTTGATGAACCATTTTTGGCAGATGAAGAAGATTTAGAGGTTTTAAAACTTTCACGTCAGAACCAAAATATTTTAAATGGCCACTCAAACCGCGATCGTATTAATAATCGTCGTGTTGGTCATGGACGGAATGACTTAGGGTTTTCAACGGTTCGTCCAGATGCCATACCGGTTGAGTCAGAATCAACAAAAATAAAGACAAACAGTAATAATAGCTTTAACAAAAATAAAAGCAAAAATAATAATCATAACAAGAATAATCACAAAGAGAAAAATTCTGAAAATAAGCCAGATATGAAACAACGGAGTAACAGTGATCGCCGTAACCGTAACTCGACACCGCAGAAATCAGAAAAAAAATTCGTGATTCGAGAAAGAAAAGATTAATTTATGAGAGAAATACTTAGCACGTCTACTGAAACCAGTCCCACGATATATGGCCTAACTATTGATAAACTAACAGACTGGGTTGAATCAGTTGATGAAAAGAAATTTCGTGCAAAACAAATCTGGGATTGGCTCTATCGTCAACGTGTACAAACTTTTGAAGAAATGACAAACCTCTCCGTGAGAATTATTGATAAGCTTAACGAAAACTTCATCATGAACCCTTTGCAACAGGTTGTAGTACAAGAATCAGCAGACGGTACCGTAAAATATCTTTTCATGCTTCCAGACCATATGATGATCGAAACAGTATTAATGCGTCAAAGCTATGGTCTTTCAGTCTGTGTGACGACTCAAGTTGGTTGTAACATGGGGTGTACTTTTTGTGCATCTGGAATTTTGAAGAAGGAACGGGATGTTACTGCAGGAGAAATCGTTGCTCAAATCATGTTGGTTCAAAAGTACTTTGATGAACGTAAGCTTGATGAACGAGTGAGCCACATTGTAGTGATGGGTATTGGCGAGCCATTTGAGAATTATAATAATCTTATGAACTTCCTTCATATTGTAAATAATGATAATGGTTTAGCAATCGGCGCAAGGCATATTACGGTTTCAACGTGTGGCTTCAACCCTAAAAAAATTCGCGAATTTGCGCACGAAGATTTACAGATTAACCTTGCAATTTCTCTCCATGCTCCAAATAATGAACTTCGTAGTAGCTTAATGCGTGTTAATCGAAATGCTCCACTTGAAAGATTATTTGAAGCAATTGACTACTATACAGAGACAACTAACCGTCGTGTGACTTATGAGTATATTATGCTTTCGGGGGTAAATGATAGTTCGCAAGTAGCTCAAGAATTGGCTGATTTGATTAAGCCAAGAAACAAACTCTCATATGTTAATTTAATTCCTTACAACCCAGTGGCAGAGTACATAAAGTATGAGCGTTCTGCAAAAGATAATGTCACGAAGTTTTACGATATTTTGAAAAAAAACGGAGTTAACTGTGTAGTTCGCCAAGAACATGGTGCAGACATTGATGCAGCCTGTGGGCAATTACGCTCAAAGAATATCAAGAAAGAAGTCCTAGCTTAAAAGGAAATAGAAGCTATTACTTTTCTGTGATCAACTTTCACAAGCCACTTGATGAAATCGTAGAAGTAAGTTAAAATATAATCAATAAAATTTTAGGGAAATCTGATGGAATATTTAAAACTCAATAAATCTCGCCACGCAGTCAAACACTTTGATGGTTCACGTATCGCAACAGTTGATGTGAAACAAATTATTTCAACCGCTTTACTTGCACCTTCTGCTCACAACATTCAACCTTGGCTATTTACCATTGTAGATACAGCCGAAAAACGTCAGCTTTTAACAGATGAAGTAGAGCAAGGAAATGTGGCTCAGCTTGAAGAAGCAGGTTCAATCATCGTAGTCTTCAGTGACACAGCTATTTCTGAGCGCTCAAAAGATATTGCACGTCTTATGCGTAATGAAATGTCTCCTGATGAGTTTAACCGGTATAATAAGATTTTCCCGGATCGTTTCAGTAAATATAGCCCAAGCTATACTTCAGATTATTTAGCTTTGAATGCTGGTATTGTTACTATGAACTTGGTACTCGCTATCAACGATATGGGTTATAAATCAAATGTTATTCTTGGTTTCCACAAAACAGATCACGTAAATGAAGCTCTTGATATTCCGCTTCGCTATCGTCCAGAGGTGATTATTACTTTGGGGCGCAGTGAAGAAAAGGGCGAGCCACATTTAACTTTACCGGCTGATATGATGTTTAAGATTGTTTAATATTAAAACGGTTATCAAAAAAGTCTCCACGTATGTGAAGACTTTTTTGATAACTTTATCTTATTTTATTTTAATTGATTCCTTGGGACCATGGCAGATTGAATGTTGTAACGACGCTTTAAGAGATAACGTATACCAAAAGCAATTACAGCAATAGCAACATATGGTATTCCACCAAGAACTGGATTAAATGCTAGTGGAATTAAGGCGCCAAGTGAGGTAACAAAAATCCAAATAATTGCATAAACGGCAAGTAAAATGGATGGTTTGAAGCGAGCAAAACCTTTAGTTTTTTCTTTTCGAGTTGTAATTGCCAGTTGTACACGATAAACTTGGTATAAGGCTAACCCACCAGTAATAGCTGAAAGAACAATCGTTGTGATACCATAAGTTACACCACTATTATTGTTAATGAACATCATGATGCCGTATAGTGCTGAAAGTAGAGCAAGGAGGAGGAGGATGCTGTCAAGAATCATCAATTTTGGATCCTTGTTTGTCTCTTTCACATTCTTGCTACCAACTTTTGGCTTATATTGTTCGATAAATTCAGTAGGCGTGCCAAGAAGATTGCGTGCAGTTATGCCGGTTTTTTGAGCCTCTAAAATTTGAAGAACGATCTCCGACAGGATTTCCTTCACCTGTTCGTCTGTCTTTCCTTCTATAAGTAGCCCTCGTGTCACACTGTGCACATAATCGGAGTTTTTAGCTGTTAATGCTGATAAATCAAAATTATTATCAATTTCAGATGGCGTGCTTATAGAATTCTCATTTACATTTTCCGCTGTTATATCATTTTTATTTCTTGTAGAATCTACTGCAGTTTCTTTTTCATTTTTCATTTTTTAATTATATCATAGCTTAGTTGGACTGTAAACGTTTTGCGCTCTTTTCCAGACTTTATCAAATGCTTGAAAAGAAAAATCATAAATTGGTAAAACTTCATTTATATTGTAAAAAATAGTGAAAAAAATCTGAAAATGTATGAAAACAACTAAAATCGCACTATTTACTTGCAACCCTTTTCAATTAATAGTAAAATGAACTGTACAGCTTAAAAAGCAAATTTATATCAAACAAGGAGTCCATATAATGGCATCTAAAGAATTTCACGTTGTTGCTGAGACAGGTATTCACGCTCGTCCTGCAACATTGCTCGTTCAAACAGCATCAAAATTTACCTCAGAAATCACTTTGGAGTACAAAGGAAAATCTGTAAACCTTAAATCAATCATGGGTGTTATGTCACTCGGTGTTGGTCAAGGTGCTGATGTTACTATCGCTGCCGAAGGTGCTGATGCGGATGACGCAATGGCAGCAATCAACGATACCATGGTTAAGGAAGGACTCGCTGAATAAAATGACAGAAAAGCTTAAAGGTATTGCCGCATCATCTGGTGTTGCAGTAGCAAAGGCTTATCTGCTTGTTCAGCCTGACTTGTCATTCGAGACAAAGTCAGTTGAGAATCCTGCAAATGAAGAAGCTCGCCTTGATGCCGCACTTGCAGCATCCACAGACGAGCTTTCTATTATTAAGGAAAAAGCAGTAACTAGCCTTGGTGAAGAAGCCGCAGCTGTATTTGATGCTCACATGATGGTTCTTGCAGATCCAGAAATGATTGGGCAAATTAAAGCTGTTATCAACGACAAAAATGTAAATGCGGAGGTAGCTCTCAAAGAAGTCACTGATATGTTTATCACGATCTTTGATGGTATGGATGATAATCCATATATGAAGGAGCGTGCAGCTGACATCAAAGACGTGACAGAACGTGTGTTGGCTAATCTTCTCGGTGTAAAACTTCCTAGTCCAGCCTTGATTAATGAAGAAGTGATAATAGTTGCTGAAGATTTGACACCGTCTGAAACAGCTCAGCTTGACAAAAAATTTGTTAAAGCTTTTGTTACAAATATTGGTGGTAAGACTTCCCATTCTGCTATCATGGCCAATACGCTTGAAATTCCAGCTGTCCTTGGTCTTGGTAACATTACCGAACTTGTCACTGAAGGCGTAATGATCGCTGCCAATGGATTGACGGGTGAGGTTATTATCGAGCCATCTGAAACTGAAGCAGCCGCTTACCGTGCAGCTGGTGCAGCTTATGTGGCTCAAAAGGCTGAATGGTCATTACTCAAAGATGCAGAAACTGTTACAGTTGATGGCAAGCATTTTGAATTGGCTGCCAACATTGGTACACCTAAAGATATAGAAGGTGTAAATGATAATGGTGCTGAAGCAATTGGTTTATATCGAACAGAGTTCTTATACATGGATTCTGATCATTTTCCAACAGAGGATGAACAATATGTAGCTTACAAGGCAGTGCTTGAAGGTATGAATGGTAAGCCAGTTGTTGTCCGCACGATGGATATCGGTGGTGATAAGAAGCTTCCTTACTTCAAATTACCTGATGAAATGAATCCATTCCTTGGTTGGCGCGCCCTGCGTATCAGCTTGTCCGAGGGTGGAGATACTATGTTCCGTACTCAACTTCGTGCCTTGCTTCGTGCTTCAGTTCATGGTCACTTACGTATTATGTTTCCAATGGTTGCATTAGTAGCAGAATTCCGTAAGGCAAAATCTATTTATGATGAAGAACGTGCTAATCTCAAAGCTGAAGGCGTAGCAGTAGCAGATAACATTGAAGTAGGAATCATGATTGAGATCCCTGCAGCCGCTGTTTTAGCAGATCAATTTGCAAAGGAAGTTGACTTCTTCTCTATTGGAACAAACGATTTGATCCAATATACAATGGCTGCAGATCGTATGAACCAAAAAGTTTCATACCTGTACCAACCTTACAACCCTTCAATTTTGCGTTTAATCAATAATGTAATTAAGGCTTCTCATGCTGAAGGTAAATGGACAGGTATGTGTGGTGCCATGGCTGGTGATCAGACTGCGGTTCCACTCTTAATGGGCATGGGGCTTGATGAATTTTCGATGTCATCAACTTCTGTGCTCCAAACACGTTCACTCATGAAACGTCTTGATAGTAAGAAGATGGAAGAGCTCGCTCAAAAGGCTTTAACTGAAACTTCAACTGTTGATGAAGTTCTTGCTCTGGTTGATGAATACACTAAATAAGAATTATAAAATAAGAATTATAAAAATGTAGAGAAAAACGGACGTTGTGTCCGTTTTTTATAATTTATTGGATTTAGAACGGGAGTTTAGCAAATTTTCCCATTTTTTGTTCAGTAAGTTTGTCAATTTGGTTGAGAGCATCATTTACAGCGGCAACAACCATGTCGTCTAATGTTTCTGGATCTTCAGGGTCAATCAAGTCATTCTTGATATTAAGTGACTGCATTTTTTTATCACCTGAAAAAGTGGCTGAGACAAGATCTTGGGCCGATTTTCCAATAAAGGTTGTATTTTTAATTTCTTCTTGAGAAGTTTGCATCTGTTTTTGCATTTTTTGAGCTTGACGCATCATATTTTGCATATTCATCATAGTAATTTTCTATCTCCTCTATTTTAGAAGGTTTTTGATCCTTTCCTACTTTTCCTATCCCTATTTGGAATCAAAATTTAGAAAAGCAAAGGCTTAATCTTTACTTATTATAGCATTTTATAGCATTTTTCATAAACTTACATTTTTGTAAGTTTAGTTCTGAAAAAAGCTGTTAAAATGAGTTTACACTGATATTGGGAACAATCTAATAGCTAGGATAACCATCGGGCAAAGAAAGAAAAGAATTATGTTACTTGAAGTAAAGCACCTCAAAAAAATTTTTAAAACTCGTTTTTCCAAAGAAGAAACTATGGCACTGGCAGATATTGACTTTTCCGTTGAAGCAGGAGAATATATTTCAATTATGGGGGAGTCGGGTTCAGGTAAGACGACACTATTGAACATCTTATCAACGCTTGAGAAGCCGACTTCAGGAACTGTATTATTGAATTCGGAAGACATCACGGCGATTAAAGATCAGGAGGTTTCTATCTTTAGACGAGAGCATTTAGGCTTTGTCTTCCAGGATTTTAATCTACTAGATACTTTGTCGGTGCGAGATAATATCCTTTTGCCCCTCGTTTTGAGTAAGGCTGAGTTGAACTTGATGAAGGAGAGACTAAAGCTGATGGCAGAAAAATTGCACATTCAAGATTTGTTGAATAAGCAGGCTTTTGAGTTGTCAGGTGGACAGAAACAAAGGGTAGCTGTTGCACGTGCGTTGATTTCGGAGCCAGATCTAGTATTGGCGGATGAGCCAACAGCTGCGCTGGACTTCAAAAATTCTGAGGACCTTATGAACATACTTGAAGATATTAATCTCATGGGACAAACAATTATTATGGTTACACACTCTAGCTTGGTAGCAAGCCACGCGAAGCGAGTGCTTTTTATCAAGGATGGTGTTCTTTATCATCAACTTTATCGAGGAAACCGATCAGCAAACGAATTTTCGAAAGAGATTACTTTGTCAATAGCAGCCTTTCTTGGAGGTGCTAGAGAGGAGGGAAATGCTGACTTTTAAGCTGGCAGTTTTAAATATGCGTAGGGCCTTCATTAGCTTTGCTCCCTTCTTACTGGCCTGTCTGACCATGTTCATTTTACTTTTCATCACGGCTTCAATTTCCTATTCAAGTTCACTTAAAAGTTTACCTGGTGGAAATGCAGTTGCACAACTTATGATATTCGCCATGGTTATTCTGACGATATTTTCACTAATTATCTTAATCTATAGCTATCATTTTCTACAGCTTCAGCGTTCTAAAGAGTTTGGTCTGTATGAAATTTTGGGTTTTGGTAAGAGGAAGATTATTGTTGTAGTCTTCTGGGAACTCCTCTTCAGCTTTTTGACTGTGTTTGTTGTTGGGACAATTCTGGGAATTGCCTTTGCGAAATTTTTATTCTTAATTTTTGTCAATATTGCTGGGGGAACTAAATTTAATCTGGCGATTAACCCCGACTCTATTGGATTAACTAGTGGAATCTTCCTAGCATTTTTTCTCCTCTTGTTTTTAAAAGGGGCAGTTATGATTGAAAAATCATCAAGCATGAATTTACTGAAAGCCGAATCTAAGGGAGAACGAGAGCCTAAAGCGAATTGGTTACTTGCCTTGCTAGGTCTTATCCTGATAATTATCGGTTATTACATGGCCTTGACAGTCAAAAATCCAGTAAAAGCCATCCAATTATTCTTTATTGCCGTTCTTCTGGTGATTCTGGGAACTTATTTCTTCTATACGGCAACCACAGTTTGGACTTTAAAATGGCGGAAAAGACGCGATTCTTACTATAAACCCCAAAACTTTATCACAATATCTAGCCTTTTATATCGAATGAAAGCTAATGCGATTGGTCTGGCTAATATCACAATTTTACTGACGATGGCAATTGTCACAATGGCTGTAACAGTTAGTCTTTACTTTGGTACAATACAACAAGTCTGGCAGTTACATCCCAGTGAAGGAGCAATCACTACAACGAGTGGGAATGAACACGCTGTAGTATCTCCTGAAGAATTCTTGGTAAAATTCGATCAGGTAGTTAAAAATGCAAACATTAAAGTTTCTTCAGTGAGCACGATTCAGGTAGCTGACAACATCCTCGCCTTGAGGCAAAATTCACTGGCAGATAAACTAAAAGTGGGTGGAAATTATTCAGTTGCGACTGGTAAAAATTCAATGCAGATAACCATGACAACATTAGACAGTCTAAAATCTCGTGGTGTTAAAAACCTTCCTAATTTAGCAGAGCACCAAGTTTTAATGACAGGTTCAAAGAAAATCAGGGCGTTAGACTGGTATGGAGTAGACTATCAGGTTAAACATATCAAAAAATCCAATAGCCTCTCAGAGGTGCCATCCTATGAATATGCTTATCATTTTCAAATTATATTCTCAACTCTGAAAGAAATGGAAGAAGCCTTAGCTCATTATGGTAAATCTCCTGGGGGTGAAGAACCCACACGAACGCAGATTCTCTTTAATATTGCTCCTTCAGATGAGGTGGCATTTAGAAAAGCTTCACATAAGGATCCAGATATAGAATCAGGAATCACATTCCGCACAGAAGTTCTTAAAGACACCCAGATGGGACTCAGCGGTTTTATCTTTATCGGCTTTATACTAGGTATCAGTTTTATTCTCGGAGCAGCTCTCATTATTTACTATAAGCAGTTGTCTGAAGGAACACAAGATAGACAATCTTTTAAGATCTTGCAAGAGGTGGGACTCTCTCAAGCAGAAGTGAAAAAAACTATCAAGACTCAGGTACGCATGATTTTTTTCTTACCAATTTTAGTATCCATCGTCCATTTTGGTTTTGCCTATAATATGATTGTCAAGATTGAAAATCTTTTTGGTGTCCAAGACAGCAGCCTCCTACTTGAGTTTTCAAGCTTAACTATTGTGTCTGTGGCTGGTCTTTACTGGATAATCTATAAGCTAACCAGTCGTGTCTACTATAGAATCGTTGAACGTTAAGATTCCTTCTTTCAAAATTTCGTCAAGACAGGCGGGATTTTTTTAAAAAACTGTATAATTAATGTAACTTATGTTGGAGAAAGCCATGCAAAAAATTTTTATTGTGGAAGATGACCCAAGCATTGTAAAATTTCTAAAAAAAGCTCTACTAGTAAATTTTCAAGTTAAAGGTGTGCAAAGTTTTAGAGCTGTTCTTCAGGAAATTTTAGAATTTGACGCAGATTTGGTTCTGATGGACATTCGCTTACCTTTCTTTAGCGGCTTCTACTGGACGACAGAACTACGGAAGGGCTCTGAAGTCCCAATCATCTTTATTTCTTCAACTGGTGATGAGATGAATCAAATTATGGCTATGAATCAAGGAGCGGATGATTTTGTAACGAAGCCCTTTTCGGTTGAAATATTGGTAGCAAAAATTAAAGCTTTGCTTCGCCGTTCTTATGCTTTTAAAGGAGCAGAGAAATTGGAGTTTGCGGGATTTCAATTGAAAGAAAATACACTTTCAGATGGTGTAAAATTATTAGAATTGACAACCTCCGAAAGTAAGATTTTGACGGTTCTTTTTCGTGCAGAAGGAGAAATCATCTCTAAAGAAAAGCTCTTGCAAGCTCTCTGGCAGACCGATGAATTTATTGATGTTAATACCCTAAATGTCAAAATGTCACGCCTAAAAAGGAAACTTGAAAAGATTGGTTTTGACGACCATATCAAGACCAAGAGAGGTGCGGGATATGGTCTTACTTAAGCAATTTGCTTTGTCAAAGTTGTTTCAAATTGCGGTTTTTTTTCTAATTTTCATTGTCTATCTGTGTAACTTTCTACTTTGGCATTTGCCGATGCGCTCGCTTTTTAATAGTACCCTTTTGGTACTTGCAATCTATTTAATTTACTTGGTTTGTTCATATTTTTCTTTTCGAAAAGATGAACAGTATTTCAGCCATTTAATTGAGGAGAATGAGAATTTGTTAGCTGAACTGAAAGATAAGGACTTAGCAAATAAAGAGTTTCTGGATCTGATTAAAGTATGGTCACATCAGATGAAGGTTCCACTTGCAGCCATTGACCTCATGAGTCAGACAAATTTGAATGAAAAAGAGCTTAAAAGTGAGTTGAGGAACCAGACCTTCACCTTAGAGAATTATTTAAATATTTTGCTTGAAACTCAGCGGATTACTAATTTGACGAATGATTTTCGTTTTGAAAAGGTTAGTTTTTCATCCTTAATGAAAAATCTTTTGAGAAAATATAGCTCATTTTTCATTGAAAAAAATCTGTCAGTAGAGCTTAGTGGTGACTGGGAATTAGTAAGTGATGGCAGATGGCTTAGCTTAGCGCTTGAGCAACTTCTTAATAACGCCGTCAAATATACAACCTCTGGTAGTATCAAAATACAAATGACAGAGGGGGAACTTCAACTTAGTGATACTGGGATTGGTATTATGTCAGAAGATCTCCCTCGTCTTTTTGAGCATGGCTTTACCGGCTACAATGGGAGAATCCAAAAAAAGTCATCTGGTCTCGGACTCTATCTTACTCAGTTGATCTTTAAAAAGTTGGAATTTGAAGTAGCAATCGAATCTAAGCTGGGAAAGGGAACTATGGTAATTGTAAGGAAAGTTGAAAAATAGTTAAAATATGCTAAGGAAAACTATTTCAAATATGAAATCGTTTCCCATAATGCTATAATATTCGATAATGAGGAGGTTTCATCATGTCTGACAAACTAAAAATTTTAGAACGTGACCCTTGGCTTGAGCCATTTGAAGGAGATCTGAAGTTTCGTATTAACGAATTTGAGCGTACTAAAAGACGATTGTTGGGAAATAATTTGGAACTCTCTTTGATTGAATTTGCAGAAGGATATAAATATTTTGGCTTTCATCAAGAAGATGAAAGCTGGGTTTATCGAGAATGGGCGCCAAATCCAGCCATTACTAATGTTTATTTAGTTGGGGATTTCAATGATTGGAATGGCATTCAGCATGAGTTAAAGTCACATAAATCAGGGGTTTGGGAGCTCCGAGTACTGGGGAAGATGCCTTTAGGGTCAAGAGTTAAAGTTCAATTGATTGTTAATAGTGCTTCACTTTGGAGAGTACCAACGTACGCTAATTATGTAGAGCAGCAACCAGACTTGAGTTTTGCTCAAGTTCTTTACCAACCAACTTATAAGTTTAAGCATACCGAGCCCAAAATAACAGAGGCTCCTTTAATTTACGAAGCTCATATTGGGATTTCAACAGAAGAATACAGAATTAATAGTTACGCAGAATTTACTCGTGATGTTTTGCCTAGAATAAAAGCTGATGGTTACAACACTATACAACTTATGGCCATTCAAGAACACCCGCTTTACTCATCTTTTGGTTATCAAGTAAGTAATTTCTATGCAGCTTCGAGCCGTTTTGGAAAGCCAGATGACCTGATGGCCTTGATTGACCAAGCTCACGGACTTGGTTTACGTGTACTGCTGGATGTTGTACATTCACATGCTGTGAAAAATGTTGGGGAAGGACTTAATCTCTTTGATGGGACAACTCGTCAATTTTTCCATGATGGGGTACGTGGGGAACATCCTACATGGAATACAAAATTATTTAATTATGGAAAAGATGAGGTGATCCACTTCTTACTTAGTAATCTCAAATTTTGGTTAGATGTGTATAGATTTGATGGTTTCCGTTTTGATGGTGTGACTTCGATGTTGTATAGAGACCATGGTCTGGGTACAAGTTTTGATGCTTATGTCAAGTATTTTAGCATGAATACTGATATTGAAGCAGTTAGCTATTTGATGATGGCGACAGAACTGGTTCATAACTATAGATCTGATGCGATCTGTATTGCTGAAGACATGTCGGCGATGCCAGGTATGGCTTTGCCAATTTCAGAAGGTGGAATTGGCTTTGATTATCGTCTTAGTATGGGAGTGCCAGATTATTGGATTAAACAACTAAAGACAAAGACAGATGATCAACTTGACCTGATGAGACTTTGGTGGGAATTGACAACACGCCGTCCTGGAGAGAAAAACATTGGCTATGCTGAGTCGCATGATCAAGCACTAGTTGGTGATAAAACACTTATGTTTCGGCTTGCAGATGCTGAGATGTATTGGTCAATGGATATTCAAAGTTCATCCATAGCGATTGACCGAGCTATGGCTCTGCACAAAATGATACGCTTAATTACTTTCAGTCTGGCTGGTGAAGGCTATCTTAATTTCATGGGTAATGAGTTTGGTCATCCAGAATGGCTTGACTTTCCAAGGCCTGGCAATGGTGACTCTTACCAGCATGCGCGTCGGCAATGGAGCTTGTCAACAAACCCAGAACTCCGATTTCAATATCTGCTGGCTTTTGACAATTCAATGATTCAACTTGAACATGATTATAAATTTCTAGAAGAAGTAAGCAGGCTGGAACAAAAGTGGATTCAAAACAGTGATAAGATTCTGGCATACCAGAAAGGAAATTTGCTCTTTGCTTACAATTTCCATCCTAGAGATAGCAAGTCAATGATTTTTGAATTTTCCTCTGTGGAGTTAATTCTTGACAGTGATGATACTAAATTTGGTGGATTTGGACCCCGTAATGATTTTAAATTTGAAGGCGGGAAGCTTGAAATAAAACTAGCCAGTAGAACAGCTATGGTGTTCAAATTGAAATAAATCTAAAGGGATTTGACATTTTATTAACAAAACAGAATGAGATAAAAAGAAAAATGTAGTGAATTTTCAGATAATTGTTTTGATTTTTGTCAGTATCTATGTTACCATGTATATGAATAATTATAGAAATGAGTTGAAAAATGGCAAATTTACTTGAGAAAACGCGTCAAATTACTGCAATTTTGCAAGATGATGTGACCGATCTCTCAAAGACATTTCCTTATACCGGTGTGTGTGAGCGTCTCTCAGAGGTAGTAGCAGCAAATGTTTGTGTCATCGACACAAAGGGTAAGCTACTAGGTTACGATTTACCTTTTAATGCTAAAAACGAACGTGTACGTGCCTATTTTGATGAAGGCCAACTTCCAAATAAATATATCAAATTGGCAGTTCGTATTTATGATACGGTTGCGAATCTTGATGTGAATGACCCGTTGTCACTTTATCCTTTGGAAATATCAGACCGTTTTCCAAATGGTATGACAACTTTGTCACCTATCTATGGTTCGGGGCTCCGTCTTGGCACCCTAATTTTGTGGAGGGATGAGAATGAATTTACTGAAGAAGAACTTGTTTTAGTTGAGCTTGCAACTTCAGTGATGGGGGTTCAACTTTCACATAAGCAGGTTGAACAAATCGAGACGCGTCTTCGTTCAGAAGCTGCTTTGAATATGGCTGTCAACACTTTATCTTATTCAGAGCTAAAGGCAGTGCAAGCTATTTTAAAAGAGTTAAATGGTATTGAAGGTCAATTGACTGCTTCTGTAGTGGCTGACAAGATTGGTATAACTCGTTCGGTTATCGTTAATGCTCTTCGTAAACTAGAGTCTGCAGGTATCATTGAGTCACGTTCATTAGGTATGAAAGGCACATACCTTCGTGTCGTGAATGAAGGAATTTACGATAAGTTAGCAAGCTACTTACACTAATTAGAAATACAAGAGAAAATCGGCTTTAAGGCCGATTTTTTGATATAATTTAAAAGTATATTGTGGGTTAATGCAACTATTAGATGAGAATTGTGTAGAGTATTAGCCAATGGACTAGATATTCCGGAGGAAGACATGCCAATAACAAAACATGACGTCGAACACGTGGCCGAACTCGCGAAGTTAAGATTTGCTGAAGACGAGATTGATGGATTTACAGAAACACTCGGAAAAATTATCACCATGTTTGAAAAATTAAATGAGGTTGATACTGAAGGGGTTCCATTTACCATGAATGTTGCAGACAACTTGAATCGTATGCGCGAGGATGTGGCTGAACCAGGATTTGACCGTGAAGAATTGATGAAAAATGTTCCTACAAAGGCAGAAGGTTTTATTCAGGTGCCTGCAATGCTTGAAGGTGGAGGAGATGCGTAATGACTTTTAATAATAAGACCATTTCTGAATTACATGCTTTACTTGTTTCAAAAGAAATCTCTGCAACTGAATTAACAGCTGCAACTTTTGAAGATATTAGATCACGTGAAAGCCAAGTTGATGCATTCTTGAAGTTGACGGAAGATCAGGCCCTTGTTCATGCAACTGAAATTGATGCCTCTGGCATTGATGTGGGCAACGTTTTGTCTGGTATTCCAATTGCTATTAAAGATAACATTGTTACAAAGAACGTTGAAACAACTGCTTCGTCGAAAATTTTGACTGGTTGGATTCCACCTTATGATGCTACTGTAATTGAGAAGCTCAAGTCAGCGGGAGCCATTCTAGTTGGTAAGACGAATATGGATGAATTTGCTATGGGTGGCTCAGGTGAAAATTCCTCAGTTAAGCCAACGAAGAACGCTTGGGATTTGACGAAAGTTCCCGGTGGTTCTTCATCAGGCTCAGCTTCTTCGGTTGCCTCTGGAGAGGTTCGTTTGTCGCTAGGTTCAGATACCGGTGGATCGATTCGTCAGCCTGCTTCTTTCTCTGGAATTGTAGGTGTAAAACCAACTTATGGTCGTGTTTCACGTTTTGGGCTTATTGCTTTTGGTTCATCATTTGATCAAATTGGTCCATTTGCTCCAACTGTTCGAGAGTCTGCTCAAGTACTCACCGCTATTTCTGGCTTTGATAAGAAAGATGCAACAACAACAGACGCCACTGTGCCTGACTTCACCTCGAAGATTGGCCAATCAATCAATGGAATGAAGATTGGTATTGCCAAAGAGCACATGGGACCTGGTGTTGATCCTGAGGTTAAATCCCAAATTTTAGCAGCTGCCTCAATTCTTGAACAACAAGGTGCTATCATTGAAGAAGTCTCGCTTCCGCATTCAGAATATGGTGTAGCTGTATACTATATTGTGGCTTCATCAGAGGCAAGTTCAAATTTACAACGTTTTGACGGTATCCGCTTTGGTTACCGCGCGGAAGGCGCGACGAGTCTAGATGATATTTATGTGAAATCCCGTTCTGAAGGTTTTGGCGAAGAGGTGAAGCGTCGTATTATGCTTGGAACTTACAGCCTTTCAGCCGGATATTATGATGCCTATTTCAAGAAGGCTGGTCAAGTGCGTACCTTGATAATTGAGGACTTTAATAAGGTTTTTTCTGACCACGATTTAATTTTAGGTCCTACAGCACCGACACCGGCATACAAGCTTGGTGCTTTGAATCACGATCCAATTACAATGTATCAGGGAGATATGTTGACTATTCCAGTAAATCTTGCTGGATTGCCAGCCATTTCAGTTCCAGCTGGTTTTGTTAATGAAATGCCTATTGGGATGCAACTTATTGGTAAGCGTAATGATGAAGAAACGATTTATCAAGTTGCTGCAGCCTTTGAAGGAGCAACAAATTTTCATAATGAGAAGCCAACAATTTTTGGAAAGGAGGCTTAATAGTCAGACTTTGTCTGTAAGCTATTTATAAAAATCTATGAATTTTGAAACAATAATTGGACTTGAAGTCCACGTTGAATTAAAAACCAACTCAAAAATGTATAGCCCTGCGGCAACAGCTTTTGGGGTAGAACAAAATACATCAACAAGCATTGTTGATTGGGGATTGCCTGGTGTTCTTCCGACCTTAAATAAAGGTGTCGTTGAAGCAGGTATAAAAGCTTCGTTAGCTTTGAACATGTCAATTGCCAAGACGATGCACTTCGATCGAAAAAACTATTTCTATCCTGACAATCCAAAAGCTTATCAGATTTCACAATTTGACGAACCAATCGGTTCAACAGGTTATCTTGATATTGAACTAGAAGATGGATCTACAAAGCGGGTTCGAATAGAGCGTGGTCATATTGAAGAAGATGCGGGAAAGAATACTCACGGAACTGATGGATATTCATATGTTGATCTGAACCGTCAGGGATTACCTTTGATAGAGATTGTATCAGAAGCAGATATGCGTTCACCAGAAGAAGCTTATGCCTATTTGCAGGCTCTTCGTGAGCGAATTCTTTATACAGGTGTATCTGATGTAAAAATGGAAGAAGGCTCTCTCCGTTGTGACGCCAATATTTCTCTTCGGCCATACGGGCAAGATGATTTTGGTGTGAAAACTGAAGTTAAGAACATGAACTCGTTTTCAAATGTTAAGAAAGCACTTGAATTTGAAGCGGAACGTCAAGCGAAGATTTTGAGGACAGGTGGAGAAATTCGTCAAGAAACTCGCCGTTTTGATGATAAAACTGGTGAGACTATTCTGATGCGTGTAAAAGAAGGTGCTTCTGACTATCGCTATTTTCCGGAACCAGATATGCCACGTGTTAACATTGATGATGAGTGGGTAGCTAAGATGCATGCTGAAATGCCAGAATTTGCTTCTGATCGTCGTGTGCGCTATATTACTGAATTAGGACTTTCAGATTATGATGCCCGTCAGATAACGACAGCAAAAGAAACGTCCGATTTTTTTGATCAAACTGTGAAGCTTGGCGCCGATGCTAAACTTGTGGCTAATTGGCTACAAGGTGATGTGGCTCAGTACTTGAATGCACAAAGTTTAGGATTAGATAAGATTAAATTAACACCCAAGAACTTGGCTGAGATGTTGAGTTTAATTGTAGATGGTACTATTTCAAGTAAAATCGCCAAACAGGTCTTTGTAGAGCTAGCAAAAAATGGGGGGTCAGCCCGTGAATTTGTTGAAAAAGGTGGTTTAGTTCAAATTTCAGATCCAGCAATCTTAGTTCCAATGATTCAAGAGGTATTTGCAAAGAATAAGAAATCTCTTAATGATTATAAGGCAGGTAATAAGAATGCAGCTAAAGCATTAATTGGTCAACTTATGAAAGCTACCAAAGGACAAGCTAACCCTAAAGTTGCCCAAGAACTTTTGTACTCAGAACTTGAAAAACTTTGATTTAAAAAAATTTTTATAAGTGTAATTGAGAGAAAGAAGAATTAGATGTCTGCAAAAAAGAACAAATGTAGTAGTGGTTACTCCAGCTGCAGTTATTCTTATAACACTGGCTGTCTAGGTTACTTTCAAGATCAATTTTTACTCAAAGCTAGGAACTTTAGAAATTACCGCCAGAAAAGCTGGCTTTATTAAGAAGTAAGAGGCTAAGTGGATTTATGGATACGAAAACAGTGACAGAATTGGCGGGCTTATTTGGAGTGTCTCGTCAGGCGATGAACAATCGAGTGAGGGCTCTCGAAGAAGAGTTCGTTGATAAAAATGAAAAAGGCGTGACGGTAGTGACCGAAGCAGGTGTGCATGAACTTGAACATCTCTATGGAAAAGTTGTAACTGCAAAACAAGAAGTTGTTGATAAGCCTACCCTTGCCTCAGGACAAGATAAGACGATATTTGCTATGTTGTCGAATCTTATGGAAGGCAAAGACCAGGAAATTGAACGTCTCCATGAGCAAATTGTCGCTAAAGATCAGCAACTTCATATGTTGGGGAGCCAGATCGAAATAAAAGATCGACAACTTGAAAAAACCAGTCGACAACTTGATCAGCAACAACAACTTACTGCAGTTGCACTTCAAGATAAGCAACAGTTAGTGCTTGAACTCCGAGAAGAACAAAGTAAGGGATTCTTTGCTCGATTTTTTGGAGGTAAAAGAAAATGAAAAATTTTGGAAAATCTTCCAGAAGTTTTTCTAATAGATCAGGAATTTAGGGCTATTTTTTTTACTTTTGTCTATTTTTTATGTCCCTAACAGACAATCAAATTTCATGGACTTTAAGAGATTGTGAAAATTATTAAAAACCTCTATAAGCCCGTTTTGTAACCCTTTTCATGATTTATTTACAAATTTATTACAGTAATATTTTTTTGAAAGTGTTATAATTATTTTGTAAGTTAAAAGATTAACTTAGTTAATAAAAAAACCTTATAGGAGGCAACTACAAAATGGTAGTTAAAGTTGGTATTAATGGTTTCGGTCGTATTGGTCGTTTAGCTTTTCGTCGTATTCAAAATGTTGAAGGCGTTGAAGTAGCTCACATCAATGACTTGACAGACCCAGCTATGCTTGCTCACTTGTTGAAATATGATTCAACTCAAGGCAAGTTCAATGGAACTGTTGAAGTTAAAGATGGTGGATTCAATGTGAATGGTGCTTTTGTAAAAGTTACTCAAGAACGCGATCCTAAAGAAATCGATTGGGCTGCTTCTGGTGTTGATATCGTCTTGGAAGCAACTGGATTCTTTGCTTCAAAAGAAAAAGCTGAACTTCACTTGCATGAAAACGGCGGAGCTAAGAAAGTAGTTATTACAGCTCCTGGTGGAAGTGATGTTAAGACTATCGTCTTCAACACTAACCATAATGAATTGACTGGTGAAGAAACAGTTATTTCTGCAGGTTCATGTACAACTAACTGTCTTGCACCAATGGCTGACGCTCTTAACAAGAATTTCGGAATTAAAGTTGGTACTATGACAACCGTTCACTCATACACTGGTGACCAAATGCTTCTTGATGGGCCACACCGTGGTGGTGATTTCCGTCGTGCCCGTGCTGCTGCAATCAACATCGTTCCTAACTCAACAGGTGCTGCTAAAGCTATCGGCCTTGTATTGCCAGAATTGAATGGCAAACTTCAAGGACATGCACAACGTGTTGCAACACCAACTGGTTCATTGACAGAACTTGTTACTGTTCTTGACAAGAAGGTCACTGTTGACGAAATCAATGCTGTAATGAAGGCTGCTGGAAATGATTCATTTGGTTACAACGCTGACCAAATCGTTTCATCAGACATCATTGGTGAATCACACGGTTCAATCTTTGATCCAACACAAACTGAAGTAACAACTGTAGGTGATACACAACTCGTTAAGACTGTTTCATGGTACGATAACGAAATGTCATACACTTCACAACTTGTTCGTACTCTTGAGTACTTTGCTTCAATTGCTAAATAATTAGCAAATATTGAGACCTTCGGGTCTCTTTTTTTATCTCATATACTCATTATAAAATTATAAGATTCATAAGTGTAAAATAATTGGCGGTAGCTCGAAAGAGCGATCGCTTTTTGATTTCAGAAAAAGGACAAAAAGAAAAAGAACCTTTAAAATTGAGTTTGCGAAAACAACTTAGAAAGGTTCTTATGGACTCGAT
>NZ_JACHHV010000003.1 GCF_014202895.1 Lactovum miscens
TGAGACTTGGATGAATTGTTATCCAAGAAAAATGTTCAAGTATCAGACACCATTTCAGATGTATCGGGGTGGCTAAATTAAATTTGCAATTTGCCGTTCAGAATAAGCTTTATCTTAATCCTTAGTTGGATTTGTTTAACAACGAGATTGGTAAGTGTCAAATAATTGGCTGTAAATCTTCAAAACTGAATTTTTGTTTATATTTTAAAGCCCATCCTGAGCTTGTGAGGGCCAAGATGCGCTTGGTAAAGTGAAGTGTAATCCCATTTCATCACCTTCTTGAGCTCTGAGGTTGGCTTCTGGTAAGCCCTAAAAAGGTGGTGCCAGTCATAAGCAGGCACTTCAATTTCAGGAAGGAAGTCATAATCAGTATAGGTGTTAAAGTTTTGATTCCGACGTGCGCTGAGCAACTTAACCATCGCCTGAGCGCCCGCTTTACGCCAACGTCGCCCTTGTTTCTTCGTCCGATAAGTATAGAGACGGTGGTGACTTTCACAAGTCCCAAGGATCGCCTCACAATCTTTGAGAAGGGAACGTTGTTTGAAAGGCTTGAGTGAGTGCCAATTACGCTGAATATAGGCTTGAAGTAAGTGCAGGTTCTCAAGCTCTTCTGGTGTTTCACACAAGCTCTCAATCGTCTCATAAAAAGGAACCAAGCTTTCAGAAGCGTAAGCGTACAGTGCCTGTTGAAAGTCCTTCACCAATTCGGGCACAAACTTCAGGCGTTCCTTGATCTTCTTGTTCACGTGATAACGGTCCACAAAGTGCTCATGGCACAATGCTTCGCCACACAAGCTGTCAAAGTCGCTCTTCTGATAGCCGGAACCTTCGTCTGAGTTGCTCACAATTAGGGTCTCATGCAAGTCATAGGTCTGACCCAAATAATTTTCGAGCGCTTCAAAAGCCTTCTCTCGGTCCAAATCAATGAACTCTTGGTAGTGGCGAAGCTCCGTCCGCTGTTTCCCACTTTTTGACGCCCTTCACAGACTTGAAGACGGTGAAGATAAAAGTTCCCTCCGCCTTGTTTTCCCACGGAGAATGCATCGCCTTCCAGATACAAAACTTTGACTTGTCGTGTCCCTGAGGTTGGGGCATTCGCTAAGGCATTGCTTTGATTGCGGTCAATCTCTTGCCCTATTTGCTTAGCCAATTGTTGGAGCTGTGGATGGCTAATCGTGAGGGGAGAAACCAAATTAATGAGCTCTGACACTTTCCTAAATACACCCCGTGTACTCGCTTGCGCAAAGACATTCTGAACGTACTTAGATTGACGTTGTTTCGGCGCTAAGCCGAGCAGGTGATCCACGGGATAAAACACTTCTCCAGCTTTAACATACGAGCGACGACGAAAGGTGACTGTCCCGAAGAGGAAACTCACCGTTCGACTGCGACGTTTAGCGATTTGATAGCCCTTCTCTCTCATGGGACCGACCAACTGAGTATCCAACATTTCCAGGGCTTGACCTATCAAATCACTCACCAAGTGTTCTAAAAAATGATTCAAGATACTTTCACGTTCTAAAATACCCGCTTTATTTGTCAAAATCTCCGTTATCTGTGATAAAATCGAGTCCATAAGAACCTTTCTAAGTTGTTTTCGCAAACTCAATTTTAAAGGTTCTTTTTCTTTTTGTCCTTTTTCTGAAATCAAAAAGCGATGGCTCTTTTGAGCTACCGCCAATTATTTTACACTTATGAACGTCAGTTGATTGAGCGTTGGCACAACAAGGAGAAGCTAAGTAATCGTCGAATCGCTCAGCGCTTAAATAAAGCGCCTCAAACAATAAACAATGAACTTCATAAAGGGGAAGTGCACTTAAAAATAAAGACAAAGTACTCTGCAACTCACGCACAAGAATGCCACAGAGCCAATAAGAGTCACTGTGGCCGACATTCTAAGCTCACGTCGGCCCTCAATAAAACCATTCGTGCGGGTGTCAGAGATAAAAAATCATTAGAAGTCATTCTTCAAGAGCTGACAGGTGTTTGTCTTCGTACCCTCTATCACTGGGTAGACAAAGGCTGGCTGGATGTAAAATATCATAATTTACTTTATCCGCATTATAAGAAAGTAAAGAAGCTCCATAAAACACCCCCTAAGCGTCCCTATGGCTTGTCCATTGACCAACGTCCAGAGGGAATTAACCAACGTGAAGCATTCGGCCATTGGGAAATCGATACGGTGCTTTTGACCAAAGAAAAAAATGACTGCCTTTTGACGCTCACAGAGCGCCAAACACGTTTTGAAATCATCCGTCTGATTCCAGATAAGTCTGCCCAATCTGTCAATACGGCACTCTTAGCACTTCAAAAGGAAACTCAGTTCGAATCCCTCACGTCGGATAATGGCCGTGAATTCGCCCGTTTACATGAAGCGGTGCCTTGTCCGGTTTACTATTGTCATGCCTATGCCAGCTTTGAACGTGGAAGCAATGAGAATCATAACCGCATGATCAGACGTTTCTTACCCAAAGGAACAAAACAAACAACAGCTCAGGCTGTTGCCAAGATTGAGACTTGGATGGCTCGTTATCCAAGAAAAATGTTCAAGTATCAGACACCACTTCAGATGTATAGGGGTGGCTAAATTAAATTTGCAATTTGCCAAATCGATCTAGTTATTAATTTGAGTAACTTGTTTCTAAAAGTAATTTTCAAGCGTTGGAAAGCGCTTTTTCTGATAAAATTATATGGCATACTAAGTATTGAGTAAACGCAAAATAAATATGAACATGTGTGAACATAAAAGGAGATTCTAATGGAACATAGAGTATTAAAAGGTTTCCCAGCTGACTTCCTTTGGGGAAGTGCCTCAGCCGCTTACCAAATTGAGGGTGCGCCTTTTGAAGACGGGAAAAAGGCTAGTGTTTGGGATAATTTTGTCCGCATTCCTGGAAAAACTTTCAAAGGTACAAATGGAGATGTCGCCGTCGATCACTACCATCGATATAAAGAAGACGTAGCTTTGATGAAAGAACTCGGACTAAAGAGCTACCGCTTTTCAGTGGCTTGGTCACGTATTTTCCCTGATGGAAAAGGTAAAGTGAATGAACCCGGGCTTAAATTCTACTCAGATTTGATTGATGAACTTATCGCCAATAATATCGAACCAGTAGTGACTATCTATCACTGGGATTTACCACAAGCTTTGGAAGATGAATACCATGGCTGGGAGTCACGTCAAATCATTCCTGACTTTGTCAACTACGCGGAGACTTTATTCAATGCCTTCAAGGGACGAGTTAAATATTGGATATCGTTGAATGAGCAAAATGTCTTTACTCAACATGGTTGGGTTCTTGCGACGCATCCACCCGGAAAGAAAGACATGAAACTTTTTTATCAAGTTAACCACCATGCGAACTTGGTCAATGCAGCTGTCATTAACAAATTTCATGAATTGAACATCCCTGGAGAAATTGGTCCATCATTTGCTTACACACCAAACTATTCAATTGATAGCAATCCTAAGAATGTTTTGGCTGCTGAGAATGCTGAAGAGATCTTTGCGAACTTCTGGATGGATGTTTATTGCCAAGGCGTATACCCAATAGTTGCCCTTACCTACCTAAAAGAAAATAATCTTATGTTTGACATGGAAGAAGGCGATGAAGAGTTGTTGAAGTCAGCTCATCCTAACTTCCTAGGAATTAACTATTACCAATCCTCTGCTAATGCATGGAATCCAATCAATGGTGGTGTTCAGATTGGTGAAATGAATACAACGGGTGTCAAAGGTTCAGGTGGCGAACAAGGAATTCCGGGTGTTTATAAGAAAGTTTCAAATCCAGCTGTTGATCGTACCAACTGGGATTGGGAAATTGATCCAATGGGTATACGTATTGCTTTGCGCCGTATCACTAGTCGATACCGTATTCCTGTCATGATTACTGAAAATGGTTTGGGTGAATACGATAAGCCTGAAGAGAGTCAAGTCCACGACGATTACCGTATCGCCTACTTGTCGAGCCACGTAAAATCTATCCAAGAAGCTATTTCTGATGGTGCTTCAGTCATTGGTTATCATACTTGGAGCTATACTGACTTACTTTCATGGCTTAATGGTTACCAGAAACGTTATGGTTTCATTTATGTAGATCAGGATGAAACAATGGAAGGTTCATTGAAACGCATTCCAAAAGATAGCTACTACTGGTATCAAAATGTCATCAAAACAAATGGTCAAGAGCTTTAATCACTTTTAAAATATAAAAAGAAAGGGAAGTTAAATGAAGTGACACCCAAAAGTCCAACTTTTAGGGGTCACTTCATTTAACTTCCCTTTTCTTTCGAGAGATTTACTTATTTATTAAATTTTCGGATGTTGGTCATAAAGAGAGGGATGAAGAGAATCAACCAAACAATGATCATAATACTCACCCCTGTTATCCCACCAAAAACTGAGCGACCAAAATAATCAGCAAAGCTAGCACCAATAGGTCTTGTCAGGATATAGGCGATCCAAAAGCTGATAACTTCAATCAGTGTATCGTCCTTAACCCTCCCAAAATGTCGGAAAGCTAAGACGGCAAGAAAAATTATTAATAAAATCATTCCGCTGGTCAAATTTCCGAGTCCGAGCCCCCCAAGAGACGGACTGTCACCCAAATAATCACCTAAAGTTGTTCCCATGATAAAGGAGAGTGAGACGGAAATCCAGTACATTAACTCCGCTTTTCCGCTGTAAATCTGGTGAATTGAAATTGACCCAGCCACTTTTTTCATTAACACAAGTGATAGAAGCATTAGCACAAACCAGAAAATCGTCATTACAAGGAGGGGGATACCCAGGACAATGCGAACAGCATCTGAAATGAAGGTACCAAAGACAGCCAGCAGTGCTACTGTCAACCAATAAGGAGCCGGTTTATATTTTTTTGTAGCTAGCTGAAGCCACAAGAAGCAAAAAAATAAAATAGCTGACCAAATCATTGTAAAGAGAGCGCCAATAATTTGATTTGAAGAGATAGCCTTAACTGAAAAGTCAGAGATGGACTCCCCAAGGCCTGTAGAAATGAGTTTTGTCATCCAAAAAAGTATTGCAATTTGAGGCACCTTTGATGAACGGTAGTTTGCCTGCCAAAGTTGTTTGATTTTGTTCATAACTTTGAAAGTATATGCTGCGAAGCTTAAAATTATCAGAAAAATTTGTTTTCATTATTTATTTCAACACAAAAGAAATTCTGTTGCTAGTGTATAATGAAATCATGAAGAAAAAAGTACTGGTTGTGGTAGGCCCAACTGCTGTGGGGAAGTCGGCTTTAGCGGTGAGACTGGCGCATGAGTTTAAGGGCGAAATTATTTCAGGAGATTCTCAGCAAATTTATCGTGGTTTAAATATTGGTACTGCAAAGGTAACTAGCGATGAGATGGGTGGGATTTCTCATCATTTGATTAATATCCGAGACTTAAATGAAAACTTTTCGGCTCATGACTTCGTTTTGTCTGCGATGACTGCCATTGAGGATATTATATCACGCGAGAAATTACCTATTATTGTTGGAGGAACTGGCCTATATATTCAAGCGCTTACTGAGGGATATCATCTTGGGGGGGAGAAAAATCATGAATCAATGATGAAACTACGTCAAAGATTGAAGTTTTATTCAGACAACGAACTAAAATTGGCTTTGAATCCTGAAAATCAAATTCAGCAGTTCAATCGTCGACGAGCTATCCGAGCAATTGAATTACAAGAGTTTGGGAAAGGAGAAAATTATGAAGTCCCGTACGATTTTGGATATATTGGACTTGAGTCCGAACGTGCGATTCTTTATGACCGAATTAATAAACGCGTAGATCGGATGCTTGAGGTTGGGATTCTTGACGAGGCAAAAAAACTTTTTGAAGGTTACCAACAAGTTCAGGCATCAAAAGCAATAGGTTATAAAGAGTTTTTCCCATATTTTAAGGGAGAGATTTCTCTTGAAGAGGCTGTGGAAAAATTGAAACAGGACTCTCGGCGATACGCTAAACGTCAGTTGACTTGGTTTAAAAATCGGATGGATGTGAAATTCTTTGATGTTTTTGAGCTGGACTTCCTTGAAAATGTTATAATGTGTATAAGCGAATTCCTTAGAAATAGAGAGGACGACTGAAATTTAGAAAGACTTATTTATACTATGGTTGAAAATAATATTGATTATATTGCGTTGGCAACAAAATATGGCGGTTATATGGAAACAGACAGGGTTTATCTGGAAAATCGTTTGTCAACAATGAGCGAAGCACAGAAAATGCGGTTACTATTACCACCCCCTTCTGTGATTAACGCATACTTTACTGAACTCTACCAAAAACGTAATCCTCAGGAAGCCACCTCATATTTCTTTGGTATGTCTCAAGCTTTTGGTATGTTTTTTCAAAAGCCTGCTTTTGGCATAGAAGGTCTCTCTCATTATGAGCTTTTCCGTTTTATTCGCTTAAATATTGATGGAAAAGCCTATGGCTTCAGCTACATCAATGAACAAGAGGAAGCTATCATTTTTAGTGAACTTCCTGAAAAAGCGAATCAAAAGTTTATGTTAAACCTTTCTCAAATCTTCCCACAGTATGTCATTTTTGAGTTAAATGATGAAATTCATATGAAACCAAAGAAGTTTGAACGTTTCGTCAACCAACGTGATTTGACAACAATTACGTCTGCTGCTGAAAATGAAACCTATATTAAGTTCTACGGATACAATATTGATGAATTAATTGAGCAAGGTGGGAACAGTTTTAGCATAGAAACACTTATGCAGTATGATCCAGCTCTAAAACAGTTTATCATTTATCAAAACAAAGGAGTAGCTAAGCCAAAAGTAAGACCGAAAATTAGTACTAGGTCAAAAAGTATCACCTCTCCAGTTTCTAGGAAAGGAACAAACGCTATCAAACAAGAAATTAATCCAGTTGATAGTCCAACTTCAACGGCAATTCCAAATGATTCATCACTAGTAAAATCTCCGGAATTCAAATTGCCTGAAGAAACTACTCTCTTTTAAGCTTTATCGCTTTTCTGAAGAAAAGCAAGAAAGGTTGTTATTATGGTTTACGCTCTCATTGTTCCTTTGGTGATTTTATTGGTCATTGTAATCGTTGTTATTGCTTCAATTTCTTCCCTTTTGTTTGCGGTCAAGCAACAAACCGTTGCAGTTGTAGAACGCTTTGGTAAGTTTAAAACTTTAGCTCAAGCAGGTATACATGCAAAACTTCCTTGGGGTATTGATCGTATTGCTGCCCGAATTCAACTCCGACTAATTCAATCAGATATCCTCGTTGAAATGAAAACCAGTGATAATGTTTTCGTTAACATGAATGTTTCAACACAATATCGCGTAAATGAGCAAAATATTAAGGATGCCTACTACAAACTGACAAACCCTGTTGAACAGATCAAATCATATATCGAAGATGCTCTCCGTTCTGCAGTTCCAAAACTTACCTTGGATGCACTCTTTGCCAAAAATGACGAGGTAGCTTTAGAAGTTCAAAAGCAAGTAGCTGAAGAAATGGGTAGTTATGGTTATATTATCGTAAAAACTCTAATTACTAAAATAGAACCAAATTCGGAAGTTAAGCAGTCTATGAACGAAATAAACGCGGCTCAACGTAAGCAAGATGCAGCGCAAATGTTAGCAAATGCTAACAAGATTCAAGTTGTTACTGCGGCAGAGGCAGAAGCTGAAAAAGATCGCCTTCATGGTGTCGGATTAGCTCAACAACGTAAAGCTATTGTTGATGGACTTGCTCAACAGATTAACGAGATGAAACAGACAGGTGTAGAACTTTCTGAGGAGTCTATCATGTCGATCCTCTTAATTAACCAGTATCTTGATACTCTGAACCAATTCGCTAGTAAAGGTAACTCAACTATCTTCCTTCCCGCTGGTGCTGAGGGAATTCAAGATTTGAGAACTCAAATGTTGGCTGCTCTTGAAGCAAGTAAAAAGTAACCTTCATGGACATAGAATGACTTAATTCAAAAAATCTGAGGATCATTGATCTTCAGATTTTTTTATATTTCCAGCTGTGACATTAAAGATTTGGAGTTCAGTTGGAAGATTTTTTAAGTGATCAAGAGTTGTTGTGGTCAAGAAAGTTTGAGCTTTTCCGATAGAGGTTTCAAGGAGGTCTATTTGGCGTATATTATCAAGTTCGCTCATGACATCGTCAAGCAAAAGAATGGGATATTCACCTGTCTCCTGAAAAATGAGCTCAATTTCTGCAAGTTTGATAGATAAAATTATGGTTCGTTGTTGACCTTGAGAACCAAAACTTGATGCATCAATGCCATTAACAAAGAATTGGAGATTGTCTCGGTGTGGACCGATGCTGGTCTGACGCCGTATTGCATCATGGGAACGTGCCTTTTTTAGCTCAGAAGCAAAGTCAGATACAACTTTTTTCTCATAAATAAGTTTTAAATCTTCAACCCCATGGCTTAAAGAGTGGTGGATCTCATTTGCTATCTTTTCTAGATTTTCAATAAAATTATTCCTAGTAATCATAATTTTGTTTCCGTAGTCAACAAGTTGTTCATCTAGGACATCAAGGAAAATTGGGTCAATATTACCAAAATTTTCCTTAAGATAAATATTTCTTTGTTTGAGAATTCGATTATAACGTACTGAATCATAAAGGTAAGCCACCTTGATTTGTCCAAGCTCCATGTCAAGAAAACGTCGTCGGATTGCAGGTGCACCCTTAATCAATTCTAGATCTTCGGGGGCAAACATGACCACATTGAGATGACCGATGTAGTCAGCAATTTTTCTTTCACGGAGATGATTGACTTTTGCAAGCCTTCCAGCCTTACTCAACTGAAGTTCAAGAGGTACCCGAGTTCCATTTTTTTCAATCTCACCCTTGATTGACATTGTCTCTGCTCCCCAACGAATCAATTCTGAATCATGGTTGGTTCGATGGCTACGTGTGAGTGCCAAAAAATAAATGCTCTCTAAGATGTTCGTCTTACCTTGAGCATTTTGTCCTAAGAATATATTCAGATTGGGATGAAAACCAAGAAATAGATTATCATAGTTTCTGAAATTTTTTAGCTGAATTTTGTTGAGCTTCATAATATTTAATTTTAATTGTCTTACTTATGAAAAGGAGACCTAGGCTTATTTTTTTTAGCTGAAGGAGAGCTTTTCAGTTTTATTCTATTAGAAGCAGTCTCAAGTTGTGCTTTGATTTTAAAATTATTTTCAAGCTGTTTAATTTCGTTACGTTGCGCAATTTCTTCATCATCTGCTTTAAAAAAATTAATTTGTATATCAAAGTCAGGAAGCTCTAACTGGTCACCTGGGTAGATTTTTTTCCCACGACGGTTTTCAACCTCACCATTGTAAAAAATTCGTCCATCATTTTCAGCCAAGAAATATTTTGCTTGGCCGCCAGTTTGAATGAGACCCAGCTCCTTTAAAGCCTGTCCTAGAGTAATAAAATCTTCATAAATCGTAAGAGTTTCCATGTGATTCATTATAGCATGAAAATGCTATAATGAACCCTATGCCAACTATTTTAACAAGTGCGAATGGACTGAAGATTCAGCTCATTCATGAAACAAAATTTAAAACAGTCAGAATCGTCGTCCGTTTTCGAGAATTAATTAATCAAGAGCATTTAGCTGAACGTGCGCTCTTGTCAAATCTTTTTGAAGTTTCATCTTCTAAGTATGCCACGAGCAGCGACTTTGAGACGGCCCTTGCAATGAATTATGGAACTCGCATGTCATCCAGCGTTTCAAACAAAGGAGTTCAACATTTTTTGACTTTGGCTATGAATGTGGTAGAACCACGTTTTGTTGGGGAAGATACACTAAAGACTGCAGTGGATTTCCTTCAAACAGTGATTTTTGAACCAAAAGTTTCGGGTAATCAATTTGATACTTCAATATTTGAAATTGAAAAAAATAATCTTTTGCATTATTTTGAATCGTTATTGGATGACAATTCTTATCTTGCTGCCAAAGGTTTGAGTGAACTCTATTTTGATAAGAAAGAATTCAGTTTATCCAACATGGGATCAGCTGAGCAACTTAAACAGATTGATGCAAAACATCTGTTTGAATATTATAAAGAAATGATGACCTCAAATGTTATGGATATCTTTGTTCTAGGGAACATTACCGAAGCAGAAGTTGCTGAGCTTTTTTCTAGTTGGCAGTTTAAAGGCAAAAGTGAATTAACTGAAATTTTTTACCAACAACCCGTTAAATTATTTGAAAGCCACAGTATCGAAAAAGAGGCCTTCCAGTCACAACTTTCTCTTGCTTGGAATTTACCAATTCAGTTTGGTGACAAAGATTATATGGCACTACAACTTTTTAATGCTCTTTATGGAAGTCAACCTAATTCTAAATTATTTAGTATCGTTAGGGAAAGGGAAAGTTTAGCTTATGAGATCAGCTCTTATTTTGACAGCTTTATTGGCCAATTCCGTGTTTCTGCTGGAATTGATCCAGCAGATTACGTTAGGGTTAAAGAACTAACTCTACAACTTTTTGAAGCTATGAAGAATGGTGATTTCTCTGACGAGGATATGGCACAATGTAAAGCTCTTCTCAGAAACGCTTTTTTAGCAAGCCAAGATAGTGTAGCTAATTTGGTTGAAGAAGCATTTATTGATCAAATTTTACCTGAACGTAAATTAACCTCTAAAGAATGGCTGTCACAATTAGAAGAGGTTACTAAGGGAGAAGTTCAAGATGTTGCTGAGCGCTTGACTTTACAAGCAGAGTTTCAAGTGAAAGGGGTCGTTCCGAATGATTACTGAAAAATATTATAAAAATATTGATGAAACTCTTTATACGGAAGTATTTAAAAATGGATTAACGGTTTATTATTTACCAAATTCTCAAATTAGTAAGGCATACGGGATTTTCTCAACAAATTTTGGCTCACTTGATATCACATTTGCAGATAAAACTTATCCAGCTGGAATCGCTCATTTTTTGGAACACAAGCTTTTTGAAAAAGAAGAGGGAGATGTCATGTTGAAGTTTGGTTCTCAAGGAGCTCAGACGAATGCTTTTACGAGTTTTGACAGAACCTCCTATCTTTTTTCTGGTACTGAAAATATTAAAGAGAACATTGAACTTTTGATTGACTTTGTCCAGACTCCTTATTTTACAGAGGCTTCTGTGGCTAAAGAACAAGGTATCATTACTCAAGAAATTCAAATGTATCAGGATGATCCCGATTGGCGCCTCTATGCTGGGCTTTTGGCTGCACTATATCCAAAGTCCCCTCTTGCCGAAGATATCGCAGGAACTCCAGAATCAATTGGTCAGATAACGGTAGAGATGCTTTATAAGAATTATGAAACCTTCTATCAGCCCTCAAACATGTGTCTCTTTTTGACAGGGGCATTTGATGTGTTAGAAATTTCAGAATTGCTTCACGAAAATCAAGATCTTAAAAACTTACCAGTTCAAAAAATCGATCGAGAAGAAATGATATTTGCGCCCTCTCAATCATTTTCAGAAATTTCAATGGATGTTTCCGATAATAAGTTAGGGGTTGGTCTTCGTGGAAATAACGGTGTATCATCTGCAGATTACCTAGAATATCGACTTTCAATGCAAATCTTCTTTGCAATGATTTTTGGAAAAACCAGTAAATTTTATGAAAATGCCTACAAAACTGGTCTAATTGATGATTCATTTAACTATGAATTTGAGAGTTCATCGCGCTTTCGTTGTTTTGTGGCAACCCTTGACACAAAAGAGCCGGAAAAGCTCGCAAAAATCTTGCAAGACGAGCTTAAAAAGTATAAAATTAATGCTGATACGAGTGAGGAGAAATTCGATTTGATTCGCCGCCAAATGCTTGGAGATCATATTGCTTCCTTAAACTCACAAGAACACATTGCTAATGAGTTTACAGCGATGACCGAAAGTTCAAGAAAAACTTTTTTTGATAGTTCAGAAGTTTTATCACAGCTTACACTTGAAAAAGTTTTGAAACTTGCAGAAAGTTTTTTGGATAACTCTGAATGTTCTGTATTTTTAATTCGGCCGAAGAAATAGAACCTAACTTCTCTGAATTTTATTGAGATACAAGGATTCTATCTTATTTTTATTAGAAAGGAGGGAAAATGGTGCAGAAAGCTATTGGTGCCCTATTGAAAGAGCGTCGCACCAAGCTTGACTGGAGCCTTGATAAGGCAGAAAAAACTACGTCAATTAAGAAAATTTACATTTCAGCACTTGAAACAGAGAATTTTGCCATTTTTCCAGGTACTTTCTATGTCCGTGCGTACTTGAAACAGTATGCTCAAAAATTAGACTTAGATGTTGAAGCGATTCTTGAGGCATTTGAAAACGATTCTCCTGTTGAAGTAGAAGGCCCATTTGAAGATACTGGCAATTACCGTTTCATTCGACCTGATGAGAGAATCCCGTTGCCAAGTGAGGAAGAGGATGAAGAAAATAAAACTTGGGTTCAGCGATATTTGCCAATGATTGTTCTGGCAACAATTGCAATTATTATTCTTCTTAGTGTTAGCTTAATGGTTTTTCTTAATTTACCAAAGTCAAGCACTGTTACACCTAATGATTATAGTTTACCTTCAAGCAGTTCTACGGTGGCCTCTAAAACAAGCCTGAATCTATCGGCTGATGGTAAAATTTTACAAATATTCACAAATAAGGATACGGTAGATTTACTCTTTGACCTAAATAGTAATGTAGCCATAGCCACAGCCAGTGCCTCTGGAAATGTTACTCAATCAATCACTTTAACTTCTACAGGGCAGAAGTCGGCTGAGTTTTCACTAGAAAAGAAGACAACCACATCAACCTTGACGCTTAGTGAAATCAAATCTATGACCATTACAATTAATGGACAAAAACTTGATATTTCAAAAGTTTCTGTTCCTTCAAACGTGATTAACTTGCAAATCATATATAATGTTAGTGGAACTCAAAGTCAATCAAGTAGTTCAACTTCTCTAAACCAAAGTTCGTCATCATTTAGTAATTGATAAAGGAAGATATGAAAAAAGAAAAATTACCAAACCAGCTTACGATGCTTCGAATCTTTATGATTCCAATTTTTGTGATTCTCTTTTACATTCCACAAGGTCCTATTTTCCATGGAATTGTTTCAAGTGGTCATAGCTCACTCATTTGGATAATTGCAGCAATTGTTTTTACAATTGCATCATTTACGGACTGGTTAGATGGATATTTAGCTCGTAAATGGAAGGTTGTTAGTAACTTTGGTAAATTTGCGGATCCATTGGCAGATAAGATGCTTAATATGGTAGCTTTCGTTGTTTTAGTGGCATTTAATATAGTACCTATTTGGGCAGTTGCAATTATTGTCTGTAGGGAACTGGCAGTAACGGGTCTTCGCTTGCTTTTAGTTGAACAAGGTGGGACTGTGATGGCTGCTGCCATGCCAGGAAAAATCAAGACAGCAACTCAAATGGCTTCAGTTATTTTTTTATTTCTAGGAGATCCATTATACATTGGAACGATCTTCTTCTACATCTGTGTCATATTTACAATTTATTCAGGTTATGATTATTTTTCTCAAAATATGCAAGTTTTCAAGGATGCAGATTAATTATGTTTTTCTTTCTTTAGAGGTTTTGAATATGATTTATAGAGAGAAAAAAGTTGTTGGTGTATTAAAATTTTAAATCGCCTTTAGGCGATTTTCGTGTATTTTATATATTTAAGATGGGACAATTTATGAAACTTCAAAAACCAAAAGGGACTCTTGATATTTTCGGAAAAGCTGCTGAGACTTTTGCACAAATTAATGCATTAGCTGCTGCCACTTTCGGAAATTATAACTTTAAGCAAATCGAAACACCTATTTTTGAAAGTTATGAACTTTTTAGTCGTTCAGCTGGTGAGACCTCTGATATCGTGACTAAAGAGATGTATGACTTTATGGATAAAGGTGATCGTCATATAGCCTTACGTCCTGAAGGAACTGCGTCTGTCGTTCGCGCTTACCTTGAGAACAAACTTTACGCACCAGAAGTTCAAAAGCCAGTTAAATTCTGGTATAGTGGTCCAATGTTCCGTTATGAACGTCCACAATCAGGGCGTACACGTGAATTTCATCAAATTGGTGTTGAAATATTTGGTGCAAAGAATCCTGCAGTTGATGCTGAGACAATTATTATGGCGACTGATTTCTTCTCTACCTTAGGACTAAGCTCATTGAAGATTCATCTAAATTCAATTGGAGATGCTGAGTCACGTGAGACTTATCGTCAGGCACTTGTAGATTTTCTGACTCCTTACAAAAATCAGCTTTCTGAGGATTCACAACGCCGTTTATTAGAAAATCCTCTGCGCATTCTTGATTCTAAAGAAGAACAAGATAAGCAAATCCTGTTATCAGCTCCATCAATCCTTGACTATTTAAATGAGGCTTCGAAAAAGCACTTTGAATCGGTTTGCGAAATTCTAAATGCATCAGGTATTCAATATAAAATTGACACTTCAATGGTACGTGGTCTCGATTACTATACGAATACAGTCTTTGAGGTAGTTGCAATTATTGATGGTAAAGAAATGACTGTTTGTGGTGGTGGGCGTTATGATAAATTAGTTGAGTATTTTGATGGGCCTGAAACACCTGCTTTTGGATTTGCTATAGGACTTGAACGTTTACTAATGATTCTTGAGATGGAAGATATTGATCTTACGGATGACATGGAGCTTCATGCTTATATTGCGGTACTTGGAGCTAAAGCTAACCTTGAAGCAGCAAAGCTCGTTTCGTCATTGCGTATGCAAGGCTATAGTGTGGATCGTGATTACTTGGATCGCAAATTACCAGCTCAATATAAATCAGCAGATGCCTACAAAGCTGAGCTAATAATTACATTAGGTGAAAATGAAGTGCTTAATCAAACGGCTAAAATCAAAAATGCCCAAACCCGTAAAGAGCGTGAAGTGGATCTGGATGATCTTTACAACGATTTTTCTGAAATTTATGAAGAGTTAGTTATGGGTGAAATAGAAAGCTAAGTCATTTAGAAATGAATAAAATCAAGCTTAATATATAATAAAATTATAGGAAGATAAGCAATGGCATCATGCGTACGAGTCAAGCAATAAGATTTTCGTATGATTAATATTTTGGGGGAAGTATGAAACGTACAGATTACGCTGGGAACATAACTGAAGAGTACTTAGGTCAAATTGTCACAGTCAAAGGTTGGGTTGCAAAACGTCGTGACAAAGGAGGACTTGTTTTCATTGATGTGCGCGATCGTGAAGGTATCGTACAAATTGTTGTAGATCAGGAGACAGCTTCAGAGAAAGTTACTGAAACATCCAAAGCTATACGCACTGAGTTTGTTGTAGAAATTACAGGTAAAGTCATTGAGCGTTCAAATAAAAATGATAATATCAAGACAGGCGGTGTTGAAATTGAGGCTGAGTCAATCGAAGTTCTTTCAACTTCAAAGACCACGCCATTTGAAATTAAGGATGGCATTGAAACCTCAGACGAGAACCGAATGCGGTATCGTTATTTGGACCTCCGTCGGCCTGAAATGTTAGCCAATCTTCGTCTTCGGCATGCTATTACGCATTCTATTCGTGAATATATGGATGACGAAGGTTTTATTGATGTTGAGACACCATTTCTGAACAGGTCAACTCCAGAAGGTGCACGTGACTATTTAGTACCATCACGTGTGAATAAGGGAGAATTCTACGCGCTACCACAATCACCACAATTGATGAAACAACTTTTAATGACTGCGGGGCTTGATCGCTATTATCAAATTGTTAAATGCTTCCGAGATGAGGACTTACGTGGTGATCGCCAACCAGAGTTTACGCAGGTCGATTTGGAAACTTCTTTCTTATCTGAAGAAGAAATTCAAACATTGGTTGAACGCATGATTGCAAAAGTCATGAAGGATGTCAAAGGAATTGATGTAACTTTTCCCTTCTCACGTATGAGCTATGATGACGCTATGAACTTCTATGGTTCAGATAAACCGGATACGCGTTATGAGATGAAGCTTCAAGATTTAACTGAGTTGGCCCATACGATTGATTTCAAAGTTTTTCAAGACGCAGTAGCAGTAAAGGCTGTCGTTGCTAAAAATTTGGCTAACCAATATTCTCGTAAAGCCATAGATAAGTTGGCTGAGCAAGCCAAACAAAATGGAGCTCAAGGACTTGCATGGGTAAAAGTTGAACAAGGAGTACTCTCTGGTTCAATTGCTAAATTCTTATCTGATAAGGCTGATGCTTTTGTTTCAGAGCTTGATCTAGATGAAAATGACCTCGTTCTGATTGTTGCTGATAAATTAAACACAGCTAATAGTGCTCTAGGTTCCCTTCGTCAAACTATCGCCAAAGAACATAATCTTATTGACAGTAGCAAGTTCAACTTCCTTTGGGTGGTTGATTGGCCGCTCTTTGAATGGTCTGAAGAAGAAGGACGCTATATGTCAGCTCATCATCCATTTACCTTGTCAACTGCAGAAACTCGAGAATTCCTGACTGCAGATGGTTCATCAGAAGATTCCGATCTTCAAAAAGTTCGTGCGCATGCTTATGATATTGTACTAAATGGCTACGAGTTAGGTGGCGGATCACTCCGCATTAATACGCGTGAGCTCCAAGAAACCATGCTTAAAGCTCTTGGATTTAAACTTGAAGATGCTGAAGAACAATTTGGTTTCTTGCTTGAAGCTCTTGAATATGGCTTCCCACCACATGGGGGACTTGCAATTGGTCTTGATCGCTTCGTAATGCTTTTAGCAGGTAAATATAATATTCGTGAAGTTATTGCGTTCCCTAAAAATAATCGGGCAGCTGACCCTATGACTCAAGCGCCAAGTCCGGTTTCTCAAAAACAACTCGATGAACTCCACATCAATACTTTAGAGTGATAGAGTGGCTTATAACTTCAATTTGAGGATATAAAGGACCAGATTATGACAATCAAGCAAAAATTTCTTAAATATTTTGACCTTGGAAGATTTATTGAAAAAAGTTCAGCCGCAGTGGTTTATGGTATCTTGTCTGCTTTGGCTCTGAATTTTTTTCTACAGCCGGGTGAAGTTTACTCAAGCGGTGTGACAGGTATCTCACAAATTATCTTTACTTTGTTCTCACGAACTTTTGGGGGGACACTACTTCCAATTTCAGTAATTATTTGGGTCCTCAATTTACCTCTCTTGATTATGGCTTGGTTTACAATTGGTCGAAAGTTTACGATTTATACTTTTATGTCAATTACATTAAGCTCAATTTTTATTCAGTTGATGCCTTCATGGGCTCTTACCAAAGATCCAATAATGAATTCTATTTTTGGTGGCGTTTTAATGGGAATTGGAATAGGTTACGTCATGCGACTGGGTATTTCGAGTGGGGGGACAGATATTGTTGCTCTGACAATTCGAAAAAAAACTGGCATGTCAGTCGGTTATTTGAGTACAGTTGTTAATGGCGTTGTCATTTTGACAGCAGGTATCCTATTTGGCCCTCAGCATCTTTTTTATTCTCTTATATATGTTTTCATCAATGGTCGTATGGTTGATACTGTTTTTAACCGACAGAAGAAAATGCAAGTGACAATTGTCACTAAATTTCCCGATGATGTTCGTGATGCTATTTTTTATAAGCTAGGAAGAGGCGTTACCTTTGTTCGTGGTGCCGAGGGTGGATATACTCACCAACGCGAGACTGTTATGTTTACAGTGATTACTAATTCGGAATATCATGAGTTTCGTCAAGCGATTTATGAATCCGATAAAAATGCTTTTGTAACCTTAGCTCAAAATATCCGAGTGCTCGGGAATTTCAATGAAGAGAAAAATAGTAAATAATGATAAATCTGATTAAAAAAAATTTTGTGAGTCTTGCTGCCGTTGTACTTGGTACAGCGATATATAGTTTTGGGTTTGTCAACTTTAATATGAGGACTCACCTCGCCGAGGGTGGGGTTGCTGGTATTTCTCTTATAGGTCATGCTCTTTTGCATATTGACCCATCTATTACTACCTTTGTTTTGAACATTCCTTTGCTTTTTATTGGATATCGTTTTTTAGGACGTCGAACTTTCATTTTTACCGTGTGTGGTATTGTTAGTCTGACATTTTGGATTTGGCTTTTCCAACGAATTCCTTTCTCCATCTCAGTCGGTAATGATATGTTAATTGGTTCCCTCTTGGCGGGTGTTTCTGCAGGCTGTGGAGTGGGAATTGTTTTTAGAGTAGGGGGAACAACAGGTGGTACAGATATTGTAGCCCGTCTCTTGCAGGTAAAAAACGGAATTCCTTTGTCTACAATTTTTATAATGGTTGACTCAATTGTACTTGTGGCTTCATTATCATATATTGATTTAAAGCAAATGATGTATACACTGATTTGTAGTTTTGTGGCTAGTCAAGTATTAGAGTTCGTCCAGTCGGGTGGTTACACGGTTCGTGGAATGCTCATCATCACTTCAAAACCAGAAGAGTTGGCAGAGAAGATCATGCGAAAACTTGGGCGCGGTGTGACCTTCTTAAATGGTGAAGGTGCTTACTCAGGTGAGGAAAAGAAAATTCTTTATGTAATTCTAAATCCACGAGAAATCCAAGAAATTAAACATGCGATTTTAAAAATTGATGAGCATGCCTTCACTTCGGTTATTAATGTACATGAGGTCATTGGTGACTTCAATTACTCCAAATCTGACTATGCAGAGAAAAAAATTCGGCGTTTAAAATAAGAAATTTGAAAATAGTAATGTTGAAAAAAGACACTCCAAAAAAATTGATAGTGTTTTTTTTGAAATATTTAAGCTGAAGGAAAGGAAAATAAAAAATATAAAGTTTTATCAAATTTCCTAAAATGTCTAGTCAAATTAGAAACAATTGGTTTATCACTTATGAATGTGAGATTAATCAGTATGTGTTATTTTGCTTCTAAAAATGTGTTTGATAGGATAATTGCCAATTCTAAAGTTTTTAATTTAATGAAATCTATTTATAGTGATAATTGTTCTGGACGTATATTATCTAGGAGTTATTGCTAAGTTTTCATTTTGTAGCTGTACTTATAACAAGGCACTTGATAAAATTGAAAGGTTATTTAAAGAAACTTAATGCAACTTCAAGCTCATTATTTGTGAATTATAATTTGAATCTAATGTGCTATACTGTATCATAAAAAGAGGTAGTTTTGGAAGAAAAATATTACAAATTGCTTAAACAGAATTTTGTTTCAAAAGAAGCTGTTTTGACAGAAATCATTAATCTAAGTGCAATTTGCGAATTACCTAAGGCGACAGAGCATTTTATGAGTGATGTTCATGGAGAATATGATGCATTTAATCATGTCCTTCGAAATGGTTCAGGTAGCATTAAAGAAAAAATACGTGATTGTTTTCCAAATTTTACGGTAGAAGACATTTCAGAATTAGCTACCTTGATTTATTACCCACAAGAAAAGTTAGAAGCTCAAAAAATTCTATTTTTGGATAATGCATTTAACCAATATTGTCAGAAAAAGCTTATCGAATTGCTAAAAGTTGCCAAATTCGCAAGTCAGAAGTACACACGTTCGAAGGTACGGAAAGCTTTATCAGAAAATTTTCGATACATCCTTGAAGAGTTACTGAATGAAGTGGATGCAACGGCTGAAAAAAAGAGTTACTTTAGTTCAATTATTCAAAAACTACAGCAATTGGGAGAACTTTCAAATCTAATTGTTTCCTTGGCTGACACAATTCGGCGTTTAACAGTTGATCATCTACACATTGTTGGGGATATTTACGATCGTGGACCACATCCAGATAAAATTATTGATCGGTTAATAGACATGCCGTCAGTTGATATTCAATGGGGAAATCATGATGTTGTTTGGATGGCAATTATTGCGGGTTCACCACTTGCGATGATGAATGTGGTAAGAATTTGTTCAAGATATGCTAATCTAGACATTCTAGAAGAGCGTTATGGAATTAATATGCGTGCATTTATTGATTATGCAGAGCGCTATTATAAACCAAGTTCAGCCTTTGTCCCCCAGTTGACTGAGGGTATCCGGATCAGTAATGAAGAAAGTGAACTTCTGAATAAATTGCAACAAGCTGCAGCAATCTTACAATTTAAACTGGAAAGTCAGCTTATTGCACGCAGACCAGAGTTTTTGCTTGGACATCGCGATGTATTGAACTTTATAGACTTTGGCAATCAAAAGATAACTTTAAATCATCGTGTTTATGATTTGATCAGCTTTCAAGCTCCAACGATTGATCCAAAAGATCCAGCACGTCTGACCGAAGAAGAAGAAAGAATGCTTAAACATTTATTAGAAAATTTCAAGTCTTCACATAAACTTTTGAAACATGTTCACTTTCTATTAGAAAACGGTTCTATGTATTTGAGGTATAATGGAAATTTGTTGATTCATGGTTGCATTCCCTTACATGAAAATGGAGATTTTAAGTCTTTTAGAATTGGTGACAAAGCTTATGCAGGACGTGAATTATTGGATTTTTTTGATTTTAATGTGAGAAAAAGCTTGTCTAATCCAAAGCAAACAAATGATTTTTCAACTGATTTGCTTTGGTACCTTTGGGTTGGCGAATGTTCATCACTTTTTGGAAAAGAAGCAATGACAACATTTGAACGCTACTATATAGGTGACAAGAGCACGCATATTGAAAAGAAAAATCCATATTATGAGCTTCGAGAAAATCAAGAAATCATTAAAATGATATTACGAAATTTTAACATGGATGAAAATGGTCATCTGATTAACGGACATACGCCAATTAAGGAAAAAAATGGCGAGAACCCGATCAAAGCAAATGGTAAATTAATTGTCATAGATGGAGGATTTTCGAAGCCTTATCAAAAAGAAACAGGAATAGCAGGCTATACTTTGCTTTATAATAGTTATGGAATGCAGCTTGTCGCTCACCAACCTTTTACAACTGTTGAAGCAGCTGTAAACAAAGGAACTGACATCATTAGTGCCAATCGACTAGTTGAACAGGTTGAAGAGCCAGTACGTGTAAAAGATACAAATATAGGTCAAAGTCTGATGAAAAATATTGCAGATCTTGAATACCTCTTTGAGAAATATGATCTCATTTGACTTCGCTATCAATTTTTTAAAAAAACTATCAGAATTTTTGAGGACTAGACCCTTTTTCTGATAGTTTTTTATTGAATGCGAATATTAGGTTGTAACAAGTTTTGTCAAACTTAGAACTAAGTTCTAAAATTATTAAAAGCTATCGAAGACAGTTAAACTTGGATTTAAAAAATCTTCAAAAATACTAAAGACTTCCTGAGGACTTTCAGCTTGGTTGACCGCAACTTTAACTTTCGCAGCACCTTTAGCCCCTTTGAGATAGTAGCTAGCCTGTGATCGAAATTCCAGAGTAGCAAGATGTTCACCGTGGAGTTCAACTAGACGTTCTAAATGTATCTTGGCTATCTGTATTTTTTCATTGATTGTAGGCTCAGGAAGGAGTTCGCCACTCTCAAAAAAATGGCGTGTGCGATTAAGTACCCAAGGATTGCCAAGAGCTGCACGTCCCATCATTACAGCAGTGACGCCTGTTTGATCTATCATTTGCTTAGCATCCTCAGGCCCTTTGATGTCTCCGTTACCAATAACAGGGATTTTGACAGCGTCTGTAAGTTTCCCAAGCCAGTCCCAATTATCCTTTGCGTGACCTGTATAAGCAGCTGCTTTTGTGCGCGTATGCATTGCAACCAGAGCTCCGCCACCAGCTTCAATAGCTTTCGCATTTTCAACTGCAAAGAGATGATCGTTATCCCAGCCAAGACGGATCTTCACGCTAAGTGGGATTGAGATAGCTTTGCTAACCTTGCTTACTACATCGTAAACTTTATCTGGATCTAGCAAAAGGCGGGAGCCAGCATCATTTTTTGTAACTTTTGGAACTGGACAACCCATATTGATGTCAATAATGTCTGCTGTTGTGTTTTTTTCAACAAACTTAGCCGCTTCGACTAGTGTTTCTGAATTACCCCCAAAAATTTGAATACTCAAAGGATGTGGAACACCAACGAAGTCAAGCATGTCAAGTGTTTTTTTATTACGGAATTCAATTCCTTTATCTGAAATCATTTCTGAAATGACGAGACCAGCGCCAAATTCCTTGGCAGTCGTCAAAAAAGCTTTATTTGTAATACCAGCCATTGGAGCTAGAACAATACGATTTTCGACTACTACTGATTTTTCGCCAGTCCCAATTGTGTAGCTCCCAGTATATTTAGTATTGCGTGTCATGCTTGATATTATAACAAAAAAGTTGTAGATAATTTGTTGATGTGTTTGTCAGAGGTTGATAACTTAGTAACTGAGTCATACTTGGACACTATAATTATTAATAAAATAAATATTTTTTAATGCTGGATAAAAAGATCACTGAAAAGGAAAATGGATTACTTAACTTTATAATGTAGTTCAACAAACTGACCATAAGTAGTTGTTTCTATAAGTTCAAGCTTTTCAAAATAATTTCCCTTTGGAAACAAAGGTATTCCGTCACCTAACAGAACTGGAGCAACTGTAACTTGAAGCTCATCAATTAGATGATTTTCAAGAAATAGTTTAATGGTCTCTCCGCCCCCTACATTCCAGATGTTTCCATTTAGCTCTTTGACAATTTTTTGTAAATTCTCAGGAAGGACGAATTTGACATATTTATTGTCGGGTAATGTTTGTCGACTTAAAACATAGACAGATTTTCCGTAATAAGGCCAATCTTCATGAGTTATATTTTGAATTTCGTTAATCATCCATTCGTAGGTGTGTCTTCCCATAATTAGATTGTCAATTTGACTGATGAACTTTCCGTAGCCATTGTCACCTTTACCACTAACTTCAAAAAGCCAATCAAGACTTTCATTTCTGTCTGCAATATAGCCATCGAGTGTTGCTGCAATGTAGAGTTTAACAGTCATTTTTCTGTAGAGTCCAAAATCAATTCATTTAATTCTGCTTCAGAAAAATGGTAATCACGTCCGCAAAACTGGCAAATGACTTCTGCATAATGATCTTCTTCTATCATAGAAGTAATTTCAGCAGAACCTAGTGAGCGAATGCCTTCACGAAAACGAGTTTTACTGCAATCGCACTTGAAAGCAAGTGAACTTTCTTCAAGTATCTTGTAATCCATACCACCATAAATATTTGGCAAAATTTCATTAATACTTAAGGCTGAAAGTGCTGGCATTGCTTTAATTTGTTTTTCCATTAGACTAATCTCTTCATCTGTTGCTTCAGGTAAAGCTTGAAGTAAAAAACCACTCGCAGATTTGACCTTATCAGAATTTTCCTCCAGAACGACATTGACTCCTACAGAACTTGGAGTTTGTTCAGACTGGAGGAAGTACCAAGCTAGGTCTTCGCCAATTTCCGCACTGATTAAGTCAACTTGTCCGGTATAAGACGTTCGCAAGCCCATATCTTTAATGATAATTAGGAAACCATTACCAATTAACTCTCCAACTAAAACTTCGCCTGTTGAAGTTCGACGATAATCAAGATCAGGGTTTTGGACATAGCCTTTGACATTCCCACTGGCATCTGAAACGGCTAGTATTGCTCCCATTGGTCCATCACCAATTACCTTCACCGTAATCTTAGCATCGCCCTTTTCTAAAGCTCCTAAAATTTGAGCCGCAATTAAAGTACGACCAAGGGCGGTGGTAGAACTGGATAGGCTGTGATGACGTTCTTGAGCTTCAGTCACGGTTCTTTTCGAATCAAGGGCAAAAGCACGGAAATGTCCGTTCAACGATATAGATTTAATAATTTTGTCCATGAATTTATACATCCTTTTTAATTTCAATACATATGTTTATTTTATCTAGATTATAACAAATTAAGCGTCCCTAATAGGGAGTGAGAGGGTTTAGTGAAAATTAACAAACATAAGATCTTTAAAAATTCTTTCTTTTCAAAGTGTTATAATTAAGCTAATAGCAAGGGTCTGCACCATTATATTCTTAAGTAGACTCCAATTACGGAGACTAAAATTGACAGTTTATCATATAAACAAAGGAATTGGTCCATCATCGAGTGGAATTGAGTACGCCCAGAAATACCGTTTTGATTTAGTCAAACAATTCCCTGAAAAGCAACTTTTCATATATTGTGATTATAGTTATAACAATTATAGTCGTTTTACTGAAAAAATAGGCATTGATATCGATGTGACGCTCAATGCTTATAAGTTTATGGCAGGGCAGAAAAATCACGCTTCAACTTTTATGGTTGATGATTTTCAATTGACCTTACCTTCCTATTTTTTACGTAAGGATGATGGAGAAAAAGCGGTCAATTTTTCATATGGTGAAAGCCTTTATAAAGTCTGGCTCATTCCAGGAACTTTTCGCATAGATCGTGTTGATACAATTGTTTCTCAACATCTGCAAGAAGTGGCACATTATAGTGACCGTTTGACCAACATTGATTACTACAACGGGAAGGAAATTTTTTGTCGCTACTTCTTTAATGAAGATGGTGAGCAATCAATGAAGCAGTTTTTACATGAAGGTAAAATTCTTGTCACGTTCCTTGGTGATTCAGTGCTCTATGGAAAAGGCGAGTTTTATAATGAATTTTTCCATCGTCTTAACTTTGGAAAGGGTGATTTGGTAATCATTGATCGAAACGCGGGAATTGCTGCGGAATTACTTCAGAATAAGAATGATGCTAAGTATGCGGTCGTCATTCATGCAGAGCATTTTAGTGAACGGATGATAGACGATAACTGGGTGCTTTGGAATAATCATTACGAGTTTGTCTTTAGCAATCGAAAATATATTGATTATTTTATTGTTTCGACGGATAAACAAAAGAAGAAATTGAAAGATCAGTTTAATAAAATGGGTAGTGTTGATACAAAAATAATCACAATTCCTGTTGGGTTTATTAATGAATTGAACGATGGCCAAGCTGTAGAAGAAAACAAGTACAAATTTATGACGGCAAGTCGTTTAGCAGCAGAGAAACATATCGATGTATTAGTGAGGGCAGTTGTTGCATTAAAGGAAGAGCTTCCAGAAATTGAGTTTCATATTTATGGGGCTGGTAAACTGGTTAAGGAATTGCGTGACTTGATTGCTAAACTTAATGCTAAAGATTTTGTCAAGTTACATGGGCACCTAGATCTTGACAATTCTATTTACGGTTCTTATGGAGGATATTTGACAGCTTCCTCTTCAGAAGGCTTTGGCTTAACACTTCTAGAAGCTGTATCAGCTTGTCTTCCCATTATTGGTTTAGATGTGGATTATGGTAATAGTGAATTTATAAAAAATGGTATAAATGGCTTCTGCATTTCTCCAAAGAGTTTCAAAAACGAGGAAGAACAAGTTGAAATTTTTTCAAATATGATTAGGAAAATGGTTCAAGAAATGGATTATAAGTGTGCTATAGAATTTTCTAAAACCAAAGCTGAGTCATATTTGGCAGAAAATGTAAAATCCCTCTGGCGTGATTTCTATGATATCAGTCTTGGAAAGAAGCCTGTCAATTCTTTTGAAATTGGGGGAACTTTATAATGAAATTAGTGCTCACAGAACTCTACAATCAAGCGACCCGGCGTTTTCTCTATAGTTTAAATAAAGCCTCTATTCCTTATTTACACATCAATGTGGTTTATGGTGGCTTTGAACCACTTACAGTACTAAATCCAATAGCTCATGCGATAGGAGCGGACCAATTACCTGATAAAGCTTTACATTTTAATGAAATTAAAGTCCCAAAATTTTTTGAAATTCGTAATATAGATGGCTTAAAGGCTGAAATTTTACAAGGGGACCTTTTAAGAGGTTATATCTTTTATATTGCTAATAGCAAACGGATAGTAAAAAAAGTCGTTTGGCTTAATCTGGAAGGGAAATTTACAGTTGCCTTCCGCTATAACCGTCAAGGGTTTAAATATGCAGATGTGCTTTATAATCAAGAAGGCAAGCCTATCAAGGAAATCTATTATGATGCAAATGGGAATAAGGTTTTGACTTTTGATCTCTTAAGCCGTTCAATTATTAGACATACTCAAAGAAATGATAAAATTTATCCAGATATCAGCTTTTTTGTTAAAGAATTCATTGAAGAATATAGTTCTAGTTTTGATGAAATCATTATTAATTCTATGTCAACTCCCTTTCTGGTGTCTAAAGAAATTCCGAAAATTCCCTCTACACTGTATTTCCAAGAACGAATTTCTGATGAATTACCTGCTAACATGAAATTGATTTTATCTGTTCGTACTTCAACGTATCGAATTCTTTTTGAAAATATAAATGAGCTGGCAAAGATAGAAAAAATAATGAAACCATACGAGGAGGGAAGGATTGGATTGGCCTATTTGGGTCAAATTGAAAATATTCGGAGATCCATCAAGCAACATCGCAGTTTTTTGACAGTGACACTTAGTGATCAGATATTATATGATGAGGGACTTGCTGATTATCTTAGTAAATCCGGAGCAACATGGACCATAGCAGCACCTTCAAATGTATCTGAAAAGCTTAGAAATTTAGCTAAAAAGCATTCAAATGTCAGGTTACTTGAAGCTATCTCTTTGAAAAATCTTTTGGCCTTACTTTTGGAAAATGATGTCTACCTTGATCTTAACCAAGGAGCTGAATGGGAGAATGTCGTTCAGAGAGCTTACTTGGAAGGCTTACTTGTAATTGGAGATAGAACAGTTGCCAAAAGCCAGGCCAATGAATTGATTACTGAAACACAAACACAAATTTCAGAATTAATTTCAAAGTCAGACTACAGCGAATACTTGCACACTCTACATGAAAAAAAAGGAAAACCTTCATCAGTTCATGATTATCAAAAGATTTTTAAGTAGTTGGAAAAGATATGGCCCGGTATCTTTGGATAAAGTATATAATTGCAGATGCAGTGTGATAGTCTTGTCAAAATTTAGTGAAAATGATAGAATAAATCAAATTGAATAAGCTCATGCGAGAAGAGTAATTATTGGAGTGTTTAAGGAAGCCCAGGTCATTGACTGAAAACTAGGGTAACGCAGAAGATAGTGAATTTCACCTCACACAAATGAGAAAGTAAATTAAGCTATAAATTAGGATGGTACCGCGGGCTCTCGCTCCTTTCAGAGGGAGTGAACTGTGGTATTTTTGATTTTTAGATATGCTCGTAGCCAAAACAAAGAAAATAAACAGAAAGAGGAGTTAACATGAGGTCGTTTTACGATTTTAGCGCATTAAAAATGAATGGGCAAAAAGTTTCTATGAAGGAATATAAAGGTAAGGTAGTTCTTATAGTGAATACTGCCTCAAAGTGCGGTTTTACTCCACAGTTTGAAGGACTAGAAAAATTATACGAGGATTATCATGAAAAAGGCCTTGAAATCTTAGGTTTCCCATGCAATCAATTTGCAAATCAAGATGATGGAACAAACTCTGAGATTGAAGAATTTTGCAAGGTAAATTATGGTGTGACTTTTACTATGTTTCAAAAGATTGATGTTAATGGAGAGAAAGCCCATCCCCTTTACCAGTGGCTTCGAGAAGAAAAGCACGGCTTACTCAGTGATAAAATAAAATGGAACTTCACTAAATTTCTGCTTGATCGTGATGGTGAAGTGGTTGCTCGTTTTGCTCCAGCGACCGAACCAGAAAAGCTAATTGAATCAATCGAAAATTTACTTGGCTAATTTGCACTAAATGAAAGGAATAGCTGAACAGATTTTAATTAATCTGACTTTAAATTAAAACGATAAATTTTTAAATTTAGCTATGATTAAAGACCATATGAATTTACAAGAAAGAATTGAAGAACTTCGCACACATGCTTTAAAAAGTCTTGAGCTTATCAAAGATGTGAAAGATTTGAGTGATTTTCGGGTGTCAGTATTGGGGAAAAAAGGAACCTTGACGGATATTTTGAAGGGCATGAAAGGTTTGTCTAACGAAGAGCGTCCAATTATTGGCGCAATGGCCAACGAGTTTCGTGATAAGGTTACTGAACTCCTTGAAGAAAAGCGAGTTGAACTAGAAGAAGAAGCTTTAAATGCAACCTTAGCTAAAGAAACACTTGACGTAACTTTACCTGGTAAAAAGGAACATTCAGGAAGTCGGCATATTCTGACTCAAACACAAGAAGAAATTGAAGAAATTTTCCTCGGCATGGGTTACGAAATTGTTGACGGTTACGAAGTTGAGACAGATCATTATAATTTTGAAAGAATGAACTTACCCAAAGATCACCCGGCACGAGACATGCAAGATACTTTCTATATTACAGAAGATACTCTTTTACGTACTCACACCTCGCCTATGCAAGCGCGTACCATGGATGCTCATGATTTCAACAATGGTGGACTTCGTATGATTGCTCCCGGGCGGGTTTATCGTCGGGATACGGATGATGCGACCCATAGTCATCAGTTTCACCAAATTGAAGGCCTAGTGGTTGATAAAGGCATTACAATGGCGGACCTTAAAGGTACCTTAGATCTTGTAATGAAGAAAATGTTTGGTCAATCTCGGAATCTTCGTTGGCGTCCAAGTTATTTTCCATTCACAGAACCATCTGTTGAAGTCGATATTTCTTGTTTTAAATGTGGCGGAACAGGTTGTAATGTCTGTAAACACACAGGTTGGATTGAAATTCTTGGAGCAGGGATGGTTCACCCAAATGTTCTAGAAATGAGTGGGCTTGATTCAACTACCTATTCTGGGTTTGCGTTCGGACTTGGTCAAGAACGTATAGCAATGTTGAGATATGGTATTAATGATATTCGTGGATTCTATCAAGGTGATGTAAGATTTCTTGAACAATTTGGTAAATAAGAATGCCAAAAGTTTATAAATAAGAAAGTAAAAAAATGAACATATCGTATAAATGGTTGAAGAAACTAGTGCCTGATCTGACAGCACGGGCTGAAGATCTTGAAGAAAAAATGTCAACAACAGGTATTGAGGTTGAAGGTGTGACAACACCTGCTTTTGGTCTTTCAAAATTAGTAGTTGGTGAAATCGTATCATTTGAAGATATTTCTGAAACACACTTGCACGTATGTAAGGTCAATGTTGGTGAAGTAGAACCATTGCAAATTGTATGTGGAGCTGGAAATATCCGCGTGGGAATGAAGACTATCACTGCTCTAGTTGGTGCTCGTATTGCTGAAAATACTAAGATCAAAAAAGGTAAGATGAGAGGCTATGAAAGCTTTGGCATGCTTTGTGCATTGGACGAGTTAGGTGTGAGCGATAGGATTAATCCAATGAAGCATGAAGAAGGGATTTATGAGATGCCAATCGATGCTATTGTTGGTGACAGCATTTTTCCTTATCTTGATATGGATGATGAGATTATAGAACTTTCAATCACTCCTAATCGTGCAGATGCCTTGTCCATGCTCGGGGTTGCTCATGAAGTGGCGGCTATATATGGTCTAGAGGTAAAAAAAGAAATTTATAATTTGGTTGAATCTGACCAGGCAACAGTTGATCAGATCTCTATAAAAGTTGAGACAGACAATGTCCCAACCTATAAAATTCGTATTATTAAAGACGTAAAAATTGCCAAGTCACCAGTTTGGTTGCAAAATCGTCTGATGAATGCAGGTATTAAGCCAATTAACAATGTAGTTGATGTGACAAATTATGTTTTGATGTACTATGGTCAACCGCTACATAGCTTTGATTTTGGTAAATTTGGCTCGGATGAAATTTTGGTTCGTCAAGCTAAAAATGGTGAAAAATTAACTACTTTAGATCATATTGACCGAGAATTGACTTCTGAAGACATTGTTATTACTTCGGCTGGCCTTCCAGTAGGCCTTGCAGGTGTGATGGGGGGAGAAAATACTGAAATAACAGATAAGACTGTGACTGTTGCACTTGAGGCTGCTTTATTTGATCCAATTAGTATCCGTAAAACTTCACAAAAGTACAATCTTCGTTCAGAGGCTTCATCTCGTTTTGAAAGAGGAATCAATCAGGCAACTGTCCGTGAAGCTTTGGACTTTGCTGCAGCAATGATTACTAAACTTGCCGGCGGTGAGGTTCTCAAGGGAGTTGTGGAATCAAACAATTTTCAACCAGAATTGGTAAAAGTTTCAATAAGTCTGGGCCGTATAAATGCATCTTTAGGAACTGAATTATCACAGGCTCAAGTTAAAACAATTTTTGAAGCACTTGGCTTTTCACTTGCAATCGAGGGAGATAAGTTTGTTTGTGAAATTCCTTCCCGTCGTTGGGACATTCATATTGAGGCAGATTTAATTGAAGAAGTAGCTCGGATGTATGGCTATGATAAATTACCAGCCACACTTCCAAGTACACAAAATGCTGGGGAACGCACGCCCATGCAAAAACTTCGACTAAAATTACGGAAGCAGCTCGAAGCAGCAGGTCTTAATGAAGTGATTGGCTATAGTTTAACTACGCCAGAAAAAAGTTTTGAATTTAGTGGTGACATTGACACAACATATTTGATGATGCCAATGTCGGAAGAACGACAGGTTCTTCGTACAAGCATGATTCCTGGCCTTCTTGATATAATCAATTACAACCAAAATCGAAAGAATGAGGATGTTTCAATCTATGAAATTGGTAATGTCTTTTTGCCAAGTGATGCCGAGGATGGGCGTCCAGCGGAGGTGCCAGATCTTGCAATTGCTATTTCGGGTAATATTACTGAGAAGTCATGGAACGAAAAAACCACTCCAATTGATTTCTTCTATGCGAAAGGAATCGTTGAAAACATACTGGCAGGCTATGATAGAGTTGAATTTGAACCTTATTCAGAGAATAAAGGGATGCATCCAGGTCGTACAGCTAGGATAAAGCTAAATGATCGAGTGCTAGGATTCGTTGGACAAGTTCACCCAGCTTTGGTGAAAAAATATGATATTGCAGAAACCTATGTTGCTGTGCTTGATGTAAATATCTTAATTGAAGAAGTTCCCCACCAAACTGTTTTTGAAGAAATTCCAAAAGTTCAAGCGGTGACCCGTGATATTGCTTTGATAGTAAAGGAAGAGATCAGTCATGCTGAAATTTTTTCAGCTATTAAATCAAGAAATGTAAAAAATTTAAAGAAGATTGAACTCTTTGACGTATTTTCTGGTGGAAAGTTGGGCGCAGGTTTAAAATCAATGGCCTATACTTTGACTTTTCAAAATCTTGATGACACTATGACTGATGAACAAATCAATAATGCTATGAACAAAATCATGAAAAGCTTATCCGAAAAAGTACAAGCTGAGATTCGCTAATAAATTTAAAACTGATAGGACTAGCCACGATTGACACGTAGTGCTAAGGTGGAGGGCTATCTTTTTGATACGTTTATCAATTTTAAACTTGAAAAGCAAAAGCTGAGTTAAATTCCAATAATATATAATTGATGAATCAAAATGTATACAAGCCTTGATTTAATAGCATATTTGAGAAAAATGTTAAATTATGTTAAAATCGTCAGAACTGCTAAAGCAGTACAAAAAGAATAACATGAAAAAAAAATTAAATAAAATTCTTGCATATTCTTTATGCTTGGTTGGAATAATTTTCCTTTTAGGATTTTTCTCAAATTCGGATATAAAGGCTGATTCATCTTCAACCAAACAGGAAATGCTTGATTATCAAAAAAAATTGAATGGTTTATCTAAAAAACTAGCTCAAAATACCATTGATTCAATTAATCTTGAAAATGATATTGCTAATCGTAAATCTTTGATTGAAAATCAGATGCGGAACATGCAGCTTAATCCGAATTATAATAGCGGTAATCTTGTTTATTTAATGCTGTTCCAGCACCTTTCTCTAGAGCAAGCTTTAGCTATGAGTAAGATTATTGATTCGTCCGTTTCTAATATTGATCAACTACAAAAAGATGAAATAAAATTGGCTGAGCAGAAGAAAGAAATTGAAAGTGGGAGCAACCAAGCCCAATCTACAATTAGTATTTTATACACAAAATATGGTAGTGAGATTGCTGCAGAAGAAACATCAAAACAGAATGAATTAGCTGCTCAGGCAGAAGTGGTAAAGAAAAGTCTTCCTCCTGCGACTGCTCAAACGACTATTAATATTTCAGTACCTATCAACAATACACCTGTCACTCCCCCAGTAACTATACCAAGTTCTCCAGTAACTTCCTCTCCGGCTCCTCCTGTAATTACGAAGCCAAATATTCCAGCAGCAGCTGATTGGTCAGGTTGGTCTCCTGCACAAGCTGCTCAGTATGTAGCAAATGGCACTGGTGTCTCAGCTGATAAATGGTTACAGATCATTTACTATGAATCGGGTGGGAATCCAACAGCTATAAATCCTGTTACCCAAACATATGGTTACTTCCAGATGAATGGGATTTCTCATGGTGTTGACTATGCTTCTATGGCACCTCAAAAATATTTAAATGCTGTCATTGCACTTTATCAGTCTCAGGGGCCATCTGCCTGGGTTACATGGATTTTGTTAGATTAAGTGATATTCAAATTAAAATCTTAAAAAATAGCAAATTACAATTATAAGTTGGCCACCATAAAACGTGAAAAATGGGGCTTGATACTTAAATATTTTTTTGACAATGATTCATCCAAGCCTCAATTTTAGCAACAGATTAAGCTGTTGTTTTTTTGTAGCGTTTAGCAAGAACCGCCGGACCTTGTACACTGACTTCTAATATCGTTCAGAGTGATATTATATTATCTATACATGAGATAGAAAAAATTCGTCTGCTCACCCCCCTGAAGGGAGACCGCAAACGAAGTAGTTTTTCATCTCGTCATTAAAATATCAAGTTTTTCGGTTCTGTTCCATAAACTTATAAGTTAGTGATTGCTAAGAGCTAATGCTCTAAAAAATTTTTAGGGTCATATCAAATGTTGTTGTATAGGCTTTTCTGAACTTCAATGTTCATTTGGATCATTCTTTGCATCTTCATGAGATTTATGAATTGTACCTGGAACATGATCAGGGCCAGCATATATAGTGTAGATTTTAAGTAATTTGCCACCAGTATTTTTGACATTATGCCAAGTATTAGCAGGTACAAAAATAGCATCACCATCTGAAACTTCTTTTTTAAAAGTTAGATTGTCTTCAGCATCACCCATTTGACATAGACCATTTCCTTCCTCAACTCTAAGAAATTGATCAATACCCTTGTGAACTTCTAATCCTATGTCATCACCAGGCTGTATTGTCATGAGTGTAACTTGAAGTTTTTCCCCAGTCCAAATTGTGGTACGATAATTTTCATTTTCTTTAGTGTAGTCCTCAATGTTGACAACAAACTGTGTTTTTCCGTGATCTTTAAAATCAAAAGTCATTTGAAAATCCTCCTCATAATGATTAGAATGATTACAAACAAATCATCTATATTTAAGAATTATCATAAAAACGCTTTCAAGTCAAGCAATAAGCATTGTTTTTTCTTTTATTTTGCTTTGCAGAAACTCATAAAATTAAGTCAATCATTTGACCGAACCTGGATTAAGCGATGTTAAGAAGGACTGTACAAATGTCAAATAATTAGACACTATTTTGTGTGGGTTTGCTGGGCGAATTGAAAATTCAATTTTACCGTCCATAAATATATGATGTGGCCTATGATACTTGAGGATTTTTCTTTGATAACGATTTATTCATCTCTCAATTTTGGCAATGGTTCTAGCCGTTGTCTTTTTGGCTCCTTTGGGGAAAAAGCGTCGGATCATACGATTATGTTTCTCATTCCTTCCACATTCAAACCTCGCAGAGGAATGGTAATAGAAACCGGATGATAAGTCATGACCATTATCTGGAGTGATAGATTTAAACTGAGCCTCTTTTGAACTGCCAAAGGAGCGATGTTGACTAACGCTGAGGTCTTGTTAGGAATAAGATGAATCATTTCAAAGCTTTTTTTGGAGCCTGTGAGTGCAAAAGCACCATGTTGATGTCCCAATTGCTAAATTCTTCATGAAAGTTCTCTGAACGTTGGTCAAACGACCGGTCAACCTGATACCTAGGTTGTATTTTACTAAGCTATTTTAAACTATTTAAACTAATGAGGTATTCAAGGCCCAGCCAGCCTTTGTCCACCCAGTGGTAGTGTTTTAGCAAGAAAATACATAAGAGCTCTTAAAGAATGGCTTATAATGTTTTTTTATTTATGACGCACGCATTAAAAATTTCATTGAGGTTTGACATGAGTTTAGAATTATGGTCCATTGCATACATTCAATCAGCTGACTATCCGTGTAAGCGACCTCTTTACCTTTTGTGTTACATTAAGCTCTACCTCAAAATTTTTTATCCGCTTGTTGTTCTTCCAAACTCAAGTTCTTTTTTATTTCCTCAGTTGACTAACTTAATATTACAATTTTTTAGTTACTAATTATAAGTGAATTTTATTATTAATATTATTTGTCAAAATAGGTCAAAATTTATCTAGGCAATACAGTGAAAAGCTACAGTTCTAATTTATATTTTGTTATAATGATTCTATATGCAGACAGGACGAATAATTCGATTATTGGGAGGCTTTTACACGGTTAACTCTGAAGGTAAAATTTTTGAAACTCGAGCACGTGGAAATTTTCGTAAAAAAAATGTGAAGCCTCTTGTAGGTGATTTTGTTGATTTTGAAAATGACTATATCCTAGCAGTTCATGACAGAAGGAACTTTCTTGTTCGCCCTGCAATTGCTAATATAGATCAGGTAGTTGTAGTTATGTCATCAGTTGAACCCAAATTTAACCGAAATTTGATGGATCGCTTTTTGGTTTTACTTGAACATCGCCACATTCATGGGATGATTTATTTGACTAAAACAGACCTGAGCAAGCTTGATTTGTCAGATTATGAGAGTATTGGCTACGAAGTTTTTGAGCGACCAGCGGACTTACTTTATGAGTTGAAGGATAAAGTTACTGTTTTTATGGGGCAGACGGGTGTTGGAAAATCTACCTTGTTAAATAAAATTGCACCAGAGTTAAAACTTGCAACGGGTGAAATTTCTATTGCCCTTGGCCGTGGTAAGCACACAACACGTCATGTTGAATTATATGAGGTGGCAAGTGGGAGAATTGCAGATACGCCAGGATTTTCTAGTCTTGATTATGAGGTGGATAATATTCCAGAACTAAATCGCTGCTTCATTGATATTTATGAAATAAGTGCTGCTTGCAAGTTTCGTGAATGTACTCATACACATGAACCAAGTTGCGCAGTTAAGCTTGCTGTAGGAAATGGAGAAATTATAAAATCTCGTTTTGAAAGTTTTTTGCAATTGTCGTCAGAAATAAATAAGACTCGGGAGGTTTACCAAAAAAATGCAAAAAAACCGCAGTAAATTAGTTGTGATTCACTCAGTATCAATTTTTATCTTACTTTTACTTTGGTTCCTATTGATTTTTCTTAAAGGAACTATTGGGAAGTGGGAAAATCCACTCTTCATTTTGCTTATTGTTTTGACTTTTGTAGTAGTGGTTTTCTTATCTCTCTTGATGATGAGGGAGATTGCAGGGCCAACAAAATCTGATGAAGCAAAGAAAATGAAGAAAGTTATTGAAAAAGAGGAAGTTGTAGAAAGCATGGTGGATGAAAATGACTGATTATTATATTGCTCCCTCGATTCTCTCAGGTAATTTCGGAAAATTTACTGAAGAAGCTATACGCCTTGAAGCGGCTGGCGCTGACTGGCTACATATAGATATTATGGACGGGCATTTTGTCGACAATTTGACCTTTGGAGCTGGGGTTGTTGGGGCCATGCGCCCATATAGTAAGCTTTTCTTTGACTGCCACTTGATGGTTGAAAATCCAGAAAATTATGTTACTGCATTTGCTGAGGCAGGTGCGGACTCTATGTCAATCCATGTTGAAGCAACCTCACATATTCATGGTGCATTACAAAAAATTAGGGCAGCGGGGATGAAAGCTAGCGTGGTGATAAATCCAGGCACACCTGTTTCTGCAATTGAGCCAGTTTTGACTTTAGTTGATATGGTTCTTGTTATGACAGTAAATCCTGGCTTTGGTGGGCAATCATTTCTTACTGAATGCTTGGAAAAAGTTTCTGATCTAGCTATGTTTCGTAAGCTTAGAAATTTAAATTTTGATATAGAAGTAGACGGGGGAATTACCGATGAGACAATTGCTTTGGCTAAACAAGCCGGAGCTAACGCTTTTGTAGCAGGTTCCTTTACTTTCAGTGGAGAACCAGCCGAGCAAATTAGGAAATTGAAGGCACAGTTATAATGTCAACAACCTTAGAAATATTATTGGTATTTGGAGTCCTGATTGCTATAATTTTGGAAATTACAAATTTTTTCAAAAAAATACCACAGGACGAGAGAATGGTGGGTAAAATTGAAAATCTTTCTGGTAATTTATCTGAAATTCGACAAGATCTTCGTCAAGAATTAGGACAAAGCCGGCAAGAAATCAATAGCGCTCTAAACCAAGTTATAGATATCACCAGTCAAAACATGCTTGAATTTGCTGAAAATAATAATAAAAAATTGGCTGAGCTAACGGAGCAAATCAATAGTAAGTTTGATAGACAATTCAAAGACTTGCAGGAGTCAAATGAAAGAAAGCTTGAACAAATTCAAAAATCTGTTGATGAGAAATTACAAGAAACGCTTCAAAAATCAATTTCTCAGAGCTTTGAGCAAGTTCAAGTTCAACTCAAGTCAGTAGAACAAGGCTTAGGCCAAATGCGTAATTTGGCGAGTGATGTGGGTTCTCTTTCAAAGGTTATGTCAGGTATCAAAACGCGAGGTATCATTGGTGAACTTCAGTTAAACCAAATTTTGGAAGATATTATGCCACGCTCTCAATACCGTGAGCAGGAAAATATTCAAGGAGCAAATAAAGTTGACTTCGTTGTTGTTCTTCCAGGAAAGATGGATAATGCTGAAGTTCTCTTGCCAATCGACTCGAAATTCCCATTGGAGGATTATCAGCGATTAATTGATGCTCAGGAAACCAATGATCAGATCCAGGTTGATCAATTTCGTAAAGAACTTTTGAAACGGATACGAGAATTTGCGAAAGACATTTCCGGTAAATATATTCTTCCACCTAAGACGACTGACTTTGCAATTATGTTTCTTCCAACCGAAGGTCTTTTCATGGAAATTGTTAATGCTGAACATGGTAGTTTTATTGACCAGATTCGTCGTGATTTTAAAGTAAATATAACTGGTCCAACTACAATGACAGCCGTACTTAACTCACTTCAAATGGGCTTTAAAACTTTACAGATTGAGAAAAAGTCAACCGAAGTCTTTAATCTCTTGACTAATGTAAAAACGGAATTTAGTAAATATGGAGGAGCTTTAGAAGCAATTCAGAAGGATCTTCAAAAATCAAATAAAGACATTGACCATTTGATTAACACTAGAACGAATATGATGAATCGTCAACTAAATAAACTGGATGCTTTAGATAGCAGTGAAGAGTTGAATATAGAGGAAGGATAAAATATGACACTTATCAAAGATATGCAAGTAAATCAAAATTTTGAAGGTTTCTACCTAATAAAATCAGTTGAGTTAAAACAAACACGTGCTGGTAAAGACTATTTACAAATGGTTTTTCAAGATCATACGGGTACCATTGGGGGGAATCTTTGGGATGCGCAAGACCATAACGTTCAAATTTTTACAGCTGGGAAGGTTGTGCATGTGACGGGAAAACGTGAAATGTACAATAACATGCCACAAGTTAATCAGATTCAACTTCGTTTGCCAGAAAAGGGAGAGCCTTCTCTTCCTTTGGATTTTCGTGAGAAGTCACCTGTTAAAGAGTCAGATCTTCGTGAGTATGTGACGTCAATGGTCTTTCGCATCGAAAATGCAACTTGGAACCGGATTGTACGATCTCTTTTGAAGAAGTTTGATAAAGAATTTTTTGAGTTCCCAGCAGCTAAGTCAAATCATCACGCTTTTGAAGGTGGCCTTGCCTTTCATGAAACTACCATGTTACGTCTGGCGGAGAAAATTTGTGATGTTTACCCACAACTTAATAGTTCACTTATGTTTGCCGGGATTCTTTTGCATGACTTGGCAAAGTGTGTCGAATTCACAGGTTTTGAAAATACGGCTTACACTTTAAAAGGCAATTTGATAGGTCACATAGTTTTAATTGATGAGGAAATTTCTAAAGCTGTCCAAGAATTAAATATTGATGAAGACTCCGAAGATGTTTTGGTGCTTCGCCACGTGGTACTAAGCCATCATGGACAACTTGATTATGGCTCACCTGTTCGCCCACAGATTCTGGAAGCAGAAATGATACATCAAATTGACAATATGGATGCGACAATGATGATGATGAGCACAGCTTTGACAACCATCACTCCAGGACAACAGACTGCCAGAATCTGGCCGTTGGACAATCGCAATTTCTACAAACCAAGTTTCACGAAATAAATCAAAAAAAACTGCTTGAATGTTTTTTTTCGTATAATATAGGCATGCGTAATTTAAAAGAGGTTGAGACTATAGTGGTCAAAGTTGGAACATCAACACTGACTTATGAAAATGGTCGTTTAAATTTAAGAAGAATTGAAATACTCGTAAGGGTATTATCTGATTTACAAAATGCAGGCAAACATGTTATTTTGGTTAGCTCAGGTGCAATTGGTGTGGGGTGGCAAGTCATGGGTTTAGATCATCGTCCAAATACTGTACCTGAAAAGCAGGCAGCAGCTGCAATAGGGCAACCACAATTAATGAGTATTTATGAGAATTTTTTTCGAAAATATAACCAAAAGAATGCTCAGATTCTATTAACTCACATGGTGATAGACGATCCACAAATGCATGAGAATGCAATTAACACACTCAGTGCACTATTAGATTATAAAGTTATTCCAATCGTGAATGAAAATGATACGGTTGTGACCGACGAAATTCGTGTGGGGGATAATGATACCTTATCAGCATATATTGCTCAGATGGTTAAAGCTGATCTTTTGATTCTCTTAACTGATATTGACGGCTTCTATAATTCGAACCCAAGTTGTAATCCGGATGCCAAATTTATTTCTGAAGTTATGAAAATTACCAAAGAAATTGAAAGTATGGCTGGAGACTCTGCTTCAGATCTTGGAACCGGCGGTATGCGGACAAAGTTAATTGCTGCAAAAATTGCTCATAGTGTTGGAACTAAAACAATTATTATGAATGGTGAAAGCCCTGAAAATATATATCGTGTTTTAGAGGGGGATATAATTGGAACTTACTTTGACTAACTTAGAAGAGCAAGCGGCACGTGTGAAGAAGGCACAAGTTTTTCTTTCACAAGCTGGAATTTTCCAAAGAAATAAAGCCTTATTAGCAATCGCAGATAAATTGGAAGCTAATATTGATTTTATTTTGGCAGCTAATGCGGAAGACTTAGCTAGCTCAACTAAATCAAATATGCAAGATCGTTTACGTTTGACAGAAGAAGGGATAAAAGGAATCGCGGAAGCTACTCGACAAGTTGCGGAACTTCCAGATCCCATTGGGGAAATTGTAAAAGGTTGGCAACGTCCGAATGGACTGATCATAACTCAGAAAAGAGTTCCTATTGGAACTATTGGAATCATTTATGAAGCTCGCCCTAATGTAACAATTGACGCAGCCATTCTTTGTTTGAAATCCGGAAATTCCGTTCTCCTGAGAGGTGGTTCAGATGCAATTCATTCAAATCTTGCTCTCTGTGCTATCATGCAAGTGGCCATTGAATCTGTTGGTCTTCCAAAATATTCAGTAGATGTAGTGATTGATACATCTCGTGAGACAGAAATAGAGATGATGCAGCTGAACGATTATATTGATCTGCTTATCCCGCGTGGAGGGGCTAGTCTAATCAAATCGGTAGTTCAAAATGCTACGATTCCTGTGATTGAGACAGGATCAGGTGTTTGTCATGTTTACGTAGATGCTTCTGCTGATTTGGACATGGCTTTTAACATATTGCTCAATGCCAAATGTCAACGCCCTTCCGTTTGCAATTCTTGCGAGACATTAGTTGTGCATAAATCAGTAGCAGAGGAATTTCTCCCAAGATTGCTTGACCAGGGGATTGAGCTTCGTGGTGATGAGGGAACTCAGGCCATTATTCATTGTATTCCAGCCACGGAGGAGGATTTTTTGACAGAATATAATGATTTGATTCTAAACATCAAACTTGTTGATGACTTGGATGAAGCCATTGTCCATATTAACCATTTTGGCACACATCACTCAGAAGCTATTATTACCGCTGATTACGCCAATTCGCAGAAATTCTTGGCCCAGGTTGACTCGGCAGCTGTTTATGTAAATGCCTCAACTCGTTTTACCGATGGATTTGAATTTGGCTTTGGCGCAGAGATTGGTATTTCTACTCAGAAACTTCATGCACGTGGACCAATGGGGCTTGAAGCTTTGACGACCACTAAATACCAGATCTTAGGATCTGGTCAGATTCGCCATTAAGTGCTTACAGCTATTAAAAAAGGATATCAATGGCTGAAACTGTTTAATTGTATTGTAATGTAATTTATAAAAAAATTTAAGGAGTTATTTTATTGAAAAATCAACTTAAAAATGACCAAGTCGAAGTTATCTTTGATACATTCGGAGCAGAAATGCAGTCAATCAAAAAGGATGGAATCGAATATCTTTGGCAAGGCGATAAGGCTTTTTGGGCACGTCATTCACCCGTTCTTTTTCCTATCGTGGGTAAATTGAAAAATGGGGAATACCATATTGGAGAAGACGAGACCAATTATAAAATGGGTGGGCATGGGTTTGCACGTGACAATGATTTTGAATTAATTCACGAGGATCAGAATGATCTTGTGTTTGAATTAACTTCAAATGAAGATACAAAAAATATATATCCATACGACTTTAACTTCAAAATCTCTTATCACCTTGTGGACAATAAGATACGTGTTCGCTACGTAGTTGAAAATAATGATGAAAAAACAATGTATTTTGGCATTGGCGCACACCCAGCATTTAATGTTCCTTTTGAAAAAGGTGATTTTGAAGACTATACACTCACTATTTTTCCGCTTGAAAAACGTACTTTCATTCCGCTTAACCCACCCACAGGGATGATTGATTTAGATGCCCGTGAAGAAGTTCATGTCCATAAACTTCCACTTACACGTGACTTATTCAACAGAGATGCTTTAGTTTATACTTCAAGTCCTAAAATGGAAGTAACTTTGACTAACAATTTGGATGATCACTCAGTTAAAGTGAATTGGGAAGAAATGCCTTTCTTTGGGCTTTGGAGTCCATACCCAGCCGAGGCACCATTTGTCTGTATTGAGCCATGGTGTGGTATCACGGACGACGATAACACAGATGGAGATATTACAAATAAATTTGGAATTAACTCACTCGAACCAGCTGAGACATTTCGTTGTGAATACATTATTGAAATCAATTAAAAAGTCAATGCAAGAAACTTTAAAAATCCAACCTATTGAAGAAAAATTTAACTCAGGTGTAAAAGAGCTTGTCCAAAGTACATTAATGGAGTTTAAACTTAATGTGCCTGGAACGGCTTATTTTGATCCAGAGTTGACTGATTTGACCAGGCACTACCAGGTGGAAAAGGCTGAATATTGGATTCTTACCAATGGTGAAGAAGTTTTTGGAGGGATTGGAATTTATCCTATCAATTCTTCAACATGCGAAATTCAGAAACTCTATATAAAATCTGAGTTACGTGGTCAAGGTTGGGGGGGTCAACTCTTGAGGCATGCCTTGAGTTATGCTTCAAAATATTATCAATTTGCTTATCTTGATACAAAGACTGAATTATCTGATGCAATTGGTATGTATAAAAAATTTGGATTTAAAGAGTTAAAAGTTGCGCCAGATCATTCCACCCACAATTTAATGGATCATTGGTTTCTTAAAGAATTATGATTTAAAAAATGTTAAAATAGTAAAAACTTAGAAAAGGTAGAAATCTAATGTCAAATTTTACTGTCGTTGAACACCCCCTTATTCAGCACAAACTTTCAATCCTTCGTCGCAAAGAAGTTTCATCAAAAGAATTTCGTGAACTTGTAGACGAAATTGGAATGTTGATGGCTTATGAAGTCTGCCGTGATATGCCACTTGAGGATGTCGAGATTGATACTCCCGTGGCGCATATGACTGCTAAACGGTTAGCTGGTAAGAAACCAGTTATTGTTCCTATTCTTCGTGCTGGAATTGGTATGGTTGACGGAATGAATAAACTAATGCCTGCAGCTCGTGTTGGCTTTATTGGAATGTATCGTGATGAAAAAACCTTGCAACCTGTTGAATACTTAGTAAAGTTACCAACTGATGTTGATGAGCGTCAAGTTCTTCTGGTTGATCCAATGCTTGCAACTGGTGGGTCAGCCATCCTCGGGGTAGAAACGCTCAAAAAGCGTGGTGTCACAAATATCAAGTTTGTCTGCCTAGTAGCTGCACCAGAAGGTGTTAAAGCTTTTCAGGTAGCTTGCCCGGACGTCCCAATCTTTGCGGCGGCTCTTGATGATCATCTTAATGATAAAGGTTACATCGTACCAGGTCTTGGTGATGCTGGAGACCGTCTCTTTGGAACAAAATAACTAGTGACATTAACGACTGGTTGAGTTACCAAATGGAAAAAGACAATGTTTTTTTTAGAATATTTTTCAATTCTTTTGAAAATCATTTTTCTTTTTTGGGCTCTAACCCAAAATAGCCATAGTGCTATTTTTTTGTTAGAATAGGGTCTGCAATAATCATATGCTTTACTGAAAACTTGCAAAAATAAAAGCTTTATTTCTAAAGCTTCGGAGTAAAAAGTGAAAATTAAAAAAAAGGTAGCAGAAGTAGGAAAGTGGCCTAAAGCCTCACTTGGTGGGTTTTTGATAGCGCTTGGTGTGGTTTACGGTGATATCGGGACCAGCCCACTTTATGCTATGAAATCAATTGTGACAGGACAAGGTGGTGGTAAGTACATCACTGAAAATTTTGTCATAGGTTCTGTTTCCATGATTTTCTGGACCTTAACCCTCTTGACTACAATCAAATATGTGCTTATCGCCCTAAATGCGGATAACCATAAAGAAGGTGGCATCTTTTCTCTTTATACTTTAGTTCGTCGCTTTAAGAAATGGCTTATTATCCCAGCTATGATTGGAGGAGCAGCTCTCTTGTCAGATGGGACTTTAACTCCAGCTGTGACGGTAACATCCGCTATTGAAGGGCTGAGAGGTGTTCCGGGTTTTGTTAATACTTTTGGATCAAGCCAAAATGTCATTGTTGTGATTACTCTGTCGATTCTAGCACTTCTTTTCCTCATCCAACGTTTTGGTACTGATATAATAGGGAGACTTTTTGGGCCAATTATGATGATATGGTTCCTCTTTATCGGAGGATCTGGGTTCTTGAACATGCTGTCTCATGTTGCCATTTGGAAGGCTTTAAATCCTTGGTATGCGATTGAATTGCTTTTTAATCCTGTAAATCATGCAGGTATCTTTATTCTTGGTTCTGTTTTTCTGGCAACGACAGGTGCAGAAGCTCTGTATTCAGATTTAGGACATGTTGGAAAGCCGAATATACATACCTCATGGCCAGTCGTTAAAATTTGTTTATTCTTGAATTATGCAGGACAAGGGGCTTTCTTGCTTCGTGCGGGTAGTAACTATGGTTCTAGCAATAACTTCAATCCATTCTTCGATATGTTACCAAGTTCAATTCGTGTTTATGCAGTAATTCTTGCAACTCTAGCCGCTATTATAGCGTCACAGGCCCTAATTACAGGTTCATTCACATTAGTTTCTGAAGCGATACGTTTAAAAATGCTTCCTCTATTAAAGATTCTTTACCCTGGTAAAACTTTTGGTCAGATGTATATTCCAGCAGTCAACCTTGCCCTGTGGTTTGTTACTTCTCTGACTGTTCTTTATTTTCAAAGTTCTGACCATATGGAAGCAGCCTATGGACTTGCTATCACCATTACCATGCTAATGACTACTCTCTTATTGTCGTATTATTTGGTGACAACGGGTATGAATCCCGTCTTAGCTCGCCTGACAATGAGTTTCTTTGCACTTGTCGAAATAATTTTCTTTGTTTCTTCCGCTGTGAAGTTTATGCATGGTGGTTATGTAGTTGTAATTATTGCCGTTTTAATCATGTTTGTGATGTTTGTATGGATTAAAGGAAACGCTATTGTCAATCAATATGTAAAAAAATTGGATCTAAAGAACTATGTGAATCAATTGAATGCATTGCGTCATGATAAAGAGGTTGACTTCTATCAAACTAATGTGGTTTATTTGACAAGTCGTATGAAGGGTTCAAAAATTGATATGTCGATTCTTTATTCCATTTTGGATAAAAAGCCAAAACGCGCTGAGACATATTGGTTTGTTAATGTAAAAGTTACAGATACCCCATACAACAATGAGTATGAAGTAGACATGATGGGAACTGATTTTATTGTCCGGGTGACTTTGTATTTAGGTTTTCGTATGCCTCAGGAAGTCCCAAGATATCTTCGAGCAATTGTGCAAGATCTGATGGCTTCAGGTCGTCTACCAAAGCAGCACCAAGCCTATTCAATCAAGCCTGGTCGAGATGTTGGTGATTTTGGTTTTATCGTTATTGAAGAGCATTTAAATAATGCAAGGACAATGTCAGCGTTTGATCGCTTTATCTTACAGACAAAGATTTCAATCAAAAAATTTACAACTTCACCAGCTCGTTGGTTTGGCCTTCAGTTCTCTGAATATAATATTGAGCGAGTTCCGTTGATTCTGAGTGATGTAAAAGGCATCAAAGCCAATGAACGAAATCATTTACTTGAAAGTGCTCCTACTGAAAAAATTTCATAAAAAACTCCGATATTTTCGGAGTTTTTTTATTTTTTGAATAAAACATTATTTAAGAAAATACTATCTAAAAATTAATTATTTTCACTATCAGCTGATAACCATTTTGCATAAGGATCTTCAGATTCTGAAGAAGTCAAGGAACTGTTTGACATTTCTGGAACTGAAATACCATCTGGCATCTCAAGTACACCGAGTTCGGCAAACAGACTATCGAGTTCATCTTTTTTTTGCATTTTTATTGGCATGTTCATTCCTCATATTGTCAAAAAATATTTAAATATTAAATATAAATATTTATAAGTAGCTTTCTAAAACTTCTCTTTATTTTACACCAAATTTTAATAAAAAGAACCCCTAACACTTGCAATTTCAATATATTCTGATAAAATGAATCAGTACGGTATCGCCATGCTGCGATCACCAGAATATTTATAAGGAGACATTTTTAAAAATGGCTAGAGAAAAATACGATCGTAGCAAACCACACGTTAACGTTGGCACAATCGGTCACGTCGATCATGGTAAAACAACACTTACAGCAGCAATTACTAAGGTACTTGCTGAGAAATACCCTTCTGCAACTAACGTTGCAAAAGACTATGCTTCAATCGATGCTGCTCCAGAAGAACGCGAACGTGGTATCACCATTAATACTGCTCACGTTGAATACGAAACGCCTAGTCGTCACTACGCTCATATTGATGCGCCAGGACACGCGGACTACGTTAAAAATATGATCACTGGTGCTGCTCAAATGGATGGTGCGATCCTCGTAGTTGCTGCAACTGATGGACCTATGCCACAAACTCGTGAGCACATTTTGCTTTCACGTCAAGTTGGTGTTAAATACCTTATTGTCTTCTTAAATAAGGAAGATCTTGTTGATGATGAAGAATTGATGGAACTCGTTGAAATGGAAGTACGTGACCTCTTGTCTGAGTACGGCTTCGATGGCGATAATATCCCTGTTATTACTGGTTCAGCACTTGGTGCTTTAAACGGTGAACAAAAATATGTTGATTCAATTCTTAAATTGATGGAAACTGTTGATACTTATATCCCAACTCCAGAACGTGACACTGATAAGCCATTGCTTCTTCCTGTCGAAGATGTGTTCTCAATTACTGGTCGTGGCACAGTTGCTTCTGGTCGTATTGATCGTGGTACTGTCAAGATAAATGATGAAGTTGAAATCGTTGGTATCAAGCCTGTAACTAAGAAGGCTATCGTTACTGGTGTTGAAATGTTCCGTAAGACACTTGACCAAGGTATTGCTGGGGATAACGTTGGGGTACTCCTCCGTGGTGTACAACGTGACGAAATCGAACGTGGACAAGTTTTGGCTAAACCAGGCTCAATCACACCACATACTAAGTTCAAAGGCGAAGTTTACGTTTTGACTAAGGAAGAAGGCGGACGTCATACTCCATTCTTCGATAACTACCGTCCACAATTCTACTTCCATACGACTGACGTTACAGGCTCACTTCGTTTGCCTGCTGGCACAGAAATGGTTATGCCTGGTGACAATGTAACTGTTGAAGTTGAATTAATCCACCCAGTTGCCGTAGAACAAGGTACTACTTTCTCTATTCGTGAAGGTGGACGTACTGTTGGTTCAGGTATTGTTTCTGAAATCGAAGGTTAATTTTTTCTTTCGTACTCAATCTGATTTATTAAAAACTCAAAGATTACTTTAGTGATCTTTGAGTTTTTTGATAAATATAAAGCTACTTAAAGACTTGATAAGTCTTTTTAATATAAAATAAAGGATTTAGGCAAAATAAAAGAGGAGTACTCCTCTTTTAAGCATCAGCTTGGTTAAATATTTCACGATTAACAAAGAGTTGCATCTGGAAGTAGAATTTTTCAACAATTATAGGGTCTGAATTTTTAAAAATATTAACTTCACGAAGACCCGACTTATCTGTGATTGAAAGTTTGAAGCCAGACAAATCATTATTAACAATAATCTTTAGCAGGAAGCCCTCGCCAGAATTAGGGGAGACCTCAAGTAATCTTTGAAATTCGAAATTTCCTAATTTATTAGGAACGAAAGTCAAATCTCGTAGTGTATATTTCTTGATATTTGAAGAAAGTGTGTAAGTATACTTACTGTCTTTCAGCTTTTTTTCAGTGATAAAGGCCATTAAAGGAATCCTTTCAAGATGTCTGTAAATTGGTCAATCTCTTGTAAAGTATTGATTTCTGAAAGAGATACTCGAATATTTTCTTGAAGTTTTTCAGAATTTCCACCATAAACTGATTCAAGGACGTGACTTGGTTCAACGGCTCCGGCTGTGCAAGCTGAGCCTGTTGATACAGCAATTCCAGCAAGGTCAAGTTTGGTTAAAAGAAGATCATTTCGTAGACCGGAAAATCCAAGATTCAAGACGTGAGGCATGCTGACAGTACCAAATTGATTTTGATAAAAATTTAAGCCATTTAGATTTGAAAGCAAGCGTTCATGGAGTTGCTGAACTTTTTTGTAATTTACTTTCCAATTTGCTTGAGCAATCTCTAATGCTTTAGCCATTCCAACAATACTTGTTGTATTTTCAGTACCTGCTCGACGCTTATTTTCTTGGTCCCCACCATGCATGAAGTTATCAAATTTGTATTTATCTGAATGATAAAGAAGTCCAACTCCTTTTGGACCATGGAATTTGTGGGCTGAAGCAGTTAAAAAGTCAGCTCCAATTTCAAGTGGTAAAACTGGGATTTTCCCCATGGCTTGGACTGCATCAACATGAAAAGCAATGTTCTTGTCTTTGAGGGCTTGACCAATTTCTTTTACAGGTAATATTTGTCCAGTCTCATTATTGGCCATCATTACTGAAACTAAAATAGTGTCGGACCGAATAGAGGAGAGTATCTTTTTGGCTGATAATTCCCCGTCTGGATCGGGGGTGACAGTTGTTACCTCAAAACCAAATCTCTCTTCAAGGTAGCGCATTGCTTCGAGAACACTTGGATGTTCGATCGAAGTAGTAATAATGTGCTTCCCACGTTCGATATTGGCGATAGCATAGGAAATAATTGCTGTATTATTAGCTTCAGTAGCGTCAGCTGTGAAGGTGATAGAAATTGCCGGAACCCCAAGGATTCCAGCAATTGTCTGCCTCGATTCACGTAGGCTTTTGGCAGCGATGCGCCCAATACCGTGGATACTTGAGGGGTTACCATAGTTCTCCGCCATGTGTAGCGTCATGGCCTCAATAACCTGAGGCAGGATAGATGTGGTGGCAGCATTATCTAAGTAAATCATATTTATTATCTTATCTTATTTATCGTAGTTAAAGAGTGGTGAAACAGGACGACCTTCATGAATGCGTATAATAGCATCGGAAAGAAGTGCTGCCGCAGAAAGGTATTTAATATTGTCTGGCTTTGGATTTTTAGATTTCACAGAATCTGTTACAAGGATTTCCTTAATTGGTGCCTTGTTTAGACGTTCGGCAGAACCGGGTAAGAATAGTCCATGGCTGGCGCAAACATAAACTTCTGAGGCGCCTGCTTCTTCAAGAACATTTGCAGCATTGCTAAAAGTAACACCTGTAGTAAGGATATCATCAATTAAAATAGTCTTTTTACCACTGACGTTACCTATAAGATAACCATTTTCACGGTTACGCTCATCATCACCATCATAATCAACAATGGCAAGAGGAGACCCGAGGTGTTCAGCGAGTGAACGAGCACGTTTGATACCAGAATTCTTTGGAGCGACAACAACGACTTCATCACCAAGTAGACCTTTATTCTTGAAGTGTTCTGCAAATAAAGGAACTGTGAACAAATTATCAGCAGGAATGTCAAAAAATCCTTGAACTTGAACGGCATGGATGTCTAGAGTTAAGATCCGATTGATACCAGCTTTTACTAACATGTTGGCAACGAGCTTAGCAGTAATAGGCTCGCGTGGACTGGCTGTGCGATCTTGACGAGCGTATCCAAAATAGGGGATTACAACATTAACAGTGTTGGCAGAAGCACGTTTACAAGCATCAATCATAATTAACAATTCCCAAAGATGATCGTTGACGGGGTAGCTCGTAGATTGTAAGATGTAAACATCATGGTCTCGAACAGATTCTCCAAGATCAACATAAATTTCACCATCAGCAAATTGTTTTGTTGTCACCTTCCCAAGATGAACACCAGTTGAGGCAGAGATCTTTTCGGCTAATTCTTGATTTGAACTCAAAGAGAAGAGTAGCAATTTCGGATCTTGATAAATCATTTTTTCTCCATAAAACATGGCGTTTTTGACGCGATGATTTTCTATATAATATACATTTATTCTATCATCTAAAATTCTACATTACAAGTGAACAAAGCAAGAACACATAAATTTAGTAGATGCAAAGAATCAGTCATTAAATGTCTAAATAATGATAAAAATATGAATCCGCTATTTTTTGTGAATTACCCGCACAAGTTTGTTATCTTTGTGAATCGCCGCAACAAAGATTGACTTCCACTTCACAATGTAATATAATTAGCAATGTAAATTCCTTGTAAATCAAGGGAAAAAAACAAAAAAAATAGGAGCTTTTAACCAAAATGAAAAAGTCTAAAGTTATTGCATTACTTGCAGTTTCTACTTTGTCTGTAGGTATCCTCGCTGCTTGTTCATCAAGCAATTCATCTTCATCTTCATCTAAATCAACGGCTGCATCGAGTTCTAAAGCCGCTGACACATTCACTGGTGCTACAACACCAAACAAAACTTTCTCTGCCTTGCAAAATACATTTAAATCCACAGGTAACTGGCTTGGAGCTACAGGTGCCGATATGGATGCAACAGGTCAAGAATTAACAGTTGATGGTACTTTTGTAGCTGATGGTGCAACAGGTGAAGCTTATGTTGCTCGTAAGCTTGCGATTTACGATCAAAATTCTCAACATCAAGTCACTGCTCAGTACACATTGACCGTTAAGGATATCGTTGTAAAATCACCAGGCTTCTATATCTCAAACGGTACTGTCAAGGGTGATGTTCTTGTATCAGCATTAGGTTTCCACGCACAAAATGGTAAAAAGACTGATGGTTCAGTTTCACAAGCTACTATTGATGGAAACTTGAAATTTGCTAGCCAAGCTTTGCTTGATGCATACAATAAACTTGATGCTACCCAAAAAGTAGTAGTTACAGGAACAACATCTGTGGATACAAGTCTTGCAGCTACAACAGAAGTACCAATGGGTGCAATCACAGTTGGTACGCATGGTTTGGTAACATGGACGTTCAAAGGCAACGGTGCTGACACTCAATCAGGTGCAACTACCGGAACTGTTGATGCTTCAGTATTGACAAAGGCACTAGGCGCTAAGGGTGCTTGGCTTGTAGCAACTAATGGTGATGTTGATGCTTCAGGTAAGACAATTTCAGTTGATGGTATCTTCCTCAATGAAGCAGGTACGGTTCAACGTACTTTAGCCATGATTGCTCAAGATTCAAATCGTAATATTACAAAAGTTTATACTTTGACAGTTGACAAACTTATTGTTAACTCACCTGAGTTTGACTTTGAAGGCGGAAATGTTAAGGGAGATGTTTACGTTGGGGCTAAAGGCTCAATCCTTTCACGTCCAATGACTGATGTAACTGGTGCTGCAGTCCAATCTAAGATTGATGGTAATCTTTACTTTGCAACTCAAGATCAACTTGATACATATAAAGCTCTTCCAGCTGCACAACAATTCCTAGTAACAGGATCAGTGGCTGTTAAAGCCGCTAAATAATTTTTAGTAATTGAGATTGAAGCTCCTATTTTGGAGCTTCTTTTTGGTTCTTTACAATAGAATTTAAGCGGTTTCAAGCTTTTGTTGTAGATTGAAATAGTGTATAATAAAGTTTATACGTGTATTTTCTACGCAAAGTCGAATTTGTGAACTTCATGATTTGGACTTTGTATAGAAACACGTAAAAATAAAAAGTAAATAGCAAATGAAGGCTATTTTATGAGGTGTAAATGTCTAAAGAAACATTTTCGATGCAATTTGCCGGACGAACATTAACTGTTGAGACAGGTCAGGTCGCAAAGCAAGCAAACGGAGCTGTTGTTGTTCGTTATGGTGATACTACTGTTTTAACGGCAGCTACCATGGGAAAAATGTCACTGGGTGATTTTTTCCCATTAACAGTAAATTATGATGAGAAATATTATGCTGCAGGTCGTTTCCCAGGTGGTTTTATGAAGCGTGAGTCACGTCCTTCAACTGATGCCACTTTGACCGCCCGAATGATTGACCGCCCTATCCGTCCAATGTTTGCTGAAGGCTTTCGCAATGAAGTACAAGTAATTAACACTGTTTTGTCCTACGACCCAGACTGTGTACCCCAAATGGCCGCAATGCTTGGAAGTTCATTGGCACTGACTATTTCAGATATTCCATTTGATGGTCCCATTGCTGGTGTTCAAGTTGGCTACATTGATGGTAATTATATTATCAATCCAACGAAGATTCAAAAGGAAAAATCTTTACTTGAACTGACTGTTGCTGGCACTGAAATTGCCATTAATATGGTAGAGTCAGGTGCAAAAGAATTGTCAGAAGATATTATGCTGGGTGCTTTGATGGCAGGGCATGAAGCTGTAAAAAAACTCGTAGCATTCCAAAAAGAAGTTCAGGCTGCAGTTGGAAAGGTTAAAGCAGAGGTTGATCTACTGCATGTTAACGAAGATTTGAAAGCAGAAGTGATTGTAGCTCATAATGCTGAATTGAAAGTTGCTGTTAAGAATCCTGATAAACTTCAACGTGAAGCGGATACTCGTGCAGTAAAAAATAAAATAGTTGCTGAATATGAATCTCGCTTTGCAGAAGATGAAAATCTTGATCTAATCATACGTGATCTGTATGAAATTCTTGAACAAATGGAGCATGCTGAAGTACGTCGTCTAATTATTGAAGAGAAGATTCGTCCTGATGGTCGTGCTCTTGATGAAATTCGTGCCTTAGATGCACAAGTTGATTTTTTACCAAATAATATTGTACATGGGGATGGTCTCTTCACTCGAGGGCAAACTCAGGCTCATTCAACCCTAACTCTTGCACCAATGAGTGATACTCAAATCATCGATGGTCTTGATCCTGAACACAAGAAACGTTTCTTGCACCACTACAATTTCCCACAATTTTCAGTTGGAGAAACAGGTCGCTATGGTGCGCCTGGTCGTCGTGAAATTGGGCATGGTGCATTAGGTGAACGTGCTTTGGAACAAGTATTGCCATCACTTGAAGAATTTCCTTATGCTATTCGCTTGGTGGCGGATGTTTGGGAATCAAATGGTTCTTCATCACAAGCCTCAATCTGTGCTGGGACTTTAGCATTGATGGCTGGTGGTGTGCCAATTAAAGCACCAGTAGCGGGTATTGCTATGGGTTTGATTTCGGATGGTGAGCAATATACGATCTTGACTGATATTCAAGGTCTGGAAGATCATTTTGGCGATATGGACTTTAAGGTAGCTGGTACTCGCGATGGTATTACTGCGCTTCAAATGGACATCAAAATTCAAGGCATCAATGAGCAAATATTGCGTGAAGCTTTAGCTCAGGCGAAAATTGCCCGTATGCAAATACTTGATGTCATCGAAGAAGCAATTCCAGAACCAAGGAAACACTTGGCACCTTCTGCTCCTAAAATTGAAAGCTTCCGTATTGCAGCTGATAAGATTCGACTTGTAATTGGTAAAGGAGGGGAGACCATCCAAGGTATTACTGCTGATTATGAAGTACAGATCGATTTGACCGAAGACGAACAAGGTGGGCTGGTTGCAATTTATTCAAATGACCAAGCTAAGATTGATGCAGCTCGTCGCGCCATCGAAGAAATCATTCGCGAAGCCAAAGTTGGTGAAGTTTATGATGCGAAGGTTGTGCGTAGCATGGATTCAGCTGTTTTTGTAAACCTTTTTGGTAAAACAGATGCGCGTGTTCATATTTCAGAAATGGCTTGGGGACGTACATCTAAAGTTGATGATGTGGCAAAAGTCGGAGACTCTGTTAAAGTTAAGGTCACAAAGATTTCTGATAAGGGAATTGATGCTTCAATGCGCGAACTTACAGAAAAACCTGAGGGTTATGTAGAGCCAGAACGTAAGCCAAGATTTGGCAACAATGACCGTGCGGCACGTCGTGATGGAGACCACAAATTTCAACAGCGTGATCGCAAGCCTAGTTCTACTTTCTCAGAAATTTCAAGTAAGAAACCAGATTAAAGGATAGTAAGTTATGTCACAATTTGAATTAGGTCCAGATCTTGATAAGCGTCTTCGTGACTCAATTAATAATGAGGGGGATTTTCTTGCAAATCTTGGCTTTATCTTAGCACTGTTGAATGAGTCAGTGATTGCCCCAAACCCTCTTTTTTCCGTTGAAGTAATGGAGCATGCTGCTCTTCCAATTTTTACTACAGAGTCTGACTTGGAGATTTTCTTAACAGATATTCAGATGCCTGAAGGAGTTATATGGAATACCGTTCCAATTTCTGCCTTTTGGTCAAACTTGATGGAGTCTCCAATTGATACCGTAACCTTTAATCCAAAGACTGCTGCTGATGTTCAGACAGGAAATTTATATTTTTTTGATAAAATTAAGTTAAATGATTTCCTTCAAAGTCATTCGGAAATGATGAATCAAGTGATGTCAGCCGAGAATGAGGAGGCTCCATTTGAGCAGAAGTCTTATTTTGTACCAACTCTTATTGGGAGCCGCATGTACGGTGATATTATACGTGTTTTCCCAATGATTATGGCGCCAGACAAAAAGACATATGTTCCAATTTTTGACAATCTACTCTCTTTATCAATGTGGTATCGGAACGAAGAACTGGTTAAATACTTCAAAGATAATGACGGTCAGTTTCGTGCAATGAAATTGAATGAATTACTTCATCCGTCGCTTGGTGAAAATCGCTTTGGTGAAACAGCAGGCATTGTAGTTAATCCATTAAATTTCGATCCAAAAGAAGACCAGAGTAACATGCATACCTGGGAAGAACTTGATAAACTCTAAAATGAAAGCGACTTGAGTCGCTTTTTATATGCACAGCATGACTTTAGAGCTTATTTTTAGTAAAATAAATAAAATAGAGTTTTGGAGAATGAAATTCTTTTCTGATCTAATTACTTGTGGAAGCGTGGTTTTGAAATGATTAAAATTTACAATACTTATAGTCGCTCACTGGAAGACTTTAATCCAATTGAAGAGGGAAAAGTACGCATGTACGTTTGCGGACCGACTGTCTATAATTACATTCACGTTGGTAATGCTAGAGCAGTTGTCGCCTTTGACGTGGTTAGACGCTATTTAGAAAGATTTGGCAATATTGATGCTTCAGGAAAAAGATTTGGTTATGAGGTTGATTATGTTTCTAACTTCACAGATGTAGATGATAAGATTATAAATACAGCCCAAAAAGAAGGTATTGAGCCTATAGAGCTAGCTCAAAGATATATTGATGCCTTCTATGAGGACACAGATGTATTGAAAGTTAAACATGCGACTCATGCGCCACGAGCAACAGAGTATATTTATCAGATGATAGATTTTATTCAGGATTTGATAGATAAAGATTTTGCATATGTGTCTGAGGGGGATGTCTACTTTCGTGTCTCGAAATCACAAAATTATGCCAAATTAGCCAATAAAAAACTTGATGAGCTTTTAGAAGGTGCATCAGGAAGAATAGATACAGATCTTGAAAGTAAGCGTAAAGAATCACCAGTTGATTTTGCACTTTGGAAAGCGACAAAAGAAGGGGAAATTTTCTGGCAAGCTCCATGGGGAAAGGGACGTCCAGGGTGGCATATTGAATGTTCAGTTATGTCGGGTTCTTTATTAGGAGAAACTTTGGACATTCATGGTGGTGGACAAGATCTTGAATTTCCTCATCACACGAATGAAATTGCACAGTCTGAAGCACATAATAATGGTACAAAATTCGTTAATATTTGGATGCATAATGGTTTTGTTAACATTGATGGTGAGAAAATGTCTAAGTCGATGAACAATTTTACAACGGTTCATGAAATGCTCCAAGCGGGACTTGACCCACAAGTTCTACGTTTTTTCCTAGCGACGACTCATTATCGACGTCCGGTTGATTTCAACAACGAAGCCTTAGAAAGAGCCGAAAATAATCTTAAGAAGATTGAAAATGCTTATCGCAATCTAGATGTATTAGCAAATGACGATGGCAGTTTGACTAGCTTTGAGATAGCTTTTACTACTGCCATGGATAATGATTTCAATATTGCTGATGGACTGACTGTTTTCTACGACTTTATCAGTTGGGTGAATAAGGGCAATGGTGGTTCAGATGTCAAACGATTTTTTGATGATATTTTGAAAATTATTGGTCTTGAATTCAAACAAGATGAGGAGATTCTTGATTCTGAAATTGAATTTTTAATAGAGGAAAGAAATCTTGCTCGTGCCAAAAAGGATTATGCTCGTTCTGACGAAATTCGTGATAGCTTGAAGGCTCAAGGAATTGTCTTAGAAGATACGTCTCAAGGAATGAGGTGGCACCGTGAGTGAAGCTCATAAAATTGATTCAAATAAAGGAAAACTTTTAAATGGAATTGCCCTTGCTTACATTGGGGATGCAGTTTGGGAAGTCTATGTTCGTGATCACCTTCTCTCGCTTGGCTTGACAAAACCGGGTCAACTTCAAAAAGAGGCAACAATGTATGTTTCAGCTAAAGCTCAGGCTAAACTGGCTGAAGATTGGAATCTTACAGAAGAAGAACAAAGCTATTTTTTAAGGGGGAGGAATGCTCATTCAAAAACAACTGCCAAGAATACCGACGTTGTGACCTATAGAGTATCGACTGGGTTCGAAGCTGTTTTTGGTTTTTTACATTTAACAAATAGAATTGAACGTGAGTCTCAATTGGCAGAATTTTGCATTGAAACAATTTTTGAAAATAAATAAAATTTTTAAAGGTTAGTTCAATTTAAAGAAAAAGAAATAATTTTTTAAGGCTCTGTTAGCCGTATGTGTTGATTTTTGGATAAAACATTTTCCCCACTAAAATTGTGGGGAAAAACTATTTTTTATGGGTACCATAATTTCCTTCAAACGAAAAGAGTAAGTCAATTAGCCCTTGATAATAAGGAATGAAAACACCACCCTGTATCATCTCTTTTAGTTCGTTAGGGCTAACCCACTTAACTGCTTGCACTTCTTCGGCTTGAAGCTTCAAACTATCTAAATCAACATCTTGATAAAGAATATAAAAATCATCGAATCCACCGTCAAAATTAATGGTGAAATAAGGACGAGTGTCTTTGAAAGATATTGATAAGCCAAGCTCTTCTGATAACTCGCGTGATATAGCTTCTTGGCTTGATTCACCAACAACGGCAGAGCCAGCAGCTGTGAAATCCCAATAATTCGGCCAGCCAGCTTTAAAGGACTGTCTTTGTTGTATTAGCAATTCACCATCTGAGTTAATTATCAATAACGTTGCAACCATATGATAATCGCCTTTATTGATCTTTTCTCCTCGAACTATTGTTTTTCCGGTGTTGTTTCGATTAATATCGTAAACATCCCAGATTTCAAATTTTTCAACTGACATTATATTATTTCCACCTTTCGTAAACGTAGAGTTTCTATCATTTCGTATTCTTTATGCGTCAATGATTGTACCGCAAGTTCTTTGATACCATTCGTTGTGCTGTCAAAACTGATTGAATCTAGGAAATTGAACAGAGCGATGTAGCCGTTTAAATATTTCGTAGCTACACCTTTGAAGTTCGCAATCCATGATTTTAAACGACTATGGTAACTGTTCACGTTTTGAATGTGATAGATACCTTTGCTACGTTGTTTGCCAGTTTTGAAGGCGTAATGTTTCAAATCGTGTTCATTTGTGAAGGTACTATAAGCCCGTAGAGCGTCCGTATACAAGGCTGAGCCTTGTTCCACTTTTCCTGATAAGCCTTGCTCTATCTCACTAGAACTAGGTCTTCCACGACCGATAATCTTAAAGAATGTGTTCTTATTACGGTCACGAGCGACAAGTACACAGATTTGTTATTTGATAATCCACGTTTGGTAGCTGAGCCGCCACGCTTGCGTGAATTGCGGTTAGTTGGTTTTGAACCCTTGCTTGATTCCAAGAAAGAATGTTTCATCAGCCTCAACGATTCCTTCTAAACTCTCGATTTGAATATCTTCAAGGGCAGAGAAAATCTTATGTCGCCAATAGAATAGCGTCACGTAATGCACACCGATACGTTCTGCTGATTCACGCAAGCTCATGCCAAGAAGTACACTCAATAAAGTCTAACCAACGGTTTACTTTACGACAATGGAATAATGGTGTCGCAGTCGTATCAGAAAACGATTTATGACAATCCTTGCAATAGTAGCGTTGCATACCTGGTTTTGTATGACCATTCCGATTTACATTCATAAAACCACAATTAACACAATGAAAGCCGTCTTTTGCTTTGATTTCAGTTGCTTCACCAAAGACAGATTTCACTTATGATTGTGGTGATGTAAGCATGATTTTAAAATGATTCATTACACGTCTTTTATTAGACTCAGGCAAGTTTTGGATTTCTTGGATAATATCAGCTACACGCATTGGTATCACTCGCTTTCATCAAGGTTTCTATACCTTAATTATACTACCGAAGCGGTTTATTACGAAAATCAACACTTACGGCTAACAGAGCCTTTTTTAAATATGAATAGGTTATTTGATTGTAAAAAGCCTTTTTGTTATAATTGCGAGTGTTTAAAAAAAGAAAAGAAAGTTGAGTTATCAGAAATGTCATTTATCGATATTCTTAAAAAACGTCGTAGCATTTATGCATTAGGACGTAATATTAGCAATGAAGAAGAAGTTATAAAAACCATTAAGGAGGCAGTTAAACATAGTCCCACAGCCTTTAATGCACAAACTCATCGTGCTAAAATTTTACTTGGAGCTGCTCAAGACAAATTCTGGGGTGAACTTGTACCCACTGCTTTGACTTCAACTATGAAAGAACAAGGGGCTGATGATGCAGCTATTGCAGCAACAATGACAAAACTTGCTGGTTTCAAAGCAGCCTATGGAACGGTTCTATTTTATGAAGATGAAAGTGTAACAAATAAGCTTAAGGCTGATTTTCCACTCTTTGCTGATAATTTTGATGGCTGGTCAGAGCAATCAACTGGTATTGCATCAGCAAATACATGGTCAGCTCTTACTGAACTTGGTCTTGGTGGAAATCTCCAACACTATAATCCAGTTATTGATGAACTCGTGGCTAAAGAATTTAATATTCCTGACGGCTATAAGCTCCGTGGTCAATTGGTCTTCGGCTCAATTGAAGATTCTGCTAGAGACAAGGCTTTCCTTGGTGATGAAATCCTCACGGAAGTTATTAAATAAGAATCGTCTCTAACTTGAGTCATAGATTAATGGTTCAGGTAAAATTGCTTTTAATGAAAGGTTTGCTTTTCTCAAGTGAACCTTTTTTATTAAACATTGTTTGGGACAGATTTTTCAGTTTATCTTTGGTTTATGAAAAGATATAAGCTATAATAGAAAAGAATTGAGATTCGATGAGACATTTAGCAAAGAATTTCAAAATAAATGGAGGTAATTTCACTCATGGTAGAAATTGATTGGGCAAAAGAAGTTGAAGCCCGGAAAGATGATTTGTTCAAGGACCTTTTTGAAGTTTTGAGCATCAACTCGGTTAAAGATATGGCACATGCTACAGAAGAATTTCCAGTAGGACCTGGTGCTGCTAAAGCTATGCTTAAGTTCTTGTCATTAGCTGAACGTGATGGTTTCCGTACAAAAAATTTGGATAATCTAGTGGGTTATTTGGAGTACGGTGACGCAGATGCTGAAGCTTTTGGTTTACTTGGACATATGGATGTAGTCCCTGTAGATGATAAATGGCACACAGATCCATTTATCCCGGTCATCAAAGATGGAAAACTATATGCGCGTGGTGCTTCAGATGATAAAGGACCTTCAATGGCCGCATATTATGCTGTAAAGATTATCAAAGAATTGGGCCTGCCTATTAGTAAAAAGATCCGTTTTATAGTAGGTACTGATGAAGAATCTGGCTGGTCATGTATGAATCATTACCTTGAGCTTGAAGAAATGCCAAAAATTGGCTTCTCTCCAGATGCTGAGTTTCCGATTATAAATGGAGAAAAGGCAATTATAGGAGTACATACTCTTTTCCCAACACTTAAAGGAGTTGGCGATTTGAAGCTTGAAAGCTTCAAGTCAGGCTTGGCGTTAAACATGGTTCCACCAACAGCCGATGCAATCTTGACAGGTGCTCCTGCTTCGATCGAAGCTGATTTCACTTTGTTCTTGTCTAAAAATGGTTTAACAGGTCAAGTTACATTTGACGGTGATAAGGCTAAGCTACACCTTGTAGGGGTAGGCGTTCACGCAATGGATCCTACATTGGGTAAGAACTCTGGAACTTTCCTTGCTAGTTTTTTGAATAACTATAATTTTGATGCTTCAGCAGCAAATTTCTTAAAAGTTGTTTCTGAATACTATCACCTTGTTCACCATGGTGAAAAGCTTGGCGTTGCTTTTGAGCACCCAGTAATGGGTAATGTGACAACACCAGCTAATCTTTTCAATTACTCAGCAGAAGGAGAAAAGAAAGTAACCTTAAACGTCCGATTCCCGGCAGGAACAGATGTTGAAACAATTGAAAAACAAATGTCGAAAGTATTGAATCCATTTGATGTCAAGGTAGAAGTAGAACCTGGTGGAAACCGTGAGCCTCATTATCTTTCAGGCGAGGATCCACTTGTTAAGACTCTGCTTGACGTTTATGAAAAGCACACCGGTCTTAAAGGATTTGAAGAGTCAATTGGTGGTGGAACATACGGTCGGTTGCTTGAACATGGAGTTGCCTTTGGTGCTCTTTTCCAAGGGCGTGAAAGTACAATGCATCAACCTGATGAATACATGTTTGTTGAAGATATCATCAAGGCTGCGATAATTTATGCTGACGCAATCTATCGTTTAGTTAAATAAGATATTGTTACTGATCCAAAAGACAAGTTTAGCCTTGTCTTTTTGTGTTTCATAAACTTATAAAAATTGCTATAATTATATGTTTTTAAATTTTGGAAGGTACTAATGTAATGGATAACTTAAGATATAAATCTGTATTTGATATTATTGGCCCTGTTATGGTGGGACCTTCTAGCTCACATACTGCAGGTGCAGCTCGAATTGGAAAGATTGTCCGTTCAATCTTTGGTGAATTACCTGACCATTTAGAAATTCATCTTTATGAAAGTTTTGCTAAAACATATCGTGGTCATGGTACAGATATAGCTTTGGTAGCAGGAGTCTTGGGGATGGACCCTGATGATGAGCGCCTTCCACTGGCTCCTCAACTTGCTTATGATCAAGGCATGGAAGTCAGTTATGTGCCACATTTAGATGTGCAGGCAAGCCACCCCAATACTGCTCGTCTTATCTGTAGAAAGGGTGACAAGAAGATGACAATCACGGGTATTTCTCTTGGTGGTGGTTTGATAAAGGTGACTGAGCTAAATGGTTTTGAGGTTTCAATCTCTATGGGAATGCCAACTTTTGTTATCGTTCAACAAGACGTTCCTGGTGTTATTGCCAAAGTCACTGGAATTTTGATGGATCATGATATCAATGTCGCTCAAATGACCGTAACTCGTGCTGCTAAGGGAGACAAAGCAATTATGATTATTGAAGTTGATACAACCAAACAAGTGAATGAAGCGGCTGAAGCGATGAAAGAAATCCCAGAACTCATTGATGCCAATTTCTTCATATAGACAAAGATTGATTATTGAATAGGTAAAGAAATGTTTATAAATATTAAAGAGTTAGTAGAGCAAGCTGAAACCTTTGGTTCAGTATGTGAAGTAGCCATTCTTAATGAAGTTGAAACCACAGGTCGTACTCGAGCTGAAATCGTTTCTATGATGGATATTAATCTCATGACCATGTCAAATTCAATTATCAAGGGAAGAGAAGGGCGTAAGTCACTCTCAGGTTTGACAGGTGGCGATGCAAAGAAGCTGGATGTATATCTAGCTTCTGGTAAATCTATTTCAGGTCATGCAACACTTTCTGCAGTTAGAAATGCCATTGCTGTTAATGAAGTGAATGCTCAAATGGGCCTGATTTGTGCTACACCAACGGCTGGATCAGCTGGAACTTTACCAGGAGTACTCTTTGAGGCAACTGAAAAATTAAACTTAAGTCATGAACAACAACTTGAATTCTTATTTACCGCTGCAGCCTTTGGAATGGCCATTGCAAATAATTCGACGATTTCTGGTGCAGAAGGTGGGTGTCAGGCTGAAGTAGGCTCTGCTTCAGCTATGGCTGCGGCAGCACTTACAGTAGTGGCTGGAGGTTCTGCCCAGCAAGCAGCTCATGCAATTTCATTAACACTTCAAAATTTTCTTGGCTTAATTTGTGACCCAGTTGCAGGATTAGTTGAAGTTCCATGCGTGAATCGAAATGCTCTAGGTGCTTCTCAGGCCATGGTATCAGCTGATATGGCTTTAGCTGGAATAGAATCTATTTTTAGTGCTGACGAAGTAGTGGCGGTAATGTATCAAGTTGGGAAAAGCCTACCAGCAGCTCATCGTGAGACGGCAGAAGGAGGACTGGCTCAAACGCCAACGGGACGAGCAATAATGGAAAGATTATTTGGACAAAATAAGTAAGATAATTTCCTTTATACCTTACTATAAAAATGGCTTTTTTATGCTTTTTTAGCATGTTTATCTCTAAACTGAAAGGTTTTTTTGAAACAAAATAGAGTTAGATTATCTGACATAAATATTCAGATAATTTTGAATATGATAATATTTTGTGTTATACTAAAAAACTAAAGGGAGGCGCGATGAAAAAGTTTATTCTTTCGCTATTAACATTTTTTTCAATATTTTTGTTTGGGGGAATTTTTTCTCAAACAGCCAATGCTCAGGTGACTGTCAAAGTTGCTTCGGACATTGCCTATGCACCATTTGAATATCAGGATAGCAATCAAAAATGGGCAGGGGTTGATGTAGATATTATGCATCGCGTTGCAGCTATAAACGGGTGGAAGCTTGAGATGAGTTATCCAGGTTTTGATGCTGCTGTTAATAACCTTCAGTCTGGTAAAGTTGATGCAGTTATTGCTGGAATGTCTATAACGGATGCTCGTCGTAAGGTCTTCGACTTTGGCACGCCATATTACCCATCATCAATTGTCATTGCAACAACTAAGTTAAATAAAATTTCAGATCCAAGCCAGTTGGCAGGTAAGACAGTTGGGGCAAAAAACGGTACGATTTCTCAACAATGGCTACAAGATAATCAAGTAAAATATGGTTATAACATCAAAACATATGCGGATGGTGTTGCAATGTTAGCGGCTTTAAAAACTGGCAACATTGCGGCTGCGATGGATGAATACCCAGTCTTGTCTTATGCAGCGAACCAAGGGGAAGATATTGCTGTTAATATGAACCCGGTTGTTATTGGCTATTATGGCTTTGCCGTTATGAAGGGGGAAAATGCAGACTTGATTAAGGGTTTCAACTCTGCTCTTGCCAAGCTTCAAGCTGATGGCGAATATGATAAGATTCTTGCAAAATATGGTGCTACACCAAGCAAGGCTAAGCCCAAAAAGTCAGTATATACCATCGCTTCTGATAATGCTTTTGCACCTTTTGAATTTCAAGCTACTAATAAACAATACACTGGCGTAGATGTTGATTTGCTTAATGCTATTGCCAAACACGAAGGTTTCAAAATCAAATGGAACTTCGTAGGCTTTAGTGCGGCTTTGAATGCCACACAATCTGGTCAAGCCGATGGGATGATGGCTGGTATGACTATAACAGATGCTCGTAAACAAGTCTTTGATTTTTCAACGCCTTATTACAATTCAAACTTGACCGTGGCTGTTGCAGCGACGGATAAGGATAAGATCAAGGCTTGGTCCGATCTTAAAGGAGCAACTGTAGGCGCTAAGACAGGGACGGCTTCATTTGACTATCTTAATGCTAACGCAGCTAAATATGGATTTACGGTTAAAGCATTTACGGACGCAACAACTCTTTACGCTTCATTACGTGATGGAGCTGTCCAGGCTATTATGGACGATGAACCAGTCTTGAAATATGCCATTGCCCAAGGTCAAAAATTTGTGACACCCTTACCGGCTGTAGCGGATGGGCAATATGGCTTTGCTGTTAAGAAAGGATCAAATCCAGAGCTTACTCAGATGTTTAATGATGGGTATGCTTATCTGAAGAGCTCGGGTGAGTATGATAAAATTATTAATAAATATATGGAAAGTAAGCAAGGAACTACAAATAAGGTAAATGCAGTTGATGAGTCGACTTTCTTTGGAATTATTAAAAATAACTACAAACAACTCCTCCAAGGTATTGGTGTGACAATTGCCTTAGCTTTGATTTCCTTTATTCTTGCGATGATTTTGGGAACAATATTTGGTCTCTTTATTGTGAGCCCAATCAGGGCTCTCCGAATTGTTGCACGAATCTATATTGATTTCATTCGCGGAATTCCGTTGCTTGTGTTTACTGTCTTCCTCTTTTACGGTGTACCAAATCTTATTCAAATGATTACTGGTCATCAGAGCCCAATGAATGAATTTGTAGCTGGAATTATTGCTTTAACATTAAACGCTGGAGCTTATATTGCAGAAATTATACGTGGCGGTGTGCAAGCTGTTCCAGCTGGCCAGATGGAAGCAAGTCGCTCTTTGGGTGTGTCTTATGTTCGTACAATGAGAAAAGTAATTCTTCCACAGGCCTTGAAAATCACAAGCCCAAGTTTGATCAATCAGTTTATCATCTCATTGAAAGACACAACTTTGGTTTCTGTCATTGGCTTGACTGAACTTCTACTTACAGGTCAAATTATTATGGCCCGTAATTTTCAACAATTCTACGTCTATGCAATCGTTGGGTTGATGTATTTAATTCTCATCGAAGCCTTGACAATAATTGCACGTCAAATTGAGAGGAGAATTAAATAATGAGTACACAAATAGAAGTTCGTGATTTACACAAATATTATGGAAAAAATGAAGTTCTAAAAGGAATCTCTCTGAAGTTTGAAAAAGGTGATGTTGTCTGTGTGATTGGCCCATCAGGGTCAGGTAAATCAACTCTCTTACGAACTCTAAATGGACTTGAAGAAGCAACTTCGGGAGAAATTATTGTTGATGGTTTCAGATTGACAGATAAGAATACTGATATCAATAGAGTTCGTGAAAATATTGGTATGGTTTTCCAGCATTTCAACCTGTTTCCTAATATGACTGTTTTAGAAAATATTGTTTATGCGCCCATCAGTCTAAAAAAATTAAATCGTAAAGAAGCAGAAGAAAAGGCGACTGATCTCCTAGATGTAATTGGTATGTCCGAATTTAGAGATGCCATGCCAGAGACACTTTCCGGTGGGCAGAAGCAACGTGTAGCTATTATTAGAGCCCTTGAAATGGATCCTGATGTCATGCTTTTTGATGAGCCAACATCAGCTCTAGATCCAGAGATGGTTGGAGAAGTGCTTGATTTGATGCGTCGTATTGCTGCTGATGGGACAACGATGATAATTGTGACACACGAAATGGGCTTCGCACGTAAGGTAGCTAATCGTGTCCTATTCACAGAAGGTGGGGTCATTCTTGAAGATGGAACTCCGGAGCAGCTTTTTGATCATCCTCAACAAGATCGGACAAAAGAATTTTTGGATAAAGTTTTGAACGTTTAAAAAATTTTTAAAGAATATTGAATGATTTAAAAAGTGGGATTGAGTCCTACTTTTTAAATGGTTTGAATTATTTTGGCAAATTTGACCTTTCTTGATACAATTGCCTTAAAAAGGTATGGGCATTCTTAAATCTTGACATGAGGTAGCTAAGACCCTAAAATGAAACTATGAAACAATTATTGAAAGACAAAAAAATTCCAGTACCAGACTTTCTGCGATATATCGGTCCAGGGCTTATTGTTGCTGTAGGGTTTATTGATCCAGGAAACTGGGCAGCGAACATTGCGGCGGGCTCACAATTTGGTTATAAACTTCTTTGGGTAATAAGTCTTTCAACTATTATGTTGGCAATCTTGCAGCACAATGTTGCCCATCTGGGTATTGTTACAGGTAAATGTATGTCAGAAAATACGACTATATATTTACCTAAGTTTTTATCAAGATTTACCTTAATAACTGCTATAATGGCTTCTATATCAACCGCGGTTGCTGAGGTCCTAGGAGGTGCTCTGGGTCTTCAGATGCTTTTTCACCTTCCTCTGCAGGTAGGTGCAGTTTTCACTGGAGGATTAGTCATCTTTTTCCTTTTTAAAAATGGTTATAAGAAAATTGAAAAAGTCATAATTGGTTTTGTAAGTTTAATTGGTATTTCGTTGCTTTTTGAGCTATTACTTGTTCCTAAAATTAACTGGGGAGCGGCAGCACAAGCATGGGTTCTTCCTAAAATTACTTTAGCAAGTCTGCCCATCATAATGTCAGCTTTAGGCGCGGTTGTCATGCCTCATAATCTTTTTCTACATTCTGAAGTAATTCAGTCTCGCCAATTTAATCTGGAGGACGAAGTTGTTATCAAGAAACAACTTCGTTTTGAGTTTATGGACACGATTTTCTCAATGTTTTTGGGGTGGGTCATTAATTCAGCAATTATCCTTGTTGCTGCTGCAGTGCTTTTTCCGCACTTGGTAACAGACATTACTATGGCTCAAAAGCTCTTAGAACCTTTACTTGGACCAACATCAGCAGTTATTTTTGCTATTGCATTTCTTTTTGCTGGGGTTGCCAGTTCCATAACTGCGGGTATGGCAGGTGGGTCGATCTTTGCTGGTATATTTTCAGAGCCCTATGATGCCAATGATCCACACAGTCGCCTTGGAGTTTGGATTACAATTGGTGCAGCCGTTCTTATAATTATTGGGTTGACTTTTGTTGTTAACCCTTTTGATATTTTGATTTGGTCACAAGTCTTTTTGAGTATTCAGTTGCCTATTACTATTTTCGTACAAATTTTTCTAACTAGCTCTGAAAAAGTTATGGGAAAATACAAAAATGTTTGGTATACAAAAATTATTTTGTTGGCAACTGGTATTTTCGTTAGTATTTTAAATATTATTTTGGTCCTGCAAACTTTTAACTAATAAATCTTGACATGTTCTTGAAAAAGTTATAAACTAATTTTTGAAGACATGAAAGCTTAGCTTTGATAAAGCGAGTGGGGATAGTGTGAGCCCACATTTTTAAGCTTTTACTCCTTTGGCTAACTTCTGTGAAAGCAGAAGCGGATCCAACCCGTTACGTTGATGATGAGTTTTCGATTGAGGCAAAAACTATTTGTAAAGTTTTTAGATGTCAATATTGAGATAAAATAAGGTGGTAACGCGCAATCTGCGCCCTTTAAAATGAGGGGTGGGGTTGTTTTTTTTATTGAGTAATCTCACAAAATAGATCCTAAGTAGGAATATTAAAAAAGAAGGTTTAAAATGATTAAAATTACATTTCCAGATGGTATTATTAAAGAATTTGAGTCAGGTAGCACAACTTTTGACATTGCAAAGTCAATCTCATCAAGTCTTGCCAAAAAGACTTTAGCAGGAAAACTTAATGGGAAATTGATTGATGCACGTCGTGAAATTACAAATGACGGTGAATTTGAAATTATCACTCCGGAATCAGATGAAGCACTTAGTCTTCTTCGTCACTCGGCAGCTCACTTGTTTGCTCAAGCTGCTCGTCGCCATTTTCCCAATATTCATCTGGGTGTTGGTCCAGCTATCAAAGATGGTTTTTACTATGATACCGACAATGCTAATGATGGTGGTCAAATTACAAACGAAGATTTAGCAGTTATTGAAGCAGAAATGAAGAAGATTGTGAAAGAAAATTTTCCATCAATCCGTCGAGAAGTTTCAAAAGCTGAAGCCAGAGAGATCTTTGCAAATGATCCATATAAACTTGAATTGATTGAAGAACACAATGATGATGAAGATGGGTTGACCATATACAGTCAGGGGGAATACACCGACCTCTGCCGCGGTCCACACGTCCCTTCAACAGGTGTTATCAAAATTTTCAAACTTTTGAACGTTGCTGGCGCATACTGGCGTGGAAATTCTGATAATGCTATGATGCAGCGTGTTTATGGTACTGCATGGTTTAGTAAGGAAGAACTTGAAAATAATCTTATAAAACGTGAAGAAGCTAAGGAACGAGATCATCGTAAACTTGGTCGAGAGTTGAATCTCTTCTTTAATGATGCAAAACTTGGGGGAGGATTAGCTTACTGGCTACCAGATGGTGCAACTATCCGTCGTATTATCCAACGATATGTTGAAGATCAAGAAGTTGCTAATGGGTATTTACATGTAGTGACTCCTATCATGATGAATCTTGATATTTATAAAACATCAGGCCATTGGCAACATTATCATGAAGACATGTTCCCACCAATGGTGATGGATGAAACTGAACAATTAGAGCTCCGGCCAATGAACTGCCCATCACATATTGCTATCTATCAACACGATGTTCACTCATATCGTGAACTTCCAATTCGTATTGCAGAGTTTGGTATGATGCACCGTTATGAAAAATCTGGGGCTTTGTCAGGTCTTCAACGCGTCCGTGAAATGACTTTGAACGATGGACATACATTTGTAATGCTAGAACAAGTTCAAGAAGAATTTGGTAAAATTCTTCAGCTTATTATGGATATGTACCGTGATTTTGGAATCAATGATTACAGCTTCCGCTTGTCATATCGTGACCCTAAAGATACAGAGAAGTATTTCCCAGATGAAGAGATGTGGATTAAGTCTCAAGCGATGCTTAAAGCAACAATGGATGACATGGGGTTAACCTATTATGAGGCTGAAGGAGAAGCTGCGTTCTATGGACCAAAACTTGATATTCAGGTACAGACTGCGTTAGGCAATGATGAAACACTTTCAACGATTCAACTTGATTTCTTAAATCCTGAGAATTTTGATATTACTTATGTGGGTGCTGATGGAGAAAAACATCGTCCAGTTATGATTCACCGCGGGGTGATTTCAACCCTTGAGCGTTTCGTAGCTTACTTGATTGAACAATATAAGGGGGCTTTCCCAACGTGGCTTGCCCCAACGCAAGCAACGATTATCCCTGTCAATGAGTATGCTCACGGAGAGGCAGCTTGGAAGTTGCAACGTCAAATGACGAATCTTGGGTATCGTGTGGTTTGTGATGACGCTAATGAAAAGATGGGGTTCAAGATTCGTCAGTCACAAACACGTAAGATCCCATATCAAATTGTTATTGGTGACAAGGAATTGGAAGAAGGTACACTGAACATCCGCCGCTATGGATCAAATGAAACAAGGGTTATGTCAGTTGATAAATTTATTGCTGAATTTCAATCCGATGTGGCAAACATGAGTCGAAAAGATTAAATAAACGTGTGTAATATAGGTAATTTAACTTTTAAAATAATAAAAGGAATATAATATAAGAATAAATTAGGGAAAAGTAGAAAAGCTGAGATAAATAAGACAGAATGTCTATTTTAGAACATTTAACATCTTGACTGTTAACTTCTTTCATATTAAAATATCTATGAAAAATTTATTAATATTTTGTTTGTAAATGTATGGTGAAACAACATTTGAAGGAGTTTAGGTATGATGGATGAAAAATTTTCTTGGAATGAAGCAGTTAAATTTTTAAAAGTACATTCAGATTTAATTGTGGATTACCTTAAATCACTCCCAACTGGAAGAAATCGGATTGATCAAGTTACGTTTGATTGGGAAAAGAAGGCAAACTTTGTAGATGCAAATGAGGGAGCTTCTCAACTTTATCGTAGTCTGCATGTGTATTGTTATGTTAATGATCGAAAAGAGGAAGAAGTTTGTCTTTGGGTCATTGAGAAAAAGCGAAATTGCTTTTTAAGTATAGAGGGAATCGGAATTGCTGAAGCTAAAATAAACTTTAGAAAGAAATATTTGGATGGAAATTATGAGCTTTATACCGGAGAAGTTATTGCCTAATGGGGTTCAGAATTTCTGAAAAATTTAGTTCTGCTTCTTGAAAAAGATAATAGATTTTGATACAATATGCAAGCATGTGTTTATAGCACAAATAAACTTTAGCTCGCAAGATTTGCAAAAATAAGAGCTAAGGCAGAAAGGAAAACATGAAAAAGAATATCCATCCTAATTATGGACCAGTTGTATTCCTTGATACAACAACTGGCTATCAATTCTTGAGCGGTTCAACTAAATCTTCAAAAGAAACCATTAAATGGGAAGATGGCAATGAATATCCGCTAATCCGCGTGGAAATTTCCTCTGACAGTCACCCATTTTATACTGGCCGTCAAAAATTCACTGCGGCCGACGGTCGTGTGGATCGTTTCAACAAAAAATATGGTCTCAAATAAGAAGTCGCCTTTGGGTGGCTTTTTTGTACTATGTTTGAATTACAAAAAAATAAAAAGCTTTGAAACTATTAATTCCCTGCTAGCTTTATAACCTCCACCTCAATTTGATACTTTTCTACTTGTGTCGAAAGGTGTCGAGAGCATTTAACAACAAACTATTTTTTAATTGTTACAAACTAAAAATTTAAAAAATGATAATTATTGAAATTAAAATATTGGGAAAACTTTGTTAGGTAAAATTGGATAAAGAAATAGTTAATCTACACCAGTTTTAAAACTAATCTTTTAAATAATGTTACTGCCTTATGTGAATTTGTAGCTTGATAAATTGTTTTCTAAATAGAACATTGTTTAAAATAGCTATATTGATTATTATCATTTGATCTATCTGTCTCAAATAATATGTCAAACTTTATATTTATAACCTATGAGATTAGGAATTATAGAAGTATGGTGAAATTTAGAATGTTCTTTTTTAGAGATTGGTTTTCATTTTGCTTTAAAAATTGATAAAAAGGTATTTGACAATATCAAGTATGTGCAATAATCTTTTCATAGAAGGAAAAATTTATTTTTCCGAAACACAAAAATAAATTGAATGATCTTGATGATGTTTTCAATATGTTATAGGTAATGCCTTTAAAATTAGGTCAATATTTGATAGAATTGACTAATATGACAATTACTATTTCTCAGGATTTTTCTCATTCTATCGATATAAAAAATTCACGATTTATCTGCCAAATGAAAAGGGTCCAAAATGAAGAAGAGGCAGTTGATTTCCTAAGATCGGTCAAAAAGGAACACTACAAAGCAAATCACAACTGTTCAGCCTTTATTCTAGGTGAGCATCAAGAAGTTCAAAGAGCTAGTGATGATGGAGAGCCTTCGGGTACAGCAGGTGTTCCAATACTTGAAGTTCTAAAAAAGAGAGAGATTACTGACATCTGTGTTGTTGTTACACGCTATTTTGGTGGAATTAAGTTGGGTGCTGGAGGTTTGATACGTGCTTATGCTGGATCAGTTTCACAAGCTCTAGACTCGGTTGGATTAGTCAAAATTGTTGATGAGTTAGAAATTATTTTGACATTAGACTACTCTCTTTTTGACAGCCTAACTAGCTGGCTAACTGTGCCCATTTATGAGCAAACTTTTTTTGAAAACATCAAGGTGAAGGTATTTATAAATGAGGCAACTGTTCCTATTTTTTTCAAAGAATTACTAGATAAATTTAATGGAAAGATAACAGCAGAAAATGGAATCAGACGTCTGGCTGCAGTATCAGTAGGATAGTTTTTAACTTTATGGTCAATCTATTAGACTCTTTCAAATTTTCTGATATAATAAGAGTTATCTCGTAATGGGGTCGTTATGGATTCGACAGGCATTGTCGCGCATGAACTGCAACTGCTGCTGACACCAGCTAAATCTGTCGCAGAAATATAACTGCAAAAAATAATACACAATCATACGCATTCGCTGCCTAAACCACAGCTTGCGTGACTTTCATAGATTTCCCGATGGTCTGCTGAAAGCCCTAATATAGTCGGATAAGCTGAGCCCTTGTCTCGGAGGTTTGGACGAAAATTTAGAGACTCGCAAAGTGCCTCTTCTTGAGACTGATGTGAGCGCTTTGTCAAAAATGACAGAAGTCCTATGGTTGTAGGCGTTGATGTAGCAAGATGTTTGGACCGGGGTTCAAATCCCCGCGGCTCCAAAAGTAAGGTTTAGTAAATCTTATATGATAAAGAATCGCTTGGATAAGCGGTTTTTTATTTCTTATTGACAAAAAAATCTATAAAAAATACTAGTTTATAGTCTAAAAAAACTTGGCATAAAAATTTATAGTCTGTTTTTATTTCAAAAATGACAAAGTGCAAATTTTGTTTCACCTTGACGGATTGAATTGAATTGGAATATGAAATCCTGAAGCTTTATTCCAAATTGTTAAACTATTAAAAATAATTGTTGTTTTAAAGGAAGGAAAACTCCCTTAATTTAGTTTATTTGTTTTAAATTTTATCCAAATGGATGTATTTCGTTGAAAAATCAAAATTTCAATCAAAATGTTTTGACATTTATGAATTTTAATGCTATTATAAAAAGGTAGATTTTGTCACGGGTTAACTGTCTTTTATATTCACTTTTCACAAAATAGAGTTTACAAAAATTTTGTAAAAGGATGGTTATATAATATGACTAACGGAACAGTAAAATGGTTTAACGCAGATAAAGGCTTCGGCTTTATCACAACAGAAGATGGCAAGGATGTATTTGCTCATTTCTCAGAAATTCAAAGCGATGGCTTTAAGAGCCTTGATGAAGGACAAAAAGTAACGTTTGAAGTTACTCAAGGACAAAGAGGTCCACAAGCTTCTAATATTGTGAAGGCTTAATGAAAAAAGAACCTTTTAAGGTTCTTTTTTATACTCTTGAAAGGAGAAATATGATAAAGATTAAAAAAAATATAATTATAATTAACGGAATTGCATTTTATTTAAATCGAAAAACAATGGCATTGACCGCTGTAGTTCCAACTAAAATAAAAATAAATAGATAAATAGTCGAAAAACTAAATGGGGCAATTGTAAGTTAAATCTTGTTATCATAAAATATGTGAAGTGATGCCCGATGCTTGAATTGTTTTCTTAAATGAAATTCATCAAAATCTAAATTTTAACAACAGCAAAGCTGTTGTTTTTGCTTTCTTTTGGGCAAATGTACCAAATCGTGTACTGATGATTCTTTTTCCTCCCGCATTGAAAGCGGGCTGAGCAAAATCGGAAAGCATCCTCTTTGTTAGGATGTAAATTCTTAAATAGTATCTGAATTAATGGATGTGAGCTGAACATTTTCCAGAAGTTCTAAAATAGTTTTTCTTTGCTGAATACTAAAAATTATCTAAAATAAACTGAATCAACCCAATGCACGTTCTTCTTTCTGACAACGTAAGTAGAATTTCCCATAGCATTTGTCAAATTGACAGTGCTGATCTTATAATGTTTGAATTATTGACGCATGTTAACCATTTCTGAGGTTTGGATTGTTCTTGTTTTAGTTTCTTCATAGTTTTGTATTCTTAGAAGTGAAATTCGTGGTAATTCAAATCCAGTCACTAGTTTATATAGTTATGAAGCGTTCATTAAAAAAATAACAGTTTTTACGAGAGATCTACAAGTGACAAAATTTCGTCACACTATTGGAAATAAGATTGTTCAAGGAGCCGTTCGCATAATTGTTGGACATTGTGCTATCCTTTCTATAGAAGAAACTTAATCGTTAGTTCAAACATTGGTGCATTTTTATTTAATAAATTTGTTTCTCATTAATTTCTTTTGACAGGGCATCTTTGATTTCGGTTAATGATAGGCTGACATCTTTATAAATAAAAAATTGTTATAAATCAAATAATCTGTCGATGCTATACACAAAATATTCCACATTGCAATGTGTATTGGAATAAATTTCCTATTCTGTCATAATATTCCAATGCTCTGCGAGTGAATCAAGCTGGCTTACTCACTTTATGCAAGGCCTTCTTTGGTGCACCATCAAAATATTTAGATAATTATAAATATAGCCTAAACTTGAGACCAAAACTATTGTGTAAAATTTGAATAAAATAAAACACCAATTAGAAGTTCATACTTAGTTCTTAATTGATGTTTTATTCTATTTAGGTAGATATTGATTAGTAATCACGTTTTAATAATTTTTGGGTTGCTTCAATCAAAATATTCTTGTTTGTACCATTAGGAAGGTGTGAAATATCTTTTAAAGCTTTACTTGTCAACCGCTCTGCTAATTTTAATGCATTCTCCAATGCACCAGTTTTCTTGACTAACTCAGCCAAATGATAAAGGTCCGTGAGTTTTAAAAAACTTGCTCGTTGCAAATAGGGAATAATCTTTTCGGGTGAATGATCTCGTGCCAATATCAATGGCAAAGTAAAGATACCCTGTTGAACATCGGATAGAATGGGCTTTTCATTCTTTAAATCCACTGAAAAATTTAAAATATCATCATAAATCTGAAACGCGAGTCCAACATTTCGCCCGATACGTCTGGCAAGCTTTTGACTTGATCTATTAAGACCACCGAAGTAGGCTCCTTGATAACAGCTCATGCACAATAACTCTGCGGTTTTTCCAGAAATTGCTCTCAGGTAGTCATAAATTTTAACATCTGTATTATATGCCAAATCTTTCTGAATAAGTTCACCCATAAGGACTTTTTTCATAGATTTAGCATTTTGGGATAAAAGTGCACTCCCATTCATTGTTTCGGTAAGTAACTCAAAATAAACGGTATAGACAAAATCACCTGCATAGACTGCTGTATCTTTTCCTAATTGTTTTTGTAATGTAGGTAGATTTCTTCTAGTTGGACTGTCATCTATAATATCATCATGGATAAGTGTGGCTAAGTGAAGGAGCTCTATGGAGCTTGCTATCTTAACCTTATCCTGAAGAGTAACAGTTTCGCCCATTCCAGCAAACAAGAAGAAGAGCGCAGGACGTACCATTTTTCCCCCTTGAGTTGAAAAATCTTGGAGTGCTGCTGAGATTTCGTTATTATTAATATATAGACGCGACTTCATCTCGCTCTGGACTTGTTCCAAGAGAGATTCAATTTCGCGAAATTCTTTCCAAAATTGGATCATGTGTCTCCTAACTATAAGCTTTATTTTAGCACATTGAAAGGCTCACTTAGGGCTTAAAGCTTTGTTTTTTTGATATGGAATAAGATGACTAGGATTTTATATAATTTAAGACGCTGAGACAAAATTAAACGGGTTAACATGCAAAAAAAAGTTGATATGATAAAATAGAAAATGTACTTTTAGGAGAATCATGAATTTTAAAATTTTTGCAGAACTTATTGAACTAAAGGCAAAAACAGCCTCTGTTTTTCCTTTCCTACTAGGGCTTGGTTATTCTTTGTATCACTATCACTCGGCCAATCCTATTCCTTTGATAATATATTTTGTTGCCATGTTCTTTTTTAATTGTTTTGTTGATATCTGGGATAATTACAATGACTACCATAAGGCGGTTGACACAGCAGACTATCAGAAAAATACTAACATCATTGGTCGCGAGAATATTGCAATGTGGTTGATTAAAACGCTTTTGGCATTCTTCTTTTTCACGAGTTTATTGCTTGGACTGATAGTTGCAATGATGACTGGCTGGACTGTCTTCTGGTTGGGGCTAATCTGTTACTTTGTTGGTGTCTTCTATGCAGCAGGACCCAGACCACTTTCGAGTCTTCCAGTAGGAGAGTTTTTATCAGGAATTACAATGGGGTTTTTAATCTTTTTAATTTGTGTCTATATAAATGCTCATGCAAGTTTTGTTTGGAATTCAATCACGATTATGGATGCCTTTTTAATTGCTTTGCCAAATAGCCTACTTATTGCAAATCTTATGTTAGCAAATAATACTTGTGATCTTGATGAAGATGAGAAAAATTATCGTTTTACAATAGTGCATTATATAGGAAAGAAAGCGGCGTTAAAATGGTGGATAACTTCTATTTTCATTAGTTTTATAGCGGTTGTGGCTGCCGTTTTATTAAAACTTTTACCGGTTGTTATGCTTATTATTTTGTTTATTATTCCTTTGATTTTGAAATTTTCCAAACCATACCTGAATGAACAAGTAAAAAAGAAAACATTTATTTCCTCGGTTAAAATACTTATGGTTTTTCAACTTACTCAAGTAATTTTATTATTTATAAGTCTATTGTTTTAATGAGTTGAATAATTTGCATGGATAAGTTGAGAAAATAAATATAATTTTATAATATGAAGCCTCTTTTTGAGGTTTTTTCCATTTATCTCTTGACAACATTTTAAAAATGATGTAATATTTAAAACATATTCAAATAGTCTGAATATTTCAAAATTGTTACACTTGGAGGAAAAAATGAAAAAATGGAAAAAAATCACATTGGTTGCTGGGACAACTTCTGTGGCTGCCTTAGCAATTCTAGGTTTTTCGGCTCATGCAGATGCTGCCACAAAAACGCCAACTATTGAGATCCCTGCAGATATCACAACTCTAGACCAATCGGTGGTAACTGATCAATATTCAAACACGGTTATTGGCAATACTCAAGAAGGTTTGGTGCGTGTTGATAAATCTGGTAAAGCCGCTCTCGCTTTGGCAAAATCAATTAAAGTCTCATCAGATGGCTTGACTTATACTATAAAGCTCCGAGATGGTCTAAAATGGTCGAATGGAGATCCTTTAACTGCTAAAGACTTTGTTTATTCATGGCAACGTGGGGTTGATCCAAAGACAGCATCTGAGTATGCTTATCTTATGGGATGTTTGAAGAATGCTAATGATATTAACTCTGGTAAAATCACTGATCTTTCACAACTTGGAGTTAAAGCGGACTCAAACACTCAACTAACAATCACCCTTGAGCAACCAACGCCATACTTTAAGTTCTTGCTTGCTCAAGCTATTTTTCTTCCAGAAAATAAATCAGTAGTTGAGAAGTATGGTAGCGAATATGGAACTTCAGCTGCAAAGATGGTTTATGATGGACCCTTTATGTTTAGCTCAAAAAAGCAATGGACAGGTTCTGAAAAGAGCTTCAGCGTTGTTAAAAATAAAAAATATTACGATGCAAAAAATGTTAAATCACCTGGAGTCAATTTTCAAGTTGTCAGCAATGGATCGACTGGAGCGTCTCTATTTAAATCCGGTAAACTTGATTTGACTTTCCTTAACACACCAACACTTGTTAAGGCGAATAAATCAAACAAAGCCTTTACCACATTTGTACAGGCCAGAACAGATTATCTTGAATATCAACAAAATGGTAAAGATAAAAACCTCACTAATCAAAAGTTTCGTGAAGCTTTAAATCTTGCGACTGATCGTCAGGGTATCATTAACGCAGCAACACCAGGTTCAAAACCTGCAACATCAATTTCACCAGCAGGTCTTGCCAAAGCCCCAAATGGAGAAGACTTTGCAACATTTGCTAAACAAGGTTATAAGTTTGATGCAAAAGCTGCTCAATCAGCATTTAAACAGGCCTTGTCAGAATTGGGAGAGACAAAGGCTTCAGTTGAAATTGAATATGCTAATGATTCAGCAGTTGCAACAGCAACAGCTACTTTCCTACAAAATTCATGGCAAAAAAATCTTCCAGGTTTAACAGTTACCTTGAAACAGGTACCATTTAAGCAACGTCTTCAGGATCAACAAAATGGTAACTTCGATGTTATTATCGCTGGCTGGGGAGGAGATTATGCTGAACCATCAACTTTCCTTCAAATGTTTTTGACTGGTGGCTCATATAACTCTGGTAAGTTCTCTTCAACAGAATACGATGCCGCTTATAAAGCAGCTTCAACCGTACCAGATGTTTTGAATAATACTAAGCTTTATAATGATTATAAAACAGCAGAAGCTGCACTGTTTAAAGGGAGCTATGTGAATCCAATTGATTATCAAGCAACTCCAGCGCTTGTAAGTTCAAATCTCAAAGGTTTGCAGTTCCATTCAACTGGTTTGAACTATGATTTGAAAGGCGTTTATCTTAAGTAATTGAAAAAATTGTCCCCATAAAAAACGGCCATGGCCGTTTTTTATTATTTACAAACATGAATTGTTGTTTATTTTCTGTCAATTACAAACAATAGATAAAAGAATACGTTTTCATAGCTTAAATAATGGTATTTTTGCTTGACAATTAAGTTTCGATTCAGTATACTATTAAACATAACAAAATATTCAGAAAATTCAAGGATATTTGTTAATTTCATACTTTTACAACAGAGAGGATGTTATTTATGAAAAATTGGAAAAAAATTGCCTTGGGAGCTGCGTCACTATCAGGGGCTATTCTAGTAGGACTTGGTGTTAGCACACAGTCTTCAGCTGTTACATCTGCAAGAAATCCTAGTTTGACTGTTCCCGCAGCAATTCAAACTCTTGACCAATCATTGGTAACAGATTCGTATTCAAACATTGTTATTGGCAATACAGAGTCTGGTTTGGTTCGTACAATCAACAATAAGCCGGTACTTGATCTAGCTAAATCAATTGATGTCTCATCAGACGGTTTGACTTATACAATCACACTTCGTGATGGTTTGAAATGGTCAAATGGAGATGCTTTAACAGCCAAAGATTTTGTTTATTCATGGCAACGCGCGGTAGATCCAAAGACTGCATCCGAATATGAGTACATGATGACTTATGTTAAAAATGCTGATGAAATTAACTCAGGTAAAATCACAGATCTTTCTCAATTAGGTATCAAGGCTGATTCAGATACTAAATTGACAGTAACATTAAAATCTCCAGCTTCATTCTTTAAGCAAGTTCTTGCACTTTCAGTTTACTTCCCTGAAGATCAAAAAGTTGTTGAGCAATATGGCAAAGAGTATGCTACTTCATCTGACAAAACAGTTTACTCTGGACCATTTATGTTCAAGCAAGGACAAAAGAATGGTTGGAGTGGTTCAAATAAGACTTACGACCTTGTAAAGAACCCTGGTTATTGGAATGCCAAAAATGTTATTGCCAAAGGAATTAACCTTCAAGTTGTAACTGATGCAACACAAAGTTGGAACCTTTACAAAACAGGTAAGATTGATGCAACTTCTATTGCATCACCAGCGCTTTATAAAGCTCATAAAAAGGATAAGGGGGTTGTAAATGTTCCATTGTCTGAAAACCACTATCTTGAATTTAACCAATCAGGTAAAGGAACTAGTTCTGATATTGCATCTAAAGCCCTCCAAAATATTAACATTCGTAAAGCCATTATTTTGGCAACGAACCGTCAAGGCTTAATTAATGCTGTAACACCAGTTAACAAAGTTGCTTATTCATTTACACCAATTAATTCAGGACTAGCACCTAATGGCAAAGATTTCTCTGTTGTGGCTAAACAATCTATTTACAAGTATGATACGACTCAAGCTAAAAAATACTGGAAACAAGGGCTTCAAGAACTTGGTGTTTCCAAACTTAATTTAAGTCTTGAAATTGACAGTGATTCAGCAACAGGTAAAGATTCAGCGAGCTTCTTAAAGAAGAACTTTGAAGCAGATCTTCCAGGTTTAACTGTTACTCTTAAGCTAGTACCTTTTGCACAACGTCTTCAAGATTCAACAAATGGGAACTTTGACATTGTTGGCACCCTTTGGGGAGCTGACTACCAAGAGCCTTCAACTTATCTGAACCTGTTTGTAGCAGGATCACAACAGAATAATGGTAAGTTTGTCAATGCTGATTTCCAAGCTGCTATGGATAAAGCTGCAGGGCAGGATGCAACAAATCCAACTAAACAATACGATGATTACAAAGCGGCTGAAAAAGCTCTTGCTGATAAAGCAAATGTAGACCCAATCGAAATGTATGCAGGTGCGTCAGAACAAAATGCGAAACTTAAAGGACTCGTTCGTAACGCTGTAGGTACAACACTTGACTTCAGTAAAACTTACATTTCTAAGTAAAGACTAAAAATGAATTGTTGAAAAGTGAGAGCCCATCACTCTCACTTTTTGGCATGATGGAGAATAATTTATGCGATTTAGTAAATACATATTGAAAAGATTGGGCTGGTTAATTTTGACGTTGTTCATTATTATGACCATCACCTTCTTCTTGATGCAGGTCATGCCTGGGTCTCCTTTCAACAATCCAAAACTTGGACCTGATCAAGTGGCCCAATTATTACATACTTATGGCCTTGATAAACCACTTATCCAACAATATTTTATTTATTTGAAGAATTTTTTTACTGGTGACTTTGGAACTTCATTTAGCCAAAAGAATCAGCCGGTTGCAGCGATGATTCTGCAGCGTCTTCCGGTTTCAGCAGAGCTTGGGCTTCAGGCTATGCTTATTGGATTGGTAATTGGTATTCCGATGGGTGTTGGCTCAGCACGGCATCGTAATGGATTCTTGGACGGATTTTTGGGCTTCATATCAACATTGTTAATTTCTGTTCCCTCGTTTGTAATGGCAATGTTCCTTCTTTTTATCTTTGGTTATTCTACAAATTTATTACCGATTATTGGATGGGATGGGATGTTTAGTGCCACATCATGGATGCCTGCTATTGCACTTTCCTTTGGAGTTATTGGTACCGTAGTTCGTTTTGTCCGTGCAGAAATGGTTGAATCACTCAATTCTGATTATATTCAATTAGCTCGTGCTAAAGGTTTATCAGACAATGAAGTGGTTTATGGACATGCTTTACGTAATTCGTTGATTCCAGTTTTGACTCTAATTGGTCCAATGTTTGCGGGTCTTTTGACAGGTTCTATGTTGATTGAAAATATATTCTCGATTCCAGGTATTGGTCAACAATTTGTCACAGCTATCTCGGCCAAAGACTTTCCTGTTATCATGGCGACAACAATTATTTATGCAATTATGCTTATGGGTTTCATTTTGATCTTCGATATTATTATTGCGATCGTCGACCCACGTGTCCGGTTGGACTAAGGAGGAGAATATGGAAAATATTGAAAGAAAATTCGTCCTCGTTGGCGAAAAAGGTTCTGATTCTAATGAACACATTTCAAAACCAGCCTTGTCCTTTTTACAAGATGCCTGGCGTCGGTTGAGGCTAAATAAAGTTGCAGTTGTCTCAATGATCTTCTTGATACTCGTTCTCTTGTTTTCAATTGGCTCATCTTTTGTCGTAACGCAAAACAAGGCAAATAACTTTGACTCAAATAAAACGACTGTTTATGGCAATTTGCCACCTAAACTTGGAAACATTGGTATTCCTGGCTGGAATGGTGTGTTCCAACAACCAGGAGCATCATCAGCTATTGATATGTATAAAGATCAAGGAGTACCCAAAAAAACAACTTACATCGCAGGTACAGATCAATTTGGACGATCAATGGCGCTTAGGGTTATTTATGGACTGAGAGTCTCTTTGATTGTTGCTTTTGCGGCTGCTTTTCTAGACTTAGTAATTGGTGTGGCTTATGGTCTCATCTCAGGCTGGTTTGGTGGACGAGTGGATATGGTAATGCAACGTATTATTGAAATAATAAGCTGTATTCCTGACCTTGTCATTGTAACTATGCTTGCTCTCTTGTTGGGGCAAGGAATTTTACCAATAATTTTGGCAATGGCTCTGTTCTCATGGACAGGCATGGCACGTCAAGTCCGCTCACAAGTCTTAACCTTTAAGAGTCGCGATTTTGTCTTGGCTGCCCAAACTTTGGGGGAATCAACCTTTAAAATCATGATAAAGCACTTGGTACCTAATATCTCTGGTATTATCATTGTTAATGTTATGATGTCCATTCCTAGCAAGATAATGTATGAAGCGATTTTGTCTGCCATTGGTTTAGGGATAAAGGCCCCAACGGCCTCACTCGGAACTTTAATTAATGATGCTTTGCCTAACTTGCAATTTTATCCATGGCAGTTGGCCATCCCAGCTGTTGTATTGTCACTCTTATCACTTGCTTTCATCCTTTTTGGAGATGGACTTCGTGATGCCTTTGACCCTAGAGCTTCGGAGGATTAATGATGTCAGAAAATAATGTAGAAAATATTCTAGAAGTAAAAAATCTCCACGTTAATTTTCACACCTATGCCGGTGAAGTAAATGCGATTCGTGGTGTCAGTTTTGACCTTAAAAAAGGTGAAACACTTGCAATTGTCGGTGAATCAGGTTCTGGGAAGTCAGTTACAACAAAGACTTTGATGGGCTTGAATGCAAAAAATGCTAATATTCCAGAGGGAGAGCTCCTTTTCAAAGGAACTGATCTTTTGAAAAAGACTGAGAAAGAGTGGCAAGCTTTGCGTGGAAATGAAATTTCAATGATTTTTCAGGACCCAATGACTTCCCTTGATCCAACGATGAAAATTGGAAATCAAATTGCTGAACCGATTCGTAAACATAAAAAAGTAGGCCGAAAGGAATCTTTAAAGCGTGCCCTTGAACTTATGGTCATGGTTGGAATCCCGGATCCAGAGATACATATCAATGATTATCCTCATCAATGGTCGGGAGGGATGCGTCAACGTGCGGTTATAGCAATTGCCTTGGCAGGAGATCCAGAACTGCTTATTGCCGATGAGCCAACAACCGCTCTAGATGTGACAATTCAAGCTCAAATAATGCATCTGATGGCAGAATTGCAACGTGAGATTAATTCATCAATTATCTTCATTACCCACGATTTAGGTGTGGTTGCTGGATTTGCCCAGAAGGTAGCTGTTATGTATGCGGGAGAAATTGTGGAGTATGGGACAGTAGAAGAAGTCTTTTACAATCCACAACACCCATACACTTGGGGACTTTTGGATTCGATGCCTACGGTTGAGACAGCTTCAGATCGTTTAGTTTCAATCCCTGGTACTCCTCCAGATTTACTTTTTCCACCAAAAGGTGATGCTTTTGCTTCAAGAAATAAGTATGCTCTGGAGATTGATTCAGAAGAGGAACCTCCATTCTTTGAAGTCTCCCCAACTCACTATGCAAAAACTTGGTTACTAGACCCTCGTGCGCCCAAGGTTGATCCGTCTGATAATATCAAGGCTCGCTGGGCGAAATGGGAAGCAATGCAATCGGGTGGTTTTGAATCAGTAATGAAGGAAGGAGGCGTTTATTAATGGCAACATCCGAAAAAGTTCTCGTTGAACTTAAAAATTTAAATTTGACATTTAACAAAGGACGCAAGAATGCGAACAAGGCGATTAATAACGTTTCTTTTCAGATTCATGAGGGTGAAACTTTTGGCCTTGTTGGTGAGTCAGGTTCCGGTAAGACCACAATTGGTCGTGCAATTCTAAAACTTTACGATCGTGATATTGAGTCTGGAGAAATTCTTTTTGATGGAAAAGATGTTCAAAAGATCAAAGGTCAAGAATTGAAGGATTTCCGTTCTAAGGCGCAAATGATTTTTCAAGATCCACAAGCTTCACTTAATGGGCGTATGAAAATTAAAGATATTATTGCCGAAGGGCTTGATGTAAATCATCTGGTTTCAAGTCCAGAAGAACGAGATGCAAGAGTACTTGAATTGCTTCGCCTAGTTGGTTTGAATGATGATCATATGACACGTTATCCACATGAGTTCTCAGGTGGACAACGTCAACGTATTGGTATTGCCCGTGCATTGGCAATGAAACCAAGATTTATCGTGGCAGATGAGCCTATCTCAGCCTTGGATGTGTCAATCCAAGCTCAGGTTGTTAATCTCTTGAAAGATATCCAAGATAAAGAGAATCTAACCTATCTATTCATTGCGCATGATTTGTCAATGGTGAAGTATATTTCTGACCGTATTGGTGTTATGCATTGGGGGAAAATCTTGGAGGTGGGCAACTCAGAAGCAGTTTACAACCATCCTATTCATCCTTATACCAAGTCTCTTTTAAGTTCTATTCCAGCTCCAGATCCAATCTCTGAGCGCCAGCGTACACCAATTGTCTATAATCCGGAAATAGAGCAAGATGGGCAAGTACGTGAGATGCGAGAAATCGTATCTGATCATTTTGTCTTCTCAACTGAATCAGAAGCTTTAGAGTATAAAAAAACAACTACTCTTTAAATTTTTAAATCAATAAAGGTCGCATTAATGCGGCCTTTATTATATACTTTTGAATAAGATAAAAAGCTAAAATTCTCTAAGTGATATGCTATAATTGACTCTATGAGTTTACAAGAAGAAATAAAAATCCGCCGTACATTCGCAATTATTAGCCATCCGGATGCGGGAAAAACAACAATTACTGAGCAATTGCTAAAATTTGGTGGTGCTATTCGTGAAGCTGGAACAGTTAAGGCACGTAAAAGTGGCAATTTTGCTAAATCTGATTGGATGGACATTGAAAAAGAACGGGGCATTTCAGTCACATCATCAGTCATGCAGTTCGATTATGCGGGAAAACGTGTTAATATCTTGGATACGCCAGGGCATGAGGATTTTTCTGAAGACACTTACCGTACACTTATGGCAGTTGATGCAGCTGTAATGGTTATTGATTCTGCGAAAGGTATTGAAACCCAGACTAAGAAACTCTTTCAAGTAGTGAAGCATCGCCATATCCCAGTCTTTACTTTTATTAATAAACTTGACCGCGATGGGCTTGAACCTTTGGATTTACTTTCAGAGCTAGAAGATATTCTGGGGATTTCTTCAGTACCAATGAACTGGCCGATTGGTATGGGAAAGAACTTTCAAGGCCTTTACGATTTTGATAATGAGCGTATTGAAGTTTATCAACCAGCAGATGGTGAGCGGTATGTTCCATTCTCAGAAGTTGGTGGTCACACTCTTTCAAAAAATCCCTTTTACGAACAAGCGGTTGAAGATGCAGAACTACTTAGAGATGCAGGAAATGAATTTGATAAAAAAGCAGTTTTAGCGGGAGAACTCACTCCAGTTTTCTTTGGGTCTGCTCTGACAAGCTTTGGTGTTCAAACTTTCCTTGAAACTTTTTTGAAGTTTGCTCCAGAACCGGGAAAACACAAGACGATTGATGATGTTGAGATTGATCCAATGAATCCAGATTTCTCTGGTTTTGTTTTCAAAATCCAAGCAAATATGGATCCGAAACATCGTGATCGTATCGCTTTTGTAAGAATCGTTTCAGGAAAATTTGAACGCGGTATGAGCGTGAACTTACTTCGTACAGGAAAACAGGTTAAACTATCGAATGTTACTCAATTCATGGCTGATACCCGTGAAAATGTTCAAAATGCTGTAGCCGGAGATATTATTGGTGTCTATGATACTGGAACTTACCAAGTTGGCGATACGCTTGCAACTGGAAAATTGAAAACAGCTTTTGAACCCTTGCCGACCTTCACTCCAGAAATTTTTGTAAAGGTTTCTGCAAGAAACGTCATGAAGCAAAAATCATTCCAAAAAGGAATTGAGCAATTGGTACAAGAAGGAGCGGTTCAACTTTACCGCACTTACACGACGAATGAAATATTGCTCGGTGCAGTTGGCCAACTGCAATTTGAAGTATTTAAAGACCGCATGGAGCGTGAATACAACGCAGAGATCATTATGACACCTCTAGGGAATAAGACAGTACGTTGGATTAATCCAGCAGAACTTGATGAAAAAATGTCAAGCTCACGTAACATTCTAGCTCGTGACAGATTTGATCACCCTCTTTTCTTATTTGAAAATGATTTTGCAATGCGTTGGTTTATAGATAAGTACCCGGATGTTAGGCTCTTTACTGAATTCAATGTATAAAGAAATGAGCCTTAAAAAGAAAATATGTAAGTTTCAGAACTATTTAGAAAATTTTCAGAAAAAGTATGTTATAATGTAGATACTTCAAGCGGGGAGGAACTCTCCGTTTTTGTAATGGAACAAGTGAAAAGCTTTTTAGCAGGCTCTCGAGCGCTGCCGATTAATTTATTAGATTTAATTTGAAATGAATTTTTTGAAATTGTAACTTTTTAAGGCTTTTTGTGCGTTCTATATCTGTAGTGAGCTTTCGAGCAAACTATTTCAAAAATATAGAAAGTGCAAGAGTTTTTTCTTGCAAAGGAACACAAATTGACAACATTTAAAGAACTTGGGCTCTCGGAAGAGATCGTCAAAACCCTCACTGAAATTGGCTATGTTGAGCCAACTGCTATTCAAGCAGAAACAATTCCACTCGTACTTCAAGGACATGATGTAATTGGACTTGCACAAACTGGCACTGGAAAAACAGCTGCTTTTGGTCTTCCAACCATTGAAAAAATTGACCCAGAAGCTGGTCTCCAGGCATTAATAATTGCTCCGACTCGTGAATTAGCCATGCAAAATCAAGAAGAGATTTTTAGGTTTGGTAAATCTAAGCATTTGAAAGTGCGTATCGTCTATGGTGGTTCATCTATTGAACGTCAAATTCGTGATCTTAAGGCTGGTGCACAAATCGTTGTTGGAACACCTGGTCGTATCGTTGACTTAATGAAGCGAAAGGCATTGCGCCTTGAAACTGTCAAGACTTTGATCCTTGATGAGGCAGACAACATGCTTGATATGGGTTTCTTACCAGATATTGAATACATTATTGGTTCAACTCCTTCTGAATCTCGTCAAACTTTGCTCTTTTCAGCTACAATGCCAGATGCTATTCGTAAGATTGGCGTGAAGTTCATGCATCAACCAAAAGAAGTTAAAGTTAAAACTTCTGAATTGACGGCCGATAATATTGAACAATTTTACATCAAGACGAAAGAATTTGAAAAATTTGATGTTCTCTGTCGTTTGATTGACGTACAAAAACCTGAATTGGCGATTATTTTTGGTCGAACAAAGCGTCGTGTTGATCAATTGACACGTGGCTTGAAAATTCGTGGTTACCGTGCTGAAGGTATTCATGGCGACTTAGACCAAAACAAACGTATGAGCGTTTTACGTGATTTTAAAGCTGGACATCTTGACATTCTTGTGGCAACAGATGTTGCTGCTCGTGGCCTTGATATTTCAGGTGTCACACATATTTTTAATTACGATATTACTCAAGATCAAGAAAGCTATGTTCATCGTATCGGTCGTACTGGTCGTGCTGGTAAGTCAGGAATTTCAATTACATTTGTGTCTTATAACGAAATGGGCTATCTCCGTGCTATTGAAAATCTGACGAAGCACGAGATGACAGGGATGAAACCACCTACAAAAGAGGAAGCATATGCTTCTAGCTTGGTAGATGCAAAGAATTCTGTGAAACGTGATTTGACAGATAATGATTTTCAAGGCAAGTTGAAGAAGTTCTCATCAGATGTAGATACACTTCTTGAAGAGTTTAGTGCGCATGAGTTGGTTGCCCTTCTCTTACGGGGACGCGTAAACGATCCAGATACCATGGAAAAGGTAGACATTGCACCTGAGAAACCATTGCCTGCTAATGGTGGAGATCGTTCCTTTAAATCTGGCAATCGAGGTGGAAAAAGTGGTCCCCATGGAAACCGTAATCGTCGTGATGGTGATCGTGGTGGCAGAAGTGATAATCGTGAACGCCATGAAGCCGGAGGATCAGGATCACGTGGTGGATATAATCGTGATGAACGTCGTGGTCATGATGAAGAACATCGTGATGGATATCGAGGCAAGAGTGATCGCAAGGATCGTGGCTACAGTGTTGACAAAAAGAATGAAGGCAAGCGTGATTTTAGTAAAAAGCCTAACAACAAAATTAAACAACCTGGTGGAAAATCAGGCTTTGTAATGAGAGAACGTGAAGCTTAACTTTTATAAAGATCGTACCTAATGGGACGATCTTTTTATATTATATAAAAAATTGAAATAGTAATTTTTGCTATAATAAGACCATGACAAGAATTGCTGAAGTTATTGTGGATGTCCCATTGTTGCAGACAGATAAGCCCTTTTCGTATCTGGTTCCTTCTGAATTTTCGGACATGATTTCGCCTGGCATGCGAGTTCATGTTCCATTTGGTCGAGGAGGTCGACTGGTTCAGGGAATTGTTACAAGAGTGATTAATTCTTTAGCTGAGGCAGATGACTATTCTCAAAATTTGAATGAATTAAAAGAAATTTCAGAATTACTCGATGTTGAAGCTGTTTTGTCTGAGGAACAATTAGCTTTGGCTGACGAAATGCGACACAAGGTTTTTTCTTACAAAATTTCGATTTTTAAAGCAATGTTACCAAATCTTTTAAATTCAAAATATGATAAACTTTTAACCAAGGAAAATGGTGAGAGTATACGCTGGTCGACCTTAAATACAAAAGAACAGTTGATTGCTATGAAAGATTTTCATTCTGGAAATGGAGCAATAACATATGTTGCAGAATCTAAAGAACATCGTAAGACAGAAAAGTTTGTTGTTCCGAATTGGGAAGCCTTAGAAGTTTATGAGCCTACTAAGAGTTCTAAGAAAAGAATTGAGTTTCGTAAAATTCTATTAGAAACAGATAAAAAGCTTCCATTTGCTGAAGCCGTAGCCATGGCCTCACGACCAATTGTTAATTTATTTGCTGAGAATGGACTAATCAAAATTGAAGAAGTTGAAGTATCAAGAACAACCAATTTCTTTTCTGATATTTCTTCAGACCGTGCCAAGTCATTGAATAACGAGCAACAGGAAGCTTTTAATCAAATTTTACGAGCCGATTCAGAAAAAACTTTTCTTCTTGAAGGGGTAACAGGCTCGGGGAAAACAGAAATCTATTTACAGATTATTGCTGAAGCTTTGAAAATTGGAAAGACATCAATTGTGCTAGTTCCAGAAATATCTTTAACTTCCCAGATTGCTAAACGTTTTATTGCACGCTTTGGAGAAAAAGTTGCACTTTTACATTCTCGGTTATCCGAAGGTGAACGTTACGATGAGTGGCGTCGGGTAAAATCTGGAGAAGCAAAGATTGTAGTAGGTACTCGTTCAGCAATTTTTGCACCATTACAAAACATTGGCGTAATCATTATGGATGAAGAACATGATGGATCGTACAAACAAGAATCAAATCCTCGTTATCAAGCGAAAGATATTGTACTCTGGCGAGGAAAATTTCATCATGCTAAAGTGATCCTAGGTTCTGCAACACCAAGTCTTGAAAGCAGGGCACGTGCTGAGCGAGGAATCTATCAACTTTTGAAGCTTGAACATCGGGCTAACCCGAAAGCTCAACTTGCAGAAATTAAAATTATTGATATGCGGCAAAATTTGAGCGATCAATCTGCTAATTTCTCACATGCACTATTAGAAAAAATTTCTGAAAAATTAATAAAACATGAACAAATTGTTCTTTTATTAAATCGCCGGGGCTATAGTAGCTTTGTGATGTGTCGAGATTGTGGTTTTGTTGTAAAGTGTCCCAACTGTGATGTTGCTTTAACCTTACACATGGATACAAGAACTCTAAATTGCCACTATTGTGGACATCGTGAAGTAATTCCTCAGGTCTGCCCGAACTGTCAATCAAGAAAAATTGGTTATTATGGTTCTGGCACTCAAAAAATTGAAGAAGAACTGAATAATTTACTGCCAGATGTAAAAATTTTGCGTATGGATGTGGATACTACCTCAAGAAAAGGTGCACATGAAAAGATACTTAAAGCTTTTGGAAACGGGAAAGCAGATATTCTTTTGGGAACACAGATGATTGCAAAAGGCCTCGATTTTCCAAATGTTACATTGGTTGGAGTTATCAATGCCGATACAAGCTTAAATTTGCCTGATTTTCGATCTTCTGAGCGTACCTTCCAGTTATTAACGCAGGTGGCAGGACGGTCTGGTCGTGCTGAAAAGCACGGGGAGGTTCTAATTCAAACCTTTAATCCTGAACATTATGCGATACAATTATCACAACGCCAAGACTATGAAGCTTTTTATGCCACTGAAATGAATTTTAGACGAGCTTTGGCCTACCCGCCCTATTGGTACACGGTCTTAATTGTTGTCTCTCATAAAGAAGAGGAAGAGGTAGTCAAAAGGTCGTATGAAATTGCAACAATGTTACAAAGAAATTTGACCGAGAAAGCTAAGATACTTGGTCCCCTGGCTCAGCCAGTCGCACGAACTCATCAGCTTTATCATTATCAGATCATAGTTAGATTCCGTTTTGAAGAACGATTGGAAGATACACTAAATCAACTACTAGATTGGACTCAATTAGTTGAAAATAGGGATTTGCGAGTAATTATAGATTTTGACCCGATGAACTTTGTATAAACATAATTATTAAAGGTGAAAATTGGAATATGAGCAAAAGTTTTGAGAAATGTGAAATTTCGAATATAAGATTTTCTGATTGATGATTTTCGTTTTTTTCTCGATTACCTGTTTTTTACTATTTAGATTGGAACAATTTTGGTAATAAGAAAATTTAAATTGATGTGCTTTTTTTAAAAAGATATTGTCTTCCAGTCTAGCAAGCAATTACATTAAATATCTGGATGCATTCCACAATTATAATATAAATGGAACTATGGAATGTTTGGCTGTACACTGTTTATTATAAGCTTCCATCACTTTTTATATCATTGATGATGAAGTTTTCAGAAAACATAAAATTATTGGGAGATTTAATTGCATTAACAGAGGAAACTCTCTCATTTTTAACAAATAGACATTATAGGAGATTCAATTATGATTACAAAAATTATTCCTTGCCTCTGGTTTGACGAATGTGCTGAACAAGCTATGAATTATTATCTTTCTGTATTTCCAAATTCAGAGATCACTCATATCGAACGTTATCCGGATGAATCCTTGAATGAACATTTTGTTGGGAAGGCTGGCAAAGTTATTTCCGGAGAGTTTGTACTGGACGGGGTGAAATTTAGATGCTTGGATGGAGGACCAGTCTTCAAAATGAATGAAGCGATTAGTTTCACAATTGATTGTAAGGATCAATCTGAAATAGACTATTATTGGGAAAAGCTGAGCTATTTTACTGAGTTAGAACAATGTGGTTGGTGTAAGGATCAGTTTGGGATGACTTGGCAAATCTTACCTCATAATATGGGAGAACTGCTAGCTAATGGAGGTAACAAGGCAATACAAGTTATGATGCAGCAACAAAAAATTATCATATCTGATATAGAAAATGCCAAATAATAGAGATCGTGCTTTAATTGCTCTCTTATTAATTTTATTTTTTAAACAAAAATGCCACCTAATTTACTTTTAAAATCAATGTTTTTTCTTCGGATTGCTTTATTTACTGTAATTTTAATAGAGTTCTTTGCATGTAGGACATTTTATCAAATTATAGTAAGTCTATAATCATTTAAGTGGTAGGTTGCATTGGATATGATGTAGGTTAACTAAAAGGCGATAAAATAGCCAAAGAGTTTTATAGGAAGCAAGAAATTTTGGTTCATAACAAATTTTGTAAACATTATTTTAAATAATGAGAAATTGAGTACAAGAATGAGGGCAAAACTAGGAAATGATATAGTTGAAATTTGGAAGATTACAGATGAAATAGTGACTGATGCTTGGGTCAAGGAAGCGTTTGAAACACATAAAGTTTTTTGGGATGATGAAATGGGAGGGCTTCCACTGTTAGCAACTTTTTTCATGAAAGAAGAAAATATAAAGAAAATCAATAAGTTAGTTGAGAGAAAACGGCCCCGTCATTTTCTAATGCTTAATGCTAGTGATTCAAATGGAAGTTTTTTTGGTGGAAATTTAAAAGCCTCCATTGGAGATTATCTTTACAGAAGGGGGGGAACTTACCAGTTTTGTTCTGAAAAAGCATTTCACCGAGATTTCACATTATTATAGAGTTTTAACCTTGCAAATGAAACTCTATTTTAGATAAAAACGGAAGTATAAATGTGAGATAAAATGACAACATAAATCGAGAAAGAGCTGAAAAATGATTTTCAGACCACATCGAATTGAAAAAAACGTGGCTAAAAGAAATGTTGTTCTTAAAATAAATTTATTTGTTAAACAAATTTTAAAGTATTTTTATGAGTTTGGGAAAGACCAACATTATATTGACCAAGTGAGAAATTAATGATTTTTATCTAAGCATGAATTTTACACTTTATAAGTTACTTGAAGAATTGCAAAGCAACTTTTTTGCATGTTTTTCTATCTATACTTATAAGAGATTTGCCAGATTAGCTTCATCAAAAATTATAAATTGGATTACTGGTATGTCATCAAGTATTATTAAGTTGAAGTTGAGGTTATTCCTAGAATTTTTTTTTACTATTTAAAAAAACTATAAAAGCGCATGATTGGACTTTTTTTAATATTTCATATAGTTTCAGATTTCTTATATATTGTTTTATTGATTATTTCTGTATAATTAGCCCATGACAATAAAAATTATTTTTATGGGAACAATTGATTTTTCTGCAACAGTTCTAGCAGGTTTATTGACTGACGGGCGTTATGAGGTTCTGGCAGTCTGCACTCAACCTGACCGTAAGATTGGACGTAAACAAATTTTAACTTCAACTCCCGTTAAAGAATTAGCTCTTAAATATGAAATTCCAGTTTATCAACCTGAGAAACTTTCAAGATCAGAAGAAATGACCGAAATGATGAGATTGGGTGCTGAAGGAATCGTGACAGCTGCTTTTGGACAATTTCTACCTAGTAAACTATTGGATTCTGTGAAATTTGCAGTTAATGTGCATGGCTCTCTATTGCCGTGGGGCCGTGGGGGAGCACCTATTCAGCGAGCAATTATGGCTGGTCATAAAGAAATTGGTGTGACAATTATTGAAATGGTTAAGGCGATGGATGCGGGACGAATGTTGGGGCAAAAGTCTATACCTGTTTTAGATAATGATAATGCAGGAAGTATGTTTGAAAAGCTTGCAATAGTTGGACGTGATTTGCTTCTTGAAGTTTTGCCAAACTATCTGTCTGGTGACTTGATTCCCGAAGTCCAAGATGAAAATCAAGTTGTCATCACACCCAATATTGCGCCAGAAGAGGAGATTATTGACTGGACGAAATCAGCGACTGAAATTTTAAATCTGGTTCGTGGACTGGCTCCTGCACCTGGTGCGTACACTCTGCTCAATGGTCAACGTTTTAAAATTTATGATGCCAGTGTAGTAGAAGGAAAAGGAGCGCCTGGTGAACTAGTAGATAAGACAAAGACATCCGTAAAAATCGGAACTGGAAAAGGATTACTTGAACTCAAAAAAGTTCAGCCTTTTGGAAAAACTCAGATGTCTGTGATAGACTATCTTAATGGCGTGGGCCGGGAACTTAAAGTAGGTGATAAATTTGGCAAATAACATAAGTAATTTAGAAGAAAAAATAGAAAATCCACATTTACAATTCAATGCAAGACGTATTGCACTCGAGGTATTGACTGAAGTCTTTGTCAAAGATGCCTATGCAAATATTGCTCTGGACAATCTTTTGGAAGAATCTCAATTATCAGAGGTTGACCGAAATTTTGTGACTGCTCTAGTTTATGGAACGATTAGCAGAAAACTTTTACTTGAACACTACTTGGATGAATTCTTTCATGGAAAGACTAAAGCTTGGGTAAAACTCCTTTTGCAGTTGACGATTTATCAAATTATCTTTATGGATAGAGTTCCAACCTCAGCTGCAGTAGATGAGGCTGTAAAGCTGGCAAAACAACAAGGTGGACAAACAACAGCTAATTTTGTTAATGCAGTTCTTCGGAATTTTAGTCGTGCAAAAATTGAAGAGAACCCCCCAAAAGATTTTGGAACAAAATATTCAATCCCTGATTTTATTGTTCAAAAGTTGATTGGCCAATATGGTAAAGAGAAAGCTGTTAAGATTTTTGAAAGTATCAATGAACCAAGTCATGTGGGTTTGCGAGTCATTGATCCACAAGCCAGAAATTCTGTGACTCTTCAGGATTGTATTCCATCAGAACTTTCACCAGTTGGTCTTGTTGCAAAATCAGGTAATTTTGCATCAACAAAGGATTTTCGAGAAGGAAAAATCACAATTCAAGATGAAAGTAGTCAACTAGTGGCTCAGGTTTTGGATGCCGGGGCTGACGACTTGGTACTTGATGCCTGCGCGGCTCCTGGTGGCAAAACCTGTCATATTGCGTCGTATCTAACGGGTAATGGTCGTGTAATTGCAGCTGATGTCTATGACCATAAACTTCGGCTAATACAGCATAACGCCAAACGTCTACATGTTTTAGATAAGATAGAACCTGTCAAGCTTGACTCAAGAAAAGTATCTGATAAGTACTCAGCAGAAACATTTGATAAAATATTGGTAGATGCGCCTTGCTCAGGCCTTGGATTGATGCGTCGGAAGCCAGACATTCGTTACCGTAAGGGTGCAGGGGATTTCGCAAACCTTCAAGAAATCCAACTTTCTATTTTGTCATCATGTGCAGAAAGCCTAAAGAAAAATGGTATAATGGTCTACAGTACCTGTACTTTGGCTAATGAGGAAAATTTTGAAGTCATTCAAAAATTTCTTGTCAGTCACCCAGATTTTGAACAAGTTGAAATTAAACATGAAAAGTCTGATATCGTGAAAGATGGTTGCATTTTGATAACACCTGAGCAATATCATACAGATGGCTTTTTCATAGGAAAATTAAGAAAGAAATAAGTATTTAGAACAAATGGAATATCAAATTCTCTCAGATATTGGTGCACGTCGTAAATCAAATCAAGATTATGCTGGCACATTTTTAAATCAAAAAGGCGAGCGACTTTTTTTATTAGCTGATGGCATGGGAGGACATCGTTCAGGTGATGTGGCTTCTAAACTAGCTGTGGAGGATATCGGCGCCGTTTGGGAACAAACAGCTTTCGAAGGGAATGTTGAGATTGAAATAGTTGAAGCGTGGATGCGTCGTCAAGTCTTGGTCGAAAACGAAAATATCTCTAATCTTGGAAAGCTTGATGATTATAAGGGGATGGGAACGACCCTTGAGATGCTTTTTATTGGAAGAGGGCATGTCATTCTGGGACACATTGGTGATTCCAAAAGTTTTTTAATTCGTAATCATCAAATTGTTCCTTTGACTCGCGATCATTCTCTTGTTCAGGAACTTTTAGAGGCCGGTCAAATCAGTGCTGAAGAAGCTCAAACTCATCCTCAAAAAAATATTATTACTCGAAGCCTCGGACAAAATAAAGAAGCAATTCCAGATACCGAAAGTTTCACCTATGCAACGGGGGATTATTTGCTCATTAATTCTGACGGCTTAACAAATATGCTAACAAGTGAAGAAATTCTTGAAATTATTAATTCAGGGGATGAACTTTCTCGTAAAGCTAGTAATTTGATTGACCAAGCAAATGTAAATGGTGGACTCGATAATATCACAGTTATACTGATAAAATTCGACGGAGGTGATCTGCGATGATACAAGTAGGCCGCCTTTTTGCGGATCGATATCAAATAATTAGAGAAATAGGTCGTGGTGGCATGGCCAATGTTTATCTTGCTACCGATAATTTTCTTGATAACCGTTCAGTAGCGGTTAAAGTTTTGCGGCCTAATTTTGAAAATGATGCACTGGCGATTGCGCGTTTTCAGCGAGAAGCATATGCTATGTCAGAATTAGCTCACCCTAATATTGTCGGCATTTTAGACGTTGGTGATTATGAAGGCCAACAATTTATTGTTATGGAATATGTTGAAGGCATCACACTTAAGCAATATATAAAGCGAAATGCACCTTTAGGTAATTCTGACGCGGTGGAAAAAGCTTCAGGTGTTCTATCAGCTATGGCCGTCGCACATAATCGTGGAATTATTCATCGAGATATCAAACCTCAAAATATTTTGATTTCAACGACAGATGAAGTGAAAGTTACCGATTTTGGAATTGCTAAAGCTTTAGGTGAAACTTCATTAACTCAGACAAATTCAATGTTTGGTTCTGTTCATTACTTGTCTCCCGAACAGGCTCGTGGGGCAAATGCTACTATTCAATCAGACATTTATGCCATAGGTATCATTCTCTATGAAATGTTGACTGGCCGTGTGCCATATGATGGAGACTCTGCGGTTTCAATTGCCTTGAAACATTTTCAGGAACAATTACCTTCGATTATTAATCAAAATAATCAAGTACCACAAGCTCTTGAGAACGTTGTGATTCGTGCAACTGCAAAAAATATCAAGTATCGTTATGTTTCTGCTATCGAAATGATGTCAGATCTTGAGAACTCACTTTCACTTGATCGACGTGGCGAGAAAAAGATTATTCTTCCAAAAGATGATATTGGCTCAGTTACTAGACAACCAGTCATGATTTCTGATACACAAGAGCTTATTCGTCAAGTTAGTAATTCATCAAAGCCAGTAGCAGAAGCTCGGCCAAAGACTAACAATAAGCCGATAGGTCGCCCAAACCGTCCAAACAAAACAGAAGTCGTTTCTCAAAATGCGAGCGAACCAAAGAAAAAACGATTTGGATTAGTCATTGCAATTGTATTAGTATTTTTAGCGTTAGCTGCTGGAGGTGCACTAACGTATGCTCTGCTTAATTCAGGCTCGAACACAGTGTTGGTACCGAGTGTGGCAGGGCAAAGTCAGGTGTCAGCTCAGAATAGTATTGAGGCAGCCGGACTTAAAATAGGTCAAGTTCATGAAGAAAATTCTGACTCAGTCGCATCGGGTCTGGTAATCAAGACAGATCCTAATGGGGATAGCTCGGTTTCTAGAAATAGTAAGGTAGATCTCTATGTCTCAAAGGGAGTCGGAAATATTTCCGTGCCAGACGTGACCAATCAAAGTCAGGCAACTGCAGAGAATTTATTGAAGTCTGCAGGTTTTACAAACATCAAAGTAGTTAATGATAACAGTGATAAAGTTGATTCTGGGAATGTGATTTCGACAGATCCAGCTGCTGGGTCAAGCATTGCAAAGAATTCGGCAATTACTCTCCATGTTTCTTCCGGAGCTGCTAAAGTTACTATGCCTAATGTTGTAGGATTGTCTTTAAGTGATGCTCAGGCTAAATTAGCTGCATCAGGATTTACTAATGTAACAATTAATAACCCAACGACAACTCAGGACTCCACAAAAGATAATCAAGTCTATTCAGCAAGTTTGGCCACTAATTCAATAGTTGACCCAACGACGCTTATTGCTCTAAGTTACTATCAATACATTGCTCCTGTACAACCAAGTAGTTCATCAAATCAATCAAGCTCATCTCATTCAACTAGTTCATCTAGTTCAGGTTCAAATTGAAAAACTTTCAATCTTTACACAATTACCACTTAAACGGGTGGTCTTTAATGGATGTCCGCTAATATTAGAGAGTATTTCTTGTAAATTTTGGGATACTATGTTAAACTATCAAAGTAGTTTTTACAACCTGATCTTGGTTTTACGCTGCCAACGTTCTACTCAGTTTAGGCAATAAATAGTAAGGAGAAACTAAAATGGCAATCTCAAAAGAGAAAAAAAATGAAATCATCGCTGAATACGCCCGTAAAGAAGGTGATACTGGTTCACCCGAAGTTCAAGTAGCTGTACTCACGTGGGAAATCAATCACTTGAATGACCACATTAAAATTCATAAAAAAGATCACGCAACTTATCGTGGACTTATGAAGAAGATTGGTCGTCGCCGTAACTTGCTTGCATATCTTCGCAATAAGGATATTGCTCGTTACCGTGAATTGATTGCAAAGCTTGGTCTTCGTCGTTAATTGAAAGTAGGAACCTCTATTCAGAGGTTTTTTTATTTAAAAAACCAAATATGCTTTAAATTTAAAAATATTTCAATAAGTGTAAAATAATTGGCGGTAGCTCAAAAGAGCGATCGCTTTTTGATTTCAGAAAAAGGACAAAAAGAAAAAGAACCTTTAAAATTGAGTTT
>NZ_JACHHV010000004.1:0-74024 GCF_014202895.1 Lactovum miscens
CAAGCTACTTTCGCGTTCTAAAATGCCCGCTTTATTTGTCAAAATCTCCGTTATCTGTGTTAAAATCGAGTCCATAAGAACCTTTCTAAGTTGTTGTCGCAAACTCAATTTTAAAGGTTCTTTTTCTTTTTGTCTTTTTTCTGAAATCAAAAAGCGATCACTCTTTCGAGCTACCGCCAATTATTTTACACTTATAGATTCAAGTCTTCAAATTTTTTGTTTATATGCGACTAATTTACAATTACAATTATTTGTTAGACTTTTATTTTTAGTTACCAGTCTAATTCATTGGATTCAGCTTTTCCACGCCCGGTCATTGAATCAAGAATGATTCTTTGCTCTAATTGTGCAACCATCCTCTTTGTGTTCTTCACAGCGTCAGGATTCACAGAAATGCTATCAACACCGCTTCGTACTAAGAATTCGCAGAAATCTGGGTAGACACTTGGTGCTTGACCACAGATTGAGACAGTCTTACCATCCCGATGAGCAACATCAATCAGATGACGAATAGAACGACGAACAGCTAGATTTCGTTCGTCATAAATATTTTGAACTGTATCATTATCGCGGTCACAGCCTAGGACGAGCATAGTCAAATCATTTGAACCGATTGAGTAACCATCAATAAATTGATTAAATTGGTCAGCCAAAATGATGTTAGAAGGAATCTCAGCCATTAACCAAATCTTGAAATCATTTCCTCTCTCAAGTCCCGCATTTTTCATAATGTGAGTAACTTTCTTTGCCTCGTCGACTGTACGACAGAATGGGATCATAATTTGAAGATTCTTAAAACCAAGGCCATTACGAACTTTTTTAACTGCTTCAAGTTCAAGCTTAAAGGCAGGTAGATATTTTGGATCATAATATCTTGAGGCGCCACGCCATCCAAGTAACGCTGATGGTTCAACTGGTTCATATTTTGAACCGCCAATTAAGTCACGATACTCGCTTGACTTGAAATCTGACAGACGAAGCACAACTTGGCGAGGGGCAAGGGCTTGACAGACTTTTCGGATTCCTTCCGCTAATTGGTCGACAACCATATCCGACCGCCCATCCTCAATCAAATGCAATGGATGCTCATGGATAAAGGTGGTCCAAATAAATTCTTCACGCATCAAACCAATTCCGTCTGCAGGTAGTGAGCTATATTTGTCTGCTAAATCTGGGTCTCCTAGATTCATGTAAATTTTAGTTGCAGTAGTAGGAAATACTTCAGGAACTTTTCCGAGAGTTGACTCTTCATTCTCTTTTTCTTTTATCAGGTCTTCAATAATACCGTCATAAACAATGCCATTTGTGGCATCTATCGTGATAATTTGACCATTTTTAATAGCCTTTGTTGCTTCATTATCAGAACGAGCCTCTGTACCAACAATACAAGGAATTCCCAATTCACGACTGACAATAGCTGCATGGCAAGTCATACCACCTGCGTTAGTAACAATGGCACGAGCCTTCTTCATTGCAGGTACCCAGTCAGGAGTAGTCATCAGAGTTACGAGAATCTCGCCCTCCTTGAACTGATCAATGTCTTTTGGATCAAAGATAATATGAGCTTTACCAGCAGCACGTCCAGGGCTGGCAGGGAGACCACGAACCACAACTTCACGTCTTGTAGTAGTAGCAGTGGCCATTTTTTCACGTTCCTCAGAGCCGGGCTTTGGTTGTTTTTTAATCTTGCGTGACCAGACCGTTTCAGGTCGGGCTTGTAGCATCCAAAGCTTGTTAGTTCTTTCATCTAGGGCGAATTCCGTGTCCATATAACAACCGTAATGCTGTTCGAGTTTCTTACAATAGTCAGCTAATTCAATAATTTGTTCATCCGTCAAAACTTTGGCTTTTGCCTCATCTTCTGGAATAGCTTCTTCAATACAATCTCCTCCTGGAAGACGGACCAAACGAACTTTTTTTCGGTTAACAGTTATATCAGCAATTGTCAAGGTATCTTTATTAACCAAATAATTATCCGGTGTAACCGTACCTTGCACCACATATTCACCTAATCCCCAAGCAGCTTCAATGTCAATTACTTTGTCATTTCCAGTAGATACGTTTATTGAGAACATTACACCAGAGGCTTTTGAAAAAACCATCATTTGGACAGTTGCTGATAAAGCCACCTTCATATGGTCATAGCCTTGCTTTGTACGATAGTAAGTTGCCCGATCAGTGAATAAGGAAGCATAACATTCTTTGACCTTCTGAACAACAATGTCTGCTCCTTTAACATTCAGATAAGTATCTTGTTGGCCTGCAAAAGATGCGTCAGGTAAATCTTCAGCAGTTGCAGATGACCTTACTGCTACGAAAGGTTCAGTTTCACCCACTTTTTCTGCTAAATTATTATAAGATTCCCTAATAATATTTGCCAAGTCTTCGGGCATCTCCTCGCTGACAATCATTTCACGAATTTTTGTTGCAATCCGATGAAGTTGTTCAGAATTTTCAACATCCGTTAAATCTTTGAGCTCCTTTGCAATTTTATCAACAAGACCAGTTTCCTCCATGAAATGTTGGTAGCCAGCAGCAGTGGTTGCAAAACCATAGGGAACGGGGATTCCCTCAATTGAAGTCATCTCCCCCAATGAAGATGACTTACCACCAACCAATGCAACATCTTCGCGCTTTAGTTCATCAAACCAAAGTACATATTTGTCTTCTCGAGCCATTTATATGACCCTCCTTTTATAATAAATTCTCCTTTAAAATAATATTGGAACCGTTTACATTTAACATATTCTAATCTTTTTTGAAAAAAATGTCAAAGTCACTTTTATCAAGAAAAAATATAAATATTACCTAAATATACATTGATCAATCACAAATAAACCTATAACAACGAGTTAGACTGAACCACGGTTAACACGCTACGATCATTGACAGTCATTAAATTTTAGAGTAAAATTAATGCAAAGCGACTTGGGATGGTGGAAGCCAAGAACAAATGGTATAAAAATTGTGAATAATCTTTTAAAGTGAAAAATAAGGTGGAACCGTGCTTTGCACCCTTTGTGTATGAGGGGAAAGTGTGGCTTTTTATTTTGATAAAAAACATTGACTTTCCCAAAAATTTTGAATGATTAAGGAGAACTAAATGATAAATCAGAAACTATCTTTTCAAGACATTATCTTAGCATTACAAGGCTTCTGGTCAAAGCAGGGAGCTAATCTCATGCAGGCCTATGACAATGAGGTTGGTGCGGGGACCATGTCTCCTTACACTTTCTTACGTTCAAATGGTCCTGAGCCATGGGGAGCAGCTTATGTGCAACCTTCGCGACGTCCTGCTGATGGCCGGTATGGCGATAACCCAAACCGCCTTTTCCAACATCACCAATTCCAAGTTGTATTGAAACCATCTCCTAAAAACATACAAGAACTTTATCTTCAAAGTTTGGCTGCACTTGGTATTTCTGCTTTGGAACACGATGTTCGCTTCGTTGAGGACAACTGGGAAAACCCATCCATGGGTTGCGCTGGTATTGGCTGGGAAGTTTGGATTGATGGGCAGGAATGCACACAGTTTACGTATTTCCAGCAAGTTGGTGGTATTGATGTTGATTCAGTAACTAGTGAAATCACTTATGGCTTGGAACGTATTGCGACTGTTGTTCAAGATGTAAATGATGTCTATGATCTTGAGTGGGGAAATGGAGTAGGTTATGGTGATATATTCAAAGAGCCAGAATTTGAACATTCAAAATTTGCATTTGAAGAATCTAATCAAGAATTATTGTTGCAACTCTTTGGAGAGTACGAAACTGAGGCTCTACGATTATTAGATAATGGTTTAGTTCATCCAGCCTACGATTATATTCTGAAATGCTCACACACTTTCAACTTGCTTGATGCACGCGGAGCTATTTCAGTGACAGATAGAGCTGGTTATATGCATCGTGTACGTACAATGGCTCGTAAGGTTGCTAGAACTTTTATTGAAGTACGTGCGAAACTAGGCTTCCCATTACTTAAAGATGAAGCTCTGCGTGAAAAATATCTTGGTGAGCAAGGAAAATATACAATTAAATCAGAAAAATAATTTTAAACCAAAAATGATCTGAATAAATAATCAATAATAGTATCTCATAAATTGTAAAGAGAAATTGTGTGTATTTAGGATAAAAATAGAGTAAATGAAAATGTACATATCTCTTGAATAATATATTTTTATTAGGTTTGAAAAGTGAGTTTTTTGGTTTATGAGACTTTGATTTCGCTATTTTAAAAATAGGAGTCCATTAATATCGTGTTGATGCTGATATGATTTTGTTATTGTCTTTTTGGAATTACCACTCTTTTAGTGAAATAGGACATGTGGCAGGTTGTAGTAGAAAATTAAGCTTTTGACGAGAACTGAGTATTAATTCATGATTACAAATGTGGCTGAACATTTGAATAGTGGGTGATAAAAATTTTTTAGATATTAAAAGAAAGTGGTATTGGATAAATGAGCAATTACTTATTGGAAATAGGACTGGAAGAAATGCCAGCTCACTTGGTAACACCAGCTGTTGAACAGCTGGCAGAGCGGGTGTCAAATTTTCTTACAGAAAATCAAGTGAATTTCAAAAGAATTTTAAAATTTTCGACACCTCGTCGTTTGGCTATTCTAGTTGAAGGTATCGCGGATAAATCTGAATCCAAAGATGAAGAAGTTAAAGGACCATCGGCGAAAATAGCTAAAGATGTTGAAGGAAGTTGGACTAAAGCTATCCAAGGTTTTTCTCATGGACAAGGAATGATACCTGAGGATCTTATATTAAAGGGAGATTATTATTTTGCTGAAAGACATATTGAAGGAATAGCCACCTCAGAAATTCTGACTCGAATCGGCGATGAAGTAATTAAAAAGATGACGTTCTCGACTTATATGAAATGGGGGAATAATGATTTCCTATTTGTACGTCCAATTCAATGGTTGGTATCGTTATTGGATGCAGCAGTTGTGCCTTTTGAAATTTTGGATGTTAGAGCCAGTCGAGTGTCTCATGGTCACCGATTCTTGGCAAATCATTCAATAGAGCTAGTAGATGCCAAATTCTATGAAAAGGCTTTGCAAGATAATTTTGTCATTGTATATGCACCAGCTCGTAAGCTGGTTGTTGTGCAACAAATTATGAATTTAGTGGAGAAACACAATTGGACAGTTGAACTTCATAGTGACTTACTTGAAGAAGTAAATAACTTGGTTGAGTGGCCAACTGCCTTTGTTGGTAGCTTTGATGAAAAATATCTTGAAGTTCCTGCAGAAGTTCTGGTAACATCAATGCGAGATAATCAGCGCTACTTTGAAGTTTATGACTCAGATAATCATTTAGTAGCAAACTTCATATCAATTCGTAATGGTAACAGCGAGTTTATCGAAAATGTAATTGCTGGGAATGAAAAAGTCCTTGTGGCTCGTTTAGAAGATGCCAAGTTTTTCTGGGAAGAAGACAAAAAGCTCAAGTTAGATGACCTAGTTGCTAAATTATCAGCTATTACCTTCCATGCAAAGATTGGTTCATTGTCAGAGCACATGGCTCGAACTAAATTATTGACAGAAAAATTGGGAGAGATTGCTAATTTGACTGCTGCTGAGAAGAAGGATGTGGCTCGTGCTGCTGATATCTATAAGTTTGACTTAACTACAGGTATGGTCAATGAATTTGATGAATTGCAAGGTGTGATGGGCGAGAAATATGCCTTACTGGCGGGTGAGACAGCTAATGTAGCAGCCGCTGTGCGTGAACATTATTTGCCAACATCCTCTGACGGTTTGTTACCAGCTACTAAAGTAGGTGCTGTCCTTGCGGTTGCAGACAAATTAGATTCACTTATTAGCTTCTTTGCTGTAGGATTAATTCCATCAGGATCAAATGATCCATACGCTCTACGTCGAGCAACTGCTGGTGTGATTCGCATTATTGAATCACAAGGTTGGGATTTCGATTTAACGGACTTTATAAAAGATACAAAGCTTATTGGCTTTGTTAAAGGCCGTATTGCTAAGCAATTGGAAAATGAAGTTAGAACAGATATTATTGATGCGGTACTCGCTGTTGAAAAACTTAATGTTCTACAAATCATGGTTAATGCTCGTATAATTGACAAACATAAGACGTATGATCTATTCAAACCGGCAATGGAAGCTGTCACACGTGTAATCAATATAGTAAAAAAAGAAAATTTTGCAGCTGAAATTAATACTAATCTCTTCGATAGCGCTGCAGAAAAGCAACTTTATGATTTCTTAGAAACGACCAATGATGAATGGGATAATTTATCAGCAGAGATCCGTTTCCGTACTATTATTCATGCCTTTACTCCGATGATCACAGCGTTCTTTGATGAAGTCATGGTAATGGTAGAGGATGCAACTGTAAAAAATAACCGTTTAGCCTTACTTAATGGCTTGACAAGATTAACAAGCACAATGGCCGATTTTAGCCTAATTTTGACAAAATAAGGAGATCATCATAATGGTAACCTCAGAACAAGTTGCTCGAATCAATGAATTAGCTCGCAAGAAAAAAGATGAAAGCCTGACAAAAGAAGAACTGACTGAACAACAGAATCTTCATAAAATTTATATTGATAGTATCAGAAGAAACATCCAGACACAATTTGGAGATCCGAAGAATAACCATTTATAAGCAAAAGTTGGTTAAAATCCATATAGAAATGAATATTAGAATGTTATAATTAGCTAATAAATAGAAAAACGGAGAAAGTTAATGTTTGATTATACTGATCAACTCGCTGTCAACACAATTCGTACCCTTTCAATGGATGCTATTCAAAAAGCCAATTCTGGTCACCCTGGACTTCCAATGGGTGCTGCTCCTATGGCTTATACTCTCTGGAGTAAGTTTTTAAATGTAAACCCTTTATCTGGTCGCAAATGGTCTGATCGTGACCGATTTGTTTTGTCTGCTGGACATGGGTCGGCCATGCTTTATAGCCTTTTACATCTTGCAGGTTATCAAGTTTCAATTGAGGACCTGAAGAACTTCCGCCAATGGGGTTCAAAGACACCTGGGCACCCAGAAGTTGGCCATACGGATGGGGTTGAAGCTACGACCGGGCCACTTGGTCAAGGTATTGCTAATGCTGTAGGTTTTGCCATGGCAGAAGCTCACTTAGCTGCTCAGTACAATCGCCCTGGCTTTGATATCGTAGATCACTATACTTATGCGATTAACGGTGATGGTGACTTAATGGAGGGTGTTTCTCAAGAAGCTGCATCTCTCGCTGGCAAATTGAAGCTTGAGAAGTTAATCTTGCTTTATGATTCTAATAACATCTCTCTTGATGGCAAGCTTGAACAATCCTTTATTGATGATGTGAAATTACGTTTTGAGTCCTATGGGTGGAACTATATCCTTGTTAAGGATGGCAATGATATGGATGAAATTTCAACCGCAATTGATCGTGCGAAGAAGTCGAAGGGTAAACCTACAATCATTGAGGTTAAGACAACCATTGGTTATGGTGCTGAAAAGGAAGGTACTAATGCTGTTCACGGTGCCCCATTAGGTGTTGAAGGTGTGAAATTTGCGAAAGCAAGTTATGGATGGAATTTTCCAGAGTTTACAGTTCCTGAAGAAGTGGCGCAACGTTTCCGTCAAACCCTAGTGGCACGTGGTGAATCAATGGAACAAGTTTGGCGTCATACTTTTGAAAACTACACTGAAAAATATCCAGAGCTCGCAGAGCAATACAAGCTCGCTTTTGCTAATGATACACCTGAACTTGAATTGACAAAACATGAACTTGGTTCGTCTAAAGCCTCTCGTGTGTCTTCACAAGAAGCCATCCAGGAACTTTCAGCGCAGATGCCTAATTTCTGGGGAGGATCAGCAGATTTGTCAGCTTCAAATAATACCATGGTAAAAACTGAATCCGATTTTATGCCGGAAAACTACGGAGGTCGCAACATTTGGTTTGGTGTCCGTGAGCATGCCATGGGTGCAATCATGAATGGTATTGCTCTCCACGGTGGAACACGCGTCTATGGTGGAACTTTCTTCGTCTTCAGCAACTATATGTTGCCTGCTGTTCGTATGGCAGCCTTGCAGAAGCTTCCAGTAACTTATGTTTGGACACATGACTCTATTGCTGTCGGTGAAGATGGTCCAACTCATGAACCAGTTGAACAGTTGGCAAGTGTCCGTTCAATACCAAACATTGATGTGATTCGCCCAGCCGATGGTAATGAGGTAGTTGCCGCTTGGCGACATGCAATAAAATCGACAGATCGTCCAACCGCCCTTGTTTTAACTCGTCAAAACTTGCCAGTACTTGAAGGAACAGCTCAATTAGCTGAGGAAGGGATAGATCGTGGGGCTTACATTCTTTCACCTGAAAAGGGCCAGTTGACGGGCATTATTATTGCGACTGGATCAGAAGTGGCCTTAGCAATTGAAGCTCAGAAGAAAATTGGTACTGGCGTTCGCGTTGTGTCTATGCCTTCAATGAATCGCTTTGATGAACAAGACTCGGCTTACCGCGAAAAAGTCCTTCCAATGCGTATTCGTCGTCGCTTAGCAGTTGAGGCTGGCACTAGTTTTGGCTGGGGTAAGTATGTTGGCCTAGATGGTTCTACCGTAACTGTTAATAAGTGGGGAGCTTCAGCACCAGTAAGTAAAATTTTTCCAGAATATGGTTTTACTGTGGATAACGTCGTGACCCAATATAAAAAGTTAAACTGATAATTATAAAACTAATTATAAAACGGTCGATCGGCCGTTTTTCTTCTATACTAATCTCAAATCTCAATAACTCTTAACAAAGAAATGGCAACACAATAAAGGCTAGAACATATAGCATAATAATTTATCTATGTGTAAAAGTACAAAATAGAATATACAAAATGAACTTTGGGTCCATATTTTTTAGTGTTAACCAATTCAGAAAGGAAAGATAGAATTCAAGTTAATCTTGATAAGATTATATCTAGGCTAGCAGGCGGCGGGAAGCCTTCAAAGTTAAATGGACCATACGGATATTTTGTATCAATAATAAGAAATAATCCAGATGCATCTGGAATCAATGGTAGAATTTGTAGTGTTTTGTAGTATGTTGAGGAAATCAGTTACTTAACTAATAAAATATGTCATCAGTCAAAATGGTTGATGAATTGGATTTTATTCAAAATTATGGTATAATTCATCTACGAGCCGATATTGTGTTCTAGTCTTGCCAATTAGCTTTTAGCTAAATGACTAGTTCTTTGGTGGGACTTCTGGGCTGTTGAGTCAGCCGCGAAGGATTCGTGAGAAGTTGCTAGATTGTTGTGAACCTCTCTAGCACAACGAAAGTTGCCCAATCTTAAAAGCTGCGAAAGCAGTTTTTTTTCATCCTCTCTAATGAAAATTGAAATTTCAAAAAAATTTAGTTATTTTTGGTTTACGAAAGTTATATGTTGAAAAAAACATCTTGAAAATGAAAAATTATATAAATATCTACCATTTTGACAGCCAAGAACTTCTTAAAAAGAGGTTAGATGTTTCAAACAGATATTAATGAAACGTTTCATAAAATATCAAAAATTTATTGAAATATGGTTATGATTTTTGGATGAATGGAATGTATTAAAATTATTATTATCATTGTTTATTCCCTGCTATTTATTAGTGTATTTTTGTTTAAAGTTTTTTTACCGTCAAGTACGTTGTGGAACTTCAATCTAAATGAACTAAAAAATATGCTACAAATGTTAAATTCACGCAGCCACCTTGGTCTGTGTGTTTATAGTTGGGGGAAAAAGCTGAAACGGTTGGAGTTAAAAGCTTTAATGACTTCAATTATTGGCTTTTTTGGAAATCTGTCTTTGAAAATTTTCTTGAAACATGGTAGAATCTAAATAGTATTTTGCGGGTTATGATTAAATTTAAGCGGGCCGTGATTTGCCCAGCTTTATTGTCTAAAGAATTAAAGGAAGAATAGGAAAAATATGTCTAAAATTAAAATTATCCCAATTGGCGGTGTACGCGAGTTTGGGAAAAATATGTATCTGGTCGAAGTGGATCAGACAATTTTTGTGCTAGATTGTGGGTTAAAGTATCCAGAAAGTGAAATGCTTGGTGTAGACTGTGTAATTCCTGATTTGAGCTACTTGGTTGAGAATGCAAAACGCATTGCGGGAGTCTTCCTGACACATGGTCATGCAGATTCAATTGGTGCTTTACCTTATTTATTGTCAGAAATTGATGTCCCAGTTTTTGGTTCTGAATTAACAGTAGAATTGGCCAAAATCAATACAAAGAACTATGAAGGCTCAAAAAAGTTTGACGACTTCCATATAGTCAGTGAATCAACTGAAATTGATTTCGGTGAGGCTATTATTTCATTCTTCTCCACTACTCATACCATTCCAGAGAGTCTTGGTGTGGTAGTAAGCGCGAAAGAGGGAGGAAATGTTGTTTATACGGGGGACTTCCGCTTTGATCCTGCTGTTTCTGAAGGCTACAGGACCAATATGAGCCGTTTGGCTGAAATTGGACAAAAGGGTGTGTTAGCATTATTATCAGCATCAGCAAACTCAATGTCTACTGTTCAAAATGCTAGTGAGGCTGAGATTTACGACAAGATTTTTGATGTGATTGATGATTGGGAAGGTCGAGTCATTATAGCTTGTAATTCAGGTAATATTGGTCGGGTTCAACAAGTTGTTGATGCATCAATTGCTCTTGGCCGCCATGTTGCCTTTACAGGTAAAGATATGGAGCAAATTGTTGATACAGCTACACGTTTGAAAAAACTCCGAATTGACAATCGTAAAATGATGATTCAAGCAGGAGAAATTAAGAAGTATCCAGATAATGAACTTGTCATCATTGAAACTGGGCGTATGGGGGAGCCCCTTAATGCACTTGAATTGATGGCAACAAATAAGCACCGTTTTGTAAAAATACACGAAGGGGATATGATCTATTCAGTCACAAGTCCATCGGTTGCTTTTGAGACACAAGTTGCCCGCACTGAAGATTCAATATATCGGGCCGGCGGTATTTTTAAGGCACTTAGTTCAGATTTACGCGTGTCTGGTCATGCCAATGCACGTGATTTGCAATTTATGCTGGATCTATTGAGACCAAAGAATTTAATTCCTGTTCAGGGAGAGTATCGTGAACTTAAAGCTCACGCTAATCTTGCTATGGAAATGGGAATTCCAGCAAATCGTATTTTCGTTGCAAAGCGTGGCGAAGTTGTCAGCTTCAAAGGTGAAAAGATGGAGCCAGATGGGACTGTGCCAGCTGAGAACGTTATGATTGATGGGGCAGGTATTGGGGATATTGGATCTGTTGTCTTGCGTGATCGCAAAGTATTGTCTGAAGAAGGTATTTTCATAGCTGTCTTGACAATTGATCGTCAAAAGAAGGTAATTGTAAGTAAAGCCATGGTTCACACTCGTGGGTTCGTCTTTGTCAAAACCTCTAGAGACTTGATGAAAGAAGCAGCAAATCTAGCAAATGAAGCAACTGATAAATATTTGGCGGGCAATGATTTTGATTGGGCTGACTTGAAAGGATCTGTCCGCGATGCACTTGGAAAGTTCCTTTATGATCAGACAAAGCGCAAGCCTTCTGTTCTTCCAATTATTATGGAAGCTCGCTCAAATAAAAAATAAGATTTTATAGGCATTTTCCAACAGGAAGTGCTTTTTTTATTTAGAGTGAATTATACTATTCTCAAAAGATAAACTGTCTTACCTATTAACAAGTTGTATTTTAATTTGATTTGAAGGCCCATTGTAAAACGGATAAATAGTTTCAGAATATCATAAAAGTTATAGTCAGCACTTAAAAAATTGACCATAGTGGAAGTTGATTTTTTACTAGAAAAGAATTTATTGAGGAATTTATCCAAAATAACTTTGATCTAATATGAAGATTAACACCCTTTTAAATGGAAACAAAGGGAAATTAATTTTGAAAATCTTATGAAGTTACAACTTTTCAAACCTGCCAATTCTTTAGAATGTGCTATACAAACTCGTTATTAATTAAAAATGAAAGAAAATGAAAATACCTCAAAACGCTTTCATTTATTGTCTGAAAATGTACGATATGTTTTGACTTTACGAGTAAAATGGAGTAATATGAAAAAGTAAAAATATAACAACATTGTGTTGTAAAGAAAGAGGAACTATTAATGACTGGAAATATTGCCATTATTGCCATTGCCATTGCAGCAGCAGCTGCTGCGCTTGGTGATGGTATCATCGTCCAAAGCTTTTTGAGTGCGTCTGCACGCCAACCTGAAATGGAAGCACGCCTTTTCTCCCGTATGATCATTGGTATCGCTTTTGTTGAAGCGACATTCTTCATCGCCCTTGCTATGTCCTTTGTTATCAAATAATAAGTCTTTAACACATAGAAAGGAGGAGTGAGCATGGAATCAACTTGGACATTCAACTTAGGTCCAATTGCTTTTGACGGTACAATCACTACGATGACTCTTCTCGCCGTGCTAATCATCTTTCTTTTGGTATTCTGGGCAAGTCGCAAGATGACGATTGTTCCTAAAGGTAAGCAAAATGTACTTGAATTTGTTGTAGATTTCGTCAATGGAATTATTAAGGATCAATTAGGAGCGTCTGAAAGTCAGAGGTATTCATTATTTGCCTTTAGCCTTTTTTCATTTATTTTAATTTCAAATGAAATTGGCTTGTTGACCAAAATAGATGTCCACGATGTTGCTTTATGGAAATCTCCAACAGCAAATCCAATTGTGACATTAACGCTCGCAGGAACTGTTATTGTCTTATCAAATTTGTTAGGTGCAAAGAAATTTGGTGTAATCAAATACTTCAAGAATTCTTTCTTGAAGCCGCCTGCTTTCATCTTACCTTTGAATTTACTAGAAGAATTCACAAATACACTTTCACTTGGTCTCCGGCTTTACGGAAACATATTTGCTGGTGAGATCATGCTAGGATTAATTGCCTCATTGGTAAGTAACAGTCCGGCACTTTATCCACTGTCAATTCTTTTGGAAGTTATTTGGATTGGGTTCTCATTTTTCATAGGTGCTGTGCAGGCTTACGTCTTTACATTGTTGTCCAGCATATACCTCAGCCATAAAGTAGTGGCTGAACATTGAGAAAGGAGTAGAAATTATGATATTAGCTGAAACTGCTCCAAACACTATTCTTGGAAATATAATTGTAGTTTCTGGTGCGTTTATATTACTCATTGTTTTATTGAGATTATTTGCCTGGAAACAAATTACTGGTGTTTTTGAAGCTCGTGCCAAAAAGATAACAGACGATATTAGTGCTGCAGAAGATGCCCAAAAAGAAGCCAGTGAATTGGTCAATCAAAGACAAGAAGAACTCTCTCACACCCGTGAAGAAGCATCTGAAATCGTTGAGACTGCCCGAATTACAGCTGCTCAGACACGTCAAAGTTTGCTTGAGCAGGCCATGACAGATGTTACAAAGCAAAAACAGCGTGCTACAGATGATATTGCTAATCAACGTATTGCAGCAATGAATACAGTTCGTGGTGAAGTCGCAGCAATTTCTGTACAAATAGCTGAGACTTTGATTGGAAAATCACTTGATACTAAAGGTCAATCAGAATTAATTGATAGCTATTTGAATAAGTTTGGAGAATGATATGGCAGAGTCATTGATTACCAAAAAATATGCAAAAGCTTTGCTTGATGTTGCCCGTATACATCAACAAATTGAGGAACTTTCAATGGAAGTACTTGAACTTGAGAAATCCCTTGAACAAAGTCATGCAGTACCATTTTTAACTGATCCTATAGTACCTGAGAAAGAAAAATCTGAATTGATAAATAAAGTTGCAGAAAAAGCGTCAATTTATTTATCAAATTTTCTTAAGACAATTGCTGAAAATGGGCGTTATGCTATATTGTATGACAGCCTGTTTTCCTTCAGAAAACTTGCCAACAAAGAATTAGGGCATGATGAAGTTGAAGTTATTACAACCGTGACTATATCAGAAACCCAAAAGCAAAGAATGATTAAACTCGTCAAAGCTGAATTTAACTTGAATGCAGTGACTTTGATTAATCATGTGAATGAAAAAATTCTTGGTGGATTTATCATTCAAAATAAAACTAAAGTACTTGATGCTTCAGTAAAGTCACAATTGGCGAAAATTGCCAATGAATTATAAAAAAAGCAAAGCCTTCGGGCAAAAGCTATTCGAAAGGAGCTAATTAAATTGGCAATTACTGCAAATGAAATCAGCTCGCTGATTAAACAACAAATTGAAAATTTCACACCAAATTTCGAAGTTGCTGAAACAGGTATTGTAACTTATGTCGGTGATGGTATTGCCCGTGCCTATGGCCTTGAGAATGTAATGAGTGGTGAACTTGTAGAATTCTCAAATGGTGCATTCGGTATGGCGCAAAACCTTGACTCTACAGACGTAGGTATCATTATCTTGGGTGACTTTTTGTCAATACGTGAAGGTGACATTGTAAAGCGTACCGGTAAAATCATGGAAGTGCCAGTTGGTGAAGCTATGATTGGTCGTGTCGTCAATCCACTAGGCATACCTGTTGATGGTTTGGGTGATATAAAGACTGATAAAACACGTCCAGTTGAGTTTAAAGCACCTGGAGTAATGCAACGTAAATCAGTCACAGAACCATTGCAAACTGGTATTAAAGCCATTGATGCCTTGGTTCCAATTGGTCGTGGTCAGCGTGAATTGATCATCGGTGACCGTCAAACCGGTAAAACATCTATTGCAATTGATACAATCTTGAATCAAAAAGGTCAAGATATGATTTGTATTTATGTTGCAATTGGTCAAAAGGAATCAACAGTTCGCACACAGGTTGAAACACTTCGTGCTTTTGGAGCACTTGATTATACGATCGTTGTAACAGCTTCTGCTTCACAACCTTCACCACTCTTGTACATTGCACCTTATTCTGGCGCAGCGATGGGAGAAGAGTTCATGTACAATGGCAAACATGTCTTGGTCGTTTACGATGATTTGTCAAAACAGGCTGTAGCTTATCGTGAACTTTCTCTGTTGCTCCGTCGTCCACCAGGTCGTGAAGCCTTCCCTGGTGATGTTTTTTACTTACATTCACGTCTTCTTGAGCGTGCAGCTAAATTGTCTGATGAATTAGGTGGTGGTTCAATGACTGCACTTCCATTCATTGAAACACAAGCTGGAGATATTTCTGCATATATAGCGACGAATGTTATCTCAATCACTGATGGGCAGATTTTCCTTGAAAACGATCTATTCTACTCTGGTGTTCGTCCTGCCATTGATGCGGGGCTCTCAGTCTCACGTGTAGGTGGTGCCGCACAAATTAAAGCTATGAAGAAAGTTGCGGGGACCTTGCGTCTTGACCTTGCGTCATTTCGTGAGCTTGAAGCCTTTACTCAGTTTGGTTCAGATTTGGATGCAGCCACTCGAGCAAAATTGGAACGTGGAAAACGTACTGTTGAAGTCTTGAAACAACCTCTTCACAAACCCTTGGGTGTTGAAAAGCAAGTTGTCATTCTTTATGCATTGACACATGGGTTTCTTGATGATGTTCCAGTAGCTGAAATTCTTGATTTTGAAAGCCAACTCTTCGATTTCATCAGTATTCATCATAACGTCTTGTTTGATACGATTATTCAAACTAAAGATTTGCCAGATACTGATGCACTAGAAGCAGCCATTACTGACTTTAAGAAATCTACAAATTATTCGAATAAAGAGGATTAAGCTATGGCTGGATCTCTGAACGAAATAAAAACTAAGATTGCTTCAACTAAGAAAACAAGTCAAATCACAGGTGCCATGCAATTGGTTTCAGCAGCAAAACTACAGAAGTCTGAAAAGATTGCTAAAAGTTATCAGGTTTATGCTGAAAAGATCCACCAAGTAACTCTCGATTTAGTGACAAATGGTGAAAATTCTTCAACCAATCCATTGCTTATGGTGCGCCCTGTCAAAAAGATAGGTTATCTGGTGATTACATCAGATCGAGGCTTAGTTGGTGGATATAATACAAATATTTTGAAATCTGTGATTGCTGAGCTTAAGGCACACAGCGCAAAGAATGAAGAATATGCTGTTCTTGCTTTGGGTGGAATGGGTGCGGATTTCTTCAAATCCCGCGGAATTAAATTGTCTTATGAAATGCGAGGCATTTCTGAAGATTTGTCATTCTCACAAGTCAATGAAATAGTGACTGAGGCAATTCGTCTCTTTTCTGAAGAAGAATTTGATGAACTCTATGTTTGCTATAATCACCATATTAATTCAATGACAAGTTCTGTTAGGATGGAAAAGATGCTACCAATGACTATTGATGCGGAAAAAACAAATCCTAACGAGACAAGACTTAATATTGACTTTGATCTTGAGCCTAGCCGAGAGGAGATTCTTGAAGGACTCTTGCCTCAATATGCTGAGTCAATGATTTATGGCGCAATTGTTGATGCCAAAACAGCTGAACATGCCGCAGGCATGTCTGCAATGAGTACAGCAACTGATAATGCTCATAATGTCATTAATGACTTGACTATTGCCTATAATCGTGCACGTCAGGCTTCAATTACTCAGGAAATTACAGAAATAGTTGCTGGGGCAGCTGCACTCTAATGAAGGAAAAGCTGCATGATCCTAGAACTTTTCATGCAAAACATTTTTTAATTCTTAATCAGCCTTGATTTGAAATAAAATATGTTTGAAAAATTTATTGAAATTCTGTATTTGCAGAAAATAAGAACAGGAGGAAAACATTGAGTTCTGGTAAAATTACTCAGGTTATTGGTCCCGTCGTTGACGTGGAGTTTGGTATAGATGCTATATTGCCTGAGATTAACAATGCCTTGATTGTCTATAAAGATGTCAATGGTGTTAAGACAAAAATTACTCTTGAAGTCGCTCTGGAACTTGGTGATGGTGCCGTTCGTACTATTGCCATGGAATCAACTGACGGCTTGGTGCGTGGACTCGAAGTCCTCGATACAGGTAAAGCAATTAGCGTTCCAGTTGGTCGCGAAACGCTTGGTCGTGTATTTAATGTCCTTGGAGATACAATTGATGGTGGTGAAGATTTTCCAGTTGATGCTGATCGTAGCCCTATCCATAAACTTGCTCCAACTTTTGATGAGCTATCAACGGCCAACGAAGTCCTTGTAACTGGCATTAAAGTTGTGGATCTACTTGCTCCTTATATAAAAGGAGGAAAGGTTGGACTTTTCGGTGGTGCCGGTGTTGGTAAAACTGTTTTGATTCAAGAATTGATTCACAACATTGCTCAGGAACATGGGGGTATCTCAGTATTTACTGGTGTTGGTGAACGTACTCGGGAAGGAAATGACCTTTACTTCGAAATGAAGGAATCTGGCGTTTTGGAAAAAACTGCTATGGTCTTTGGTCAGATGAATGAGCCACCTGGTGCACGTATGCGTGTTGCCTTGACAGGATTGACAATTGCTGAATACTTCCGTGATCAGGAAGGACAAGATGTTTTACTCTTCATTGATAATATTTTCCGATTTACTCAAGCTGGTTCAGAAGTTTCTGCTCTTTTGGGACGTATGCCATCAGCCGTTGGTTATCAACCTACCTTGGCAACAGAAATGGGTCAATTGCAAGAACGTATAACTTCTACCAAGAAGGGGTCCGTTACATCTATCCAGGCCATTTATGTTCCAGCAGATGACTACACGGATCCAGCTCCTGCAACAGCCTTTGCTCATTTGGATTCAACAACCAACCTTGAACGACGCTTGACACAAATGGGTATTTACCCTGCAGTTGACCCTCTAGCTTCATCTTCACGTGCTTTGACTCCTGAAATTGTTGGTAAAACGCATTATGAGGTCGCAGTGGAAGTTCAACGTGTTCTTCAACGTTATAAGGAATTGCAAGATATTATTGCGATTCTTGGTATGGATGAATTATCAGATGATGAGAAACAATTGGTAGGACGTGCCCGTCGTATCCAATTCTTCCTCTCGCAAAATTTCCATGTGGCTGAGCAGTTTACTGGTCTACCAGGGTCTTATGTGCCTATTGAAAAGACTGTACAGGATTTTAAGGACATTCTTGAAGGTAAGTATGATGATATTCCAGAGGGTGCCTTCTTAAGCTGTGGTCCGATTGAAGACGTACTTAAGAAAGCAAAGAATATGGGTTATTAAGATGGCAGAAGCAAATGAAATGGCAGTTCAGGTTATAACACCTGATGGCATTGCTTATGATCACCGTGGAACTTATGTGAGTGTTCGTACAGTTTATGGCGATCTAGGTGTTTTGCCAAATATGATTTCAACCATTGCTCGCCTAGCGGTTGACGAAGTAAAAGTTCGCCGACGTGGAGATAAAAATAATCATGTTGATTATGTTGCAGTGAATGGTGGAATTATTGAAGTCAACAATAATATTGTGACAATCATTGCCGATTCTGCCGAACGCGATCGAAATATTGATGTGTCTCGTGCAGAACGTGCTAAGATCATTGCTGAACGTGAAATTCAAGAAGCAGAAGAAAAGCATCAAGTAGATGCACATCGTCGTGCTGAGGTTGCCCTTCGTCGAGCAATCAATCGTTTGAATGTTTCAAAACATATCTAAAATAAATAATCAAAAAAGGAGAGCCTTAAGACCTCTCCTTTTTTGATTTGAATAAACTTAGAAATTAGGCACTTAAAACAAGTTCTGTGTTTCTAAAGTCAAAGATTTGAACATTCTGCGCGATAACACTGTTATCAGAGATAAATTCAACAAGACCATTCGACAGAGGACGTAACTTCATGTTTTCATCAAGATACATTTTCCCCCAATCCTTGAAATAAATTGTCCCAATATTTGATTCAATTTGACCATCAAATATTTCAGGCACCTCATCTACTAAGACAAGACGAAAACGAGTGATTCCGCAACAATCAGTGCTGACAGCTTCACGTGATAGTGTGTGATCAAAATCTAAAATATATTTTGCCGTTTCAAAGTTGTTAAACCTCTTTAAGAGGCCTTCTTCAATTTTTATTTTCATACGCTAATATTAACACTTCAGTAGACCTATGATAAAAGATGTGCTCCAATGTGAATTTGTTTACAATTTAAATTTATTAGGCTATAATTGTTGAGTAATTATTAATAAATTAGGAGTAAACATGACAAATAAGATAATTGTCGTTGGAGCTGGTTTTGCCGGTTTCAAAGCGATAAAAATATTGTCGAAAACGTTGAAGACAGAAGCTGAAATCACGTTGATTGATCGCCATAGCTATCATACTATGATGACTCAATTACATGAAGTTGCAGCTGGTCGTGTACCATTTACAAATGCACAATATGATCTTGGTCGTTTGATTGGCAAGAAGAAAAATGTTCATATCGTCACTGCTGAAGTAACGAGTGTGGATAAGAAAGCTAAAATCGTAAAGACTTCAAATGGCGATTTCGAATATGATTATATTATTGTAGCTATGGGTGCTGAGCCTGCTGACTTTGGTGTACCAGGCGTCAAAGAACATTCTTTTACACTTTGGTCAATTGAAGACGCAATGAAGATCAAGCGCCACCTTGAAGAAATAGTTCAGCGGGCTTCAACAGAACTTGATGATGAGAAACGTAAAGCTATGCTTACCTTCTCGGTAGCTGGCTCTGGATTCACAGGTATCGAAATGGCCGGTGAGTTGATTGAATGGCGTGATGTAACAGCTAAAGCTTGGAAAATTGATCCTAAAGAGTTCACATTAAATGTCATCGAAATGATGCCAACAATTATGAATGTTCTTGATCGTAAGCAAGCTGACAAAGGTAAAGCTTACATGGAGAAGCATGGTGTAAACTTTTTATTGAACCATGGTATCACAGAAGTTGGACCTGATTTTGTACGCGTTAATGTAGGTGGGCGCGACGATGAGAAAGTTTCGAAGATTATTCCAACTTACACACTTATTTGGACAACAGGCGTTCAAGGAAACACCCAAGCTTCAATGTTTGAACTCAAAGAAACTCAACGCGGCCACCGCCTTCAGGCCAATGAGTATATGGAAGCAGTTGGCTTTGAAGGTCAAGGTATCTATGTTGCTGGTGATGTTTCGGGCTTCATTGGAGCAGATGGTCGTCCTCAACCCCAAATCGTTGAAGGAGCAGAGCAAACAGCTGCAACAGCAGCAGCAAACGTAATTGCTGAAATCAGAGGTACTGAGAAGAAGAAGTTTGAATTCAGCATGTCTGGTACAATGGTATCAATCGGTGGACGATATGGTGTTGCCTTCCTTTTCGGTAAAGTCCGTTTATCAGGCTTCTTCGCAATGTTTATGAAGAATTTTATTTACATTCTTTATGCTCTTCAGGCTGGTTCACTTTGGTATTTCTTTACTTATTTGAAGAATGAATTCTTCCACACGCCTGATGGACGTAATCTTGGTCGTGGACATTTCTCACGTCTTGGAAATGTACTTTGGAGCTTCCCGCTTCGTCTTTTCTATGGTCTACTTTGGTTACTTGATGCGTTTCCAAAATTATTTGGAAATGCTGACCAATCATGGATGGGTGACACTGTTAAGATTTCTACTTTTGTTAAAGGACAATCAGCAACAGGCTGGCTTGTAAAACCAGTTGCGAAAGTAGCTAAAGTTGCTTCAGATGCAGCAGCAGGAGCTTCGACAACTGCCTCATCTGCTGCTTACTCTTCATCAAGTGCTGCAGATGCAGCAGCTGGTGCTTCAACTACAACTTCATCAAGTACAGCAGAAGCAGTTGTTCATCATACAAATGCCCTAGTTTCTTGGTGGAACAGCATCTTCAGTACAAATATTGATGCGAGTGGTGTCAAGCATGTTTGGAGTCTGAATTATGAATATGGGACTATACCTAAACCTACAACGTCGGGTGTCCCAAGCTGGATGGTTCCTATAATGAAGCTCTTTGTTCCTAATTATGAAACGGCTTTACTCTTGCAAAAGGTGATGTCAATCGTCGAATTGATACTTGCTTTGGGTATTATCTTTGGTGCCTTCACTTGGATTGCTTCTGCAGCAACTGCGGTCTTAACACTCATGTTTGCAACAACTGGTATGTTGACTTGGGTTTCTATCTGGTATGTTTTCGTTGCACTGGCGTTGATGAATGGCTCAGGTCGTGCACTTGGTCTTGATAAGTGGATTCAACCATGGTTCCAGAAACATTTCTTCCATTGGTGGTACCGTAAACCTCAATCAATGTATAAATAATAAAATGAATAACGTTCTCAATGTGGACGTTATTTTTTGTATAAGATTAAGTTCTTCAAGGTATGTGGTAAAATTATTAAATTAGAGTTGTAGAATGAACTCTAATTTTTGAACTTTTGAATTACATCTACTTTTTTTAGTTAGAAAGAAGAGCCTTTTTGAATAATTTTATCTCTCGTCGTATTTTTCTTGGACTTCATTTAATCATTGGCTTACTCGCTGATTTGATTTTTATTCCAGTATTAAATATGAACCCAATCAGTTCATCTTTTAAGTCAAACTATAGCTCAGCTTTACTAAACTCAGCTCTAATTTTGTTGACTTTCTTTAGCTTGTCAATTTATTTGTTTATTGTTCTCTTTTTCCACTATCAGCTTAAATACCTAATGTTGCTGTTAGTACCCTTTGTAGGAGGGATAGTATTCTCAGCTCTAGCTTTTGTTAATGCGAATAAAGCAGAAGCTGCTGATTTTAAGATGAATGCTAAATTATGGGCGTTCTTTTCACTACTAGGGCTCTTTGCTCTTGACCAAAGTTCGGCTTCAATTTTTACCCTCTGGGCTTTCAAAGAGAAGTTAACAATTTGGCAGATAATGATAGACTTGGCTTTCTTGTCAGCAACTATTTTCTATTTTATTTACTGGGGAAGGAATCGTGGGATTACCAAATGGTCTATAAAAAATCTATTGGCTTCAAAATGGATGATTCTACTTGGCCTAATTTTGATGATTGTTTGGTCCCTTGTTTATCCAGCTATTTTAAGTATTTTCAATCTAAACATTCCAATAGGTGATAATCAAGCGTTAATCAATAGTGCAGCAGCAAATACGCCTAGTTGGCTAATGTGGCTTCATCTGGCTATTGGTGCTCCGGTCATGGAAGAGACAATTTTTCGGGCTGGAATTTACGAATTGCTCTTTGATAAACAGCCAATAATTGCATTTTTCACTTCAGCTATTAGCTTTGCAGCCCTTCACATGTTAAATGGGTCTTTGCTTGATTGGAGAGTTTGGGGCATTTATTTAGGCATGGGTTTCATTCTGTCAGGGGTTTATTATAAAACGCGTAAGATAGAATCAACTGTAAGCCTTCACTTTCTATGGAATGGAGTCTGGTCCTATTTATCGTTCTTTATAGGATAACTTTTAAAAATTGTATGGTAAAAATAATGTGGCTAAGTTTAATACTTATAAAGTAGTTTCAAAACTGGTCATAAATGTTTTTCTTTCCTTTTTGTCTGTGCTGGAACTTTAATATTTTTTTTCATGGATTGATTTTGAAATTATGTACATTTTTTAGCATTTTCGCAATGGATTTTGGATTATTATTGACTGGATCTACGTTAAAAAAGTTTGAAAGCAGATGCTTCATTTTCAAAAACATTTTTGGCTCAAAAACAAACATAAAGGTAATATCTTTTGATCTCATTTGGACTTTTATTTCTGATTTTCTTTGTGTAATCTTATTTAGTATTGCTAAAGCATTCATTTTCTGGTACTTTTCAATTGCCAAAGATTACCCTGAAAGTTTCGTTTTTTTATCATTCAGACCATATTTCTTGGTTGACAATTTTTAACTGTAAAGGGTAAGTCACTGTAATCTTGAAGTTAAATGCTGTGTTTAAACTGCTGAAAACTGATCAAATAATGGAGAGAGCTTAAAAACTTCTTAAAATAGGTATTTAGCCCGAGAGTGTGATCTGTTTTTTTGTGTTAAAATTAACAAAATGAAAGGTTAAAGGAATAGAGCATCGATGACAGAAGTAAATAATTTCCAGACTGAAAGTCAAGAAGGGAAAGACCAAGTTCCAATTCTTGAACTCAAGAAAATTGAAAAGTCTTATTTTCTTGGTAAAGAGGAATTCCCAGTCCTCAAAGGAATTGACTTAGAGGTCAAGCGAGGAGAATTTGTAAGCTTACTTGGTGAATCAGGTGGTGGTAAGTCCACACTGATGAATATTATTGGTGGACTTGATCGTGAATATCAAGGCCAAGTAATCATAGAAGGAAACGCACAAAAATCTAAAAAAGAGAAAGATATGGATGCTTATCGTCGTGATACGATTGGGTTCATTTTTCAATCTTTTAACCTCGTAAGTTATCTATCAGTTCTTGATAATGTTCTGGTTTCACTTAAAATGACTAACCTCTCTGATAAAGAACAGACTAGCCGGGCACTTGATCTGATTAAACAGGTTGGTCTTTATGAGCACCGCAAGAAAAAACCTTCTCAACTTTCAGGCGGTCAAAAACAAAGGGTTGCGATTGCTCGTGCACTCGCTTCAGATCCGGATATTATTTTAGCTGACGAACCGACAGGCGCTCTTGACTCAGTCAATACTGAGGAAGTTTTAGAAATTCTCGAAAGTATTGCACGCTCTGGTAAGACAGTTTTTGTCGTTACTCACTCACAAGAAGTGGCTGAACACGGAACACGTATTATCCATCTTGAAGATGGTCGAATTCTTAATGATACTCGCTTGAAAGATGCTTATCCTATACCTAACCTTGATAAGGAATTTAAGCCAAAAGCTTTGACTTTTCTTGATACTTTTAAGACTTCATTTAAGCATTTTATTAATGCTTGGAAAATTAATTTGTTGATTGCTATTGGTTCCGCTATTGGCTTGGCTTCTGTAATGTTTTTCTTGGGATTGGGAGCTGGTGCAACAAATTATATGAACAACATGGTAAAGAGTTTGGCTAATCCAAATGTCTTCTTAGCCGTGCGCCGTAGTCCTGACAATCAGATGAAAAACAATAACCCCGCCTTTTCACAAGCTTTGCAGGATGTAGGGAGAGACTCATCAAGTTATTACATGACAAGTGACTATACGAGTAAGCTCAATGCAGTAGGTAATGTTAAGTCAGTGACTCCGATCTACGTAGTAATGACACCTACCTCTTTAAAATTTGAAAATCAATCTGCTAAAACTAATTCTTTGATGAGCTGGTCTTCTTTGCTTCAAGAATCTTCTTTGGATATCGGGAAAAAGCCTGGTAAAAATGAAATTGTTCTTTTGGAGTCAGATGTACAAAAGATTAACCCAACGGCCTATAATAATAAAGATTGGAAGTCTATGCTTGGTAAATCTATTGATGTGACCCTCACATTGATATCAAGTAATGGTCCAATTCAAGTAACAGTTCCAATGAAAGTCTCTGGCGTTATGGGAGGTGCTGCTTCTATTGCAGGTACAATGACCTCTTTTGATACTTTGAAGAGTATTTATAAGGCAAATGGTGTCTCCACTCAAACTGCATTTTCTATCGTAACGATTAATGAAATCAAAAATGTTAAGAAGGCGACGACTGATATTCAGACGATGAAAGTGAATGGCAAGCTTGTTTTTGCTACAGAAGGAGCAGGCTCTGTCCTAGATTCAATTAGCCAGATCACATCAATTGTCTCGTATGTCTTGGCAGCTATTGCGGGCATCTCATTGATTGTAAGTATCTTCATGATTATCGTCACGACTTATATGTCTGTTGCAGCTCGTACCAAGGAAATTGGTATCTTACGTGCTATGGGTGGGCGTCGAAAAGATGTTTCTCGCTTGTTCACAGCTGAAAGCTTTATTTTAGGAATTTTCTCAGCTATTATTGCGATTGTGGTCGCAGTGGCAGGACAAATTATTATTAATTCTGCCTTGCATAGCTTAGTTGGTGGAAACATTGTAGCTATCTCACCAGCTATGATTCTTCTTGCAGTTGTAATAGCCCTAATTATTGCATACTTAGCAAGTCTAGCACCAGCTGCCCGAGCAGCTCGTTTGAACACGATTGAGTCATTAGCTTCAGAATAATTTTTAAACAAAATTGAGTAATCAAAAATCCCGAATTTTAATTTATTCGGGATTTTATCTTTTTTAGATATAATATTAACACCCATAATTATAGTTATGGGTGTTAATTATTTAAAGTGATAAAATTATTTAAATTTTTTCTCTGGTAAGATAGCAACTTTTGAAAGAATATAAATAAAAACTGCAAATCCAGCTGAAGCTATAGCTGCATAAAATACGCTATCATTTACACTTAAAAGCTTAGCACCAATGAATGCAACGACTTGCCCAATGGTCAACGCCCAGAATAATGTTACTATAAATTTCATACAATACCTTTTTCTTTTCTCTAAAATCAAGTATAATACTTCTAAAGGAAAAATTCAAGCAGACACATGACCTTCGCACAGTTAAATACTAAGACTGAATACAGTTTTTTTGAATCAGTTCTGAAATTGGAAGAATATCTTGATCGAGCTCTCGAGCTGGGCTATAAGACGCTTGGTATTTGTGACCAAGATAATCTTTTTGCTGCGTTCCGATTTGTAAAGTTGGCTCAGAGCAAAGGTATACAGCCAGTAGTATCATTTCGTAGCAATTTAATTATTGAAGAACAAACGGTAGAAACTATCTTTGTTGCCCTTAATACAGAGGGGTATCATAATCTTCTTCGAATTTCTACTCGTTTGAATTATAATAGTTATGATATTTTTGATTTGCTAGACGGTGTAGCTATTATTCTTAACAGTTTTGATTTTGATAGCTCAAAAAAATTTACTTGTCCAGTTTACTTTTATTCGGAAATATTAACCGAGCTTAGGTCAGACCAGGTTAATCAATTTATTGCTTTTCCGAGTGTAAAGTATCTGGCTTCAGAGGATGCAGAAGTTTTACAAGTTTTACAATCCATCAAGGCTGGAGAAAGGATTGATGGCACTGCAAAGACGGACTTTTTGCATCGACCCGAAGTCTATGAAAAATTTTACCAAGAAAAATTTCCGATAGCTTTGGATAATCTGAATCAGTTAGTTGAGAATATCCATTACGATCTAGCAGAAAAGCTTGAGCTGCCAAGGTTTGATCAAAGTCGTTTAGCTGTAGAAAATCTTCAAGAAGAAGCGATATCCGGTTTAAAGAAACGGGTGAATCTGACTTCAGAATATGAAGAACGTCTAAAAGATGAGTTATCAATTATTCATCAAATGGGTTTTGATGATTATTTTCTGATTGTAGCTGACTTACTTCGTTATGCGGCTAAAAACAATATTTATTGTGGGATGGGGCGTGGTTCTTCGGCTGGTTCATTAGTTGCTTACTCACTCGGAATCACTCACCTTGATCCAATAGAAAACAACTTTCTCTTTGAGCGATTTTTGAATCCGGAGCGCATTGCCATGCCCGATATTGATATTGATATTCCGGATGAAAAGCGTCAAGAACTTTTAACCTATATGCAACGCCGTTATGGAACTGAACATGTTGCTCAGGTTCTGACTTTCTCGACTTTTGGCAAACGTCAAGCTCTTCGCGATGTTGGAAAAGCTTTTGGAATGAATGAGATGGAGCTAAGTCAGATGACAAGTTCAATCTACAATCCAAGAGGAAATCTGACTGAAGAGTTTAAAAATAATCAACGATTTAAGGCTGAAATTCTTCGATCAGAATTACTTCAACAAGTCTTCAATTTTGCTCAGAAAATTGAAGGTTTACCTCGTCAGACTTCTTTGCATGCTTCTGCCATTGTGCTGTCAGAAGAGCCACTGTATCGTTATGTAGCCCTAAAGCCGTCAGACGGGCTTGCAGTAGCTCAATATGAAGCTGTCGACATTGAGTCGATTGGTCTACTCAAAATAGATTTTTTGGGACTGAATTACCTTTCATTGATTGATAAGGTACGCGAACGGGTAAAGCAGCAACACAGTGTAGATATTGATCCCTTAAGTATCAATTTGCAGGACGATGAAACCCTTGCTTTATTTAGAGCAGGTAATACGGAGGGAATTTTCCAATTCTGGAGGAGTTCTGCACGTCGATTGCTTAAACAACTAGAACCAACAAAATTTGAAGATGTGGCTAATGCACGTGCTATCAGAAATCCAGGGGCGTCTGATTTCATTCCACAGTTTATAGCACGGCGCCAAAGCAAAGAAAAAGTCCAAGCAGTTGACCCAGTTCTGACTGAAATCCTTGCTCCAACATTTGGAATTATGATTTATCAAGAACAAGTTATGCAGGTGACTCAAAAGTATGCTGGTTTTAGCCTAGGTCAAGCTGATATTCTTCGACGAAATATTTCAAAACGTAAATCAGCTGAAGAATTTGAAAAAATGCGAGAGCTCTTTGTATCTGGAGCTACATCACTTGGTCATAAAGCTGAAAAAGCTTCCGAAATATATGATCTGATTGTTAAGTTTGCAGGTTTTGGTTTTAATCGTTCCCACGCCTATGTTTATGCGGCTTTAGCATTCCAACTAGCTTATTTTAAGGCACATTTTCCTGATGAATTTTACGAAGTTTACCTAGAAAATTATGATCGTAAACGCGTTTTGGTTGATCTGAAAGAGAATCATTATCAGTTTGCAAAAATTGATATTAATAAATCACCTTACCATGATAAAGTGAGTCAAGGAGTTGTTTATTTAGGATTGACACATGTAAAGGGTCTACCTCGCGATTTGGCCTATTGGCTGATTGAAAATCGTCCCTTTGAAGACTTGTCGGAGCTTATTCGCCATCTTCCTAGTCAGTGGCAACAAGCTACTTTAATTCGGCCCTTAATTGAAGTTGGAGCTTTTGACTCCAAAGATCCCAACCGTGGAAAACTTTTGGCTAACCTTACAAATCTTATCAATTACAGCTCAATCTTTCAACTTGACTTGTTTGCAACGGATCAATTGAGTTTTTCATATCGAGAAGCTGAAGATCTCAGTCTTGTTGATAAGTATGAAATTGAGCGAGAAAGGCTAGATGTAGCTCTTTCTTCTCATCCAATTACAGAGTGGTTGGAGAGACTAGAAGGTCTAGTTACACCACTAAATCAACTTAACAATAATAAAGTTGCAACAATTTTGGTTGAGATTACAAGCGTAAGAACTTCAAATGATCGTAACGGCAAACAAATGGCTTTTGTTGAGACAACGGATACTGTTTCAAATATTACAACTGTATTTTTTGCTGATAATTATTTGACAAATCGTCGTTTTATTGAGAGAGGGAAAATTGTCTTAATAAAGGGTAGAGCCGAATTGAGGAATGATGAAATGCAAGTTAAAGCTTCCATTGTCATTCCTGTTGAAGAAACAAATCGGAAATTATGGATTTCAAATGCTGATAATAATAAGAATTCAAATATTGCGGATATTCTTCGCAATAATCCGGGTCCATGTCAAGTTGTTTTCCATAATGAAGAGACTAAAACAACTCTTCAAACAAGATTTTACGTTGAAGACTCAGAACGTCTATTGAATAAATTATCTTCTCTGGATATTAAGGTTATTTATCGTTAGGTTTATAATATAATTGCTTTACAGTTCATATTTCAGGTGTGAAATTTCAAAATTATTATTAGCTAATTCTCTCTATGAAACGACTTATTATGTCTATAATTTGCTATAATATCTCATAAGAAAATATCTTTCGTAATCCTGATAAAAGAAACGAGAAAAGAATGTCAATAAAAGTAGTTACAGATTCTACAATTTCAATTTCACCAAACTTAATTAAAGAACTGGAAATTACAATTGTGCCATTAAGTTTTATGATTGATGGTGTTATATATACAGATGGTGAAATGTCTTTATTAGAGTATCTGGATCGCTCAGAGAACTCTTCCAAACTTCCTAAAACAAGCCAACCACCTGTAGGTGTTTTCGATGCACTCTATAATGAATTATCAGAAGATGGAAGCTCAATCATTTCTATTCATCTTTCTCAGACTTTATCAGGAACTGTCGAGGCGGCTAGACAAGGAGCAATGATCTCTGGGAAAGATGTGACCGTAATTGATTCAACTTTTACGGATCAGGGACTTGCTTTTCAAGTTGTTGAAGCAGCGCGTTTGGCTAAATTAGGTGCTACAAAAGAAGAAGTGCTTGAGGCAATTAATCATATTCAAGAAAACACTGAATTGTACTGTGGTGTTGCAACTTTGGACAATTTAATCAAAGGAGGTCGAATTGGTCGAGTGACCGGCTTAATTGGTGGGCTTCTTGATATGCATTTGGTTTTGCAGATGAAAGATTCTAATCTTTTACCTTTTAAAAAGGGACGTGGCAGTAAGACATTTAAGAAATTTATAGAAGAACTTTCGAACAATTTGGCAGAGTCAACTCGTAAAATTAAGGAAATTGGAATCTCTCATGCTGAAGCTCTCCCTTTGGCTCAGAGTATCTGTGCTGCTCTTCAAAAATTTGTTGAGAAGCCAATTACTATTTTAGAAACAAATACGGTAATAGCTACACATACAGGGCGTGGGGCTTTTGCGGTAATGATAAACTATGAATGAAAAATAAGAATTGCAAGTACTAGCTTGCAATTCTTATTTTTCATTCATGTTTACACGATCAAAGTTTGTTTATATAAGGTTGTTGAAATTGAGCAGGGAAGATTTAAAATTGCCCAGGTGCTCAACATCTCCTCAGAAAAAAATAAGCTACTCATCAATACTAAAATTACTGACCTATAGATTTGATCTTATTCAAGTTCAAAATCTTGTGGAAACTATGGCGAAGGTTATTACAACTTAATATTAAATAAAGGAGCGCGAGTGAACTTGGGAGTATCGTGCGATTCATCAGGACCGAGGCCATAATTCAAGTCAAAACATTCTCAATGAAGCACAACAATAACTTCCAAAAATATTTATATCCCCTAAAGAACTGACCGAGAATCAAAGGGATCTCGCTCGCTAAAGATAAGAAATCTCTGGTATTCGAGAATAAATTTGATGTCAAGTCTGCTTAGTTGGTGAGGATTTCGTTATATTAGTGCCAAGAGTGTTTAAAAAAACTTAAAATACAGACATCTCATCAGGAAGTTATGCCCTTGAAATAATGTAGAAATAAAGCCAAAATTTTAGCTGAACAAAAGTGAAATATAAAATACGTTTTAAGGCTTGTCCTGACAGTATTTAGAGAATATTTTTAAAAAAGTAAAGATTTTCCTTATATTTTGGATTTTTTTATTCTAAAAGGTTCAAATATGGCTTAAAATCAAGGAATAAGAAAGTTTTAGCTTGACCCGAAATTCTAAATGTGCTATTCTATTAATGCCTAAAGGTAACAAAAACATATTGGAGGATTTATCAATGGCAAACAAACAAGATATCGTCGCAGCAGTTGCAAAATCAGCTGGTCTTACTAAAAAAGATGCTGAAAAGGCAGTTAACGCATTTACAGATGCTGTTAAAGCTGAACTTAAAAAAGGTGGAAAAGTTCAATTGATCGGCTTCGGTACTTTTGAAACTCGCCAACGTGCAGCTCGTGAAGGCCGTAACCCACAAACTGGTAAAGCTCTTAAGATTCCTGCAACAACTGTACCTGCCTTCAAAGCTGGTAAAGCCCTCAAGGATGTTGTTAAATAATTATTAATCAATCTTTGAAGTAAAAAGATCGCCGTGGGTGATCTTTTTACTTTTGGAGAAGAAACAAAACCGAAGCTTTTGGTTATATTTTGATTCAAAGCATGTTATAATTAAGGATACGGAACTATTATTGAAATATCAAGTGCTGTGTTTATCAAAATTCAGAAAAGAGTAATATGCCACAAGATAAGATTGTTGTGAGAGGGGCGAGAGTCCACAATTTAAAAAATATTGATGTTACAATTCCTCGTGATAAATTAGTGGTTGTAACAGGCCTTTCTGGCTCAGGAAAGTCTTCACTAGCTTTTGATACCTTATATGCGGAAGGACAGCGTCGTTATGTAGAATCTTTGTCAGCCTATGCACGTCAATTTCTAGGAAATGTTGATAAGCCAGATGTAGATAGTATTGATGGACTTTCTCCTGCAATTTCAATTGACCAAAAGACTACTTCAAAAAATCCCCGCTCAACAGTTGGCACCGTCACAGAAATTAATGACTATATCCGACTGCTGTATGCTCGTATTGGTGTGCCCTTTTGTATTAATGGTCATGGACCCATTTCAGCCCAATCGGTAGAAGAAATAGTAAATCGAATTTTAGAGTTACCATTTGGTCAGCGCTTACAAATTCTAGCACCAGTAATTCGAGGAAAGAAAGGTCGTCACGAAAGAACACTTGAACAAATTCAGCGGGAAGGTTATGTACGTGTAAGGATTGATGGAGAAATAGTTGATGTTTCTGAAGTTGATTCACTTGATAAAAATAAAAAGCATGACATTGATATTGTAATTGACCGAATCGTTGTCAAACAAGATGTTCGAAGTAGGCTCTTTGATTCTGTTGAAGCTGCTTTACATCAATCAGAAGGTTATGTCAAAATAGATACCATGGATGGAAAAGAATTACTCTTTAGTGAATTTTATGCCTGTCCAGTTTGTGGCTTTACTGTACCTGAGTTAGAGCCTCGTCTTTTCTCTTTCAATGCTCCTTTTGGTGCGTGCGCTGACTGTGACGGACTTGGAGTCAAGATGGAAGTGGATATTGATTTGGTAGTCCCTGATGAGACAAAAACTTTACGTCAAGGGGCTCTTGCACCATGGAACCCGATTTCAAGTAATTATTATCCAACAATGTTGGAGCAAGCCATGACTCAATTTGAGGTCGATATGGATACCCCTTGGAATGAGTTACCGGAAAAGGACCAGAAATTAGCACTTTATGGAACAGTAGATGAAAAAAAATTCCATTTCCACTATATCAATGACTTTGGCGGAATACGCGATATTGATATTCCTTTTGAAGGGGTGATTAGTAACATTAATCGCCGTTTTCATGAGTCAACTTCAGACTTTACACGTGAAGTAATGAAAGGTTACATGACTGAATTACCTTGTAACACTTGTCATGGGTATCGCTTGAATGATCAGGCCCTTTCAGTTCTGGTTAATAATACACATATTGGAAAACTTTCAGAGTTAGCGATCGGGAATGCTCTTGAATGGCTAAGCAAACTTAAACTATCAGATAAGGATGAAACCATTGCACGGCCAATTGTTAAAGAAGTACGTGATCGCCTGACTTTTTTGAAAAATGTTGGTCTAGATTACTTAACTCTCTCTCGTGCCTCTGCGACGTTATCAGGAGGGGAGTCACAACGCATTCGCCTAGCTACTCAAATTGGTTCAAATCTCTCGGGTGTGCTCTATATTTTAGATGAACCTTCTATTGGTCTTCACCAGAGAGACAATGACCGCTTAATTGAATCTCTTCAAAAGATGAGAGACCTTGGAAATACTCTGATTGTTGTTGAACATGATGAAGATACTATGATGGCTGCTGACTGGTTAATAGATGTGGGACCAGGAGCAGGCGATTTGGGAGGAGAAATCGTTGCATCTGGTACACCAGGGGAGGTAGCAGAGAATATAAATTCTATTACGGGACAATATTTGTCTGGTAAGAAGTCAATACCAGTTCCAAAGATACGTCGTAAGATAGATCCTAAACATGAGGTCAAGATTATAGGGGCAAATGAAAACAATCTTCAAAATATTGATGCTGAATTTCCTCTGGGTCTGATGACTGTCGTCACAGGTGTATCTGGATCTGGAAAATCAACTTTGGTCAACTCAATTCTTAAACGTGCTCTTGCTCAGAAGTTAAATCACAACTCAGAAAAACCTGGTAAGTATAAATCAATTACAGGTTACAAAGATATAGAACGTTTAATTGATATTGACCAATCACCAATTGGACGGACCCCTCGTTCCAATCCAGCTACTTATACTTCCACTTTTGATGATATTCGAGATGTTTTTGCCAATACAAATGAAGCAAAAGTGCGTGGATACAAGAAAGGACGGTTCTCTTTTAATGTAAAGGGGGGACGCTGTGAGGCATGTTCAGGGGATGGTATTATCCGAATTGAGATGAATTTTCTTCCAGATGTTTATGTACCTTGTGAAGTTTGTCATGGGAGACGCTATAACTCTGAGACTCTAGAAGTTCATTACAAGGGAAAAAATATTTCTGAAGTTCTCGACATGCGTGTATCTGAAGCTTTGGAATTCTTCCAAAATATACCTAAGATTGCTCGTAAACTTCAAACTATTGTAGATGTTGGCCTTGGTTATGTCACTTTAGGTCAACCAGCAACAACACTTTCTGGTGGTGAAGCTCAGCGCATGAAACTTGCCTCAGAGTTGCAGAAGCGTTCTACAGGCAAATCTTTCTATATTCTTGATGAGCCGACGACAGGTTTACACACTGATGATATCGCGACTCTTTTGACAGTTCTTAATCGTCTGGTTGAACAAGGCAATACAATCGTCGTTATTGAACATAATCTTGATGTCATTAAAACAGCTGATTATCTTATCGATCTTGGTCCTGAAGGAGGGGCTGGTGGTGGAACTATTCTTGCTACTGGAACACCTGAAGAAGTTGCTCAAATTGAAAAGTCATACACAGGACAGTACCTGAAATACAAATTAAAATAGAAATTGAGGAATCTCGCATCGCGAGATTTTTTGATAAAATTAACGTATGAGACTTCAAAAGATAAAAGAAAAAATGAAACAAAGTAACCTTGAAGGTTTAGTTATCACGGATATGAAAAATATTTTTTATTTAACGGGATTTTCAGGAACGGCAGGAACAGTTTTCTTGACAAAGGATGAAGACTATTTCATGACAGACGACCGTTATATTGACTTTGCGAAATCTGTAGTTGGCAACATGAATGTGTTTTCCACTCGAAGTGCTTTTTCAGAGATTGCCAAGCTAGCCAAAAATATTGATCGGATTGGGTTCGAAGATAATTTGGATTTTGCAACTTATCAGAATTTTTCAAGTTTGATAAGTCAGAAATTGATACCGACTCATGAATTTTTCATGGAATTTCGGCAGATTAAAGATTTGTCTGAAATTAAAGTAATCAGAAAAGCTTGTGAAATCACTGATCTGGCCTTTGAAGCGGTCCTAAAATTTATTGAGCCGGGAAAGTCAGAAATTGAAGTGGCAAATTTTTTAGATTTTAAGATGCGTGAATTAGGTGCATCAGGGACATCCTTCGAAACAATAGTTGCTTCAGGTGTACGTTCTAGCCTCCCTCACGGCGTTGCAAGTCACAAGTTAATTGAAAATGGAGAGGCTATTACCATGGACTTTGGTTGCTACTACAATTTTTATGCTAGTGACATGACACGGACAGTTTTCTTAGGTAAGCCTAATTCTGAGATGAAAGAAATTTACGAGGTAGTTAGGTTGGCTAATCAAGCTCTCATTGATCAATCTAAAGCAACCCTATCTTTTGCCGATTTTGATAGAATTCCTCGAAATATTATTGAATTAGCAGGTTTTGGCGATAATTTCAACCATGGCATTGGTCACGGATTTGGCTTAGATATCCACGAGGTACCCTATTTTAGTCAAAAAATGACAGATCAATATTTACAAAAAAATATGATTGTTACTGATGAACCAGGTATTTACCTTTCGGGCTTTGGAGGTGTTCGTATTGAGGATGATGTTTTAATATTGGAAAATGGTTGTGAAGTTCTTACAAAATCTCCTAAAGAGCTGATTGTCATATAATTAAAGCATTAAGCAAAATTGAAATACAATCTGATTTGTGATAAAATGAGTCGTTAGATACACAACTCGCTTCGTTGTAACTCCTTAGCAGGATTTGCAAGCGTCATAACTAATAGAATAATATAATTTGGAGACAATAATTAAATGGTAGCAGCACACGAACTCAAAGCTGGAATGACATTCTTGAATGGTGATAAACTTCTTCGCGTAGTAGAGGCATCTCATCACAAACCTGGTAAAGGTAATACAATCATGCGAATGAAGTTACGCGATGTGCGCACGGGTTCAGTTTTTGATGATACTTATCGTCCAGATGATAAATATGATCAAGCAGTAATTGATACTGTTGGTGTTCAATACCTCTACCAAATGGATGGTACAGCCTTCTTCATGAATAATGAAACTTTTGACCAATACGAAATTCCTGTTGAAGTTGTTAAAGATGAATTACTCTATGTGCTTGAAAACACAGATGTTAAGATCCAATTTTTTGGCGAAGAAGTGATTGGTATTCAACTACCAACAACAGTTGTCTTGACAGTAACAGATACTCAGCCTTCAATAAAAGGGGCAACAGTTACTGGCTCAGGAAAACCTGCAACTATGGAAACTGGACTTGTTGTTAATGTGCCAGACTTTGTTGAAATTGGTACAAAACTTGAAATCAATACACAAACAGGTGACTACCTAAAGCGTGCACAATAAGAATATAGCCTTACGCTAATCTTATTGATTAACTGAATAAAATTTAGATCAAAGGAATTAACATGGCTGAATTAGAAAATCTTGGTGAGGTTGTCATTGCACCAGAAGTACTTGAAGTGATAATTGGTGTTTCTGCCTCGAAGGTAGATGGTGTTTATTCATTACGTAATAAACGAACTTTTGAAACACTTGGAAAAAAAGCTGAGGGCAAAGGTGTTTACATCAAAGCTGAGGATGAATCAATCTCAGTTGATATTTACATTTTTGTAACTGAAGGTGATCGTGTTCCTGAAGTTGCCCAAAATATTCAAAGAGAAGTAAAGGAACGTGTTCTTGGGTTGACTGAAGTTGTAATTGATAATGTGAACGTTCATATTATGGGCATAATTCCAGCGGATACTAAGAAGCCAGATTTTGCAGATTTGTTTAAGGAAGGATTTTTCGATGCCAACTAAGTTGACTCAACACGAGTTAAGAAAAATTGCCATCCAGTTTCTTTATTCATATTCTGTTCGCCCAGATCAGGCAGAAGATGAACTATCTAAATTTATTTTGGAAGATAAATTTCTTTCGGAGAATAATAAAAAGTATTTAGATGCTATGATTGATGGAGTGCGCACCAACCAGAATGAGTTGGATGCTGAAATTTCAAAATATTTGATAAGCACGTGGTCTATGGATCGATTGACATCAATTGATCGGGCCATACTTGAATTGGCAAGCTATGAAATAATTTATAGTGACTTGCCACCTGTGATTGCTGTTAATGAGGCCGTTAATTTGACGAAAGATTTTTCAGATGAAGCTGCTTCCAAATTAGTTAATGGAATTTTGACACACCTTATACCAAAAGACGAAAAATGAAACAATTTTCGTCTTTTTTCATTTTTCTTCCACACATTCAATCATAGAAATTGTTATAATATGATTATGAAATCGTTTACAAAATAGAATCAGGAAGAAATCTTATGGCAAAAAAATTTGTGCTTAAGGCGAATGGAATAAAACCTTACCATACAGGTTTGGCCATTCCAATATTTTCTTTACGAAGTAAAAAGTCTTTTGGTATCGGGCAATTTAGCGATCTAAAAATACTAGCAGACTTCGTTTACAGTTCAGGAATGGATGTTATACAAATCCTTCCGATTAACGATACAACAATTTTTATGGACTGGAGGGATTCATCTCCGTATCGTGCGAATTCAGTTTTTGCTCTGCATCCTATCTATCTTGACTTTACAGACTACCTTGATAAGTTTAAAAAATCTGAATTGAAAAAAATTCTTGATGAAGCTAAAGAGTTGAATCAGCTTCCACAAGTTGACTATGAGAGAGTCTCTAATTTCAAATGGAGACTCGCCAAGAAAGTCTATTCAAATTACTCTAAAACAATTTTTGAAAATTTGTCTTTCAAGAATTTCTATCAATCTAGAAAATTCTGGATCGAGCCTTATGCGTGCTTCTGCTATTTCCGAGATAATTACCACACAGCAGACTTTAGACTTTGGAAACAAAACAAATATCACGAGGGCCTTTTTGAAGAACTTTCATCGGATCCTGAAATCTTTGAAGACCTTAAGCTTCATATCATGATTCAATATTTACTCCATAAACAATTGAAAGAAGCTGTTGACTATTGCCATAAGTTAGGGATTGCTGTAAAGGGTGATGTCTCAGTTGGAATTGATCGGAAGTCAGTTGATGCGTGGACATTGCCAGAACTCTTCAAGTTGGATAAACAAGCAGGAGCTCCGCCTGATATTTTCTCGTCTTCTGGACAAAATTGGGAGTATCCAACTTATAACTGGAAAGAGATGTCAAAAGATGGTTATTCGTGGTGGAAAGCTCGTATGAGGAGTATGGCAGACTATTTTGACATCTATCGGCTTGATCACATTCTTGGCTTTTTTAGGATTTGGGAAAATCCAGAAAATTCAGTTCGAGCCTTATTAGGGCATTTTTCACCAGCCTTAGCAATGACCGCTGAAGAGATAGAATCATATGGAATTCCTCTACGTTATTGGGGAGTAGAACGTTTTATTCGTCCTTTTATTAAAGATTGGGTGATTGATGAAATCTTTGGTCGAGATCAACGCGATGAAGTCATTCAGCGGTTCTTAAAATACACGGGTTTCGGTAATTATGAGTTCAAAGAAGAATTTGGCGATGAACGAAAAGTAAAAATGGCCAAAGGGTTAGAAGATTACGAACGTGAAGGACTCTATCGACTTCATGAAAATGTTATATTTATTCCTGATCATGAAAATCCTAAACTTTATCACCCCAGAATTAATTTGATGGATACAATCTCTTACCGTGAGTTTGGTGATGCTTTTAAGCAACAATTGGAAATTATCCACAACAATTATTTCTATGGTAGAAATTATGCTTATTGGCAAGAAAAAGCTGAAGAAATTTTACCTGTTATCAAAGATGCATCAGAAATGCTGGCTTGTGGTGAAGATTTGGGAATGGTACCAGATAATGTTCCAAGTGTCATGTGGCAGTTGAAAATCCTTCGCCTGATTATTGAACGAATGCCAACTGATAGTAACTTCATCACAGATTTGAAATGGACACCTTACTTATCTGTTGTGACGACCTCAAGTCATGACATAACTCCACTCAGCCTTTGGTGGCAAGAAGATAAAAACCTCATACAACGCTATTACAATGAGGTAATGGGATTGGAAGGGATGGCACCTAAAGAGGCTAACCCAAGTATCATACGAGAGATTCTCAAAAGAAACTTAAATACTAAGGCTATGTTGGCAATATTCCCAATTCAAGATTGGCTGGATACACAAGATGATCTAAGAAATCCTAATGCCAGTCTAACCCGAATTAATAATCCAGCATATAGCTATTATTATTGGAGATACAGATTGCATCTTGACCTTGAGGATTTAGTGGATAATCAGGGCTTTGAAAATTTCTTGTCTGATTTTATCAAAAATTCAAAACGCTCAACGGTTGGGCTAACCGAGTGATTCTTGACTAGTTTTATTAAAAATTGTGGTAATAAAGGAGAATATTATGGCAAATGACGAAATGCTTGCTTTAATCCTGGCAGGCGGTCAAGGCACTCGCCTTGGAAAACTTACAAAAGATATTGCAAAACCTGCAGTGCCATTCGGTGGGCGTTATAGAATTATTGACTTTGCCTTATCAAACTGTGCAAATTCAAATATTCATAATGTAGGTGTTATCACTCAATACCAACCCCTTGAGTTAAATACTCATATCGGTAATGGTGCACCATGGGGACTTGATGGAATTAATTCAGGGGTCACTATTCTACAACCTTATGGTTCACAAGAGGGATCAAAATGGTTTGAGGGTACTTCACACGCCATTTATCAGAACATTGATTACATTGACAAGATGAATCCAGAATATGTTTTGATTCTTTCGGGTGATCATATTTATAAAATGGATTATGAAGCAATGCTAGAAGAACATAAAGCAAAAGAAGCTTCATTGACAGTGTCCGTTATGGAAGTTCCAATCAAAGAGGCTTCACGCTTTGGTATCATGAATACTGATGACAATGGCCGTATCATTGAATTTGAAGAAAAACCAATGGAGCCAAAATCAAATTTGGCATCAATGGGTATTTATATTTTTACTTGGAAACGTCTTCGCGAAGTTTTGACAACGAATCGATCAAAAGGAGTCTCCGTTGAAGACTTTGGGCAAAATATCATCCCACAATACATTGAGTCGGGTGAAAATGTATTTGTTTATCGTTTCAAAGGATATTGGAAAGATGTTGGTACTATTGACAGCCTTCATGAAGCCAATATGGAATTCTTAACACCCGGTAACGAACTGAATATCTACGATCGTAACTGGCGTATCTTTAGCCGGAACAACATTTCAACCCCTCACTTTGTTACCAGTAAGGCACATGTGCATAATGCAATGATTGGTGACGGTTGTTATGTTGATGGAACGGTTATTCATTCTATAATTTCTCAGAATGTCGAAATTCATGAAGATTCGATTGTGGAAGATAGTTTTGTCATGTCTCACGCTTCAATTGGAAAAAATGTAATGATCAAATATGCTATTGTTGGTGAGGGAGCAAAGATTGCCAATAATGTATCCATCATAGGTACCCCAGATGAGATTGCGGTCATTGGGCACGGTGAAATTGTTGGAGAGGAGAATGACCTATAATGAAAAATTTTAATAAAATGTGTGCTATCTTATCAAATGTGACAACTTATGACAGATTATCACCTTTGACAGATGAACGTCCTATTGCTACTTTACCTTTTGACTGTAAATATCGTCTAATTGACTTTCCTCTCTCGTCTCTTTCAAATGCAAATGTTAGGGATGTCTTAATGTTTTTCAATGAAGGTGAGACACGATCTGTATTTGACCATATTGGATCCGGTAAAGAGTGGGGGCTTGACTCACTGGCTTCACACATGTTTGTCTATATTCAACAGGACTTTGAAAGAAAAAAGGATAAGGGTCTTCCTTATTTCAATGAACAGATTGATTTCTTGAAGAAATCAGGCGCACCTTATACAGTTTTGATTGGGTCTAAAATCATTGCTAATGTAGATTTACAGGCTGTATTAAAGATTCATCAAAGTTCAGATAAGCATATCACAACCGTTTATAAGAAGATGCCTGCTACGGAGTTTGAGCCATATGATACCGTCGTTCACTTTGATGAAAATAACCGTGCTTACGGGGTACATATGCAACAGATTAAAAAGGAGGGCGCCGTTCAAGAGTTTGAAAATTTAGCACTCAATACTTTCATAGTTGATACAGATTGGCTAATTACCTTTATTGAAGAAATGCAAAAAAACGGTGAGTATTCATCAATTTCTCGTCTTCTTCGCAACCACTTATGGGATGCTGACACCAATACTTACGAATATACTGGATATGTTAGCAATATCTTAAGTGTGAAGTCTTATTATGAGGCAAACATGGCAATGCTTGATTCGACAAATTTCACCAGTTTACTTTATGGTGCTAATCCAATCTATACGAAAATCAAGAATGAAGTGCCAACTTTCTTTGCTGAAAATTCATGGGCGCATCGCTCTCAATTTGGTTCAGGGTGCGTAATTGAAGGCGTTGTGATTGATTCTTTAGTTAGTCGTGGCTCTTTCATTGAAACAGATGCCACTGTTGACAAGTCACTGATTTTTACTAATGCGCGTGTGAAATCGGGTGCGCAAATCAAGTATGCTATTCTTGATAAAGGAGTAGTAGTAGAGGCAATAAAGATTGAAGGAACTCCGGATAACCCTATTGTTATTAAAAAAGGTACTCATGTTACCGAAGATATTATTCAGAATTAAATACTTTCTCTGCCAGCTATTGTTATTTTTGTTTGGTAGAAAACTATAAATTCTGTCAGTTATGTTTATTATTTCTGACAGAATTTTACTTATAAATAAAGGTATCTAAAAAATCATTCACATATTATTAGTAATTAAGATGATATAATCAAATTGTGTAAATCTTGCTAGGTAGCTTTTGTTTGACTAACTTTACTATGAGGAGGATGTTTATGAAAATCCTATTTGCTTCAAGTGAGTGTGCTCCCTTCTTTAAGACAGGTGGTCTTGGAGATGTTACGGGTGCACTGCCAAAAGAACTAGCCAAAAAAGGAGAAGAAGTCCAAGTTGTCCTTCCACTCTTTTCTGGTATTAAAAATGAATATCGTCAGCAGCTTAAATTTGAATTTTTTGACTTTGTAGATGTTGGATGGCGTCGTCAGTTTGTTGGAGTTAACACCCTAGTCAAAGATGGCGTGAAATATATTTTCTTAGAAAATGAACAATACTTTGGTCGTGATAATTTATATGGCTACATTGATGATGGAGAGCGTTTTGCGTGGTTCCAATTGGCAATTTGCCAACTTCTTGAACGTTTTGATTGGATTCCAGACTTGGTTCATGTAAATGACTTTCACACAGCGATGATTCCTTTTCTATTGAAAGAAAAATATAACTGGATTGAAGCTTATCGTAAAATCAAAACAGTTTTGACGATTCACAACATTGAATTTCAGGGTGCCATGGATCCCAGTGCATTAGCTCTCTTTAATGTTAGTAAAAACCGCTTTGACGAAGGAGTACTTGAGCACAATAATGCATTAAATTTTTTAAAAACAGGTATCCTTTATGCAGATCGCATAACCACAGTGTCGCCAAGCTATGCAGAGGAAATTAAAACTTCAGAGTTTGGCTGTGGCCTTGATTCAATTCTTCGGTACGTTACAGATAAGGTGTCAGGTATTCTTAATGGTATTGATTATGATGTCTTTGACCCAGCCAAAGATCCGGCTTTAACGACACACTTTACAGCGAAAGATTTAAAGGGTAAGCAAGCGGCTAAGATTCATTTGCAAAGACGAATGAATCTGCCAGTGGATCCAGGTGTACCAATGATTGGTATGGTTTCTCGTTTAACAAATCAAAAAGGTTTTAACTTGGTTCTCTCTGAGATGGAGGAGATTCTCTCACAAGATGTCCAAATTGTATTAATTGGTACTGGAAACAGTGAATTGGAAAATGGCTTCCGTTATTATGCAGAAAAGTATCCAAATAACTTCCGAGCAAATATAGTCTTTGATTTGAATTTGGCTCAAGAGATCTATGCTGGATCGGATTTCTTCTTAATGCCTTCAGCCTTTGAGCCATGTGGACTCAGCCAAATGATTTCGATGCGTTATGGTACGTTACCAATCGTTCACGAAATTGGGGGATTGAAGGATACTGTAATACCTTATAATCCGATTACAAAAGATGGTACAGGCTTTGGCTTCATTGATTTCAATGGTAGGGTTTTGCTAGATTTAGTGTATCGTGCGATTGATCTTTATTGGAAAGATCCAGCAACTATTGAAAAGATGCGTCGGCATGCTATGTTAATCGATTTTTCTTGGAAAACAAAGGCAGATAACTACTTAGAACTTTATAAGTCAATTTGATTATAGAGTAGCTTGAGTTTTATTACTAATTGAATTAAATAATAGGAAAAGAAATTATGGAATTGACAAAGCAACAATTTACTGAGGATTTGAGAAAATCTCTCACTCAAAACTTTGCTAAAACAACAAAAAATGCCAATGACCAGGAAATTTATATGTCTCTTGCTCGTGTGATTAAGGGATATTATTCTAAAATTTGGCTTGAAGACAATGAGTACAAAGATAAGACAGCAGCCAAACAGACTTATTATTTCTCTATTGAATTTATGCCAGGAAGAATGTTGAAATCCAATCTTTTGAATCTTGGACTTTTGCAAACAGTACGCGATGCATTAGCTGATATAGGGTCAGATTTAGATAAAATTTCTGAAAACGAGCAAGACATGGCGATTGGCAATGGTGGGTTGGGCCGTTTGGCGAGTTGCTTTATGGATTCACTTGCCTCAACTGGACTTCCTGGTAACGGAAATGGTATTCGCTATAAATATGGGCTCTTCAAACAAAGAATTATTGATGGCTATCAGGTTGAACTCCCAGATGTTTGGTTGACTAACGGAAATCCATGGGAAGTTCGACGTTCGGACAAAGCTGTAGAAGTAAAGTTTGGTGGAAATGTTTGGATGGAAGAAATAGGACATGGTCGTTACACTCCACATTTTGAAAACCAAGAAACAATACTTGCTGTCCCATATGATACTGCTATGGTAGGTTATGAGAATAAAACCGTAAATAATCTTTGCCTCTGGCGTGCGGAATTACCTGAAGGAAGTGAGGTAATACATCCATCACTTGATTATATGCAAGATGTGGATACTTTATCTGCTGTCCTCTACCCAGATGATTCGAATTATTCTGGCCGTTTACTCCGCCTTAAGCAAGAATATTTCTTTGTTTCAGCTGGCTTACAACGTATTGTTAATCACTATTTGAACCTTGGGCTCCCACTTCCACGAATTCCTGAACATGTAGCAGTTCACATCAATGATACCCACCCGGCTCTTTGTATACCAGAATTTATGCGTATCCTTATTGATGAACACGAAATGAGCTGGGAATCAGCTTGGCAATTAACTGTTAAGACAATGTCATATACGAACCATACCATTATGGCTGAAGCTATGGAGAAGTGGTCAGAAGAAATGATGAAATCACTTCTTCCGAGAATTTATCAAATTATTGTTGAAATAGATAATCGCTTTGCTAAGGAATACATACCTAAGGTTGGACCTTCTCTCGTGCATAATACACGTATCGTTAAAGACGGTAAAGTACACATGGCTAATCTCTCAATCATCGGTTCACATTCAACAAATGGCGTTGCAAAGATTCACTCAGATTTGCTTAAAGATGTTGTGCTTCATGACTTTTATATTATCTTCCCAGAACGTTTTAACAATAAAACTAATGGTATTGCTGAGCGAAGATGGATTCAGATTGCCAATGAAGAATTATCTGGTCTAATAGATGAGACGATTGGCAAGTCATGGCGTAAAGATTTAAATGATCTGACAGTTTTGAAAGCCTTCCAAGATAATGACGAAATTCTTAACAAATTTGAAGCAGTAAAATTCCATGATAAAGAACGCTTAGCCAAGCTTATTCTTGAAAAGAATGGGATAACGGTTAATCCAAATGCAATCTTTGATGTTCAAGTAAAACGTCTCCACGCCTACAAACGTCAGCTTTTGAATCTTCTTCATATTATGAAGCTTTACTTTGATATAAAGGATGGAAATGCTGAAAACATGGTTCCTCGTGTTTTCATCTTCGGAGCAAAGGCAGCTCCTTCCTACCAATATGCCAAGGCTATCATCAAAGCTATTAATGAAGTTGCAAATATGATTAATAGCGATACAGATGTTGAGGATAAACTTAAGGTTGTTTTTCTTGAAAATTACAATGTTTCATTAGCTGAACAAATCATTCCTTCAGCGAATGTGGGGGAACAGATTTCACTTGCATCTACTGAAGCATCGGGAACTTCAAATATGAAATTTATGCTTAATGGTGCTCTAACAATCGGGACACTTGATGGCGCCAATATCGAGATTAAGGATGCTGTTGGGGATGAGAATATCTTTATATTCGGTATGAATAAGGATGATGTTCTTGAGTATTACACAAATGGTCGCTACCAATCTACTGAGATTTATAATTCAAATCCAATATTAAAGCGTATTCTTAATGCCTTTGTGGATGGCAGTATACCAAATATTGAGAATGAAGGTCGCGAGATCTTTGATTCAATGACCGTTTATAATGATGAATATTTTGTTCTCCGTGACTTCGATTCTTATGTTGAAACACAAAAACGCCTTGAAGATTACTATCGTGATCGTCATGCATGGAACAAATCTTGCTTGCTCAATATTGCAAATGCTGCGCGGTTTAGTTCTGATAGAACTGTTCGTGAATATGCTGAGCAGATCTGGCAAATTAATCCTAGATAACTTTATGAATAACATAATAGATGCATATTTATGCTGAAATAGAATTTTATGTTCCTTGTAGTATATTTATGTTTCGTGGTTAACAGGGAAGGTTTTTTTAGGTCCTATTTCAAAATAATTAAGCTTGAATTATTATATCCCTTTTTAAATGTCTTATAGCTGAAATACTTTTTCCAGCTTAGGACAAATGGGTAATTTCTGATTCATATTCTCCTCAAAATAATTTCAATTTTATTTAGCATTTTATCGTATATTTTCAAGAAAATAGCATTAAAAAATTCATTTTTATGAATCATTTATTGTGACTTAACTTTTTTAATGGTATTAACTTTTTTGATTTTTTCATATACATGTATATGTATAAAGCATCATTTAAAAAAATGAAGATAAGTTTGACCAACCCCAAGAAATTGAGCGAAAAGTCTTTAAACAATAAATAAATTACACGAAAGCTGGTATAATTAGACCACATGTATAGTTATAATCCTTGGAAAATATTCCATAAAGAACCTTTCGGTGCGGTTCGAAATAACCAGCTGATGAGAATTCGTTTTGTTGCGGATGGAGATGTTTCAGTAAAGATGGTGATTCACCGTGACTTCGGAACACCTCATGAGTTTGAAATGCTTAGAATTGATGAGCGGACTTTTGAAACTGTTGTAACTTTTGACCATGGGCACGCCCTCTACTTCTATCACTTTGAGATAGTTGAACAGTCAGACTGGGGAGGACGCCGACTCTATTATTCGTCGTCTTTGCTTGGTGGTGAAGGTTATCTGGTTGAAGATGCTGGCCTGATTCGCCCCTTTCAGGTTACTGTTTTTGATGGTGAAGATGAGACTCCAGACTGGTACAAAAACTCTATCTTTTATCAAATTTTCCCTGATCGTTTTTTTAATGGAAACTTAGATAGTCATATCAATGCACCAAAGGCAAATAGTTTTTTATATGCTCAAGAGAGTGATGACCCCTTCTATATTAAAGATATCAAAACGGGCGAAATTGCGCGCTGGGACTTTTATGGTGGAAACATCAAAGGAATTATTGCTAAAATTCCATATCTAAAAGAGCTTGGAGTTAATGCTCTTTATTTAAATCCAATATTTTTGTCAAAATCCAACCATAGGTATGATACGTTAGATTATATGCGTATTGATCCTGTGCTTGGGACTGAAGCTGATTTTCAAAAGTTAGTTGATAAGCTTCATGAAAATGGTATGCACATTATCCTTGATGGTGTCTTTAGTCATGTAGGTGATGATTCAGAGTATTTCAATCGTTTTGGTACTTTTGGTAAAGAGTTAGGAGCGGCTCAAAGTAAAGAGAGTCCTTATTATGAGTGGTTCAAATTTATAAACTGGCCAGAAGATTACAAAACTTGGTGGGGATTTAAAAATATGCCTGAGGTAGATAAAAATAGTCCAAGTTTTCAACAATTTATCTATGGAGGTAAGGAATCTGTACTGAGCAAATGGAATGAATTTGGAATAGATGGGTGGCGTATAGATGTTGCTGATGAGCTTCCTGATTCATTTATTCGTGGAATAAGAAAGAACCTAACTGACACAGATGGTCAGAAGGTTTTAATTGGTGAGGTCTGGGAAGATGCTTCAAACAAACTTGCATATAATCAACGACGTAACTATATTTTAGGTGAAGCCTTACAGGGTGTAATGAATTATCCTTTGCGCGATTTGATAATTAACTATGTACTTAGAAATATCTCAGCAGAGGAAGTTGCTAGCCAATTAATGACACTACGAGAGAACTATCCAAAGTCTATATTCTATGGGAATTTAAACAATATTGGAAGTCATGATACTGAGCGAATTCTCACGATGGTTGGAGAGAAGAGCATGGATATTGCAATTGGTATGATGTTTGTAATGCCAGGTGTTCCTACTATCTATTATGGGGATGAGGCGGGAATGACTGGTAACAAGGATCCTGAAAACCGTAAATTTTTTCCTTGGAATGATATTCATGAACCATTTTATACCTTGTACCACTATTGGGCACATGAACGTTTAGAAAATGAGGCACTCAAGACTGGTGATTTCAACGTTGGTTTCGTTGGTAACTGTTTAGCAATACTCCGTTGTAGTGAGCATTCATCATCTATTTATATTGCAAATCCAAATGAAAGCTCAGTCACAATTAACCCTGTAGATATAATTTTTTTAAGAGATCATAACTTATATGAAGATCTCTCTCTCATAGGAGTAATTGAAATAGCTTCCAAGTTCAGTTGTTTAAAAAGATTCTAATTTAAGAAAAATCCTTTGGCTACTCTGGAGCCAAGGGATTTTTCTTACGTTATTGAATGTCAGTTACCATTTCCGGAACTAGTACTAGTTCCATTTTGGCTACTAGAAGTATTGGAATTAGTAGAAGAGCCTTGTCCGTTGCTCGTCGTTGAAGAATTTAAACTAGAACTTGACGATGAAGAACTTGAAGAGCTTGAAGAACTTGATGAAGACGATGGAGGTGTTGCACCAGCTAAGTAAAGTTCTGAGCCATAACGATTTACACCGGAAGGCATTGTCCAGTCAGAGCTAGTTGCAGGGTTAGCATAGAAATAAGACATCATCGCAGTATAGACTTCACTTGGAACAAGAATATCTTGAACTGGATAAAGCTTGTCTGAATAACCAGTCCAGACTGCGATTGAGTAATCTTTAGTATAGCCCACAAAAGTTTCATCTGGAACTTCGTTAGTACTAGAAGCTTTTAGTTGTGCAATTTGTTCATCAGAATAATTTGAAGTACCAGTCTTACCTGCTTGATGAAGCCCTAGTTGACTCAGACGATTTGGTGGGAAGCTTGAGCCATTTGTACCATAAGGAATAACACCTTTTAACATATCTGTAATCATGTAAGCAGTTGTTTCTTTCATAACACGACTGGTAGAAGGAGTTAGGTCTTTAGAAACTCCATCTGAGTAGACAATTTTTGAAACATAATATGGCTTAGTGTAATACCCCCCATTTGCAAATGCTGCATAAGCAGCAGCTTGTTTCTCTGAACTTGTACCCCATTGGTTCCCGGATTTGTCTGCGCTGCTTGAGATCGCATTTGAGTAGTGCTCAGCTGGGTAGTTAATGCCAACTTTAGATAGAAAGGCTGATGAAGCATCAAGTCCAACCGTTGCAAGAGCTTTAACGGCAGGTATATTACGAGATTGCCAAAGGGCGACACGCATTGTGACATTGCCCATATATCGATTATCCCAGTCGTTGACAGCTACAGTAGGTTGGCCAGGTACAGCAGGATAATTATAGGGGCTATCATCAAAGACTTGCGCAGTTGATTTGAAGGTTCCGTTATCAATACCTGGTGCATAGTCTGTCATTGGCTTCATTGATGAACCCCAGTCGCGATCTGTATTGACGGCTGGATTATTTCCAAGTACTGAATCAGTTGATTGATTACGTCCACCAAGCTGGGCAATTACCGCTCCTGTTTTTGGATCAACGATTGTTGCAGCCACTTGCTGCCCATCAGGGTAGTTCACACCAGTACCATTGAAAACGTTATAAAGCTGATTTTGAGCATCTGAATTCATTGTTGTATAGATCTTCATTGGGGTGGTTGAAGGATCTTGATGAGTATCTGCTTGAACTTGTAGAAGAACTTGAGTGATAAAATTGTTATATTGTAAGGGAATGGAACTTGTTGTTGACAAGGGTTGAAGGCCATCAGTAATTGGTGTTTTTATGGCTGTTTCTTCAGCAGTCTTTGTGATCTTCCCATATTTGTACATTGCTTCTAAAACTAGATCCCGTCGCGTCTTCGCATAGCCTTGTGTCGCAGAATTATAAGGGTCATATTGAGCAGGAGCCTGAGGAATACCAGCTAATAGAGCTATTTGAGGTAAAGTTAACTGAGTCAAAGGCTTTCCGTAGAAGTTCTGGGCAGCAGTTTGCATACCATAATAGCTGTTGGACATATAAACTTTATTGACATAAAGTGTAAGAATTTCTGCCTTAGAAAGCTTTTTCTCTAATTCAATTGACATCCAAGCTTCTTGGGCCTTCCGCTTAATTGTACGGTCAGATGCGCTGGTTGTGAAGAATGAAAGTTTGATCAATTCTTGTGTGAGGGTTGATCCACCTTGAGTGGTGTCACTTGAAGCATTGTGTAAGACTGAACCTAAAATTCGAATTGGATCAACACCACGATGGTCAAAGAAACGGTGATCCTCTATAGAAGTAATAGCATCAACCAGAGTCATTGGAATTTGATCACTTGTTATATTTACACGTTTTTCGACACCAAGCTGAGCCATCACATTCCCATTTGAGTCATAAATAACAGTGTTATTTGGAGATTGTAATTGATTCATGTTGAGCTTTGGAGCAGTTGATGCATATGAAACAAAAAGAAGAGCTCCAAAAATAAATCCCACAATACCAAGTGTCAAAATTGGAATAAGTACCCATTTTATAATGCGTCCAACACGAAACTTTTTTTTGGGTCGGGAAGACTTGTTTTTGATTGTTTTATTCGCAAGAGATTTATTTGACACATTACGTTTCTCAGCTATTTAGACCACCACCTATCTGATTTCTTATAATTTCAATGTATGGAATTCGTGGAATTTGTTGATTGGGAAGAAGAAAACCATACTTTTGGATAAAATCAAGGGGCATAGATTTTAGTCCTTTATTTTCTTCATAAAATTCAACCATTTTTGAAGCAGGCAAATAATAAGTTTCAAGCCTACTAGAAAAATGAAGAAGAATGAAGGCAACGCCCTCTTGCTTGAGGACTGCTTTCATGTGTTCAATTTGATGATGGTGAAAATTTTTTAGAGGGAAGGATTGTTTTTGATTTGTCTCTTTTGCTTCGAAATCGATATATCTACCCTTATAAACCCCAGAGTAATCGGTTGTGGAGGCCTGTCTGAAATATGCTTCAGTAATCTTTGCGCGGCTTCGAGCAGGATAGTCAACATGCACGATTTGAATAGGGGTTGGTTTTTTATGAATCACAGCTATTTCTTGACTCAGATAATACTCGTTAGTCGCATTGATATCTTCTTCAAAACTCATCCCACGTTTTGCAAAATTTGTTGGCTTTTTAGGACAACTTGGGCTATAAGTCTTAAAAGACTTTGTTTTTTGACCATTTGGATAATTTATCATATTTTAGATTAAACCTTCATAATTATAACATAATTGCTAATAAATCATTGTGAATATAAGCGAGGCATACATTGAGGGGCTACACTCTTTTCAAATTGATAAAAAAAATCAGTCTTTGGGCTGATATTTTATTGACAAGCCTTTGTTAGAATAAGAATGTAAATAAAGAAGCCCTTTTGAGCAGGAGGGGTACTAAGGAGACAAAATAATGGCTGATAAAAAAGAAAGAATCTTGGACCTTATGCGTAAAGGTATTATTACAAATGATGAGGCAATTGAGCTGCTTGAAAAAGCAGATATAAGTTCTGAAGATATCAAGTCTGAGGAAAATAAAAATTTTGATAAAGAAGGTTTTGAAAGTCACAAGCAGGACACTGGTGAATCCATTAAGAACACCTTCAATCAGGCAGCTGATAAAATTGTTGAAGCTTTCAAAGGGCTCTCAAAAACAGTTGATGATAATGTTGATTTTTCAAATGGCTGGCCAAAAGTAAAAACTCAAGATAAAACTGTTGAATTTGATATTGCTGAAAGTTTTCACTCAGTTAGGCTTGATGTGAAGGCAGGAAAAGTTGTAATTTCTTCTGGAGATAATGCTCATATTAAGGTGGATTACAAAGTCTTTGGGCCAACAAGTGATTTTGAAGCTTACATTTCTGAAAATACCAAAGTTGAAGTTTTGGATGAAGTCTTGAATATTTTTGCAAATGGCCGAGTTGCCGCTGATGTCAATCTTTATCTTCCTAGAAAAGAATATGAAGAACTTAAGTTTGTGTTATTGAATGGAAAAGTAGATATTGATAATCTGACAGCTAAGGACATTGTTGTCTCAAGCAAGAATGGTGAACTACTTTTGAATAATACAACATCTGAAAAATTATCTCTTGATCTAATCAACGGAGATATAAAGTTTGATGGAAGCTTTGTCGAGGCATCAGCAGGATTAACGAATGGTTCAGTACGCATCACACAACGTGATCGCCGTGCAAAAAGTTTGAATGTCAAAAATATTAATGGAGATATTAAACTATCAGTTCCTGAAACACTTGCTTTGACAGGACGTGTAAAAACTGTTTTTGGTGGTTATAAGACTCGATTACGTCTTGACCAACCTTTTGAGTCAGGAAAAAATGGGGCTACAGTTGTGCGCAGTGGCTCAGACAATTTGACATTTGATATGGAAATTAAGTCAGGTACAATTTGGTTAAAGGATGGTGAATAAATCACATGAAGAAGAGGCTAACAAAATCAAATGACAACCGTTGGTTCTCAGGCGTTATTGGTGGTATTGGTGAATACTTTGGCTTAGATGATCAGATTATTAATATCATACGAATTATCTATATAGCCTTAGTAGTGATGGGGGTTGGCTCACCAATTCTCCTCTATATTGTACTCGCAGTAATTATGCCAAGGGATTACAGTGGTCAAAAAGATTACCAACGTTCGTCACATGAGAAAACTTGGGAAACTCACTCAAGTTACTATGAGCCAAGAGGACATCACTTTGGTTCAACAGGTCGAAAGATCAAAGAAGCAGAAGCTGTAAAGGATGAAAAAGACGACTGGTCAGACTTCTAAGTATATAACAAAAGGCGCTTGATAAAGTGCCTTTTGTTATAATACCTTTATCAAGAAATAAGCTATAATATATTTTATTTCGTACAATGCTCCCTTTTATTATTATAATCTTAAAAGGATTCAGATCAGATAGATTGTTTGATAAACTTGAATAACAAAATGGAACTATGAGGAAAAAGGTCTAAAAATGTATTTTTATATCCCAAAACAGGCATTAGGGTATACCTCTAAATGCCAATTTTTACTCTAAAACACAAAAGAATAACACGCTTCACTCTTGATATGTTAGAATTCTGTTATGATAAAGAATTATGGATTGAATAGTGAGCATAAGCTTGTAGTGGTAGAGGAATTTAGGGATTTTTCATTTGTTTTCCAGTCAAGCAGGGGAGAAATAGGTGTAATTTCAAAAAAATTTGATTTTCCTTTTGATTATTTGGGAGGGATACTTGATGATTATGAGAATGCTCGTTTCGAATCTGATAAAAATGGTAATACGCTCCTATTACTTCAATTTGCTGCATCAGTTGAAAACGGTGAAGTTCAAACTTTTCCTTTTGCTCTTGTTACTACGGCAGCAGATAAAGTTATTTTTTCTCTCAATCATGAAGTTCATCTAAATGATGAGGTAGTACAACGTTCTTATAATCCCAAAAAATTTAAACATGAAATCGCCCATCAGATTATTTCTGTAATGACAAAAGATTTTGCTAATTACTTAGCTAACTTTAAAAAACGTCGTGCAGTGATTGAAAAAAGCATTTCAAAATCAACTCAGAATGATCAACTTCTGGAGATGATTCGTATGCAAGCTAGTCTAGTTTATATTCAGGAGGCATTGGATAATAATCTTCAAGTTTTAAAAAAATATATTGATGTGTTGAAGGAACAAGGTGATGATGGTTTTGCCGAAAGTGTTTTTGACCTGTACATTGATACTGAACAGGCAAAAAAAGAGGCCCGTATGCAAGCGAGGCTGATTGAAAATTTACGTGATTTATTTTCAAACATTGTTGCTAATAATCTAAACATTGTGATGAAAATTATGACTTCAGCAACTTTTGTTCTTGGTATTCCAGCCGTAGTTTTTGGATTTTATGGAATTAATGTTCCAATTCCTGGTCAGAGTTTTTCTTGGATTGTTTGGATAATAATTGGTATGACTTTGATTGTTTGTGGAGTTGTTTCTTGGGTATTACGAAAAAAAGATATGATGTAAGCAGAAAATTTGTTTATAAAATATAGATATATTTATAAAAAAAAAGAGAAGCTTGGTTTTAGCTTCTCTCTTTTATTTTAATGCCAAATTGGTAATTGGATAATCATTTGTCCGACGGTCATTCCAATCATGATTACGAACATGATAATAACTACAACCTTTACAACTGTCATAAAGGGACTTTTTTTCTTTTTATACTTAGCCATATGTAGGGTATTATACACTATTTTCTTACTAATTCAAGATTAATTACGAACAATTAAAGCGTCGCAAGGTGCACGGCTAATAATATATTGAGCAACAGAACCAATGAAGATACGCTCAACATATGAGAGACCAGTTGCACCAAGCACAATAAGATCAGCTTCCTCTTCTTTTGGGAGTGTTTGCCCTATCATAACCTTTGGTGAACCAAATTCTACGCGTGTCTTAATTTTTGTCACACCAGCAACTTTAGCATCTTCGGCAAAATCGTTAATTAAGTTTTCCGCACCTCGTTGTGTGTCATCTGCTAAGACAGAGCTACCGTAAGAGGCAAGTGATTGATAGGCGCGTAAATCAATAACGTTTACAAGAATCAACTCTGCATCGTTACGCAAAGCGATAGCCACAGCCTTGTCAAAAGCTTTAGTAGATTCAACAGAGCCGTCAATACCGACTAGGATTTTATGATAATTGTCAATCATTTTGAAATACCTCCTACTTTCTTAACCTAATTTTAACACTAATACCTGAAAAGTACATTATTATTGTGCGACATAAATGTAAATTTTTCGAAAATATAGAAATATATGAAAGAAAATACTTGAAATAAATCGAAAAACTTTATGAAAACAAAAAAATATAAAAGTTGTGAGCTTTGATATTGAAATTGTAGGTTTTATCGTCTACACTAAGAGTAAGATGAAAGGAGAAAAAATGTTCGATTTCATTATCATTGGTAGTGGTCCTGGGGGGCTTGCGCTTGCTTATAAATTGAAAGCCCGAAATTACAAAGTAGCTGTGGTTGAAAAGGATAAATGGGGTGGTACTTGTCCAAATTACGGTTGTGATCCAACAAAAGTCATGATGGCAGTAGTTGAGGCCAAGCAACATGCAGACCAGCTTTTTGGTGAAGGCTTAAGTGGAGGCTTAAAAATTGATTGGGAATCTATGAGGCAACGTAAATTAGAAATCACAGACCCTTATGCCGAAAGAACATTTAATGGATTGATAAAATCAGGCATAGAATGTATTTATGGCAAGGCAAAGTTTACCAGTTCGGAAGAGCTTGTTGTAGACGGAAGGGTCTATTCGGCAAGGAAATACATTATTGCCACAGGTTCACGTGCTCGCCATCTAAGTATTGAAGGCGCAGAGTATTTGAACGACAGTAATCATTTTTTGAATCTTGAACATCTTCCCCAAAATATTACCTTTTTAGGGACTGGTCCCGTAGGGCTTGAATTGGCTCAGTTGGCCAAGGGAGCTGGGGCTCATGTGACTATTATTGCACAGTCCAATTTAAAGATCGCCCACTTTGACAAGGAGATTGGTGAAGCTTACTTGGAAAATTTGAAATCCCTTGGGATTGAATTTAAAAGTCAAATATTAATTAGTAAAGTTGAAAAAACTTCAAAAGGTTTAATTCTTACAGGAAACAATGGCTTTACACTGGAAACTGACTTCGTTGTAGAAGGAGTTGGCAGAGTTCCAAATATTGATTTGCTTAACCTCGATGTACTTGGAGTGGAGACAAGTTCTTCAGGGGTGATTGTTGACGAATTTTTGCAAAGTTCAAATCCTAATATCTATGCCCTAGGTGACGTGGTTGCCAAATCTGTTCCTCATTTGACACCAGTCTCCGAATTTGAAGGAAATTATTTAGGCGATAACTTAGAAATGGAAAATCCAAAAATGATTAATTATCCTGTGATTCCGTCAGTGGTTTATGGTTCTACCAAAATGGCAGAAGTCGGGATCTTAGAGGGAAAAAATATCAAAGTGAAGTTCTTTGACACAAGTTCTTGGTATAGTTATCGTCGAATTGCTGATCCTGTTGCAAAGGTAAAAGTAGCAATAAATGATCAAAAAGAACTAGTTGGTGCTTCGATTATTAGTAATGTGGCAGATGAACTTGTCAATCTCATTACGATCTTGATTCAAAAAAAGGTTTCTTTAGAACAGCTTGATCAGATGATTTTAGCTTATCCTACAATTGCTAGCGATCTGAATTATTTCTTTTGAAGTAATGACCAATAAAATTAGTCAAAATATTGGTAGATTTTTAAAACTATTAAAATACATAGATATCTCTTCAATAGATCCTTAAATTCCTTTCAAAACGTAGGCTGAAGAAATTCCGCTATAAAATTTTAAGATGATTGATTTATAGTATAACTTTAAGACTAGGTATTCAATTATAAAGTAGTTTACTTGAATACCTAAGTTAAGGTCATTTAAGCTTGTAAAAAGCAATGAAAAATTATACTTGGTTAATAGTTAATATATTCAAAAAAGGAAGTAAAAATTGCAATCATATTTTTATAGATACCTCTGCGACACCAATAATTCCAGACATTACTGGAATTATTAAAAGTAAGAATATAGTAATCAACAAAGAAATCATGGAATTAACTAAGCTTCCAAAGCATTTTGTGATCTTAGAAGCAGATGCCGTTGGATTAGGATTCTATCAGCAGTTAGTAAGCAGATTTACATTAATCAGCAATTCAGATAGACTTCTGGAGCAAGAAGACGATGGTATTTCGTTGGCGGATATATCAAAGTTAACAAGGCTCATAAGCCATTGCTGAAAAGATTTGAGCAATAAAGGATATTGAGGCGGAGATCAATTTTATTACTTGTCTACTGATGATTTTAATATTTTGAAAAACCAATTTTATGGCGATAGAAGTCATAAACTCAGTGATCGTCTCTTCCCTATGGTATAGTATCTTTATTGAATCTACTTTATCAAGAATTAGTTTAAATAAAAAACAAGCTAAATCGCTAGAAATTACATATAATTTATTTAAAGTGAAAGCAGAAGAAATTGTAAAAGCTAGAATTACCAATGAAGACGGAGTCTTATAAGTTTTAACTGATCCAAATGGTAGTAAAATTCTGGGCTATACTTTATCATGAAGATTCACATAAGGTTATCAATCTCATATTTTTAGCAACGAAGGCACACATGCCATATAACTTTTTGAGAAAACAAATATATAACCATCCAACTATGAGTGAGGACCATAATACCTTACTTGCGCAGCCCATTAACAGTAAGGAGTAAAAGTGATAGAATTCAAAAATGTTTCAAAGGCATACGCACAGAAGAAAATTCTTGATCATGCTAATTTTAAGATTGAAAGTCGGGACTTTTTTGTTTTAGTTGGTCCAAGTGGCTCTGGCAAAACAACAACGCTCAAAATGATCAATCAGCTCATTAGTCAGACGGAAGGACAAATCTTAATTGATGGTCAAGATACTAAGACGGTTGACTTACGTCAACTTCGTCTCTCAATCGGGTATGTCCTCCAACAGATTGCCCTTTTCCCTAATCTCACAGTAGCAGAAAATATTGAATTAATTCCGGAAATGAAGGGCTGGGACAAGAAAAAACGCCAAGCTCGCAGCCGTGAACTAATGGAATTGGTTGGTCTAGATCCAGAAGTTTATGCTCAGCGAATTCCCATTGAATTATCAGGCGGTGAGCAACAACGTGTAGGAATTTTGCGGGCTATTGCTTCAGAACCTAATATTGTACTAATGGATGAACCCTTTTCAGCGCTTGATCCAATTTCCCGTCGTCAACTTCAGATATTTATCAAAGATTTGCAAAAAAAATTACAGTTAACGATTGTCTTTGTGACGCATGATCTAAATGAAGCCTTGCTTCTAGCTGATTGTGTTGCGATTATGAATGATGGTCTCATTCAGCAGATTGATAAGCCGAGCGAAATTTTCCATCATCCGGCCAATAAATTTGTAGCACATTTTTTCCAAGAATATCATCAAGATTTAAGCCAATCACAAGTATCAGATTTACACCTAACCGAACAAACTTCAGATTATTCATTGAAAGAAGTTTCGGCTGATCTTTCAATTTCAGATTTGATCAATGAGTTAGCACAGGAAAAAGTGATCCGCTTTGGAAATTATATAATCACATCTGATGATATCGTTAGATTTTTAGCAGGAGCTAGTGCAGTATGAACCAATTAATTTCAACTTTTCAGCGTCAGCAAGGGCAATTCTGGCAAGCTCTTTTGCAACATATTCAGATTTCTTTAATCTCAATCTTTATTGCGATTCTGATTGCGATTCCCTTGGCTTTACTTCTGCGTCGTTATCCTAAAATTGCTGAAGTAATTTTACAAATTACTGGGATTTTACAAACGATTCCAAGTTTGGCACTACTGGGCTTACTCATTCCCTTTATCGGTATTGGGAGCCTCCCTGCTATTGTTGCTTTAGTTGTTTATGCTATCTTTCCGATTCTTCAAACAACATATACTGGGCTCAATCAGATAGATCCGTCGCTGACCGAAGCTGCCACAGCGTTTGGTATGACGCGTCGTGAGCGATTAATGAAATTTGAACTGGCTTTAGCCATGCCGTTTATAATGGCAGGTATCCGTACTGCCACAGTTATGGTTATTGGTACAGCCACTCTAGCTGCTTTGATTGGTGCAGGTGGTTTAGGTAATTTCATTCTCCTCGGCATTAACTCTAACGATGTCAATTTAATCTTGATTGGTGCCATTTCGTCAGCCCTTCTTGCGGTGATTTTCTCAGCTGCCTTAAAATTCTTGGAAAGAGCAAAAATTCGTTTTATTATCATTTCCTTCTTTCTGGGACTAGTCTTACTTGGAGGTTCTTATTATCAGCCTCAAACGACCAAGCATCCTCAAATTACCATAGGTGGTAAACTTGGTGCAGAACCTTCTATCCTTATAAATATGTACAAGGATTTGATCGAGAAGAATAGCAATATTCGTGTTAATTTAAAGTCAAACTTTGGCGATACAACCTTCCTGTACAATGCCTTGAAGTCAAATAAAATAGATATCTATCCTGAGTATACAGGCACAATTACTTCTACTTTTTTGAAGAACACAACAAAATCTACAGATCCTGCAGAGGTCTGGAAAGAAGCTGCTGTAGGTATTCAAAAACTTAACAACATGGTTTATCTTTCTCCAATGAAGTTTGAAGATACCTACGCTCTGGCTGTTAAGACAAATTTTGCCAAAGAAAAGAAAATTACCACAATTTCAGAATTGGCGGGTCTCTCAAATATCAATGCTGGTTTTGATCTTGAGTTTGCCAACCGTTCAGATGGATACAAGGGATTACAAAGCCTTTATGGTCTAAATATGAATGTAAAAACCATGCAGAATAGTTTGATCTATGGAGCACTTAATTCTCAGAGTGTTGATGTAGCCGAAGTTTATTCAACAGATAGTCAAATCAAACAATTTAATTTAACTGTCCTAAAAGATGACAAGGGACTTTTTCCCCCTTATCAAGCAGCTCCACTTATGAATGCGAGCTTGCTAAAAAAATATCCAGAACTTGAGAACATATTAAATAAACTAGCTGGGAAAATTAATGATTCTCAAATGGTTGAAATGAACTATGACGTGAGTGTCAAACAAGATGATCCGGCTAAAGTTGCTAAAAACTTTCTTAAAGCACAAGGTTTATACTAATTTTTAATTGGCTGAAGATTTCAAAATGATTTATGTTATTATCCTGTTAAATACTTTTTATATTTTTAGAAATTGTAAATAAAAAGGAATAATTATGACAGGTTTTTTCTCGATTTACGTGAGGGGTTGAAGCTTCAATTGTTTTGAGGGTCATTCTCACTCAACTTTACAAAAACAAATAAAAAATTCTTATGAAATTTGTTTTTTTGGTATTCTGCTCGCATTTCAAATCTGTGTCGTTGGTGGGACCATCCCCTCCCTAACACTTGGAGAAATTGAAAATAATGGCCTATTTGAGGGGTAATAATGATGTTTGTTTCTACAGACTTTATTAGTTATCTCCCTTATTTGATTCACCATAATTCAAGTGTTAGTGCGGTTGAAACTAGACTTTCAAGAAACTCAGGATGCATTACGTTAGTCTCTTCTTACTGTCTTTTGTCTTTCCTGACAGTTTTGTGGGAAGGAATGGAACTCTTTATTTTCATTATTTTTCAATTTTAAAATAGTTCATACCTTATTGCTATGGTAACTTTGTTAGGTCTTTTCTTGGCTATTTTGATTACTTACTTGATTTATCAAGGGAAATTGGAAATATGTTACAGAAGCAAAAGTCGTAAAAACTATTTGTGGCATTCTCCGTTTCTTCGCATTATTTAATTGTAATTTCAAATTGAATTTTTGAAAATCCGAACGTTGAATTAATCTTTTTTAAATTTTACTTTCTAGAAATAACTCCTGACTAATAATTCTGATAAACTAGATAAAATGTCCGGAGGAAAAAATGTTGAAGAAAAAAATTCGTTTGTGTTTACCAAAAATTAAACAAATTGATTTCATTTTTAAACATCTTTTAAATCCATTTTCACATTTTCAACTATATTTAAACCATAAAAGTTCATATCTGTTACTTCTTAAGTAATTCAGATATGGGCTTTTATTTTATGCCTTTTAGGCTAGGGAGGGATGATGCCAATCGTGAAATCAATTGTTAAGCTAAAACATTTTACAACTATTGAAAATATTTCAAATGAAGAGATATTGACCTTATTAGATCGTGCTCATGAATTTAAAGCAGGAGCCTCATGGGAGCCAAGGAAGAAGCAAATATTTACCAGTAACCTGTTTTTTGAAAATTCGACAAGAACCCATAACTCTTTCATAATTGCAGAGCGAAAATTAGGGCTAGAGGTATTGGAATTTGATGCAGTAGGGTCTAGTTTATCAAAAGGCGAAACACTTTATGACACTATTCTTACCTTGGATGCATTGGGGGTGGACGTCTGTGTGATTCGACATAGTCAGGATCAATATTATGATGAACTGATTCAATCACCAAATCTACATTTAGCAATTGTTAATGGAGGAGATGGCTCAGGTCAACATCCTTCACAATGCCTGCTTGATCTAATGACGATTCAGGAAGAATTTGGAACTTTTGAAGGGCTCAAGATTTTAATTGTTGGAGATATTGACCACTCAAGAGTTGCGCGAAGTAATGCCCAAATGTTAACAAGGTTGGGTGCTAAAGTATATTTCTCTGGTCCAGAAGAATGGTATTCCGAAGAAGAATTTTCTGAATTTGGACCGCACATGCAAATTGATAATTTGCTAGGTGAAATGGATGTGGTGATGCTTTTGCGAGTACAACATGAGCGTCATACAGAAGATGAGGGTTTTATCAAAGAAAACTATCATCAAACGTTTGGACTTACCCTTGAAAGAGCAAAAAGGATGAAATCTGGAGCCATAATCATGCATCCAGCGCCAGTTAATCGAGATGTGGAACTAGCCGACCAACTTGTAGAAGGATCTCAATCGAGGATTGTAAAACAGATGCAAAATGGTGTCTATGCCCGAATGGCTATCCTTGAAGCGGTGTTATAAGCATGAAATTTATTATAAAAAATGCTCGAATAATTGATAAAGAAAACAAACTTATTCAGGTTGATTTTCTTTTAGAGTCTGGGAAAATTAAAGCAATTGGATCTGATCTTTCAGAAATCTATGGGTCAGTTGAAAAGATTTATGATGCTAAAAACGCACTGGTAATTCCTGGCTTAGTTGACTTACATGTTCATTTACGTGAACCAGGCTTTGAATATAAAGAAACAATTGAAACAGGAAGTCTAGCTGCTGCACATGGAGGCTATACGACAATTTGCGCCATGCCAAACCTAAATCCTGTTCCAAGTAAGCCTGATAGAGTAAAAGCAATCTACGAGAAAATCAAAGAACATGCAAAAGTAAAAGTACTGCAATATGCAACTATAACTGATGAATTGCGCACGGGAGATTTAGTCGACTTTGAGGGTTTAATAAAAGCAGGAGCTTTTGCCTTTTCTAACGATGGGGCTGCTATTCAATCAGCTTCTACAATGTATCAAGCAATGCTAGAAGCAGCCAGACTAGGTAAAGCAATTGTCGCACATGTTGAAGAAGAAAGTCTAATGAATGGTGGTGTTATGCGTTTAGGTAAACGCAGCCATGAATTAGGAATTCCAGGAATGCCTTCAATTGTTGAAAGCTCACAATTAGCGCGTGACTTGGTCTTAGCTCAAGCAACTGGTGTGCATTATCACGTTTGCCATGTTTCAACAAAAGAAAGTTTACGCTTGATTCGTGATGCAAAGAAAGCTGGTGTGCATGTGACGGCCGAAGTCTGTCCTCATCATCTAATTTTATCTGATGAGGATATTATAGAAGATAACGCCATATGGAAGATGAACCCACCTCTTCCAAGCAAGTCGGATCGGGCTGCACTTGTAGAAGGATTACTAGATGGCACGATTGATTTAATTTCCACCGATCATGCCCCACACTCAAAAGCTGAAAAAGAAGGATCTTTCGTTGAGGGATCTTTTGGAATAGTTGGCAGCGAAACAGCTTTTTCACTCATTTATACAGAGTTTGTGAAAAAAGGAATTTTCACATTAGAACAAGTGGTTCGCTGGATGAGTTTGAATCCAGCTAGCTTGTTCAATCTAAAGGTGGGTAATTTACAAATTGGAAGTCCAGCTGACCTTGCAGTTTTTGATATTGACAATGATTATGAAATAGATGCAAGAGACTTTGAGTCTAAGGGCACTAACAGTCCCTTCATTGGTTGGAAGGTTAAAGGAAAAACATTAATGACTTTTGTAGAAGGAAAACTTGTTTGGTATGAAAAGGAATAAAGCAGTATGAAAAGATATTTGATTTTAGAAGATGGAAGTATTTTTGAAGGTAATAGCTTTGGAGCAACAACAGATGCTACAGGTGAACTGGTCTTTTCAACTGGAATGACAGGCTATCAGGAATCAATCACTGATCAAAGCTATAATGGCCAACTCTTGATCTTTACTTACCCACTTATTGGAAATTATGGGATCAATCGAGATGACAACGAGTCACTGATGCCAACGACAAAGGCAGTTATTGTAAAGGAGGTGGCTCGACGGCCAAGTAATTGGCGTAATGAAATGAGTCTCGATGACTTCTTGAAGTCGAAGAATATTCCTGCTATTTCAGGAATTGATACACGTGCTCTTACACGTAAGATACGTAAAGAAGGTACCATGAGAGCAAGTTTGATTTCTGAAATTGATGACCTTGATGAAGAAATAGAGGGGTTAAAAACTTTAGATTTACCAACTAATCAAGTTGAACAAGTTTCTACCTTGAAAGCTTATCCTTCACCAGGTAAAGGACGTAAAGTTATTGTGGTGGATTTTGGACTAAAACATTCAATATTACGTGAACTTTCAAATCGTAACTGTGATTTGATTGTACTCCCCTATAACATTGAAGCAAAAACAATTCTAGATTTTCATCCAGATGGTGTAGTTTTATCTAATGGCCCAGGCGATCCTAAAGATGTCCCTGAGGCCATTGAAATGATTCGTAATATTCAAGGGAAAGTCCCAATCTTTGGAATCTGTCTCGGTCATCAACTTTTCAGCCTCGCCAATGGTGCAGATACCTATAAGATGAAGTTTGGTCACCGTGGCTTTAACCATGCGGTGCGTGATCTTTCAAGTGGAAAAATCCAGTTTACCTCACAAAATCACGGTTTTGCAGTTAATCAAGCAACTTGTGATCCTGAACGTTTAATCGTGACACACGTTGAGATCAATGATGGTTCAGTCGAAGGCGTTCGCCATGCAAAGTTTGCTGCATTTTCTGTTCAATTCCATCCAGATTCAGCACCAGGACCACATGATGCTGTGGGATTATTTGATAATTTTATGACACTCATGGACGATTTTAAGAAAGGAAAATAAGGATGCCCAAAAGAACTGATATTAAGAAAATTATGGTCATTGGCTCAGGTCCCATCATTATTGGTCAAGCTGCTGAATTCGACTATGCGGGTACACAAGCCTGTCTTGCCCTTAAAGAGGAAGGGTATGAAGTAGTTCTTGTCAACTCAAACCCTGCAACCATCATGACTGATCGTGAAATTGCTGATAAGGTGTACATTGAACCGATAACGATTGAATTTGTTAGCCGCATCTTGCGTAAAGAAAGACCAGAAGCCTTACTTCCCACACTTGGTGGTCAAACGGGACTCAACATGGCGATGTCTTTGCATAAGATAGGTATTCTTGAAGAACTCGATATTGAATTACTCGGAACGAAGCTCTCAGCGATTGATCGAGCTGAAGATCGTGAACTTTTCAAAGGGCTCTGTGAATCTATTGGTGAACCACTCTGTGAATCAGATATTGCCACTACCGCTGAAGAAGCATTGACAATTGCCGAAACAATTGGCTACCCATTGATTGTTCGACCAGCCTTTACCCTTGGAGGTACAGGCGGGGGTATTTGCCAAAATCAAATAGAACTTGTGGAAATTGTAAAAAATGGATTGAAACTCTCACCTGTTACACAGTGTTTAATAGAGCAATCAATTGCTGGCTACAAGGAAATTGAGTATGAAGTGATGCGTGATTCAGCAGACAATACGATTGTTGTCTGCAATATGGAAAACTTTGATCCTGTCGGTATTCACACAGGTGACTCGATCGTCTTTGCTCCAAGCCAAACCTTGTCAGATTATGAATATCAAATGCTTCGTGATGCAAGCTTTAGAATTATACGTGAACTTGGTATTGAAGGAGGTTGTAATGTCCAATTTGCTCTTGATCCAAAAAGTTTTAACTACTATGTCATTGAGGTTAACCCACGTGTCTCTCGCTCATCAGCACTTGCTTCAAAAGCAACAGGTTATCCCATTGCCAAGTTGGCTGCGAAGATTGCGGTAGGTTTGACCTTGGATGAGATGAAAAATCCTGTCACGGGGAAAACCTATGCTCAATTCGAGCCAGCTCTTGATTATGTGGTCACAAAGATTCCGCGTTGGCCATTTGATAAGTTTGAAAATGGTGACCGTAATCTTGGGACACAAATGAAGGCTACTGGTGAAGTTATGGCCATCGGTCGAAATATTGAAGAGAGCCTTTTAAAAGCAGTTAATTCACTTGAAATTGGACTAACTCATGCTGAGCTGCCAGAACTTCAGGAAGTTTCGGAAGAAGTCTTAATTGAAAAAATGATTAAGCCTCAAGATGACCGTCTCTTCTATGTAACAGAAGCAATCCGTCGCGGTATGGATATTGACGAAATTGCCTACCTGACAAAGATTGATGTTTTTTTTCTTGATAAATTACTTCACATATATGAAATAGAGCAAGATTTGGTGAAGAATATAAGAGATTTGGAACTCTTAAAAACAGCCAAAGCTAATGGTTTCTCTGATAAAAAGTTAGCTTCTCTTTGGGGAATGACAGCTCAAGAACTTCGTAATTATCGGATTAAAAATGAAGTAAAGCCCGTCTTCAAGATGGTTGATACTTGTGCAGCAGAGTTTGAATCAACTACCCCGTATTTTTATTCAACTTATGAATGGGAAAATGAGTCAATACGAAGTCATAAAGAGTCAATTTTAGTCCTTGGTTCAGGTCCAATCCGTATCGGACAAGGGATAGAATTCGACTATGCGACTGTTCACTCGGTCAAAGCTATTCAATCAGCAGATTATGAAGCCATCATCATGAATTCTAACCCAGAAACCGTTTCAACAGACTTCTCTGTCTCTGACAAGCTTTATTTTGAGCCCTTGACACTTGAAAATGTTATGAATGTGATTGACTTTGAACAACCTAAAGGCGTAATCATACAATTTGGTGGACAAACAGCAATTAACTTGGCTGAACCTTTGTCAAAACTAGGCGTTAAAATTTTAGGAACGCAAGTTGGAGATCTTGACCGGGCGGAAAATCGTAATCTCTTTGAGAGTGCTCTGAAGGAGCTTAATATTCCACAGCCTCAAGGTGCAACAGCAATCAGTGAGGATGGAGCTGTGGCTGTGGCTAACGAAATAGGCTTTCCAGTTTTGGTACGTCCTTCATATGTTCTCGGAGGTCGTGCTATGGAAATTGTTGATAATGAGTCTGATCTGCGAGACTATATGCGTACAGCTGTTAAAGTTAGCCCTGATCACCCAATCTTGGTTGACCGTTATCTCTTGGGAAGAGAATGTGAAGTGGATGCTATATCTGATGGTGAAACAGTTCTTATTCCAGGAATTATGGAGCATATTGAGCGTGCAGGTGTCCACTCGGGTGACTCAATGGCTGTCTATCCTCCACAAAACATGTCATTAGAAATCAAAAAGACCATCGTAGACTATACTAAACGCTTAGCAATCGGACTAAACTGTGTTGGTATGATGAATGTCCAATTTGTTATCCATGAAAACAAAGTTTATGTTATCGAAGTGAATCCACGAGCTAGTCGCACTGTGCCTTTCTTGTCAAAAGTGACAGGTATCCCAATGGCTCAAGTGGCAACTAAATTAATTCTTGGTGAAAATCTCAAGTCACTTGGCTATAAAGATGGACTTTATAAAGAATCTAAGCAAGTTCATGTAAAAGCTCCGGTTTTCTCCTTTACTAAGCTTCTTCTAGTTGACACCTATCTTGGTCCTGAAATGAAATCCACTGGTGAAGTTATGGGGTCTGATGCATCGCTTGATAAAGCTCTATACAAAGCTTTTGAAGCTTCGGGTCTTCATTTAAGTGAATATGGGTCAGCCCTCTTTACTGTATCAGACGAAGATAAGGCTGAAGCTTTGGAAATTGCTCAACGCTTTAGCTCAATTGGTTACTCACTTGTGGCGACTAAGGGAACAGCAGCTTACTTCCAAAAACATGGACTTCTAGTTACTGAGGTTGAAAAATTATCAGAAAGTCTTAACGAAGAAAATACGGTCATTGATCTAATTCGCAAAGGACGTGTCCAGGCGATTGTCAACACTATTGGTCGTAATCGGGGGCATGCTGAAACTGATGGTCTGCATATCCGTCGTGAAGCTGTAGAACATGGTCTTCCACTATTTACTGCGCTTGATACAGTCAAAGCTATTTTGAGTGTAATGGAAAGCCGTTCATTTATTACAGAAGCAATATGAACAGGCAAAATAAAGAAAGGCTGAATTTTTAGGATGTTAGAAGAAACAATGACTCTCATTGAACAAAAGAATCTTGCACCACAAATTTTTGAAATGACACTTTATGGAAAATTAGTCAAGGAGATGGAGGTCCCAGGTCAATTTCTCCATCTTCGAGTACCTTCGGCTGAGCTTCTCTTGCGTCGTCCTATCTCGTTGGCCGAGATTGATCAAACGACGGAAACATGTAAGTTGATTTATCGAGTAGAAGGAAAAGGTACAGATATTTTTTCTAAGATGAAAGATGGTGATCAAATTGATGTTATGGGACCTTTAGGAAATGGTTTTGATATTGGGAATGTTAAGGCAGAAGAGACCGCCTTTATAATTGGGGGTGGCATCGGTGCCCCTCCAATGTATGAATTATCCAAAGAACTAATATCTAAAGGAGTGAAAGTTATCCAGCTTCTTGGCTTCGCGACAAAAAATGTCATCTTTTATGAAGAAAAATTTAAAAAATTGGGTGTCACTCGAATTGCCACGGATGATGGCACTTATGGAATGCATGGCCATGTTGGTCATTTGATTGATCAGGCTATTGAGGAATTTGGACAACCCGATTTAGTCTATGCTTGTGGTTCTAATGGACTTTTGAAAGCCGTTGATAGAAAATTTGATGATCACCCTAAAGCCTATATCTCCATGGAAGCCAGAATGGCTTGTGCAGTTGGTGCGTGTTATGCGTGTGTGGTTCATGTTAAAGATGATGAAACAGGAATGAGTTATGTAAAAGTTTGTGACGATGGTCCAATCTTTGAAACTGGAAAGTTGGTAATATAAATGGCCGAAAATCGTTTAAAGATCTCAATACCAGGCTTAAACTTAAAGAATCCAATTATGCCTGCAAGTGGTTGCTTTGGCTTTGGGACTGAATATGCCAAGTATTTTGATCTAAATCAATTAGGGTCTATCATGGCCAAAGCAACCACTTTAGAAGCTCGTTTTGGTAATCCCACTCCTCGTGTGACGGAGACCTCAAGCGGAATGCTCAATGCTATTGGACTCCAAAACCCTGGGCTTGAAGTAGTACTTACTGAGAAATTTCCAGCCCTTGCAGTGGCTTATCCAGAACTTCCAATTGTGGCGAATGTCGCTGGCAGTACACAAGAAGATTATGTTGAAGTTTGTGCTAAAATCGGCGGTGCGCCTAATGTCAAAGCCATCGAATTAAATATTTCATGTCCTAATGTGAAACATGGCGGACAGATGTTCGGAACAGATCCGAAGCAGGCATATGAGTTGACTAAAGCTTGTAAATCAGTAGCTACAGTGCCAATTTATGTTAAACTCTCACCCAATGTGACAGACATTGTCGAAATCGCAAAATCAGTAGAGGATGCAGGAGCAGATGGTCTGACCATGATAAACACACTCATGGGAGTTCGCTATAGTTTAAAAACGCGTCAACCGATCTTAGCCAATGTAACGGGGGGATTGTCAGGTCCAGCCATAAAACCAGTAGCGTTAAAGCTTATTCAACAAGTCGCAAAAGAGACAGACCTACCAATCATTGGTATGGGTGGGATTATGACAGCAGAGGACGTAATTGAATTTTACCTAGCTGGAGCTAGTGCTGTAGCCGTCGGAACGGCAAATTTCACTGACCCATTGATTTGCCCAAAGATTATTAACGCTCTGCCGGATTGTCTAGACTTTTATGGCATTGAAAGTCTAGAAGCATTGCGCGATGAAGTAAAGGAAGGATTTAAACATGCTTAATTTTGAAAGCCGTCCGATAATTGCGTTAGATTTTGCCAGTTTTGACCTAGCTAAGGAATTTATAAATAAATTTCCTGCCGATGAAAAAATTTACGTGAAGGTTGGTATGGAACTTTATTATCAAGCTGGAGCTGAAGTTATCCATTATCTCAAGGAGAAAGGGTATTCTGTATTTCTCGATTTGAAGTTGCATGACATTCCAAATACCATAAGATCAACAATGAAGGTACTTGCTCAACTTGGTGTTGACATGGTAAACGTTCATGCAGCTGGAGGACAAGAAATGATGCGGGCGGCAAAATCTGGCCTAATTGAAGGGACGCCAAAAGGTGGGAAAGTAGCTAAGCTAATTGCGGTAACTCAACTTACCTCAACCAGTGAAAAAACTATGAAAAGGGATCAAAAAATTGATTGCAGCCTCATAGAATCTGTTCTCCATTATGCTTGTATTACAATGAAGTCGGGACTTGACGGGGTGGTTTGTTCAGCACTTGAAGTCAAAAAGATCAAAGCGGCAACAAATGAGGATTTTTTATGTATAACACCTGGTATCCGTCCAACTGGAAGTGGTGTTGGAGATCAAAAACGTGTGACTAATCCAGGTCAAGCCAGGTCTATTGGCTCAGACTATATCGTAGTGGGCCGTCCAATTACTAAAGCTGATAATCCAGTTGGAATCTATCATGAAATTAAACAAGAATGGAGTGAAAATTAATGACAGATTTAGCTAAAACTATTGGTAAAAATTTATTAGATATCAGGGCTGTGTTTTTATCGCCCAATGAGCCATTTACTTGGGCGAGTGGAATCCAATCACCCATTTATACTGACAATCGTATAACCTTGTCATATCCGCAAATTCGTCGCCAGATTGCACAAGGTCTCGCTCAAATCATTAAGGATAATTTCCCAGAGGTTGAAGTGATTGCGGGTACTGCTACAGCTGGAATACCTCATGCTGCTTGGGTCGCTGAGATTCTTGATTTACCGATGATATATGTTCGTTCAAAGCCAAAAGATCATGGTAAAGGCAATCAAGTTGAAGGCAGAATTGAAGAAGGCCAAAAAATTGTTTTGATTGAAGATCTTATTTCAACCGGTGGCTCAGTCCTTGAAGCCGCTGCTGCTGCAGAAAAAGAAGGAGTTACAGTTTTAGGGATTGCTGCGATTTTTAGCTATGAACTTTCTAGCGCTATTGAAAATTTTGAAAAAGCAAATCTAAAATTGATGACTTTATCAAACTTTAGTAGTTTGATTGAGCAAGCGTTGGAAAGCGACTATATCTCTAAAGATGAATTTAAACTTTTAGAAAGATTTAAAAAAGACCAAAAAAATTGGCAATGATTAAAGAGTTTGATAAGAGATTTTACTGGCTTTTTTGGGTTACTTAATTTCATATTGGAATTAATAAGAAGGCTAGTCATGCCTAGCAAGTTTTAAATTGAAAATGATAGTTAACTTTGATTATGACCAAGTTAGCTGTATAGTTGGAATATAAACATAAAGAGATCGACTTATTGACAGTCGATCTCTTTATGTTTATATTGATCTCTTATTAAAACTCAGGATTATTCTTATAGTATATCCATTTTCCAAATTGTAAAACAAGAATATAAGCAATGATTATGCTAACCCACCAGAACAGGAAGCGTGATTCAACATGATTTAGGCTAATTATGTTACCCAAAGGTGTGCTGATCATGATTCCGCCAACGACAAATGCTCCAATTGTAGAAAGGAAAATTGGAAGCGCTGCACGACTTTTAATAAAAGGAAGTTTTCTAGTGCGTAATATATGGAACGCCATAGCCTGTGTAGCAAGTGATTCAATAAACCATCCAGCTTGAAAAAGGGGAGATTGATGCATGCTATGATACCCCAAAATAAACCAAAGAATTGCAAAAGTTGTAATATCAAAAATTGAAGATATTGGGCCAAGAATCAAAGCGAATTTAGCTAAGCCTCTGGTTCCCCATTGTACTGGGTGAATAATTTCTTCACTGTCTACATTATCCCATGGTGTTGTGAGTTGTGAAATATCATATATTAAGTTAAGTGTCAAAAGTTGTGTAGAGAGCATTGGCAAAAATGGGAGAAAAGCAGATGCTACCAGAACTGAAAAGACATTTCCGAAGTTAGATGAAAGAGTAATTCGAATATATTTCATCATATTCGAGAATACTTTTCTTCCCTCAATTACCCCTGTTTCTAATACTTGCAACGATTTCTCTAATAAAATAATTGTACTTGCATCTTTTGTAATATCTGCTGCAGTATCAACAGAAATCCCGACGTCTGCAGCTCTAAGAGCAGGTGCATCGTTGATGCCATCTCCCATAAAACCGACCGTATGAACTTTTCGAAGAGTCTCTATAATGCGCGATTTCTGAAGTGGGGAAAGTTTTGCAAATAGGTGAGCTTCCATTGCTGCTTCAAAAAGGGTTTGGTCATCCATTTGGTCAACATCTGTTCCAAGATAATACTTTTCAATAGGAATGCCTACATCAGCACAAACTTTTTTCGCAACAATGGCATTATCTCCAGTGAGGACTTTAACCGTGATTCCATGATCATGCAAACTTGAGATAGCAGCCTTTGCACTTTCTTTAGCGGGATCAAGAAAACCGAGGAAACCTATCATTGTCATGTTTTTTTCGCTCGATTGATCAAAATTTTCAAGTTCATCTTCTGTCAATATACGCTGAGCAACGGTTAAAACACGCATTCCATCAAGATTCATTTCACTATTTACTTGGCGGAATGCCTCTCTTTTTTCAGGAGTAATTGGGACATCAACTCCATTTACCCTCATATGTGTACAAATGGATTCCATTTCCTCCACTGCACCTTTTGTAACCATTAGGATTCTGTCGTCTTCACGGACAACAACTGACAACCTGCGGCGTGAAAAATCAAATGGAAGTTCATCAACTTTCTCCATACGTGAATAGTCAAACTCACGTGGATGCTTATTGAAGTATTGAATTATAGCAACATCCATAAGATTTTTCCAACCAGTTTGGAAATATGAATTAATAAAGGCTGCATGTAAAACGTGACGTTTCTTTTCTCCCAAAGGGCCAACGTATGACATCATCACGACCCGGTCTTCGGTGATTGTCCCTGTCTTATCAGTGCAGAGAATATTCATCGAACCTAGGTTTTGGATTGCTGAAAGCTGTTTAACAATAACCTTCTTTTTGGAAAGAGCAACTGCACCTTTTGCAAGATTAGTATTAACTACCATGGGGAGCATTTCAGGTGTGAGGCCAACAGCAACAGCAATTGCAAAGAAAAATGCGTCTAATGCTGAATCTTTTGTTGTCCAATTGATAATAAAGACGATTGGAAAAAGAATAATGACCATGATCATTAATAGGCGTGAAATACGATTTAAACCTTTATCAAATGCAGATTGTACTCGGGCGCTATTAGAAGATTTTGCTGCAATATCTCCAAACATGGTTTGGCTTCCAGTTTTTACAATTAATATTTCGCCATTTCCTGAAAGAACATCTGTTCCCATAAAAAGGACATTAGGAGCATCGATTGAGGAAATATTGCTCAAATCAATCTGTTCGTCTCCTTCAAAACTTTCTGGGATCCTTTTTTCAACCGGGTAAGATTCACCAGTTAGACTTGATTGGTTTACAAATAGGTCTTTAGATTCTAATAAGACACTGTCTGCTGGAATCATATCTCCCGTCTGAAGTCGAATGATGTCACCAGGAACGATTTCATCCATAGGGACTTCTCTGTACTCTCCATCTCGTTTTACATTTGTAGTGTTCTCAATCATTTCACGTAAAGCATTGGATGCTTTTTCACTCTTGTATTCTTGAACAAAAGAAACACTAGCAGAGAGAACAATCATTACACACATATATATTGCAGGCTCAATCTGCCCTGTTAGTAAAGAAACAATTGCTAAGAAAGCTAATACTAAAGAAAAGGGATTCCGAAAAGCATGCCATAGTATAATGTAGGCAGGAGTGAGTTTCTGAGCGGCAATTATATTAGGCCCGTATTCTTCTAATCTTTCTTTTGCTATATTACTCGGTAACCCTGCGAAAGTTGTTTCTAATTTTGTAAATAATTCTTCACGGTTGAATTGTGCGAGCATAGTTAGATTATTGTTTTTTTTATTCTTAATTTTTTTTTGCATGCTTGCTCCTCCTTTTTCCTTTATTGCGATACTTTTACCTTATTCATTATACCTAATAAGTTTATAAATAGGAATATAAGGATAATAGACTTCAACATCATCAACGAATATAAAAAACGATGAAAAATCATTTTTGTAAATAAACTAATTATCATGAATTGCAGTTAATAATTTCGAATTAATAAAAATCTAGACATATTCAAAATGTGTATAGAATTTTAAAATTCAGCATAACATGGAAAAAGATTATCAATTCTCTGAGGTTCTGTTATAATACAATGCGTTCTTGCCTATCCTATTAAACGTAGTTTTTAAGCTTCGAATTGGGGAAAAATAATCATCTTAGATTCGTAATTTTTTAGCATAATTAAATTTAAGTTAGATTATTAAGTATATATAAAAAATTTTATTAAGTTTAAACATCGATTTCTTTACCATTGCCGATTGTATATGTTAGCGCAACTGAATTGGTAAGAAATAAAAGAAGTCATGTTTTTTGTAAAATGGTGCTGAAGAGTACATAAGTGGCTGAAGAGTTAGATTATACAAAAAAATATATCAGCGTATGGTAGAGAAAAGTATTAGACTTCAAGAGCAACGTATACTGTACTAAATTGGACACTTGTTTTTGAAAAAGAAATGATGTTATTTTAACTCAAAAAGAAAATCAAATTTGGTAAGATAGTGAGAGACAAATATTCTCAAATGTGTCATTGTATTTTTATAACTAAATAACCGTATAAATAAGGTTATTTCTAAAACAAAAATACAAAAATATAAAAAAATTCTTTCATTTGAAAATAAATATTTGTTGAAATCCATAAAATAACAATTTCAAAATATTATAATTATAAATAGAGGAAACTAATTTGATTTACTTTGATAATGCTGCAACGACAGCAATGACAACTGAAGTCCTAAAATCATATAATGATGTGGTAACTCGGGTTATTGGTAATCCGTCGAGTCTGCATAATCTTGGAACAGTGGCTGGCCGCCTTTTGAATGCTTCCCGTCGACAGATTTCTGACCTATTAAATGTTTCACCAGATGAGATTTTCTTTACAAGCGGTGGGTCAGAAAGTGATAATTGGATAATAAAAGGGACAGCTTTTGAGAAACAAGCTTTTGGTAAGCACTTGATAATTTCAAGTGTTGAGCATCCAGCTATCAAAAATTCAGCCGAGTGGTTGAGAGACCAAGGATTCAAGGTTGATTATGCACCGGTTGATAAAAATGGCTTTGTACTTGTTGATGAACTTGAAAAATTAATCTGTGAAGATACAATTTTGGTATCTGTGATGGCGGTCAATAATGAAGTTGGAGCAATCCAGCCACTTAAAGAGATTGCAACTTTACTTGGAAACTTTCCTAAAATTAGCTTTCACGTTGATGCTGTTCAAGCGATTGGAAAAATTGCAACAAAAGACTTTCTCTTACCTAGAGTTGACTTTGCTAGTTTCTCAGCTCATAAATTTCACGGCCCTCGAGGTGTAGGGTTTAACTACATCAAGTCAGGAAAACGCTTGACACCATTAATTCATGGCGGTGGCCAAGAGTCAGGAAAACGCTCAACCACAGAAAATCTTCCTGGTATCGTGGCAACAGCCAAAGCACTTAGAATTTCGCTTGAAGGCTTTGAAGAAAAACATGCCCATGTTGCAGAAATGAAAAAAGTTATTTACAATGAGCTTAAGGAGCATAACAATGTTCTGGTTTTCAGTGGTGTTGATAATTATGCGGCAAACATTTTAACATGGGGAATTAAAGGAATCCGTGGAGAAGTGACAGTTCACGCATTTGAGGATCATGAAATTTACATTTCTACAACTAGTGCTTGCGCCTCAAGGAAAAATTCCGCAGCTGGAACCCTGATGGCAATGAAGGTTGATCCAAAATTAGCTACAAGTGCCGTACGTATTAGTCTTGATTATACAAATACAATGACAGAGGTGGAACTGTTCTTGACTGTTTTCCGCCAGGTCCTTTTGAAACTCGGATAGCAAAAATATGATCAAAATAAAATGAATCCAAATTTAATTTTGGATTCATTTTATAATCACTGATTTTCTAGAAAAATGGATTAAAAACTTTTTCTTCACCAATTGTACTTTTTGGGCCATGTCCTGGATATATTTTATAATCACTGATTTTCTAGAAAAATGGATTAAAAACTTTTTCTTCACCAATTGTACTTTTTGGGCCATGTCCTGGATATATTTTATAATCA
>NZ_JACHHV010000004.1:74120-93033 GCF_014202895.1 Lactovum miscens
ATCATCTGGCAAGCTAAAAAGTTCGGTTTTGACAGACTTTATCAGAAGATCATAATTACCAGTCGGTAAGTCTGTTCGGCCGATGGTGTTTTTGAAAAGTATATCACCTGTGAAGACTTTCTTTTCTTTTGGAAAGATGAGAGATACTCCACCGATTGAATGCCCTGGAGTACTTCTTACTTCAAATTCAAATCCAGCCAATTGATATTTTTTTGTAAAATCATAAAAATCAGTCGCATCAGGACTTAAAATTCCTTGGCCCATTAGTAAAGTTGAAGCATTAAATTTTGGAAAATGTGTCCAGTCTTTCTCAGTTTCTGCTAAGTAAATTGAAAGATGTGGATAAATTCTCAAAACTGCTTCAAGACCCCAAATATGATCAAAATGTGCGTGTGTTAGTAAAACCGATGATAGACGATTTAAACTAGGTAGGTAAGCTAAATCAGAACCAGGATCAATTAGAAGCTGTTGTCCCTCATCATCAGCAGAAGTAAGTAAATAAGTGTTTTCTGTGGCAATTTTGTTAACAAAAGTTTGCAGTTTCATGTTATTATTTTAACATTTTTGTAATGTAGTAAATTCATAAAAATCTTATGCTATAATTAACGCAAAAACAGTTTTAGTTAGATTAGGAGGGGAAATGTCAAAAATAAAAAAGATAATGTTTAGTGCAGCCATGACCGTTGCAACCGCTGGAATTGGAGGAGTGACCGCAAGGGCTTCTACTGTATCCGATTTTGCACAGATTGCTGTTCCAGTGGCAAATCATTATGGGCTTTATCCGTCTGTCATGATTGCGCAGGCACTCCTTGAGTCAAATTCAGGTCAAAGCTTACTGGCGAGTGATTATAACAATTATTTTGGTATTAAATGGACTAATGGCGAAAGTATTGATTTACCAACAACAGAATATTTGAATGGTGAAGCTAAAGCGATAACTCAACCCTTTCAAGTCTATAGCTCAGAAGAGGAATCATTTGATGCGCAAGGTCAACTTTTGGCAAATTATTATCCTGGAACTTTGCGTGCTAATACAAGCTCTTATCAAGATGCTCTAGCAGCGCTTCAAGGAGTTTACGCAACTGATCCTAACTATGAAAATATTTTAGATTCAATTATACAGACTTATGATTTAACGGCGTTTGATAACGGAAATTATACCACTCAAGCAACAGTGTCAACGTCTGTTGACCAATACAGTGTTCTGCCAGGAGATAGCCTGTGGTCAATTGCAACTTCAAGTGGGATGACTGTGTCGGACTTAGAGACCTTAAATAATTTAAATACTGATTCCATCTTACAAATCGGACAGATCCTTTCAGTCAAGTCGTCAGAACCAAGTCTTACATCTGAGTCATTCTCTGCAGAGGGGACTTACAAGGTTCAAGAAGGAGATAATCTTTGGCTAATTGCTCTCAATAGTGGTACAACAGTTTCAGCTTTAGCAGATTTGAATGGTATTTCGGAAGAAGCAACTTTACAGGTTGGTCAGATACTGCAATTAACAGAAGCTTCACAAACTAATTCAAATAATCAATCAGCCAGAAGCTATAAGGTTCAGTCAGGCGATACTATTTCAGCAATAGCAAATAACTTTGGGCTCTCAGTCCAAGATTTGGTTTCTTTAAATGGTCTTCCTGATGCCAACGCACTAGCAGTTGGACAAATATTAAATTTATAAAAGAAAGACTATATTATATAGAAGATAGTAACCATCTAAAGATGGCTTTAAAATAGCAGGGCTTCCCATAATCTGGACTAAATATCCAAATTATGGGGAATTTTATTATATCAAATATTTAAATGGCTCAAGCCTAAAACATTTTAAAGATTCAAAAAAGTAGAAATTACACTTTTGACTTAAAATATTAAATATCTTTAATTTACTTTTAAATTCAATTAATAAGTAGACAGGTTCGAACACGCAGTTCAAAGGAAATTATAAATTTCAAATAAGTGCTAAAAATTGAGTTTATTCTCGAAACTTCAAAAATGAAAATGATGTGAGTGTCTCATTATTAATGTGTAACTGTCACTTTGACTTTTTAGAAATAAAGTTTTATTTGGGCTGAATATTAAAAAAGCAAACTAATTAATAAATAAGACGTTGGGTAAGTCTTGTTCAATAGTGTTTTATTTACTAAAATAACAAAACAAAAGATCTATCTTGCCTTAAAAGTCAAATTTTTGAGGGGCACATCAAAATTGAATGAATTTTAATACTTTGTAATCTTAAACAATTGACATTCATACTTGATTAAGCTAGAATAGCATGAAAATGAAAAAACAAATGTCAGAAAAAATGAATATGACTTGCAATTGTGTGTGCTGTGCACGGGCTCTTTTTCGATGTTGATTTCTGCGAAGGCTAAATAATGGATAATGATACTAATCAATCCGTTTCTGGTTGCAGAAACGGATTTTTTTATTTATAAATGGATTTTAACTGAAAATATATAAAATTGATATAATTAGGAGAAAAAATATGCAAATCAAAAAAATTACTACTGCCTCAATTATTGCTCTTGTGGGGCTTTCAACACTTGCGCTTATTCCAAATCCGGCTAATGCTGCCGCCAAAAAAACTTCTATAGTGATTGCGACAGATGGTTCAACAAAACCTTTTGATTATACTTCAGGGAATAAAACCACTGGTTATGATATTGAAGTTGCTAGGGCCGTTTTCAAAAAGCTTCCCCAATATAATATTAAATTCCAAGTGGTTGACTTTGCGACTATTGTTCCTGGAATTGACTCAGGTCGATTTCAAGTTGGGGCAAATGACTTTGGTTGGACAGCAGAAAGAGACCAAAAATATTACTTTTCAAGCCCCCTCTCTAAATCAAACAATGCCATTGCTGTGAAGAAAAATGCATCGACTTATAAGACATTGGCTGATCTGGCTGGAAAGTCAACTGAAGTTAACTCAGCTTCAAATTATTCAAAAATATTGAATGATTACAACACAGCAAACCCAACAAAGAAAATTGATATCCAATATGTTTCAGGGCAAACACCATTTTCAAATAGATTGACCGATACAGTTTCAGGTAAGATCGGCTTTACTTTCTACGATGCAATTTCATTAAAACAAACAATCAAAGATATGGGCATGGAAAGTCAGCTTAAGGTTGAGAACATTGGCGCAACCGCAGCTGATCCTACACACGACGGATATGAGTACTTCATCTTTGCAAAGACTGCTGAAGGAAAGAAAATCCAAAAGGATGTGAATAAGGTTCTTAAGCAACTTCAAAAGAATGGAACTTTGAAAAAAATATCTCAAAAATACTTAGGTGGAAATTTCGTACCCGCAGCTTCAAAATTTAATTAACAGGACTTATGAAGAAAAAAAACTCAAAAACTCCATACTTTATTGGAATTGGCGTCTTAATTGCCAGTCTTTTAGTAATCATTTTTCCATTTATAATTTTACCGGGAAAATATAGTTTTGGTCATTTTTGGCAGATGTTCTTCAGTAAAGTTTTTAAGTTCTCAGCGTTTACTTCGGCTTTTACTTACGTGATTCCTAAGATTCCTGAAACCTTGATTGTGACAAGTATCTCTGCTGTATTTGGTTTATTGTTAGGTTTATTTCTAGCACTGATTAAGATAAATAAAATCCCAGTTTTAAACGAATTACGTGGACTTTTTGTGAGTTTTGTTCGAGGCACCCCCATTTATGTTCAATTAATTTTAACCTATACGGGAATTCCTTTGATCCTTCAGGCAATAAATTTAAATTATGGCACAAATTTGAATGTTAATTCGATTCCCGCATTATTCTATGCAGCTTTGGCTTTTTCATTGAATGAAGCTGCTTATGGTTCAGAAACTATACGAGCGGCGATTGAATCCGTAGATCAAGGGCAAATTGAAGCGGCTAAGTCTTTAGGGATGACAAGCTTTCAGGTTTTCATGCGTGTAACTTTGAAAGAGGCTGCAGTTGTTGCTACAGCCCCACTTGGCAACGCCTTGATTGGTCTTCTTAAAGGAACCTCACTTGCCTTCGTTGTATCTTTTGTAGAAATGACTGCAGAAGCTCAGATTATCGGCGGGTCAAACTTCCGTATGTTAGAAACTTATTCTGCTTTAGCTTTGACTTATTGGGCAATGTGCATTATACTAGAATTTTTGATACGTCGATTGGAAAAGAGTTTGAGGATTGAGATGATTGATACCAAGAAAAATCAAACCACTGATAGGATTTCGAGGATAATATGATAAAAATATCAAATCTTAGCAAAAATTTTAATGGTGAGACTGTCCTCAATAATATTTCAATTGAGATCCAAGATAAAGAAGTCGTTGCAATTATTGGCTCTTCAGGGGCAGGTAAATCAACTCTTTTGCGTTCAATTAATTATTTAGTCGAAGCAGATTCTGGGCAACTTCAAATTGGGGATACCAGAGTAGATTTTGAAAAAATTACTAAAGATCAAATACTGCAGCTTAGGCGGATGACGGCAATGGTCTTCCAGCAATTTAACTTATTTGAAAGGCGAACGGTCTTGAAAAATGTGATGGAAGGCTTGACACAAGTGAAGAAGCTTTCTAAAGAGGAAGCGGAAAAAATTGCTCGGGATGAATTGATCAAAGTTGGTTTGGCTGATCGCATGAATTATTTTCCAAAGTTTTTATCTGGTGGACAAAAGCAACGAGTAGGAATCGCTCGTGCTTTAGCTATGAAACCTGAATTACTTTTACTTGATGAACCAACCTCAGCACTTGATCCAGAGCTAGTTGGAGAAGTTCAAGAATCAATTATTCAGGCGGCTCATCAAGGACAGACGATGCTCTTGGTCAGTCATGAGATGGATTTTGTCTATGAAGTAGCCAATAAGGTCTTTTTCCTAGATCAGGGGAAAATTGTCGAGTTTGGAAACCCAAAAAATATTTTCAACAACCCAAAATCGGATCGGTTGAAACAATTTTTATCGAATAATAAGAGGTTTGGCGTGTGATTGCCCTAGTTTTACAATTTTATATTCCAGCATTTGTTGCTACATTTATTTTGGCTCTCATTAGCTCAGTCATCTATACTCTTTTCTTTTTTACAGGGAAGAAGAGTAAGCAAATTGAGAGAGCATCGAGTTTTTTCCATGAGCTTTTGATCTTAAACCTTTTGACGATTCCAGTAGTAAGTTTTGCATTGGTTGCGCTTTTTATTGTAATTCGAGCAATCCGCATTTAAGAAATATTGCTCAAAAAAAGTTATACTGAGTTTACAATGGTAAACGTAATTTGATAAACTAAATTCCATTAACTTGGATTGAATCAGATTTAGATTTTGGAGGTAAATTATAAATGTACGATACTATTATTATCGGAGCTGGCCCTGGTGGAATGACCGCGGCTCTTTATGCGGCTCGTAGTAACATGAGGGTACTTTTACTTGAACAAGGGGCCCCCGGAGGCCAAATGAATAATACGGCTGACGTGGAAAACTACCCTGGCTATGATAAAATTATGGGACCAGAGCTCTCAATGAAGATGTATGAGCCACTCGAGGGATTAGGAGTTGAAAATGCCTATGGTATTGTCCAATCCGTTGAGAATCTAGGTGATTTTAAAAAGGTTATCACCGAAGATGATGCTTATGAAGCAAAAACTGTCATCATTGCAACTGGCTCTAACCACCGCAAACTTGGGGCTCTTGGAGAAGAAGAATTTGGGGCTCGTGGCGTTTCTTATTGTGCCGTGTGTGATGCTGCTTTCTTTCGAAATCAGGATATCGTAGTAGTTGGTGGTGGTGATTCTGCAGTAGAAGAAGCTATGTTTCTAGCTCGTTTTGGTCGTGAAGTAACTATTGTTCATCGCCGTGAGGAATTGCGTGCTCAAAAGATTATTCAAGATCGTGCTTTTAAAGATCCTAAGATTAAATTTATTTGGGATTCAACCGTTGAAGAAATTTCTGGTGATGATCGCAAGGTACGTTCAGTTAGAATTAAAAATCTTAAAACAGGTGAGGAATCAACAAAAGAAGTTGGAGGTGTCTTCATTTATGTTGGATTAATTCCACAAAGTGAAGTTGTCAAAAACTTAGGAATCACTGATAATGAGGGTTGGGTTATCACAGATGATCATATGCAGACAAATATTCCAGGAATCTACGCTATTGGAGATGTTCGTCAAAAAGATCTTCGTCAGATTACTACAGCAGTTGGGGATGGAGCTATAGCTGCCAATGAAGCTTATAAATACATTGTAAAGTTGTAAATGATAAATTTTAAATTGAAATTGAGGTAGAGAGGGTGACCCTCCTACCTTTTTAAGTAGAACTTTCTTTTTGGACCTTATTGAGAAGTTCCGTGAAAAAACTTTGTAATTTTAATCTTGTATGATATAATAACAAAGTATGCAGAAATCGATTTACAACGCTCTACTCGTTGTCCTACTTGTGCTTTCATTCATTATAGTGATTGCTATATTACTTCAACCTTCCCGTCAGGATGGAACTGCTGGACTCTTTTCAGGCTCAACTGGTTCAGATGACCTCTTTGAGCGGCATAAAGCTCGTGGATTTGAAGCGATCATGCAGCGTTTTACTGCAACTATGATTGCACTTTGGATGCTAATCGGCTTTGCCTTAGTAGTATTATCAAGTAATTAATGGGGCTCGAGTAGCCTCATTTTTAATCTTTAAAAATTATTTACCGAAAAGAAGACACATTATGAAAAAAAAGATACTTAAATATTTACATGAAAAAAATAAAATTTCCGTTAGCATGCGTGAAATGGCAGATGACTTGGGATTAAGTAATGCCAATGATTTTCGTGAATTAGTCAAACTAATCGCTAGCATGGAAAAAGAGAAACTAGTTGATTTTACTGATCTTGGGACTATTGCAATACATAGTCAAGATTCAGAAATAACTGGGATTTTTCGAGCAAATCGAGCGGGCTTTGGCTTCGTGACAATTGATGGGGATGAAGCAGATGTTTTCATTGCTCGTGGGCAAACTGATTCAGCTATGGATGGTGATGAAGTAAACATTGTAATTACAAAAGTTGGTAATACATTAGCTGGAACTTCTGCAGAAGGTAAGGTTGTCGCCGTGACTAAGCGTGCGTACGACCGAATTGTTGGGACATTCAAACCTATTAATGATATAGGAGATTTCTTTGGGGAAATCACCAGTCGAGATAAAAAGTTTACTTGGAAGATTTTGGCGAGCAATCGTGGACTTATGGCTTCTGAAAATCAAGTTGTGGCGGCTGAGATAATTGAATTCCCAAATGAAGAACATCCGGATTCGGTCGTTGTCCTGATAAATAAAATTATTGGATCAACTAACGATAAGGGTATTGATGTCTTGGAAGTTCTTGAAGATATGGGTATTCGGAGCGAGTTTACAGAATCTGTCGATCAGGAGCTTAAGAATATTTCAGATACAATAACTCCAGATGAATTAGCAGGGCGTGAAGATTTACGAAATGAGATCACTTATACAATAGATGGAGCAGATGCCAAAGATTTAGATGATGCCATTCATATTAAGCTTCTCGAAAATGGAAATTATGAGTTAGGTGTTCATATTGCCGATGTTTCTCACTATGTAAAATATGGAACGGCCCTTGATGAAGAGGCACTAGAACGGGGAACATCAGTTTATGTGACAGACCGTGTCGTACCAATGTTACCTGAAAAACTTTCAAATGGGATCTGTTCACTGAATCCACAGGTTGATCGTCTTGTCCAATCTTGTATAATGGAAATTGATCAAGCTGGGAAAGTTATCCGTGAGCGTATTGTACACTCAGTGATTAAGACAACTTACAGAATGACTTACGACGATGTTAACAAAATGATTCAAGGTGATAAAGAAGCAATTGAAAGATTTTCAAAAATTTCTGACTCAGTTTTCAATGCTGTAAAATTGCACCGTATTTTGGAAAAGATGCGTATGCATCGTGGTGCCCTCGAATTTTCTGAAAATGAAGCCAAGATTATAGTTGATGATAATGGTCTTCCGGTAGAGATTGTCAAACGTGAACGTGGAGTGGCAGAGCGGATGATTGAATCTTTCATGTTAGCCGCAAATGAAACAGTGGCTGAACATTATGCACGCATGAATATCCCATTCATTTACCGTATTCATGAGGAACCAAAAGCAGAAAAGGTTCAAGCTTTTATTGATTTAGCAAGTAGTTTTGGACTTTCTATACCTGGGTCTGCCGCTCATATTGAACAAAAAGATTTACAAGCATTTTCTCACAAAATTAAAGGGCAACCCTATGAGCTTGTCTTATCAAAATTGATGCTTCGGTCGATGCAGCAAGCTCGCTATTCCGAAAAGGAAGTTGGTCATTTTGGATTGGCAGCTGAGTTTTATACTCATTTTACTTCACCAATTCGTCGTTATCCAGATCTCCTTGTACATCGTTTAATTGATGAATATGATGCTTCAGGTTACAAGGATGAGAAAAAAATTCAATTTTGGGAAGAAAGAATTTCTGAAATTGCCTCACACTCTTCAAATCGTGAGCGTCGTGCTGTTGATGCAGAGCGTGAAGTTGACAAAATGAAGAAGGCTGAGTATATGATGGCCTTTGTCGATTCTGATTTTGATGGAATTGTATCAAGTATTACTAGTTTTGGGGCTTTTATTGAATTACCAAATACTATTGAAGGTCTTATGCACGTCAACTCATTTAAAAAGGAATTTCTCCGCTATGACGAACGTTCACTCAGCCTACACTCTGAAAAAACAGGTCTTACCCTTCGTATTGGTTCAGCTATCCGCATCAAAGTGAAGCGAGCAGATAAGATTACAGGCGAAATTGACTTTGAATATGTAAAATCCGATCTTGATGTCTTTGAAAAGCATGTTAAGATGGAACGACCTCATTCTCATAATAGGAAAGAAAAACCCGATCAAAGCAAGAAATCTGATAAGCATCCATACAAGATTTCTAATAAAATAGGCAAGGACGGGAAAAAATTATCAAATAATCAAGCTTTCTACAAAAAAGTTACAAAAAAAAATAAGGGAAATCATAAAGGTGGGAAAAATATCTAAAAGTGATCTAGAAAAGCCCTTGGCCCAAAATAAAAAGGCTAGCCATGACTATAATATAACCGATACTATTGAGGCAGGAATTGTGTTAACAGGAACTGAAATTAAATCTGTGCGACAAAGTAAAATTCAAGTTCGTGATGGATTTGCTAGGGTTAAAGATGGAGAAGTCTGGCTTTCTGGGGTACATATTGCTGAGTATAGCCAAGGCAACATTTATAATCACGAAGAAATGCGTAGTCGAAAGTTACTTATGCATAAGAAGCAAATTCAGCAAGTTGAAAAAGCTTTGCAAGACAAGGGGATGACTTTTATACCTTTAAAAGTTTATTTGAAAAATGGATATGCCAAGGTCCTGATGGGCTTGGCAAAAGGAAAGCATGACTATGATAAACGCGAAAGCATCAAACAAAATGACCTTAATCGAGATGTCAAACGTCAATTAAAGAATTATCAAACCCGATAATTCTTTTTCCTTTAATTTTTATTAAAACTTTTATCAAAAACAATTTGAACAATGTCTTCAACAAAAGGCAATGCAAGTAATAAAATAAAAAAATTAGCTCTAATAATTAGAACTAATTACGTTACTTTATTCTGTGTAAAAAAATTATCTTGATTAGATTTCATTTAATTTTACAGTCGGACTTGAAAGGTCGTTTCTTGACCGACTTGACTTTCCACAACAATTGTACCGCCCAATTCTTTTAGGTTTTTTTGCACAATAGCTAGCCCAAGGCCAGTTCCGCTTGGATTAAAAGTTCCTGCATTAGTTGAACGATAAAAACGTTCGAAAATTTGAGACTTTTCAATATTGTTCAATCCGGGGCCAGTGTTGCTTATTGAAAAGATAGTCTTACCATAATTATCTTTGAAAAGCTGAATTGTAATTTTCCCATTCATATTAGCATAAAAGATAGCATTCTCAATCAAATTTTTTAGGATGACTTGAAGTCTTTTTTCATTACTAGAGATGGTGACATCCTCTAGTTCTGTTTTAATAATCAATTTTTTATGTTCAATACTTTGCTGTAAATTTTGAAGCGCAGATTCAATAATTAATTGAGGTTGGACAGAATTCATTTCAATGCCAGATAACTGAGGCTTTGAAAGACTAATAATATCGCTAACCAAGTCCAATAGACGTGAGCTTTCTTTAGAAATTAATTTTGCAAACTCTTGGCGTTTTTCAACGGATAAATCAGGAATATTTTCTAGTAAGTCCGAAAAGCCATGGATGGAGGTTAGTGGAGTTTTTAGCTCATGCGATATGTTGGCAACAAGTTCTTTCTGGGCATTGACAGCATTCTTATATACTGTCACATCATTCATAGTGACCATAAAACGTTCATTATCAGGTAGTGGATGGAAATTTACCTCGTAGTCAGCATCTAATTTTTCAAAATGTATGAGTTTATCTTGTAGACTAGGATTTAACATTTTTTTTAGCAAGAAGCTAAGAAAGTCAATATGTTCACTAAATTGATATATATTTTGGTCGGGTGAAAACTCATTTCGAAAGGAAGAATTTGCGAATTTAATCTCTCCGTGGTTGTCAAAAATAAAAATTGGAAACTGAAAGAATTCAGTGAAGGCAAAGTTATTTTCTGCCTTTTTTGAAAGTATTTCAATAGGAGGAGAAAGTTCAGGCTTTTCATTCTTGATAAGAATAAAATATAGAGTAATAAAGAAAAAAATTACATCTAGTCCTATGATAAGTTGAATAGGAAAAGTAATGCTAGTTCGATTCCTTTTTAATGACACGTATTCTAATACTTTCCCATCTTTTGTATTGGCTTCAGTTATTGTGATACTGCTAATGGAGACTTCTCTAGAATAATCAGCACCTTGTTTAATAGCTTTTGTAACAGGACTTTGGCTATCTTTAGGTAAGATAGTCATCGAATCGGCTTTAGTTACCAATGGATTTGATTGAATAATTTTCTCTAACTCATTTCGAGTACGGTTGGTATCATTTTGCAGAGTCACTTGTTGTAGCAGACTGATGAAAAAAAGGCCAATTAGAAAAGAAAAGAGACATAGGAATATAATGTATTTTTTACGCATTTTCATCAAAGATATAACCATAACCACGTTTTGATTTGATAAATCGATTATTAAGTTTTTTACGAAGGCGACCTACAAGTACGTCAATGGTACGAGTTTCAACATCAGCATTTGAAACACCCCAGAATGATTGAAGAAGGGCATCTCGACTTACGATTTGTCCTTGACGTCTAATCAAGTATTCCAAAATATCAAATTCACGTTTGGTTAGATCGATAAAACTACCTTCAAGTTTCACTGTTTTCTTCTGAAAATCGACTTCAATATCAGGCAAAGTAAAATTCTCAACGCCATTATCACCATAATCTTGAGCACGACGAATCAGTCCCTTAGCTCGTATCACAATTTCCTTCATATCAGTTGTTTTATCCAAATAATCATCTGCTCCAGAATCAAGCCCTGACAGGCGCATTTCTTCATCGTCACGGGCAGTTAATATTAAAATCGGTGTATAATTTTTTTCTTTTCGGAGAATTTTTATTAATTCAATTCCACTAAACTTAGGCATCATAACATCCAAAAGAAGAAGATCAAACTTTTCTGTTCGGGCTAAATCTAAGGCTTCCTGACCATCATGTGCTAGCAAAACATCAAAATTAGCAGCTGTAAAATGGTATTCTAATAGAGTTAGAATAGAATTTTCATCATCTGCAATTAAAATTTTTCTCATATATATCATTTTAACAGAAAGCTCTATTACTAGAGGAAAAGAAGAGTTGTTTACAAATTATTTACAATTTATTTACTAGTTATTTACTTTTTTAAGTTAGAGTAAATGATACAATTATCTTGTAAGTAAATCTTGCAAATTGCAAACCTATTATATGGAGAAAATCTAAAAATGAAAAAGAAATTAGTACTAAGCATGGTAGCAGGAGCTGCTCTTTTGACACTTGCTGCATGTTCTTCAAACAATGCAACATCTTCAAGCTCAAGTACAAAGGCTTCAAGCTCAGCGTCGCTTTCAGGTAAAATTGTTGCTGGGGGATCTACTGCGTTACAACCACTTGTAACCACAGTTTCTCAAGAATTCATGACAAAAAACCCTAATGTAAGCATTGACGTTCAACCTGGTGGATCGGGAGCTGGTCTCACTGGTGTTGCTAATGGCACATTCCAAATCGGAAACTCTGACATTTTCGCTGAAGAAAAAACAGGTATTGATGCCTCTAAAATTAAAGATAACCAAGTTGCAACAGTTGGTGTTGCACCAATTGTTAACCAAGACGTTGCGGATAAGGTTAAATCTTTGACTCAACAACAGTTGATTGATATCTTCTCTGGTAAAACAACTAACTGGAGTGCCGTCGGTGGACCAAGTGAAGCAATTACTTTAATTGGCCGTACTACTGGTTCAGGAACACGTGTTCTCTTCGATAACTTTGGCTTGAACAAAGGTACTGAACTTGCCTCAGAAGTAACTCAAGATGCTACTGGTGCAGCTGCAAAAGCTGTTAGCACAACTCCAGGTGCAATTTCTTATATTGCTTTCTCAGGTTTGGAAGGTGTGACTAATATCAAGGCAATGCCAATCACATTTGAAGGTGGAAGTAAAGCGGTTGATCCAACAAACGACAACGTAATCGATAATTCTTGGAAAATCTGGGGCTATGAGCATATGTACACTTCAACTACTCCTGATGAAGCTACAACTGCACTTATCAAGGCTGTAAAAAATGATACCAAAGATTTGAAAGCTCAAGGTTATATTGAAATTGCAGCTATGAAAGGTTCACGCACAGTTGACGGAACTTGGACAGCTAAATAATATTCAAAACATTTGTTTGTAAGAATTAAAAAGCATATAGTGCAAGATTAACTATATGCTTTCTTTTCTATTTAAGGTATAATTAATACAGATCCTTAATAAAAATTAGTCAACAAATATTGGAGGTATTAATGGATAAAAATGATGTGAAATCTCAGCTTCTGAGTTCTAATAAAAATTCACGTCGTGAAATTTTTGGGAAAACTATAACTATTATTGCGATGATTATTATCATCATCGTTGTCGTTGCAATTCTTTTTTTTGTGGCACAAAAAGGTTTATTAACATTCTTTGAAAACAAAGTTAACCCATTAGACTTTTTAGCCGGTCAAACATGGAATCCAATTCAGATGTCACCGGACGGAAAACCCCTTGTTGGAGCTCTTCCAATGTTTACAGGCTCACTAATAGTAACACTTATGTCAGCCCTTATCGCGGCTCCAGTTGCTATTGGAGCAGGAATTTTCATGACGGAAATTTCTCCAAAATATGGTCGTCGTATCTTACAACCTGTTATTGAACTTTTAGTTGGTATTCCTTCTGTTGTCTATGGATTTATTGGTCTTGTTGTGGTTGTTCCATTTATTCGTAAAGCTTTTGGTGGATCAGGTTATGGTATCTTGGCAGGCGTCTTTGTGCTTTTTGTTATGATACTTCCGACTGTAACCTCAATGACCGTTGATGCCTTACGTTCTGTTCCCGGGTTTTACAAGGAAGCATCACTTGGATTGGGAGCAACGCGTTGGCAAACAATTTGGCGTGTACTGTTAAGAGCTGCGACACCGGGTATTTTGACTGCCGTTATTTTTGGCATGGCTCGTGCTTTCGGAGAAGCCTTAGCAGTCCAAATGGTGATTGGTGGTGCGTTGGTTATGCCTACCAGCTTGACCAAACCTGCTTCAACCTTAACATCTGTCCTTACTTCACAAATGGGTAATGCAACTCCAGGTATTTCTCTTAACTCATTGTGGACACTTGCACTCTTGCTATTGATTATGGCCTTGGTCTTTAATATGATCATGCGCTGGATCGCTTCCAAGGGTAATATAAACAAATAAGGAGAGAAAGTGAAAGCAAAAACTACTGATAAAATTGCAACCACAATTCTTTATATAATTGCAGCCATCATTGTTATAATTCTTGCCTTTTTATTACTTTATATTTTAGTTGGTGGTCTGCCTCATGTTACTTGGCAATTTTTGACAACCCCTTCTAAAACTTTTGGCATTGGTGGGGGCATTGCAAATCAGCTTTGGAACTCATTTTATCTTTTGATCCTGACTCTTCTGATTAGTTTCCCGATATCGCTAGGAGCTGGTATTTATCTTTCAGAGTATGCAAATCAAAAGTCTGCATTGACAAATATTGTCCGGACAGCAATTGAAATATTGAGTTCACTTCCTTCAATCGTCGTTGGTCTCTTCGGTATGATTTTGTTTGTTCAAGAGTTAAAAATTGGCTACTCTGTAATTGCGGGTGCTTTGGCTTTGACTGTCTTCAATCTTCCTTTGATGACACGTAACGTTGAACAATCTCTTCACTCAGTCGAGCAAATCCAACGTGAAGGCGGCCTTGCTCTTGGTCTTTCGCGGTGGGAGACTGTTATCCATGTTGTGATTCCAGAGGCAATCCCAGGTATTGTAACAGGTATAATTTTGTCAGCCGGCCGTGTATTTGGTGAAGCAGCGGCTTTAATTTATACAGCTGGTTCTTCAAGTATTATGCCATTGAATTGGTCAAACTGGAACTTTCTTTCTAATAATAGTCCTATTGGTCTTTTCCGTACTGCTGAAAGCTTAGCTGTTCATATATGGGCAATCAACTCTGAAACTCCACTTCCAGATGGATCAGCAATCTCAGCCGGAGCGGGGGCCGTGTTAATCATCTTTGTTTTGGTCTTCAATTTTGGTGCTCGGTTCATTGGAAATGCAATTCACAAAAAATTAACATCAGCAGAATAAGAAAGGTTCTAAAATATGGCAGATTATAACTGGAATGAGCGCCATCTTATTAACTTTGAGAATAATAATGCTCTTTACACAAATGATTTACATGTCTTTTATGGAACAAAAGAAGCAATAAATGGTATTGATATGCAGTTTCAAAAAAACAAGATTACTGCACTAATTGGCCCTTCAGGTTGCGGTAAATCAACTTATCTTCGTTCACTTAATCGTATGAATGATACAATTGATACTGCTCGAGTAACTGGTGAAATCATGTATGAAGGTGTGGATATTAATGCAAAAAATGTAAATGTCTATGAGGTGCGCCGACGAATCGGTATGGTATTTCAACGCCCAAATCCATTTGCAAAATCAATTTATGAAAATATTGCTTTTCCTCACCGTCAAGCAGGTATCCGAAAAAAGGCTGAACTTGATGAAATTGTTGAGACGTCCTTGAAGCAAGCTGCTCTTTGGGATCAAGTGAAGGATGAACTTCAAAGGTCGGCTTTGGCTATATCTGGGGGTCAAGCGCAACGACTATGTATTGCTCGTGCTCTCTCAGTCAAACCTGATATTATTCTTATGGATGAGCCAGCATCAGCATTGGATCCAATTAGCACAATGCAAATTGAAGAAACAATGCAAGAATTAAAAAAAGATTATTCAATTATTATCGTGACTCACAACATGCAACAAGCAAGTCGTATCAGTGATTATACTGCCTTTTTCTACACAGGTGATGTAATTGAATATGACGAAACTTTAAAGATTTTCACAAATCCAACTTGTAAGTCAACAGAAGATTATGTCTCAGGAAGGTTTGGTTAATATGGCAGAAGTAATGAAAGAAGAGAAATTGCTTGAAACTATGAGCCCAATTATGACGGTAAATAAGCTTTCTCTCTTTTATGGAGAAAAACAGGCTCTTTTTGATATCAACATGTCATTTTATAAGAATGAAATCACGGCTCTTATTGGTCCTTCTGGTTGCGGTAAATCAACTCTTTTGCGTTCAATCAACCGTATGAATGATTTGATTTCAAGTGTTAAAATTACGGGTGGAATTTCCTATAAGAATGAGAATATTTATGGTGCAAACACTGATACTGTAGATCTCCGAAAAGAAATTGGTATGGTTTTTCAACAACCTAACCCATTTCCCTTCTCAATTTATGAAAATGTGGTTTATGGTTTACGTTTAAAAGGAGTTCGCAATAAGGCTATTCTTGATGAAGCAGTAGAAACCTCATTGAAAGCATCAAATATTTGGGATGAAGTGAAAGATGACTTACATAAGTCAGCGCTAGGTCTTTCAGGTGGACAGCAGCAGCGTGTTTGTATCGCTCGTGTTTTAGCAGTTAATCCAGATATTTTGCTTCTTGATGAAGCCACTTCAGCTCTTGATCCTATTTCTTCAGGAAAGATAGAAGAAGTCTTACTCGAACTGAAGAAAGAGTATACGATCATCATGGTAACTCACAACATGCAACAAGCAAGTCGGATTTCAGATCGTACAGCTTTTATGCTTATGGGTAAGTTAATTGAGTATGAAAAAACAAGCTCAATTTTCTTGAATCCAAGAGAAAAAGAAACATCAGATTATGTTTCTGGTAAGTTTGGGTAATAAAATACTTTATTGTTTTGGTATGTTTCTAAATGTAACAACCAATTCAGCTCCTGTAGTTGCTAATTCCGTAAAGTATTGAAAATAAATCATGTAAAGGATAACTTATGTTACGTACAAATTTTGAAGAAGAATTAAATAAACTCCACAATCAATTTTATTCAATGGGAACTCAAGTTTCTTCACAGCTTAATCGTGCTGTTCGAGCCTTCGTAAGTCGAGATTATGATTTGGCTGAAGAAATTATTGAAGGTGATTCCGAGATCAATGCTGAAGAAATTAGTCTCGAGACAAAATCTTTTGAAATGATTGCCTTACAACAACCTGTATCTGGTGATTTAAGAACAATTATTACAGTTCTTAAGGCATCTAGCGACTTAGAGCGTGTGGGAGACCATGCGGCTTCAATTGCTAAAGCGCTCAAAAATATCCCTGAGGATTCACCGTTACTTGGCGTTGAGCAAAAGATCTCAATACTAGGAGAGAAAGCAAAGATGATCTTAGATGCCTCTCTTAATGCCTATATACAAGGTGATGCAGATAGAGCACGAGAAATTGCCAAAAAGGATTTAGAAATTGATCTTCTTGCAGATGAAATCGAGAAATCAGTATTAATTTCCATGCAAGAACAACAAGATAACATTGAAATGGGTAAAGATTATATACTAACTCTTATGCATCTTGAACGTGTCGGTGACTTTGCCAAAAACGTTTGTGAGTGGGTTGTTTATCTTAAAACTGGGGAACTTATAGAGTTATAATAGGAGTTGTTAGTTTAAACAAAGTTAAGTTTTGCTTTGCTTAATTTTATGGTTAAAACGAAATATATATTGTTTCACTTGATTAGTTCAAAAAGTTTTGAGATAATATGAAAATGAAACTTTGGGTTAAATCCTTGTTAATGTTTTTTGGCTTGGTCATGTTATTAGCTGGTACGGTGATTGTTTATGCCTCCACAATTTGGAATAGCACGACCTCAACTCTTAAAACAACCTATACTCAAGTAGGAAAGACACAAGTGGCAATTAAAGCAACAAAGCCGTTGACATTACTTCTTATGGGAGTTGATACAGGGGATGCTAGCCGTGGTGGTGACACGAGTTGGCAAGGTAACTCTGACTCAATGATTGTTTTGACTATGAACCCAACAACGAAAACTTCAACTATGTTTTCAATTGAGCGGGATACTATGACTAATATTTTAGATTCTGATGGAAATATTATGTCATCTGAGAAGATTAATTCCTCTTATCCTTATGGATATAATGCTAACAACATTGAAGGTGCTGCCAGCTGGGCGATGAAAACAGTGGGTGCACAATCGGGAATAAATCTTGATAACTTCATTGCAATCAATATGAATGGTTTAGTAAACCTCATCAATGATGTTGGTGGAATAGATATTGTCAATGATAGTCAAGGCTCAGATATTTTACAAGGTACTTCCGCAGGGGATACAATTACTCTTCCCGTGACGGGTGAAAATGTGGCGAGCGGAGCGATTTATATCTCTGATACTGAGCCAGCCTATACTGCCTACGTTCCATACATAGGTGAAGGAAAGTCGCAACATATTAACGGCGATCAAGCCTTAGTCTTTGCTCGCGATCGACATACTCTGACAAACGGGGATTATGGTCGTATTGCTCATCAGCGTGAAGTTATAATGGCATTGATGAAAAAGTTGGTTGATATGAAAAATGTTTCTCAATATCAAAAGTTTTTGAATGACATTTCTGGAGATATCAAGACAAACATACAGGTTAATACTTCTAATTTACAAAACCTTATTGGATATAAGGATTGTTTTAAGAGGATTGAATCAATTCAGTACCAAGGTGTCGGCGATATGGTCAATGGGGCATCGTATCAATTTACTCCTTCACAAACCCTGTTGGCTGTTCAGAATGCGATGTTAAGGTCAATAGGGCAGCAGACTATTACAGAGGTTGATCCAAATGTCATCACTTATGATAATTATTTTGGGGAAGAACCTGCGAGTTATTTCTTACCCTCGGTTTCTATTACTGAGAATGGTAAAACAAGTGTAGAAGGTGTCAACTCTGATGGGACTTTTGTGCCAATTACTTCTGCAAATTCTGATACCTATGTTTCTACAAGTGGAAGTGCTGTGAGTGTAAGTGGTTCAACTGGTTCGAGCTCAAGTTCCTCATCTGATCAAACCACAAGTTCTGGAAGTTAATATTAAAAAATTTGAGGGGAAACCCTCCTATGGCTTGGTAGCTCAGCTGGATAGAGCACTCGCCTTCTAAGCGAGTTGTCGCGGGTTCGAATCCCGCCCGAGTCATTTTAAATACTTTACACAGTTTTGTAAAGTATTACAAAGTACTGAAAGCGTTGATATAACAACGTTTTTTATTTTTATAAAAATTTGGCAAATTGTAAAATTAGTTTAGCCACCTGAAGCAAGAAAAAAACACCTGAATCTCTTATACTTGAGTTTGCAAGAACAAAAAGTAGAAAA
>NZ_JACHHV010000005.1 GCF_014202895.1 Lactovum miscens
GAAGGTTGGATTAATTCTTACCCAAGAAAAATGTTCAATTATAAAAATTCAAAACAGATGCTAAAACTGGCTAACTTATAATTGCAATTTTCCAATGACTTTAAAACAAAAGGAGTTCACATTTATTATTTGTGAACTTCTTTTATAATCTTATTTAATTGGTAGGACACAGGTTATTTCGGGAGCGTAGAAGTTTTTTTGTAATAATTTCAATTTTCCAGTTTCAAAGTCACGTTTAAACAGAGTCAAATTATCAGAATCTTGATGGCCTACTAAGATAAAATTTTCATCTCCTACGAGATTAAAATCACGTGGGATTTGTCCTTCCGTTTTAATAATATCTAGTAAGTTAAGCTTTTTCCCCTCTTCAGTAATTGAATAGATAGCAATAGAATCGTGTCCACGGTTTGAGACATACAAGAACTTATTGTCTGAAGTTAAACGAATAGCAGCTACACCGTTATAACTTGTGAATTCTTCGGGGATTGTTGATATCTTTTGAACAAGTTCAAATTGGCCATCATAATAATTCAAAACTTCAACGCTTGAGTCAAGTTCACAAGCTAGGTAAGCTGTCTTGCCATCTGAAGAAAATTCTAAATGACGATTGCCTGAGCCAGGAGCTGATTTGTATTGAGCAACGAAAGTTAATTTTCCTTTTTCAGAAACTTTATAAGTAAAGACTGAATCATTACCAAGGTCACATACAGCTAAGTAATCATCTGGTGTAATTAGAGCGTAATGACAAAGAGGCCCTTTTTGCTCTGGTTTTGGTCCGTGATGATTCTCATGTTTAACAGTATCAGCTAACTCAAGTGATCCATCCGCTAATTGTTTGTAGACTCGAACTTCACCTTCGTGATAATTGGCACTGTAGACGAGTCCGCGCTTAGAATCAAACGAGACATAACAATTTGAGGCGCCAGGTGCAAAGACATTATTTAATAAAGTTGCTTTTGAACCATCAAAAGTAAAAGCTGAAGTACCACCATTACCTTGACCATCTGCTGAGACTGTGTAAAGATGTCCGTTTCCATCCACGGTGAGATACGTTGGGCCGTTCACAAAAGCAACTTCCTCTAAGTTTGAAATCATTTCTTTATCAGTGTCAAGAACGACACTATATACACCCTTCGATGCACGTTTAGTATAACCCGAAAGTAAGATTTTTTCTATCATTTTTTCCTCATTTTCTATCTTGTTACAATGCTTAAATGTAAGCGCTATGCCTACTGACACAACAATTTTACCATAAAAAATGATAAAATAAATGCGTCACAAACTATTGATCGTCAGATTCGATCGTTTAATAAGGAGAAAAAATGTCACGTAAACCATTTATCGCCGGTAACTGGAAAATGAATCATAACCTCAAAGATACTTTTGCCTTCATCGCTGGAATCGACGGCAAATTGCCAGATCCTGAAAAAATTGAAGTTGCAATTGCAGCACCTGCTTTGTACCTAGTACCATTGGTACATCATCGTGGAAAGAACACTTATAAAGTTTCTGCTGAAAATGTCTATTTTGAAAAATCAGGCGCTTTTACTGGTGAAATTTCACCAGAAATGTTAGCTGCTGAAGGAATCGAATACTCAATTATCGGTCACTCAGAGCGTCGTGAGTACTTCCATGAAACCGATGAAGATATCAATAAAAAAGCTCATGCTTTGTTTGCTGCTGGTGTGACACCAATTCTTTGTTGTGGTGAAACTTTAGAAACATTTGAAAGTGGTAAAACTGCTGAATGGGTTACTTCTCAAATTGAAGCTGGGCTTAAAGATTTGACTGCTGAGCAAGTTTCTAAGCTTGTTATTGCTTATGAACCAATTTGGGCAATCGGGACTGGTAAGACAGCAACTCCTGAAATAGCTGATGAAACTTGTGGTGTTGTTCGCTCAATTGTTGAAAAACTATACGGAAAAGAAGTATCAGAAGCAGTTCGTATTCAATACGGCGGATCAGTTAAACCTGATACAATTGCTGAACTTATGGCTAAACCAAACATTGATGGTGCCTTAGTCGGTGGCGCTTCACTTCAACCCGATAGTTTCCTTGGCTTGCTGAGTTTTTAATCAATAAGAATTTACTAAAAGTCACTAAAATAAACGGAAAAGTAATCTGACTATTTTGATGTTAGCTTTTACTATATAAAAATCAGAGTATCAGAGTAATACTGATTGCCAGTTATTGCTTTTCTCAGGTAGTTAAACTAGTTTTATAAATTTCCAAAATTATCTTTAATATGACTTCAATATAAAAGCATGCAGTGTATAAATGTTACATTGCATGCTTTTATATTTTAATTGTACATGATTATTAATTAAATGTAGATTATCTGTTGAGCAAGCTTAATAGCATTTTTATCTTCCAAAAAATGTATCTTACTTTAATTATATGATTAACAGTACTGAATAAATTATTTTTATAAACATTAGTTAAAAATAACTATAAGGGATATAGAAGTTTTAAAAGAAGAGGCTTAGTAATAGTCCAATAGAAGCAATTGCCATAATACCTGTTATTATCCATCCCATAATGTTAGAAAAAGTATTATTTGAGTACTTACCCATAATTTTTTTGTTGTTTGATATTAACATAATTAAAACCATTAGCGGTGGCGCAGCAATGCCATTAATAATTGCAGTATAATACAACATCCTAAAGGGTTTGATTGGAAGAAAGTTTAGGACAACCCCAATTATTACAGCTACTATAATTACCCCGTAAAACTCAGGTGCTCTTTTAATCTTTTTATTTAGGCCCTCTTTCCAATAAAAAACTTCGGATATAGCATATGCCGCAGAACCAGCCAAAACAGGTACTGCAAGTAATCCAGTCCCTAAGATACCCATAGCAAATAACAAAGATGCAAAACTTCCAGCAAATGGTTTTAATGCTTGAGCTGCTTGGGTGGCAGTATCTATATGGGTTATTCCGTGTGTTTTCAAAGTAGATGCAGTAGTTACAATAATAAAGAACATAATAATATTAGAAAATAGCATACCTACGTTTGTGTCAATTTTCATATCCCGTACATCCACATTTTTTATATCTGGTATATCTTTTGCAGTGCCTACAGCTTTTAATCCTAATTTATTTTTTTTATGTCCCTCTTCAACCTCCTGATTAGTCTGCCAAAAGAATAAATAGGGCGATATAGTTGTTCCGAGTATAGCCACAATATTTAGAAGATAGTCTTTACTTGTAGAAAAACTCGGTAAAAGTGTTGAATAAAGAACTTTCGGCCAATTTACTTTGATGATGAGAGCAGTTATAATATAAGCAAATAATGTTAATGACATATATTTTAAAAATTTGGCATATATTTTATATGTAACAGTTATTTCTAGTATAACTATTAATATGGCTATACCTACCAGCCAAAATATAAATGGAATTCCAATAAGAAGTTGACCAGTGGAAGCCATAGCTCCTAAATCAGCTCCAATATTAATTACATTAGCAATTGTTAGTAATGTCACAGCAAAGTATAATATCTTTTTTGAGTAATGTTGTTTTATTACACCGGATAGTCCTTCCGCGCTTATCATACCAATTCGACCGCACATCTCCTGAATAACCACCATGAAGGGAAATGAAAACAGAGCAACCCATAATTGGACGAAACCAAACTGTGCTCCAGTCTGAGAGTATGTTGCAATACCAGAAGGGTCGTCATCTGATGCTCCTGATATAAAACCTGGGCCTAAAATTCTAAGCAGCTTCTTTAACTTTTCTTTTATTTTCATTTTATACGACCTTTACGTTATTATATACACATTTAATGTTTTTAAAATGTTACACCAAACTAAACGATATACTCAATCCTAATTGAATATGTGTATAAATGAATTATTTTTAATCTTACTACCTAATTCTAAGTTTTTTTTGTATTACAAGTATAGCAATTATGCCACCAATTTTTTTTCAAATTCAGTTGATATCTGTTAATTTTGACTTGTGTGGTCATTTTGTATTGTAGTAAGCCCTTGTCAATTTAAAAAAATTTGTCTGGCTTTTTGAAAGGTCTGATAGAAGCTTTCCATCCCTGGCATTGCCATAAGTTTTTTCCTTATGGCTCATGCTTGAGTGAAAATCAGATTTTCTGAGGGAGAGTTTGGTCGCTTGAGCCAGTGTATTGGCTCCTTGATCTGTATGAATGACAAATTCTTTTGCATGGTGTTCTTTATTGATGACTTGATTAAAGCAATCAATCACAGTGTTTCTTTCATCCGAGTTGACATTGACCACACCACAATTTTATAGGTATAAACATCGAAATTATCTACTAAATAAAGCATGCTATTCTCAATAGAAGTGCAAGTCATATCTGCGAGTTAATCTTATTTAACTCATTGGATTGGCGAGGTAACTTTACTTAAAAAAATTAGGACAAAACAGAGACACTATTTTTTCGGTTATAGCAATTGCGCTGATAAGTACTTCCTTTCGCATATAATACCACTAAATACATCAATTTCCCAACACGATTCTATTTCAAATATTTTTTTGAATCGAATGCCTCGGCAATTATTGATGAGCTATAAAGGGTTTTATGTTCTCCAAAGATTTGTTTGATCTTTTCTGAGAGGATGTCGCGTTCTCGCTGAGAAATGACAATGTCGGGAGTTGTAGAAGCCTGAATATGAAACGTTAAGTATTTTACAACGTGACGATCACTAGGACTTATTTATGTTTCATGAGAAACTTGAACCTTATTTCTTTTTTAGCCATTCTTACTAATATTAAAAAATGACGTCATTTAGACGCCATTTTTTCTTGATATTCTTCATAGTAATCCTTCATCAGACCAATAATCTGTTTACCAATTAAATAATAATCCTCAGTTGGAAGATTGGCTTGTGAGATTCTGAGGTTTCCTTCGCGAGACCCAAATCCTGAACCATCCATCAAGACAACTCCGTTTTTTTCGGCTAGATTTTTTAAAAAGTCATTATGAGGAAAACTTGTAGAAAAGTACCTGCGAAAATCTTTGCCAAATTTTTTTTCAGCTAATTCATAGATGTTAATTAGTGAATAGTACTTTGCGTTCTCTCTTGAGTCATCACCAGGAAATTTTAAAGCCTTGTGCAGATCTTGATAACGTTGATCAATTAATTCAACAGTCGCCAAAAAATATGGGTCAATGTCATAACGATGAACTAAGTGTGACAGAGAAAAGAGGGCCTCCATGATTTGTTGAGGAGTTGAAAGACCAGCTGTATGATAGAGACCAACTGAACGTGAGTCTGCCACTAATCGCTCAATGAATGGAAGGTCACTTGGATCACCTGTTACGATCTTATAGCGATTACGCAATCGTTGAAGCATATCTTGAGGTAGTTCGGAAATACGTTTATCAAATACGTTGATATCGTTGACAGCAATCAAACCAAGGCGCCAACCTGTTGCGCCAAATAGCTTAGAATAAGAGTATACCAATAGGGTGTTATAAGGCAAAACTGCATAAATAGACCTAAAGTCCTCCACGAAGGTGCCATAGACATCATCTGTGATAATCATTAAATCAGGATTGGATTCGACGGCTTTTTTTACCGCAGCCAAGGCCTCATCACTGAAGGCTGTTGATGCAGGATTTGAAGGATTAACTATAAAGAAGGCTTTAATATCAGGATCTGCTAGTTTATCTAATTGATCTACACGAATATTCCATTTATCACTTGGATCAGAATCAATATAAACTTCAACTAAATCAAACTCACTTAATTCAGGAATTTGAAGATAGGGAGTAAAAATTGGTGTGTTAATAGCGATCTTATCTCCAGGTTGGATAAGATGGTTCCTTTTTAATGAATTAAAGATATATACAATAGCAGCGGTTCCTCCTTCAGTTGGGAAGACCTTAGTTTTTTCTGATAGCTTTTCACCATCATAAAGTGTTGATTCTAGGTATTTATTTATTATTAGTTCGGTATATGGAAGAACTCGGCTAGGCTCTGGATAGTTATTGCCAATTGCACCATCAACCAACTCTTTAATAACGTCATCGGCGGCATACTCAAGGTCAAACCGAAGATAGTCCAACATAAGCATCAGAAAATTATCTGTTTCATCTTCGTCGGGCTCTAAAAATGCTTCGAAACGTTGAGCAATTCCTTTTTTGGTCGTATAACCTGCCATTTCTGCCATATCAATGGTACGTTTTGAATCCTTGATACCGAACTCAATCAATCGGTTAAAGGCGAGACGTGCCTGAGTGTTTATCCAGTTTGGGTTCCCCCGACCAGCATTTAAGAAGATATTTTCTTTCTCATTGTTTTCTGCTAGTTTTATCATTGAAAAGCTTGTTTCAAATGCACCGAGTCCGTTAAAAAATGTTTTATCCATATGTTTTTCTTAAATAACCTTAGTTTCTAATTACTTATAAGATTATAGCATAGCAAAGCAATGACTGTCTCCTTTAAATATATTTTAGTGTACAATTGTTCTATGTATCATATGGTTTTTCTAGGCGCACTGATTTCAATTTTCTTTAATGTTCCCTATGCAATTGGAACTTTAAAGGGGAAAGTGCATCCAAATAGGGTTTCTTGGTTCTTATGGACTGTTGTACCTTTGATTGCCTTTTCGGCTTCGATTTCTCAGACAGGCTGGAATTGGGGAGAATTCCCTGTACTAACTACATTAATACTAACGGGATTAATTTTTTTAAGTTCCATTATTTCGAAGAAGTCATATTGGTCGGTTTCAAGAATTGATATTTATTGTGGTTTTTTTTCAGTTCTTGCAATAGTGTTATGGATTTTTACTCACGATGCAAATCTTGCTTTGATATTGAGTCTTTTAGCCGATTTCTTTGCATTTATTCCAACTATTATCAAAGCTTGGAATCATCCTGAAACTGAAGGTCTTGGTCCATATTTAGGTGGCGTGCTAAATGCATTAACTTCTTTTTTTGCGTTTAGCGTTTGGAATTTTGCGAGCCTTGCTTTTCCTATTTATTTACTGGTTGTAAATTCTATCTTGACTGTGGTAATCTTAAAAAAACTAAATTGAAAGCAAATAAAGGAGTTATCAAATGAAAAGTATTTCATCAGCTTATATTCATGTCCCATTTTGTTCACAAATTTGTTATTATTGTGATTTTGCCAAAGTTCTAATTGAAGGACAGCCCGTTGATGATTATGTTGATGAATTGATTAAAGAATTTAATTTTTACAATATTAAAAACTTAAGAACGATCTATATTGGCGGAGGAACACCGACTACCCTTTCTCCTGAACAAATGTTCCGTCTTATATCAGGTATAAGTGAAAACCTTGATTTGTCTGTTTTAGAAGAGTTTACAGTTGAAGCAAACCCCGGTGATCTTTCAGATGAGATGATAAGTGTTTTAGCATCTTCACCAGTAAATCGTATTTCACTTGGTGTCCAGAGCTTTGATGATCATTTGCTCAAAAAGATTGGAAGAAAACACAGAGCAATTGATGTTTATAAGTCACTTGAAAAGCTTCATAGAGCCGGATTTGTTAATGTAACAATTGATTTAATTTATGGACTTCCAAATCAAACTATGGAGATGGTTAAGGCAGATGTTGCGAAATTTTTAGAGCTAGATCTGCCTCATATTGCACTCTATAGTCTTATCCTAGAAGACCATACAAGATTCATGAACATGCAAAGAAGTGGGCTTTTACATCTTCCTTCAGATGATAAAAATGCCGATATGTATGAGTATATCATGCAAACACTTTCGGAAAAAGGCTATGTACACTATGAGATATCAAATTTTTCAAGGCCAGGGTATGAAAGCAAACATAATCTTACTTATTGGGATAATTCTGAATATTTTGGATTTGGTGCAGGAGCTAGTGGTTATATAAATGGTGTGCGTTATAAAAATCATGGCCCTGTCCACCATTATTTGGAAGCAGCAATAGATAAAAAAGCTATATATGAAGAAGTTTTGGGAAAAAAAGAAAAAATGGAAGAGGAGATGTTCCTTGGTCTAAGAAAAGCAGAAGGTGTTTTGCTTAAAAATTTTTCTAAAAAATTTGCTATAGACTTCAATGAAATTTACGGAGAAGTCTTAGAAAAACTGCTAAAAACTGATCTAGTAATTTTTGATGGTGAACGGCTCTCACTTAGCGAACGAGGGTTTGAACTTGGTAATGAAGTTTTTGAAATGTTCTTGCTTGATCGGTAAATGTGGTAAAATTAATCATGCAAAAAAAATTGAATCTAAAAACTTTAGTTATTCTATTTGTATCGTTGATTGTGGTTTTTCTCTTTTTGGCTTGGGTTAGAATAACAACCATTCATAAGCTTGGACAAGCATATTCAAACCTTCCTGCTCTTCAAAGTGATTTAAAAAATACATCTGTTAATTTTGAAAAAAAGCCTGCAATTGATTTGTCTGCATATCAACCTTATAAAAGTGTTAACTATGCCAAATTGGCTAAAAATATTTCTGCAGCCATCGTTCGTGTGCAGGATGGAATTAAAGCAACACCTTCAATCTATATTAATAAAGATGGTTCGGATCCTGCTTTTAAGTACCATATTACTGGTTTGCAAGAACAAGGTGTTCCAGTTGCTGTTTATGCATATGCAAATGCTACGACTAAAAACCAAATGGTAGAAGAAGCCAAGAGTTTTTATGAGCGAGCCAAAGCTTACCAGCCTACTTCTTGGTGGGTAGATGTTGAGTCACCAACAATGAAAGACCTTAATGGTGGCGTTGAAGCCTTTCGTTCTGAACTTGAAAAGCTTGGTGCCAAGAATATAGGTATTTATTCAAGGGATGATTTTTTAACTGAAAATAATATTGATACATCAAAATTTGATGGAACCTGGCTTGCATATTATGGTCAATTAAACGATGGCTCGTTTACAGCACTTAATATAAAGCGTAGTTACCAGATTCAGCAATACACTGATCAATTAAAAATTGATGGCTATGCAGGCCCTATTGACCATGATCGAATCTTATCAACCGCTGCATATAAAAAATTTTTTTTAATATGAAAATTAATTAGGTCTTAATCAGTATAAACATAAATTAATTTATGTAAATTAGAAAAGTTGTAATACACATGGGAAATATCTACTCAACAAATTATTTTGTACCTTTTTATCATTCTGATTTAAAAGGAGATATGGCAGCATCAGCCATTTTGAATGTTGCTTTACAGGTTTCTGGAGAACAATCAGCACATTTAGGTAGGTCAGAAGAATGGGTAATGGAAAATTACCACTATTCTTGGATCGTTACAGAGTATGAGATTGATATCAAACGCCTCCCAAAATTTTTGGAAGAAATTGTCATTGAAACCGAAGCTATAAACTATAATAAATTTTTTTGTTATAGAGACTTTAGATATAAAAGTAAGGAAGGAGAACTTCTAGTCAATATTCACTCAACTTGGGTCTTAATGGATTCTGTAAGTCGAAAGGCAGGACGAGTTGAAGAAGAAATTGTTAAGCCTTACGAATCAGAAAAAATCAATAAGATCAAGCGTGGCCATGTATTTAGCAAGCTTGAAAATGCTAAAGTAAAAAAATATCAAATTCGCTATTCAGATATTGACTTAAATATGCATGTTAATAATAGTAAATACTATGAATGGGCAATTAATCCTCTTGGTTTTGATTTTCTTACGCATCATCGGCCCAAAAAAATTTATATTAAATACAATCATGAAATTTTGCCAGGAGAGCAAATATCCAGTTCAGTAATGTTAAGAGATAAGATAAGTCATCATTTAATTAATGATAATGATGCACAAATTGAAATAGAATGGGAAAAAATTTAATGGAGCATAAAGACTACAAAGCATATGTTATTGATCTTGACGGAACAATTTATCTTGGAGAAGGCAGAATTCCAGAAGCTGAAGATTTTATTCATCGTCTTCAAGAGAAAAAAATTCCATACTTATTTGTTACAAATAACACAACACGTCGTCCCGAAGTTGTCCAGAAGCGTCTTAGTATGAAATTCAATATTGAGACCCCACTTGAAACAGTTTATACAGTTTCCCATGCTACCGCTGATTATATGAAGGCTGATGGTAAGGGAAATAGGGTTTATATTGTTGGTGAAGAAGGACTTAAATCTGAACTACATGAGGCTGGTTTTATTGATGATGAAATCGATCCTGACTATGTGGTCGTAGCAGTTGATTTTTCATTTAATTATGACAAATTAAAGGTAGCAACATTTGCCATTCAAAAGGGCGCAACCTTTATTGGAACCAATCCTGATTTGAATTTACCTACTTCAGAAGGTTTACTGCCAGGCTCTGGGACAATTGTACGGTCGGTACAGGCGGCAACTCAGGTAGAACCGATTATCATTGGTAAACCTACTGCAATTATTGCTGATATTATTTTGAAAAAACTTGGTTTACCAAAAGAAGATTTAATTATGGTGGGTGATAACTATTTGACTGATATATGCACAGGAATTGATAATGGGATTGATTCACTTCTTGTCACGACTGGCTTTACCAAACCTGAGGAAGTTCCTAACCTACCTACTGCACCAACTTATGTAGTTTCTAGCCTTGCTGAATGGAAAATTTAAACCATGCGTGATAAGCTGTACTTTACATTAACTTTATTTTGGATTGTCGCATTTTCAGTATTTGTGACTATTTTATTATCGATTCCACTATTTTCCTTAGATATTATTTGGGAAAACCTTAGCAAGATTTCTGGTTTCTCATTTAACATTTTGATGAAGAACTATGGATATTTGATGCGATATCTTCTCAATCCCTTTGCTGGAAAATTAAAAATGCCAAATTTTCCAGATTCGTATTCTGCATTGATCCATTTTTCCGAAGTAAAAAATCTTTTTTTATTGGTTTTGACAATATGTATCGTATTTGCGTATTTTTATTGGAAATTTCAAAAGGATAGAATTTCCTTTCTCTTCAAAAATGGGATTAAATTTGCTATGTTTCTTCCCGTACTTCTTACTCTAGTGGTACTATTAATAGGTTTTGATAATTTTTTTATTGCTTTTCACAGAATACTTTTTAGAGATAACACATGGCTGTTTAATCCAGAAACGGATCCTATAATAAATGTTTTAACTGATAATTTTTTCATGTATTGTTTTATTATATTTGGTATTATATATGAAGTACTGCTAGGAACTTTGTACTTTAGAAAAAGTAAAAAATAAAAATTTGTATATTGACACGGGCCGAGGGAAGACGTGAAAAGAAAGAACAAAAAGAGTCAAAGTAAATTTTATCATAAGAAATTTCATAAGTCCTCTACTACTTTGCATGGGGGATCTGAACATTCTTTGAATGCTATGGATGAAAAAGAAAGCAAAATGTATCTTGTGTCCAGTGGTCCTGAAAGGAATAGGAAAACCTTGATTGGATGCATTCTTTTTATTTTAATTCTATTGATTATTGCGAGTTCAATAGGTTTTGTTATATTCTCTAAATTTCTTGATCAAAGAGTGATAACTCTAAAAAGTTCAAAGTCAACCTCCAGTAGCCATTCTAATTCAGTTGGCTCAAGCATCACAAATTTGACAATATCCTCATCAACTGCTGAGTCCCCTTGGTTGATAACAAAGGCTGAAAATTACCTTCCAATACTGATGTATCATAATGTACAACCTAATACACCTGATGGGAATTTTGTTTCTCCCGAAAATTTTGAATCTGTTCTACAGGCTCTTCAATCAAGTGAAATTTATACTGTTTCAAGTGATGAAGCTTCAAAAGTTCTATCAACAAATACAAAACCAGCTCAAAAATTAATATGGTTAACTTTTGACGACGGAACTCAAAATTTTTATGACTATGTTTTTCCTTTGCTTAAAAAGTATAATATGCATGCAACCAGCTTTATTATTACAAATAATGTTGTTAATAATGTGCCTGGTTTTATGACCGCTGCTGAAATTAAAGAAATTGCTTCAACGGGGCTCGTTGACTTTCAAAGTCACACAGTTAATCATGCAGACTTAAGCGTGGCAAGCGATAACCGTCAAACTGCTGAACTTCGGGATTCGAAAGCATATCTTGACAGTCTACTTAATCAGAAAACCCATGTGATATGCTACCCTTCTGGGAGCCACAACCCGAATACTTCAGTAATTGCAAGTGGGTTAGGTTACGATTTAGGTTTGCTAGATCCGGGGAGAACTTATGATGGTTTAACTGCTAAAAATGTGGCAGCTAAAACTTCAGATGGTCTCTTCACCCTTAACCGTTATCGTACATTCACCAATACCACAGGAAAGGTTGTTATAGATATGATTTCAGCTGATGAAGCGTATAATGTATTGAATACGCTTAACTAAAATTTTTTTCTTAAAATAACTTTAAAATAAATTAGACATTTTCCCTGGAAATGTTAAAATATTGGCTGAAATTGGCTTTCTGCTTGACAAGTTTGTGGCATTGTTGTAGTATAGCTTTATAGTTAATTGGTTTTATTCAATCCTGTTCTGAATAAAGCAAATTAAGTCCCAACTGGATGCTTCGCTGAGCTTGACTCCGAGGTTTCCAGTTTTTTTATTTTTTCAATGTTATAAAATTGTATTATAATATAGTTTATGACTAATCATATTGTACTTTTTGAACCACGCATTCATTTTAATACTGGAAACATCGCTAGGACGGCTGCGGCAACCAATTCAGTTTTACATTTAATTAAGCCACTTGGATTTGAAGTGGATGATAAACACTTAAAACGAGCTGGGCTTGATTATTGGGAAAAGGTTGATATTCGTTATCATGAAAGTTTAACTGATTTTATGGCAGCTTTAGAAAAAAATAAGCTTTATTTGATTACTAAGTTTGCGGAATATGTTTATAGCGAAGTAGATTATGCGCAACCCTTATTAGATGGGATTGACCAGTACTTTTTATTTGGTCGAGAAGACACAGGACTTCCCGAAGAATTTATGCGTAAAAATGCTGAGAAATGTATTCGGATTCCTATGAATGATGAGCATGTTCGTTCGCTCAACCTTTCTAACTGCGCAGCACTTGTTATTTATGAAGCGTTACGGCAACAATCTTTCATAGGTTTAGAGAGTGTTCACAAATATGAAAAGGATAAATTGAAATGAAAACTGATCAACTACTCACTGGCGACTTAATAGGCGTGGCTGGTGTTGAATCAGACTGGGGCACAGCCATTATGGTAAGCTCCAAACGTCAAGTTTATACCATTTATGATCATGTTGGTATGCTTGAAAATCGAAAAGGCGAAGTTTTCGTTTGGAATTCTAATCCTCATGATGGTGTTATCGCTGAGCCACTTCAAGTATTCATCAACCGAGAAGAAGTTCAAATTGAAAAAAATTTTGATCTTTTTCGATTAAATGTTCCGATTAATTTTAATGGAGTGTTAGAAAAAATGACCAAATTACAGGGTCTTCCTTACAACTTTTCATTTTTACAATCTGATAAGAAGTACTATTGCTCAGATTTCGTTTCTAGGACCTTTCCTGAAGGAATTTTTCCTTTGGAAGGAATGCATTTTGCAGGAGATTTTTGGGAAGAATACTATGCTAAGCAAGGTATTGAAAAAATTCCTGAAGGTCAGCCAGGTATAAACCCAAATGACATGTTTGCACAGTCAAATGTGGATTTTATTAATGATTTAAGAAGTATAATTTGATTTAATGGAAGAGAAACTATTCTTTACAGGAAAAATAGAATCTATTTTTTTTAATAACCCTTCAAACCTTTATAAGGTTTTATTAGTTGAAATAGATGATACCAATTCGGAAAGTTTTGATGATAGTGAAATCGTGGTGACAGGAACAATAGGAGATGTTGTTGAGTCTGAGACGTATACATTTTACGGTCACATTACGAATCACCCACGCTATGGTGAGCAACTTCAAGTTGATACATATGAAAAGCTGGCCCCTACAACTGTTAATGGTTTAGTCAAGTACCTTTCCTCTGATACTTTTCCAGGTATTGGTAAGGAGACTGCTAAGAAAATTGTCAAACTCTATCCTAAAAATACAGTGGACGATATTTTAGAAAATCCTGAAAAGTTAACGAGAATTTTAAAGGAGAATAAAAAAGCAGCCTTTATTAAAAACTTATCAACTAATCATGGGATGGAAAATATTTTATCCAAGCTTTATGGCTATGGTTTGACAGGTCGACTGGCAGCTCAGATCTATAAAACTTATCAGGCAGAAAGTCTTAATATTATAAAACACAATCCTTATCAATTAGTGGAAGATATTGAGGGGGTTGGATTTTTAACTACGGATAAAATTGCTTCAGAGCTTGGGATAGAACCAAGCTCACCACATCGGTTGAAGGCCGCACTATTTCATATTGTGAAAGATCAGCCTAATAGTACAGGTGATACCTATATAGAGGAGACGCGACTACTTTTTTTAGCCAAAGAGATGCTTGAAGCTGCTCGTCACGTATTGATTCCTTTAGATGACTTAAAGGCACAACTAGAAGACTTGATCCAGGAGGAGAGACTTCTCAAAAGTGAGGATAAAATTTTTGATAAGCTGTTGGCTCAAGCAGAAGAAAGAATTGCGTCAAATATTACTCGACTTTTAAGACACACGGATAACATTTTAGTTGAGGATGATTTTGATTCAGCAATTAGTGAAGTTGAAAAAAAACTGGGGATCATTTATGATGACCTACAAAAGCAAGCCATTCATGATGCTTTAAAATATCCAATCTTTATTTTGACTGGTGGACCCGGTACAGGAAAGACTACTATTATTAATGGTTTTCTCCAAGTGTATGCTCAGCTTAATAACTTGTCCTTGCGACAAGAAGACTACTCAACCGACCTTTTTCCATTTATCTTAGCTGCTCCAACGGGACGTGCCAGTCGTCGTTTAAGTGACCTTAGTGGTCTTCCCGCATCAACTTTGCATCGTACTTTAGGAATTAACAGTGATGATGAAAATGAGGATTTGGCAAATGACCTCTCAGGAGAAGTATTGATTGTGGATGAGTTTTCTATGGTTGATACTTGGCTCGCAAATAAGCTCTTTAGTGCTATTCCGGGTCGAATGAAAGTGATGATTGTAGGAGATTCAGATCAATTAGCCTCGGTAGGTCCAGGACAAGTGTTGGGAGACTTGCTTGCTTTTCATGAGATTCCCTCTCTGAAGCTCAACCACATATATCGTCAGTCTGAGGATTCAACTATAACAGATTTAGCACATTCAATTAAAGAAGGAAAAATTCCTTCAGATTTTACAGAGAGAAAAGCTGATAGAAACTTTTTCCAAGCGAACTCCTTTCAACTTCCTTCACTCATTGGGCAAATTGCAACTTCATGGAAGAGAAAAGGGAATAGTGCATTTGACTTTCAGGTTCTTATTCCAATGTATAAGGGACCCGCTGGTATTACAGCTATTAATAAAGAACTTCAGGATATATTTAATCCAAAGGGAGAAGGACTGGAATTTAATTTTATGGAAGGCCTTTTTCGTAAAGAAGATAAAGTGTTGCAACTTGTTAATGATGCAGAAAACAATGTTTTTAATGGGGATATTGGAAAAATCATCGAGTTGATTCCAGCTAAGTACAGTGAAAGTAAACAAGATGAGTTGAACATTGATTTTGATGGACAAAAATTAAATTACATTCGTTCTGATTGGGTAAATATTCGTCTGGCTTATGCCATATCAATTCATAAATCACAGGGATCTGAATTTGAAATGGTGATTGTTCCAATGGTTTCAGGATACGCTCGAATGTTACAAAGAAATCTGGTTTATACTGCCATCACTCGTGCGAGGAAATCACTTATTATGTTGGGAGAAATTGGAGCTTTTCTGACTGCTGTTAGGAAAGAGGGAAAAAATCGAAGAACTTCATTGTTTGATCGACTTGTCCAATTGAGTGAAAAAACTTTTTCTCCTAAAACGCACCTAACAAGCACAACTTTGGATGAAAGTACTATAGTAAATGATTATGAGCTCTCAAATAATGTTGAAAATAAATTGAATGACATAACATCTAATAGCAAAATTTTAATTCAAGAAATGATTAATTTTGAATGTATAGATCCTCTCATAGGATTGAAGGACTTAGACTTTGAGCCATTTAGAAAAGGTGAACGTTTCTTAAATTTACATTAAATTTACATCAATTTTAGTGAAAGTCTATATCTATTTTGATACACTTATCATGCAAGAGGAGTTTTTGCGAAAAAATAGGGGAGCTCATTTACTAAAATGAAAAAAAGTCTCAAAAGCATCATTGGTCTCACGGCTGTAGCTACAGTTGGAGCAGTTGTTTTGTCAGCTAACACGTCAGTTTCAGCAGCCAAAACTACCAACATCAAAGAACTAAAGATCTCATTTATTCCATCAAAGAATCCAAGTGATATCACAACCGCTACACAGGGTCTTGACACATTGCTTAAAAGTGAATTAAAAAAACAAGGATTCAAAGTTGGCAAGATCACAATGACAACAGGTACTGATTACAACGCCGTAGGTAAAGCACTTACATCCGGTACGGCTGATGTCGGCTATGGTGTATCTGGTGGTACATATGCAGCTTACGCTTCAGGTACGAAAGTTATTTTAACAGCAACTCGTAAAGGTTTAAGTAATGATGATTTGAAGAACACTAAGAATGCGACCAACCCACAATATTGGAATAACCACAAACCAACAACAAATACAACTACCGACGTTAAATCTTACCGTGGTTTGATCATTGCAGGCAACACTGAACTCGGCAAAGAGATGGCAGCTGATGTTAAATCTGGTAAAAAGATTCCTGTTGATCTGCTTAAAAAAGCTAAGTGGGGACTTTCTTCAACAACTTCAGCATCTGGCTATCTTTATCCATCAAAATGGTTGACGGATAACTATAAGATCTCTGTACATGATCTTCCAAATGTAGTTTCTAATCTTGACTACGGCACAGCTACAGCTGACTTAGCTTCAGGGCAAGTAGATATTATCGCTGGTTATGCAGATCTTCGTATGGACTTCGCAACAGCATGGACTACAATCGATAAAGCAACTGATACTATCTGGAACCAAACTAACGTTATCGGCGTTACAGGTGAAATCTTCAACGACGGTATCCTTGTTTCTACTAAATCAGATACTATGAAGAAAAATCCTAAACTTGCGTCAGCTCTTCAAAAAGCTATTATCGCTATGTCTAAGACTGACCAAGGTGCTAAGATTATCAAAGTATACTCACATGATGGCTATCAAGTTTCATCAGCGAAAGATTATAAACCATTCTTCAAGATCTTGAAGGACGTTGCTGGTAACTAGTATTTATAAAATATAATAGCCAAGATTGTTTTCAATTTCGGCTTTTTTACTACATTCGCTTTCGTCGGCGAATGCAGTTTTACAAAATTTAATCCTATGGAACTTTTCATTTTCTATTTAAATTACACTTACATTTTGATAAAGTGTAATTTTTGAAAAACCAATGAAAAAATCTTCTATACGTGGAGGTCAAATGATAAGATTTGAAGGGGTAGGTAAGATCTATCCAAATGGCTATCAAGGATTGATAGATATTAATCTCGAAATTCAAGATGGTGAATTTGTTGGAATCATCGGTACTTCAGGTGCTGGTAAGTCAACACTGGTGCGGACAATCAATGGACTGAATGACGTGACAAGCGGAAATTTAGTCGTGAATGGTACTGATGTTGCTAAATTAAAAGGTAAGGAATTACGTAAATTTCGTCGTAAAGTTGGAATGATTTTCCAATCTTATAATCTTGTTCCACGTATTACAGTTTTGAAAAATGTTTTGACGGCAGTTGTTCCAGAGATGTCTTTCTTTAAAGTTTTATTTGGTATTTTCTCAAAAGAGGATAAAATTAAGGCGCTTGAAGCACTTGATCGTATGGGGATCTTAGATAAGGCTTACGTTCGTGCCGACCAACTTTCTGGCGGTCAACAGCAACGTGTGTCTTTGGCGCGCACTCTTGCTCAAGATTCAGACATTATTCTGGCTGATGAGCCCGTTTCTGCGCTGGATCCTGTAACCGCAAAAGAAGTTATGGATGATTTAAAGCGAATTAATGAAGAGCTTGGCAGGACAATTTTAATTAACATTCACCATGTGGAGTTAGCGTTGGCCTACGCAAGTCGGATTATTGCTATTAAAAAGGGCAAAATTGTCTATGACGGACCTTCAAGCGAAGTAACTCAAAAAGTCCTTGATGAAGTATATCGCAAGGAAGAAGACTCAGATCCGAGTACAAGTGAGGAAAATTAATGGAAGTCAAAACTTTTACTCTGTCAAATGGTAAAAAGGTGGAAGAGAAGCGCTCAAAAGTTTGGCTTTATTGGATCATTGTGCTTATTTTGATTGGTTCCTCAATCTACATAACACAATTTGACTTTAAAGGACTATTCACCCATGGATTCAGCCTTTTCTTTATGATCGCCGATATGTTTCCACCTCATTGGTCTTACTTTTCAAAAGTTATGACCCCATTGCTTGATACAATTAAAATGAGTTTTTTAGGTTCAATAGCAGGTTCAATCCTAGCTATTCCTTTTGCAGTTTTAGCTGCAAATAATATTGTGAGAAACCGCTTCGTGAATCAACTTGTACGTTTTATATTGACGGTTACTCGCACCTTCCCAACTCTAGTTGTAGCTTTGGTTGCAACTCATGTCTTCGGATTGGGTACTTTTGCTGGTTTTATCGCCATCTTTATCTTTACTTTCTCATTTGTGGGTAAGCAAATGTTTGAAAATATCGAAACGGTGGACATGGGAGCTTTCGAAGCGACAGAAGCACTTGGTGTTGGACGCTTTAAATCGTTCATAGTCTCTGTTATTCCTCAAGTTGCACCCTCTTACCTTTCTACCTCTCTCTATGCCTTTGAAGGTAACGTACGTTACTCAACCATTCTCGGTTATGTTGGTGCGGGTGGTATCGGTACGATTTTGAATGACCGCATGGGATTTTTATTGTATCAAGACGTTGGTACAATTTTGTTAGCCATATTTGTGACAGTTATTATTATTGAATTGACCTCAACTTTGATTCGTATGAAGTTAGCATAATAAGTAAGGTGAAAATATGAATACAAATATGAGTATAAATAAAAAGATTCTTGACTACTATGAGAATCGTCCTCGTCGTTGGCAATATATTACAATTATCCTTATTTTGGTACTCGGAATTTCTTGGTGGTCAAGCTCATCGCTTAATAGTTTGACTATGACTAAGCAAGGTTCGGCTATAGCTTTAGAGATGCTTAAGGGAATTGTAAATCCTGATACTAAGATTTTGTTTGCTTTGGGAACCTCCGGTGTACTTTACTTATTGTTGCAGACTATTGCGATTGCGATTTTAGGTACAATTGTTGGTGCTATTATTGCAGTTCCCCTATCATTTTTGTCTGCGACTAATATGATGCCAAAACCGATTGCTTATGTTGTTCGCCTTCTAATTATGGCAATTCGTACAGTTCCTTCTTTTGTTTATGCGCTATTCTTTGTCGGCATCGTTGGCATGTCCCCTTCTGCAGGGGTTATGGCTTTAGGCCTTGAGTCAGTTGGCATGATTGCCAAGCTTTTTATTGAATCAATTGAAGACCTTGACACAGGAATTATTGAATCGATGGATGCAGCTGGAGCCAGCTGGTTCCAAAAGATTCGTTTTGGTGTATTACCACAACTTTTGCCAGAATTGTTATCTAATCTGCTATACCGTTTAGACATGAATCTTCGCGACGCTTCTATCCTTGGTTTGGTTGGAGCCGGAGGTATAGGTGCCCCTTTAATCTTTGCCATGAATGGACAAATGTGGTCTAAAGCTGGATCAATTTTGATCGCTTTGTTCATCTTGATTGTCATTGTTGAATTGATTTCATCGCAAATTCGTAAAGTTTTAATGAAAGGTTAATACTCCCTTTTTTAAAAAAGTAAATTACAAATTTAATTTAGCCACCTAAAGAAAGCAAAAGCGGTTCTACAATAAATTGTTTTGGTTTTAAAATCATTACAAATATCGAGTTTTCTAATGATGGTGCTTCTTATTACATTACCTCAATTGTGTCAAAGAAGGCTACTTACGTATCACTTGATTATGATAAATATAAATTGGACCTTTCGCCAATCAAAAGTTGTCTTCTATATTAACTCAAATTCTGGAAGAATCTTCATTTTTTTAAATTCAAAATTTGACTATGAAGCGCCACCCTCTTCAACTTTTGTTTTATCACAAGAAACAACAGCCACATGTTATCAATCTCAACTTAAAATCAAAAACTTCAACTTACCTTTTATGATAAGCTGAACAAGTTGAATAGGAAAATGAAATGAGCTTGTTTACTCACCAGTAATAACAGCTGGTACTAAGAACAAAACTTATACTTTATAACAATTTCAAAAACGAGAGCTATTGTTGCCAAAACAACTAAGTACCTCTTTAGTGTTGCAGTATTGACAGACTCTGATGTAGTATGCACTTATTTAAATACGATAGTAACTAAAATCTTGGAAAATTCAAGTGGAAATGTTTAATACTTGGTAAAATGATGTTAAAATTTGAGACAACAATAGACTGTCCATTTTTATTCAGTTTATTTTTCAATTAATAGAAAAGTAAGGTAAGTTTTTTAATGAAAATTAGAATTTTTGAGACATCAGACATGCATGGTTTTATTTTACCCACGAACTACACAGAGAGTGTGATGAATCTTCCCTTTGGTATGGCCAAGGCACGTACAATGATGGATTATTTATCAGCTGAAGCAGAAGTGGCTGGAGAGGTTGTTCTGAAGATCGAGAATGGCGATATTCTCCAGGGGTCTGCCCTTGCCTATTATTTGGCAAAGCAGGTCAAAAATGGTCTTTCTCACTTGACAGAAGTGACAAATTCCTTTGGCTATGATCTTGGTTTACTTGGTAACCATGAATTTAACTATGGCCGTTCGTATATTAATTCTTATGTCTCTCAGACTAATTATCCCATCCTTTGTGCTAATGTTCTAAATGAGGAAGGTCAACCAGCTTTTGGGGACGCCTATAAGATCTTCGAAAAAAAAGGAATAAAGATTGCAGTTCTTGGACTTTTAACTCAATATGTCCCTCATTGGGAGCACCCTACAACAATTAAAGGATTGACTTTTAAGTCGATTGTTGAGACAGCCAAAGAATATTTACCGAAGCTCCATGAATTAGCAGACATTGTAGTTGTAGCTTATCATGGTGGTTTTGAGAGTTCACTTGAAACAGGGAAACCAGAAGAAGCTTTAACAGGTGAGAATGAAGGTTATCAACTGTTAACTGAGTGTTCAAGTCTAATTGATGCATTTGTGACCGGACATCAACACCGCGAGCTCGCCCAATCTGTGCTTGGTGTTCCAATCGTTCAGCCAGGCTATCGTGGAGCCAACGTGTCTGATATTTGCTTAGAATTGGACGAAAATTTAAAAGTCATTTCCAGCACTGCTGAAATACACTCAGTTGCAGATGTGAAAGCCTCAGAAGAAGTGGTTTCAATCATTAGTCCAATCAATAATGAAGCTGAAGCCTGGCTTGATACACCAATGGGTAAAGTGACTGGTGACATGACAATCAAAGATCCAGATTTGGCTCGTTTGATTGAACATCCTTATATTGAATTTATCAACAAGGTTCAGATTGAAGCCTCAGGTGCTAAGGTATCAGGTACTGCTTTATTCAACAATGAATCTCTTGGTTTTGGTGAAACCATAACTATGCGTGACATTTTGACCAACTATATATATCCTAATACATTAGCCGTATTACGCATCACTGGTGCTGATATGAAGGGAGCACTTGAGATCACTGCGAACCACTTGTCCCTTGATGCTCAAGGTAAAATCATCTTTAATCCAGACTTTGTCAACCCAAAGCCTCAGTTCTATAACTACGATATGTATGAAGGGATTGATTACACGTTTGATCTAACGAAGAAATTTGGGTATAAGGTTACAAGGCTCGAGTTTGAAGGAAAAGAAGTTCTTCCAGATGATAGCCTTGATATTGTTGTCAATCAATACCGTGCTGTCGGCGGTGGAAATTATCCGATGTTTAAAGCTTCAAAGATCATTTCTGAAATCACTGTTGACATGACAGAGCTAATAGGCAATTATCTAAAGAAGCATCCAGTCATTGAAGCTACAAGCAATCATAACTTCCATATTGTAAAATAATTTTTCTGATTTAATGAATATGTCTCTTCTTGAAGGACTTTTATAATTGTCTGAATTACATTCAAACTAAATTTATGCTCTTAGTGAAAGCTCCCAACTTTCGGAGGTTGATATTTATAGGAGTTGGAATAGGCTTATTAAATATTATTCAGATCCTTCCCTATATTTTTATGCTATAAATATTGCTGTAAAAGAAAGAGATACGGATGATAAGAGGCAAATTGCAATTATAAGTTAGCCAGTTTTAACACATGGTTTAGTTATTGGAACATAGCGGTAAGGAAAATTGCCTTTTTAATCAGAAAATTGCTGAGGAAATACTTTCCTTCGCTAGCTGCAAGCTATATATAATCATAATAATACTATAAGTTCTGACTTATTTACTTGCAGTTACCTCATTGATTACCGATGAAGAGCAAATTTTCTTAGCTCTCCTTCTTGATTTCATTACTATTTTCTCTCCTTTGTCTTCCAGATATCAAAAGTCTTTAAAGTATAATAAGAATTTATAAATAATAATTTTGGCAAATTGCAAATTTAATTTAGCCACCCCGATACATCTGAAATGGTGTCTGATACTTGAACATTTTTCTTGGATAATGAGCCATCCAAGTCTCAATTTTAGCAACAGCCTGAACTGTTGTTTGTTTTGTTCCTTTGGGTAAGAAGCGTCGGATCATGCGGTTATGATTCTCATTGCTTCCACGCTCAAAGCTGGCATAGGCATGACAGTAGTACACCGGACAAGTCACCGCCTCATGTAAACGGGCGAATTCACGGCCATTATCCGACGTGAGGGATTTGAACTGAGTTTCCTTTTGAAGTGCTAAAAGCGCCGTATTGACAGATTGGGCAGACTTATTTGGAATCAGACGAATGATTTCAAAGCGTGTTTGGCGCTCTGTGAGTGTCAAAAGGCAGTCATTTTTTTCTTTGGTCAACAGCACCGTATCGATTTCCCAATGGCCGAATGCTTCACGATGGTTAATTTCCTCTGGACGTTGGTCAATGGACAAGCCATACGGACGCTTGGGGTGAGTTTTTCGGAGCTTCTTAGCCTTCTTATAATGCGGATAAAGCAAGTGATGGGTTTTTACATCAAGCCAGCCTTTGTCCACCCAGTGGTAGAGGGTGCGAAGACAAACCCCTGTCAGCTCTTGGAGAATGACTTCTAATGATTTCTTATCTCTGACACCCGCACTTATGGTTTCATTGAGGTCCGATGTGAGCTTCGAAGGACGGCCACAGTGACTCTTATTGACGCTGTGGTGTTCTTGTGCATGAAGTGCAGAATACTTTGTCTTTATTTTTAAGTGCACTTCCCCTTGACGAAGTTCATTGTTTATTGTTTGGGGCGCTTTATTCAAGAGCTGAGCGATCCGACGGTTACTTAGCTTCTCCTTGTTGTGCCAACGTTCAATCAACTGACGTTCTGTATAAGTAATTTCTTTGCCTTTTGTGTTAGAATAACCTTGCATCTGAATTCCTTTTCTACTTTTTGTTCTTGCAAACTCAAGTATAAGAGATTCAGGTGTTTTTTTCTTGCTTCAGGTGGCTAAACTAATTTTACAATTTGCCAAATAATAATTTTGAATATAAAGTCAATTTTTATAGTTGGCTGTCTTTTTATAATTGAATCGAAACATTTTCCTTATTTTCACGTATAATGATAAGGATGGAAAATTTAAGTTTAGTAAATCTTGAACAAACACTAAAAGAAAACTTTGGTTTTGATCATTTTCGGGCAGGCCAAAGGCAGATCATTGAGCAAGTCCTTGAAGGAAAAGATACATTAGGGATTCTTCCAACTGGTGCAGGAAAATCTATTTGTTATCAACTTCCAGCCTTATTGTTTGATGGAATTACTTTAGTAGTTTCTCCATTAATATCATTAATGAAAGATCAGGTTGATCAGCTTGAAGCTGCAGGTATTCCTGCGACATTTCTAAATAGTACAGTTGATGAGGCCGAGTCACATTTTAGGATGTCACAGATTGAAGAAGGACTAATAAAAATTCTATTTGTCGCACCTGAACGTTTTGGGCTTGAATCATTTAATTATTTTATCTCACGTTTATTAGTCAATCTTGTTGCAATTGACGAAGCACATTGTATCTCCCAATGGGGACACGATTTTCGCCCAAGTTATTTAGCCTTTGCAAAACGAATTGAAAATTTAAATCCTAAACCAACAGTTTTGGCTTTGACAGCAACTGCAACTGAGCGTGTTACAGCAGATATTCAGCACCTACTAAATATTAGCACTTCAACTACTATCAAAACTGGATTTCTAAGAGAAAATCTTCGTTTTGAAGTTGTTAAAAATGTTGAAAAAAGGGCATGGCTACGTAAATATTTAGATAGTCGTGATAAGTTGGATACTGGCATAATTTATTGTTCAACTCGAAAAGATGTAGAAGAGGTGTCTGATTGGCTCAAACATCATGGCTATAATGCGAGGCGATATCATGCGGGATTAACTGAATCAGAGCGTGCTACGAATCAAGAAGATTTTCTCTATGATAACTGTCAAATCATAGTAGCCACAAATGCTTTTGGAATGGGAATTAATAAGTCGAATGTGCGTTATGTGATTCATTATTCAACCCCGTCAAATATTGAATCATATTATCAAGAAGCAGGACGCGCTGGTCGAGATGGTCTTGAGTCAGATGCTATTTTACTCTGGGCTTTAAATGATCTTAGAATCCGTAATTTTTTAATTGAGCAAGGAGAAGGTGATGAAGCTCACAAAGAATTAGAATATGATAAACTACGTCAAATGCAGGCATACGCAAACACAGAGTCTTGCTTACAACGTTTTATCTTACGTTACTTTGGGGATGAAGGTGAAGATTGTGGAAAATGTAGTAATTGCCTTGACCAACGTGTGTTGGCTGACATTACAATAGATTCACAGAAGGTTATGTCCTGTGTTATCCGAATGGGGGAGCATTTTGGTAAAGCAGCTGTTGCAAGTGTTCTTGCGGGCTCAAAAAACAAGAAACTTATTCAATGGAATTTTGAAAAGCTTTCAACTTATGGAATAATGAAGGGAGTAAATCAAAAGGCAATTTCTAACCTTATTGACTTTCTCACAAGTGAAGGTTATCTTGAGGTTAGCTCAGGAAAATTCCCTTTACTTTCTGTATCAACAGCTGGAAGAATGGTTCTGAAGGGAAAAATAAAAATAGAACGTCGTGAAGCAATGGTCATTTCTAAGCCAAAACTTAACGTATCTGACAATTTCAATATTGAACTTTTTGACGCTTTAAAATCTTTACGTTTAGAAATTGCAAGATTGTTAAAGCTCCCACCCTTTATGATCTTTTCGGATGCGTCTCTCCAAGATATGACTTATCTGAAGCCACAAACGGATGAGGAATTTCTCAAGGTTTCAGGGGTTGGGCCACAAAAATTGGAAAAGTATGGCTCAAATTTCCTAAAGCTAATCAGAGAATCTAAGTGATTATATTGAATTCTATGAGACTGTTAATCTTACAGTAGTGAGCTAAATATTTTATAATAAATATAATTGGTAAATTGAAAATTAAAATTAAATTTTGGCATCTAAGCATCTGAATCTATTGTTTCCATGGTATAAGAGATATTTATTATCTTGATAATTTGGTAATGGAAAGCCTCTTTTAGTTACTAAAAGCAGTTTGTTTATTGAGAATTGACACAGATAGATTCAGTATTACAATACAATACCAAATGGATTAAAAAGAAATTAGATTGGCTTTTACCAAAAGAATTTCGATTAGAAATCGTAGACTAACAAACAAGCTCAGGCAAAAATTTTGCTTGAGCTTGTTTGTTAAGTCTTATGAGTGAACTACATAAAAGTTTATATTTTAGGATTCATATCAATTATTACTTGAGCTATTATCCAATTTAGTTGCTACACAATATTTTTATCCTTATTTTTGTTGAAATATCTAAACGAGTTTTTATTATAGTTTTTCTAATAAAATATGATTGAAGAAAGAAATACTTTTGAAGTCCTCTTTATCACTAACATTCCACTCGAGGACAAACATTTTATCAGCCCATCTTTTCTCTACTTTATACTCATTTGGTTGTAAGGCCCAAAACGTTCTCAATCCTAAAGTCTTAGTAATCTCAATTGAAAGATCTTTAATTAACTCTGGCAAATTATAATAATTTATTTTTCCAAAGGCTTCATTAATTTTGTTATTATTAATCAACATATCCAATGCCTGCTCCAAATTGTTCTCAAACACAACTTTTTGCATAATTGCTCCCGCATGATTATGCTTCACAATTGAAATTAGCCCTTCATTCTTTAACAAGCGATCGAATTCCTGTAAAATATCGAGGCGCTCTTCCGGACAATACTCAAAAACATTGTGGCAAAGAATGATATCAAAACTTTTGTCTTCAAACAATTTGAGACTTTTGAGATTACCGTTAATTTGATTGTAAATATTACTCACTTGACGGTGCTTAATCATGTCAGTATTTGGCTCAATTGCAAAAACATCATTATATTTAGCAAAATGGTTGGCATTCCATCCAAAACCAGAACCAAAATCTAAGATTTTCCTGCCTCTTAAATCTCCTAATTGTGCCCAAACCATACGATAGTAAAGTTTCAACCATGGTGTGTCCCACTGGTCATAATATTTTTGCAATCCTTGTTCCATATATTCTCCTTATTATGGGGTACCTTAATTTTAGTTTATCACTTTAGGTGTTAAAGATAAATATAAAATAACTCTCAAGCGCTGATGAGTTAAGGTTCCATATTCAAACTATTTAATTACAAGCTAGATGTAGTAGCAGTATTATAAATAAAATAAGTAAAATTGAATTTTTTTATTTTACACATAACCTTATTGTAAACAAGGTTTAAATTATTGGAGAAATATTTCAAAATAAACTTTATCTGGGAATAACGCATTTATAAATTATCCAATGCGTTTTTTTGTTCTTCATTAACAATATGCGTGTAAAGATCCGTTACCTGGGTACTAGAATGTCCCAACTGATGTGATACAAGCACTTCGGAGTTAGTTTGTGCATACAAACGAGTTCCCAAAGTGTGACGTAGACTATGTGGAGTAACTCTTACTTTAAATTTTTGTGAATATTTAGCCACTATTTTTTCAACAGAAGAGTTATCAATACGAGAAGCAGTACCTCGATAAATTGTTAGGAAAAGTGATGTTTCTTTCTTTTCAGGCCTGTATCGTCTTTCTCGAATAGCCAGATAGTCTTCTAAATAAGGTTTAGCAAATTTGGCAAATGGTACGGCATCACGTTTTCCACCTTTCCGAGTTACTTCAATCACCATTGTATTAAGATTAAGATCCCTTATATTAACTCCAACCACTTCGGATAAACGGACTCCTGAGGCTAACATCAAAGCTATCAGAGCTAAATCCCGCTCTTTATTTTTTTCAAAACTTGATTTTGCACGATTTGATAAATCTTTCACATATTCATTAGAGATATAATCTAAGAAGCCTTGAGTTTCATCACCTAAAAAGAGTTTATTTTTAATATTCTCAGCTCTTGCAGCTAAAGTTTCATGTTTTTTTGAAGTTTTTATTTTTTTCATTACATTGCGATAAAAATACGGTTCTCCGTTCAAGCCTTCAGCCTCCTCGGTAAGATACTTATAAAGGCTTGAAAGAGCGGAAATTGTCCGATTGATCGTAGTTTGTGAGACACCAAAACTGTTAGAATCTGTATTAAGTAGAGGTCTTTCACGCAAGTAGATAATAAATGCCTCTATATTTTTTAAAGAAAGTTTTTCCAAAACTTTGAGATTTATTTCATTTGCGACACCAGAAACTATGATCCAAGAAAAAAAGCGATCATATTCCTTCAAATATTCGTATAAAGTATTAAGTGAGTAGGGAATGGATAGCTTGGATTGGTAATATTCCAAAACAAAGTCAGGCATTTTATCCTTGAGCATCTCAATTTTTGATATTAATAGTTCACGTTTCATATAAAAGAAGTCTACCATTTGTATAGACTTCTGTCAAGAAAATCTTAGTTTTTCGGAGAGATATGAGTCATTTATCTCAAAAACATCGATTTTAAGTTTAAATTATTAAATTTTCAAAGTCTGTAAACATTGCTGTAATGCGGCTTGTAGAGTTTTTTTACTTTAAAGACAGCTTACCACAAAAGTTAAATAAAAAGCTCCATTTTTTTAGGAACCTACTTGATTGACTTTTGTGGATTTTATTGTATAATTATTCCAACAATGAGTCTCAGAAAGAAGGTTTCTGAACCGAACGTCATTAGTTTTCTCAAAAAAACTAATGGCCTTTTTATTTGCTTTTAGTGTATCATTTTGAGATAACGATTGCAAGAAGTAATTTGCAATTTTCTAAAAATAATTACACGTCTTTCGCTTTTTCTTCTGCTTCCTGCTTTTGAAGTGCTTTTCGGGCTTCAATTCTTGCTTTAAGCACTTCATCGACAGTCATTTTAGGCTTCCCTGTTTTTTTATCAAAGAACATGATGACCTCTTGCGTAACTGTCAGACGTCCCTTGCGCCCTTTGTGCTTATTGTTCCATACAAACCATCCTTCATCTGAAATAATCGTTCCGCCAACGATTTTTACCCTCATCGGGCCGTTTTGGGTTTCAACTGCTGCCTGGTCTCCGTTTGAAATACGCACAAATTCCAAGTGAGGGGGGACTTTCCAGTAACGTTTCTTCTTGTCATTGCCGTTTAAATGGACGGCTTTTATAATTTTCATTTTAAAATTCCTCGTTCACCACATAATATTACCATTTGAATTTTTTCTCAATCCATTATAACCTATCTAAAGCGTTGTGAAGCTCAGATTGAGCAATATGTGTGTACAATTGCGTGGCAGACGTGGAAGAATGCCCGAGTTGTGTGGCGACCAGGACCTGATCATGGGTGTTCATGTATAAGCGTGTCGCTAAGGTATGCCTTAACATGTGAGGGGTTACCCTTACTTTGTAAGCTTGAGAGTATTTTTCTACAAGTTTATTGATTGCAGCACTTGAAATACGGCTGGGTTGCCCGTTATGAAGGGTTAAAAAAAGAGCTTCTGTGTTTTCATCTGCAAAATATTTTAAAGTTCTCACATCAAGGTAATTTTTTAAAAATTTTGAAGCAAAAGGTGCAAAAGGGACTGTATCTCTATTTCCTTCTTTTCGCATCACGGACACTAATCTTTTACTCAGTTCAAAGTCCTTAAAATCTGTATTCACAAGTTCCGCATTTCTTATTCCTGAGGCAAGAAAGAGGCTTAAAATAGCAAGGTCACGTTCTTTGTTTTTTTTAAAACTTGTTAATGCTCGAGGACTTATTAAGTTTTCATAATCATGTTCCACAAAATTTAAGAAACTATTAGTCTCAAGTCCTAAAAATAATTTTCCATCTAGTTTTGAGGCACGATAATTTAAAGTATCTGACTCTTTTTTGATGCTCACCCGTAACATGATATTTTTAAGAATATAAGGATCTCCAAGCTCATTCTCAGCCTCGAAGGATAAGTAATTGTAAAGTGTTTTTAAAGAGGCTAACAGTCGATGCAATGCTTTTAAATGGTTTCCTTCTCGAATATTTTCTAATCTCGTTCGTTCATCAATAATAAATCTTTCAATGTCATTACGGTGTAAGTCTTCAAGCTGTTTTAAAGTAATCTCTTTTATAGACGAAACATTTAAAATTTTTTTCTTAATCAGCCAATGAAAAAATTTTTTATACTCAAGCATGTAATCATACAAGGTCGCATAACTATAATTATTTGAAACCTTTGAAAAATAAAAGTCCTTTACAAATTCAGGGTAGGATTCTAACATTTTTTGAATTCCAATCACATAGCCGTCTTTATTCATAAAATTTATTGTAATCTTAAATTTATGAAAATACTAGCGATGATATTGGCTTTGTTAACCTTACTATTAATATGTATTAAGGCTGCTTTTCATATTGCTATAATATTCTCCCTTTAGAATTTTGTTCATTAAATTTCCTCATCCTCCAAATGAAGCTCTTTGTTGATCGTCTATTGTGAAAGAATAATCTTGCATCTGAATCCTTTTTTACTATTTCACCGAGATAGAACAAGCTCGTAAGACAAGGGGAACTTCATTGATGAACAGTTGATAAAGCAAAAACCCCATAGGGATAAAAAGGTAAATGATATGTAAAAAATAGAAACAAATATTACTGATAGAGAAAGCTGTTTTAAATAATAATTCCAGTTATTATTTTAATAATAGTAAGTGGTCAAATTTATTTAATGTAATTAAAAATAAGACTTGTTATTATCGCCACAGCAGTTGGAATTATTATAGACCAAACGATTTTTTCTTTGAGAACTTCTTTTTGATCTTTTAAATATAAAGATCCTTTAGGAGTAATTCTGTAATGGTTCGAATTCTTTCGGAATTCATCTTTTACTATTAAACCTAATTGCAGTAAACTTTCTACAATTTCTATTGCCTCAGATAAATCTATTTTATTATTTGCGGCAATTAATTCTGGCGAATAATTCACTTTTGGAAGATCAATATGAGGATATAAGAAATTTTTCAATGCTTTATATTCAGTCTTTGTTAATTCATTTTTCATAAAACCTTCACTTTATTTTAGTCTATCCGTTTTAATTATAGAACGGAGTTATGGTAAGTTATTGTAAAACTTGGTTTATTTGTAAGATGGTAAAGAGATCCAGTTTATTAACTTCCCTAGCCGTTGATTGAAAGTAATTTCACATACCTCAAATTATTGGCTGGATTCTTTCACTGAGTTACCTTCTTCTATGATAAATATGACGGGTATCAGTCTTAAAATATCTCTAGCACTTAAATAAACCTTTTCTTTTTTTAATATTAATATACAGTACAGTTTATCCTAACATCTCCATATGAAATGAATGGTTTTAAAAATTTTTTAGTTAGTTTTTTGTAGGTTCAACTTCTCTTTCGTTTAGTTATGCACAATTAAAACTTTTTGAAAATAAAACATTTTTCAAGCCGCACATTCATGTAATTGGACTTAAGTCACAGTTTTATCTTGAGATTACACAACTTCTGCTTATAATTTTCTAAACTTTATTTGCTTTATTTATTAGGTAACTTAAAATATTTTTTTCTCAATTTCAATGCAATATTTACCAGTCCAATCATCACAGGCACTTCAACAAGTGGTCCAATGACTGCGGCGAATGCCTCCCCTGAGTTTATTCCAAATACTGCTACCGCTACGGCAATTGCTAGTTCAAAATTATTGCTTGCTGCTGTGAAGGACAAGCTGACAGCTATCGGATAGGATGTTCCTGCCCGATATGAAATCCAGAAACTGACAAAAAACATGATTACAAAATATAGCAACAGTGGAATGGCAATACGTAACACATCAAGTGGTAATGCAACAACTTTCTCACCTTTCACCGAAAACATAACTACAATAGTGAATAATAGCGCAATCAAAGTAATACGATTGATTTTTGGCACAAATTGTTGCTCAAACCAATCTTTTCCCTTAATTTTAATCAGTCCAAAGTGAGAACTCACCCCCGCAATAAAAGGAATACCTAAATAGATAAAGACAGTAGCTGCAAGTTGTCCAATAGTGATATGTACAGCAAAATTTCCCAGCCCCAGCAACTTAGGAAGTAGTGTCACAAATGCATACGCCCAAACAGAGTAGAAAAGCACTTGAAAAAGAGAGTTGAAAGCAACCAGTCCCGCTGTATATTCGCTATCACCCTGCGCTAGTTCATTCCAGACGATAACCATAGCAATGCAGCGTGCTATGCCAATCATAATCAAGCCAATCATATAACTGGGCATATCATGAAGAAATGAGACTGCCAACACAAACATTACGATTGGTCCAACAATCCAATTTTGCACCAAAGACAAGGCCAGAACTTTCCAATCACTGAAAACCTTTCCCATGTCTTCGTACTTGACCTTGGTCAGCGGTGGGTACATCATCAATATCAAACCAATCGCAATTGGAAAAGAAGTTGTTCCGACTGACATCTGATTAATTAGATTATCAACTTTAGGAAAAAAGTAACCCAGAGCGATTCCAGCTGCCATTGCGAGAAAAATCCAGAGGGTCAGAAAACGGTCAAGGAAAGATAGCTTTTTTGATTTGATTTTGCCAACTTTGTCAGTTAATATTTTAGTCATTATTGCTATAAATCCCTTTTTCACTTCTAATTAATAGTTTTTCTTCCAGCACTTGTGCAGCTTGCTGCACGGCATCCCACGGTGCACCAACGACTGGCGAATAAGCAAGATCCAAATTGCTGAATTGCTCTACTGTCATATGGTTATAAATCGCTGAAGCGTAGATATCTACACGTTTAGCAACTTCTGTACCGTATGCACCTATGATTTGAGCGCCTAAAATTTGGTGACTTTTTTCATCCGCGGTCAATCGGATAGTCATCTTTTTTGAATTTGGCATGTAGGCTTTGTGGTCGTCAACTTCAATCGTGATGCTGACTGGTTTGAAATCCGTATGTGCTAATTCTGCTTTGTTCAGACCAGTGCGTGCGATAATCTTATCAAATGCACGTAACACTTGTGTCCCTATAATACCTTCAAATTTGACAGTCTGCTCTAGCATGTTAGCACCTGCTACTCTTCCCTGCTTATGTGAAGTCGTTCCTAATGGCTGATAAACTTTCCCTAGAAGACGATGGTCGGTCTCCACCAAATCGCCTGCTGCATAAACATCGGTCAAAGTTGTCTGCATCTGGTCATTTACTTTAACAGTATATCCTAAACCAGCTTCAGCACCTGCCCTAAGCAAGAGTTCTGAATTTGGAATGACACCGATGGCAACTAATACAAAGTCAAACGTTTCTGCTAAGTCCTTTGCAAAAAATTCTTCACCCAAATGTACTTGCACACCGTTCGATTCGTAGATTTTTTGAATTGGCTCTGCTAAATCGGCATCTATGGTCTTTAAAATGCATTCACCGCGTTGATAAATATGCGTTGTAATCTTCCTTTTGGAAAGTGCTTCTGCTACCTCGAGTCCAACATATCCAGCTCCAACAACAGCTATTTTTTTAAGTTTTCCTTGAATAATTTGTTGTTCTAAAGAAAAATAATCTGCCATAGTGTGAAGGTAATGAAGATTCTTAAAGCCTTCATCGGATGGTAACTTTTTCGGGCGAGCACCTGTGCCAACCATCAATTTCTGGTAGTGAAAATGATAAGTTAGCCCATCTTTTTTGACTATAAGTTCATGTGCATCTGGCTTTATTTCTGTAGCTAAAGTGTTCATCCAAAAATCAATGTCATAAGCTTCAAGGTCTGCCATCGTCCGATGTGACAAATTATGCCAATCCGGAACTTCACCACTTAAAGCGTATGGGAGTCCGCAAATAGAAAAATTAGGGTAAGCGTCCGCCAAAATCATCGTAATTTTGATATTTTTATTCAACTCACGTGCACGCAGAGCAGCAGAAATTCCTGCATCGCTCCCACCAATAATTAAAAGTTCTGTATTAATTGCCTGTAACATTTTTTCCTCTTAAATTTATATAATTGTTTATTGCAGCAGCTTTTAACGTGGATCACACCTTGCACGTCTCATAATTTATAAAATTTTTAAAAAAAGTCATTATCTAATTTTAATTTCATATATTTTAAACGTTAGTTTATGATTTACTTTAAATTAACAAACTTATTTCTTCAAAATATTATTCTACTGTAAAATTTTAATTTTTAGTGTTACAAGTACAGGTTGATTTGTCTGATGAAAAAAGCTCTTTGCAAACGGTTTGAAAATTGATAATAAAAGTTTTGTTGAGTTTATAATGATTCCAAGTTCCTTTTTTCTCAACAATAACGATATCTGCTTCTTCCAAAACTTTCATATGATGCGAAAGCGCAGGTTGTGTGAAATCAAAATGTGACAGAATATCGCAGGCACATAATGTACCACAGGATAGGAGGTTAACAATTTTTAGGCGATTAGGCTCTGCTAAGGCTTTAAGTACTGTTGATGTTTTATTGTAATTCAATTTTCTTCTTTCTTGTTATATAAATGATGGTTTATATATAAATATAAACCATCATTTATATAATGTCAAGAAAATATGAAATATAAAAAGGCTTGTTATAAAATTCAAGAAATAATCCTTTTAAAATTCTCTTGATATACCGCTGTATCTCTCAACTTTATATTTTGATATTAAAAATAGAAATTTTGACCTCGAATACACCAATTTTGAAACAAAGTTAAATACCAATTAATTTATGTTTTAACCTATTTGACAAAATGAAATTTAATTTATTTTAAGCTATCTCAGTAGAGTCCTTTTATTGATATTCAACTGAAGCCAGTTCATGATGAATGGCAAGTTTGATATTTTCAAAACTTATTATTAATAAGTTAAATTAGTCAAAACTTTTGAAACCCCTTTTATTTTGTTATTGAGTTGGTTTTCGGTTGACGTTCTGAAACATAACGAATTCCATAGAACTTGTTCAAATCATCAACGGTTGAATTGAATTTATCACGCAAAAGCTGACGTGAAGCTCTGGATGATGCCAATTCTTGCTGAAGCTCCACGAAGGACATTGTGGCGTATTGAGACTTGGTTTCGTTCTTCTCTTTTTCCTCTTCAGCTTTTTCAAATATCAAATCCTCGCCGTCATCATCTTCTCAGCCTTTGTCCAATTTGAACATGACATGATACTGACCGGAACCCCGGAGGGAAAGAACTTTGCACGAAAAAACGACCCTCACTTTAAGGAGGGACGTCCATTAAAATATACGAAAGAATAAATTGAATTTGCGAAAGAGCTACGTCAGCAAGGGAGGACTTATAGAATGATTGAGCGTAAGACAGGGATTAGTGGTGCAGCGTTAAAGAGAAGGTTTAAAGAGTAAACTCCTTCGGTAACACTAAAAAAGATTATATCAAATAAAATAAATATGAATTACAAAATGAGCTAAATCTGTTCTCTTATTATCTCCAATAGTCGTTTTCACCATAACACCATCTCCTTCAATATATAAGAATGGGGCTTTAATTTTTTTTTGTTCCGCATGGTCTTGATAATAACGGTATTCGTCAAATTCTACTTGAAGCTTATGAGCTTGTTGCACAGCTTTTCTCACTGTTTCGTGGTTAATAACAAGATTATACATCATTTGTACAATCTCAACTACTTGACAGTAAGTAACAATCGTTGAAAGTTTTGCAATTTGAAACATTAATCCTTTTGAGTGCCTCTCATAATGGCTGAGTCCCAATTTATTATCTACAGGATAACACCAGACGCCATCTTTCTTATACCCCCGTCTGCTGAATGAAGTATCTCCAAAAGTGAACATAACAGTTCTTACGCCAAAAAGGATGGGTTTCCACCCATTAGCTTTCATGATTGGATATATATATTCGTCGTATTGCTGTACAATTTTATAAAAACCTTGTAAATTATCATCCTTAAATTGTGAAGCCAAGTTACTTTCATTTATTACCTTTTGGTCCATCATTTTTCTGATATTCATTATAATAATAAAATTAGTTTAACAATTTAAAATAATGATTTCAAACTTTTAAAGCAAATTACTCTGTAATTAGTGTTTTAAGGATGTTTTTTCCGAAAAACCTTGATTTTTCCGAAAATTCAACAATTTAAGAACCCCTTGGTTGAGGCTTTTGGCAATCAACACTCAAAGTTTTATGCATAAATCTGGTAATATTAGAAGTTTTTATCAAAAATGAGAATATTATTAAAACAATTTTAGAAAAAATTATTGATCAACTTAGTGTAATAAATGCAACTTCTTTGTTTAATGGCAAATTGTAAAATTAGTTTAGCCACCTGAAGAAAGAAAAAAACACCTGAATCTCTTATGCTTGAGTTTGAAAGAACAAAAAGTAGAAAAGGTTCAGTTCAAATCACTCACTTCGGATAATGGTCGTGAATTTTCCAGTTTACATGAAGCGGTGTCTTGTCCGGTTTACTATTGTCCTACTTATTTACGCAAGCTTTGAGCGTGGAAGTAATGAGAATCATAACCGCATGATTCGACGCTTCTTACCCAAAGGAACAAAGCAAACAACAGCTGAAGCTGTTTTGAAAATTGAGACCTGGATGAATCGTTATCCAAGAAAAATGTTCAAGTATCAGACACCATTTCAGATGTTTAAGGGTGGCTAAATTAAATTTGCAATTTGCCAAACTGATTTGAAAATAACCTCACGAGTTTTATATCATCTCTTTCATAAAACCCAGCAGTAGTATTTGGCGGAACATGTAAAGCATACTTTGTTAATTTAATAAATGGTAAATTGAGTTTTTCTTTTAATATATCAAATTGGAATTCATATAACGAATCTTCTCCTTTAGAATTTACAAACTGCTTAAATGAATTGTCTAACAGTTCTCTTTTACTAATTTTATTACGCCTAACAACATTTTTTCTCAAATAGCTTTCAGTAACTTTTTTACTGAAATAAATATTTGAACTCGAATTTAGATAAAAATATTTATTCATTTTATCTATGATCTTATCATTTTTAATATAATATTCTTTGTTCTTACTGCCTATATCGTACACTCTTGAATCATATAAAAATAAACATAACCTTGGAGAAAGAGGGAAATATATTTCTAATCCTAAACAACCAAATCCGAGTCCACTAGACTTTCCATTTAGTCCTTTAGCTAATATATTATCTTTAATAATAGGACTATCTGTTGTAATAAACTCTCTATTCCTTGAATTATTATTAATAAGACAAAGTTCTAAATCAAATAGGCATTTTTGAAGGGTTGAAGCTGTTGATAGAAGAATAAGACTATTTTCTTTTTCATCATAGTCTATAATCTTTTTGACTTCATCAGAAATTTTAGTTAAATCCCCCTTAACCCCATCTATTACTGCATTTTTAAAGCGTCTTTGTTGTTCAGTTGCTATCTCATTCATTTTTAACGTTCTTAAATCACTAATAACGATAAAATAAATTAACTGAAGATACTCCTTACTCCCTTTTAACGGAAGTTTCTTTGAACGGATTATTTCTTTTATTATCTCACCTGATTTTGTCTCAATTTTTCCAAGCTCTTCTTCCACTTCATTAGTTTTTCCATATAGATTTTGTGCTTGACCCATTGTCCGTATTGAAGCATCTTCAATATATACATCTTCTTCAACAGCGAAAGTACCAATACTTTTACTACTGCTTGAAAAGTTTCTTAAATAGAATTTAGGAACATAATGATGTCTATTTCTTTTTATCTCACTCATTTTCCATCCACAATCCGAATTTATTCTTCCGTCAGTCATACAACTCATAAAATAGTGCATCTATCTGCTTGTCAGTTGCATTTTTTACTAATCAAAGTAGGACTCCCATTCATCTTGCTGTTTGAGCACAACAAGTCTAATTCCGTTATTTTCTTGTCCACTACTATCCTTGCAGTTGAGCCATTCTTAATTTTTTGAGATTGATAAGTATGGATGAAAATCGATAGTTTTGAATCAAGTTTACACTAGATAACATAGTAGAAAATGAATACACTGAATCATCATGAATTTGCTATTTTTTCTTTGGGGCTGTTACAACAGTAAAACGCTTTTCTTATTCCAAATCATCAATATCTTCATCATCTGAGTAATCAAAATTATTTGTCCCAATTTGGGAAATCTTATTTAAGCTCTCTAAAAATACTGGATTGAACATTCCAGTTAGAGTATTAGCACGTGAGATCACTATATTTCCTACATTTGCTGAGACAATACTCAATGCATTTTGTACAGCTTGAGCATAAGTTTGAGCAAAAGCTTGAGCAAAAGTTTGCAGTAATGCAAATGAGTTTCCGAATGATGGTAATTCCGTCTTATGAATCATCGAAGTGCTTAAGCTTTTAATTTCTTCCGTAAAATGTACTAAAAACGTCTTGATAAATTGAAAGTCTTCATTTCTAACCTTTTTATTATGAGCTACTTTGTTACGTATTTTTTTTACTTTTTTATATTTTTCGATAAACACTTTTCCTTGAAATTCAGATTTCATATATTTTGAAAAGTATTCATCCCAAGCAGAAAACCTCCGCACCCTCCCGTCAAAATCTGTAAAGAAATCTAATAAATCGTTTAAAGCATCTGGAGTATCATCCACTCTGATCAATTTTGTTTGAAGCCCATCACCTTCGCCTTTTTGCGCAAATATTTTTTTAAATAAAAGTGTTTCTAGTCCAGTCAGGTTAAGTTCTTCAAGTATTGGTTTTCGGTTTGTCTCCCTTAGTTGTTTTGGTAAAAAAGCGCGTTCTTCCCATTCTCTTCCTAACTCTTTAAAAAAAACTACTTGAATTAATCGTCTCAATTCATTTTCGAAATCATTGAATAAAGGATACATTTTTTCGGAATAGTATTTTGAAAGTTTTCTATCCAAGAAAAGGCACTTTCCTCGATTTTTTTGGACTATTATCTCAAATTCTTTAATGAAATCATCATAAAAACTCATGTTTTTCCAATGAATGTCTTCTTGAATAGAAAATTCAAATATATGAGCCACATCAAAATCTATAGATTTAAAATCTGTTAATCGTAGGCTAAATTCAATATTTTTATTTTCACGTGCCTTATAAAAAACTGTTTGAACCTGTCGACTATTATTGATAGGTTGAATTTTAGAATTTTGAAACCAAAGTGCTACACTACTCCGAGAGTTCCTAGTTGGAGAAGGATCTTCCTCAGCCGTATTATTTTTTGTAGGTGGAATAACCATAATTTCAAAAGAAAGTCTATTCATTTTTCTCTCCATAATCCGAATCTCATCTTCCGTCAATCCATAAATCTCATAAACCAACTGGTCAATCTGCTTATCAGTAGCTATGAGTTTACTGCATCTTTAAATGGTTTTCAATTGAGATGACAAAATTCCTGAAATACAGTCTATCATCTGCTGAAACCAGAGAATAATTGCAAATCCAGACAATCCATTTATCTGAAATCCTTTTGCCTTAAAATCAAGTAATAACGGTCGTAAAAACTGTGAGAGAACGCCTACTAAAATTGCAAGTTTTACAACACCTAGCAAACCTAAAGCAATCCGTTTTTTTATTGACTTATTATCAATCTTAACGTAGTATTCCATTATTGGTACTCCTAAAGAGAAAATTGTGTAAAAAACACCCACCCAGATAAACCCAGAATTACTCACACCTATACCTCATTCTTAAAAAATCAGTTAAATCTTTTGAGTTTTCTCTTGGTTACTTTATTTTATCCTCAAAAAATTTTTCCAAATTAATTATACACCTAACCACATTTTTTATCTTTTCTCATTTGACTACAAAAAAACCCTAACTTTCGCTAGGGCTAATAATAGAAAACGAGAGTTTCATCTTCTTTTTTTTATATTTTAAAGTCCCTGTGCAACGTTTTTCTGTTTTGTTTCAGAAGCAGACTTAATTTCATAAAACTTGTTCAACTCGTCAACGGTTGAATTGAATTTGTCACGCAAAAGCTGACGTGAAGCTCTGGCTGATACCAGCTCTTGCTGAAGTTCCACGAAGGACATTGTGGCGTATTGAGACTTGGTTTCGTTTTTCTCTTTTTCCTCTTCAGCTTTTTCAAGTATCAAATCCTCGCCATCATCTTCTTGATAATCTTCTGTCACAAAATGCTTTGCGGCTTCATTGAGTTCAATAATTTTTTCGTCCAATTCGCTTAATTTATCACGAGCTGCCTCAAGTGCAGCATTCAATTGTTGCTCCAGGTTCACCATCTGATTTCCTGTGGTTACATCATGTTCGGCCAAGAAATTAATGGCATCTACCAGTTGATTAATTGTTGAAATAATAGGTTCTTTCTTAATAGGAATCGTTCCATAATACTTATTCAACTGCTTGATAAGCGTTTCACCTGTGAGATAACGACCCTGGTTCTTTTCATTCTTACTAATGAAGTAAAAGTACTCCTTCTTTTTGAGATATAAAGTGTAGTTTCCATTCTCTAACTTATCAACTTTATAGCTGCCAACAAAAACCTGACCTCGATTTTCTACCCCAAAATCAAGATTGATATAGTAGCCTTTTTCATTAACTTGATTAATTTGCCAGGGCTCTAAAGTAATTTGATAATCAAAATCGTTTCGAACAAAATCTTCAGTCTCTTCATACTGTTTGACAACATCTTCAACAGAAAATTGGCCCACATTTTCTTCAAACTGTTTTAGAAGACTTTTTAAATTATAAGCTTCAGGATCTTTCTTATTTAGAACACGGCCTCTTGTATTTCTCAATTGAGGTTCATCAAGCAGCTTGAAGGTTGACCACTTACCTGAAAAATCAACTTCCAAGTTTAAAGCACTGGCTTTTAATGTAAAATCTTCTAAATTAGAAGAATGAGTCATCAGAAAATCCAACCGTTGCTTTATTTTGTTTTTGTAAATCTGATCTGCCTGCCATTGAGTGTATCTAAGATGTGAATTTTTAGGAGATTTTTCAATTATCTTTGCGCCTGCTTCAGATGCAATTTTATCTGATATTTTCTCAAAAAGTTCTTTTGATTGATCTTTACTCTTTCCAGATTTTGATTTTGTAATCTTCCACGGCATTGACTTTCCCGTCACAAGATTCGTAGTGTTAATAATGATGTGATTGTGTATGTGATGTTTATCAGTGTGAGTCGCAATGATAAATTCATACTCACCACCTGTGAATTCTAAAACAGTTTTACGACCAAGTTCGTGAATTTCTTCAGGAGTTAAATGATCTTCTGGGGAGAAAGATTGGATTAAGTGACGGGCTAAGACGGCATTGTTTCTTTCCAAGCTGCTCATTTTAAACTCAAGCTTTTTGGTTTTTGGGTTAAAATCTAAATCCGTTCCTTTTGAAATGGCTGCGAGACGTTTAGTTGCCAAAAATTCAGTAGCGGCATCGTACACGTCTTCGATGTGATAACCTGAAACGAGTTGTTTGCTCATGGTTTTATCATCATTCGTTACATAAGGAAATAGATTTTCGAAATGGCTCTTCTCCTCTCCTTTTTTCTTTTTTGAAACGGTCACCTTATCCGCATTCTCAACATAATTTTTTGCTTGGATTAATTTGTTAACATTATGAATCTGAAATTGTTTTGTATAAACCATTTACTCTGCTTCCTCCTTTAATTTTTCCGTGACCAGGTTTTTAACTTCCTCTAAAAGATGGATAACTTCCTCTATGTCATCGTCACTGATTTCGTCAAATTGATGTGCAAGCTTTACAATCTGGTTGATGTTATTTCCTATTCTTTTTACCTGACCATTCAACCTTTCAAGCTCCGTAAAATCTTTGACAGTGACCTCTCTTTGTATTAAAAGATTCCGTGCAAAATTTTGAAAATTAGCAAAAGGGCTCTCATCAACTTTACTTTTAATATATTCACTTTCTTCAGCACTCAACCTTATTTTTTTTTGAATTGGACGTTTTCGATTTTCGTTATTCGCCATAGAACAAACCTTCCTATTTCTCCGAAAAAGGAAGGCAGGGACAACTCGTTGTTTTCCCTGCACCCTTTCAAGATATGTGCCCAAGTCCACCAAATTCTAAATTGAATTTTTCCTACCTGCAAGCATAGTCACTGGGTACCCAGTGACGTTTTTTATAAAATGGCCTCCGTATAAACGGAAGCCATTATCTAAATTTTTGGGGGTTCCCCAATCCCCTTTTCACTTCGTTTAACCTTTCTTGATTTTTTAATTTTGATGCTCAAAATTTTTAAAAATAAAGAAGGAAAAAGATTCATTCTTACACATGGAAACCAGTTTTTAAAGAGAAATTTTGCTTTGAATTCTCTTTACTTTTTGAATTTTCTGCTTGTGCAAGTCGTTCTTCAAACTTATTCAAAGGTTGAATTTTTGGGGGAGCAACATTGTTGATAAAAACATTATTTTCTTGCAATAATCTTTCAAGATTCTCGTCAAGGACTTTATAGTTATTTACCTCTGTGAGAATATCTTTAGCGTAATCACTAATTTGTTCAATGCTTCCGTTCGCTTCAGTTGCCTCATAAATTGCTTGTTGCAATCCTTCTTGAGAGCCTAATATTTGTTTCCTCGTTTCTTCTTTTAGAGATTCATACTGACTGGCTGAAAAAATATCTGGCCATTCTTTAAATTCATGCAAAAATTGTGTATTCAAATCTTGATAGAAAGCTGTTTCTTCAAGAAGGGCATCAAAATGTTTTTCATCTAGGCCAACACTTTTCAAATCATAATTACTAGAAACTTCTTGTGCCAAATTACCTCGGCCTAATGTTTCAAGTTCCCCAGGAGAGAGCAGTACTTGTTTAGCTCTTTCAATGTTATCAATTTCTTTCTGGTCTAAACCAAGCTGGATTAATGAGTTGTAACCTTTAATATTCTCAAAAGTAAATCCATCTAAATCATTCTCTACTAGGTCTTTTAAACTCCCCAACTTAGGAATGTACTCCATGAATCCAGAAGACAAGCCAGCGTCACTACAGTAATCAAGCAAAGCTTGGGAAAGAATGCTATAAGTGCCAGGAGTGCCGTCTGCATAGGAAAAAAATAATTCTCCAGGCTCAATATTCTCAAAACCATGCCACTCTTCAGTGTTTTCTTTTTGACGCTGAGTAAGCTCTTCAAAACTCTTAATTCTTATACCAGCATCTTCAATAATTTGTGAGAGGTTGGGGTATTGTGCATCCAGGGCTTTTGGATTATCTTTCAAAAGCCCAGCAAGATCATCAACATTAACATCAATTTTTCTTTCAGGGATTATCTCTTCGAGACCAAACTCTAATCTCTTTTCGTTTAGCATTTGAGTAAATTCCTTTTGAAGTTTATTAATGTCAAAGCCTTCTCCATAAATTGCTTCAAGGGTGTCGTATTCATAATTTACAGTACCTCCCCCATTTATAAGATAAGAAAGGTCATACTTTCCAGTTCCAATATTACTCCAAAATTCTTGGTCTTGATCTGTGTCAAGATACTCATGGAAAAATTCACTGTAAACTTCCATACCAACTTGAGATTCAATTAATATTTTATCCATTTCTATTCTCCTGGTGTATTTAAAGTCTGTTATTCATAAGCTGTCACAATGTCATGTAACAAACTTTCATAATCTGTGGGGTCCTTGATTCCTCTTAAATATTTTATGGTTTCAAGATAAGGGGTAAGGTCAATGTCCACTTCTGTATCTTTATATAGATTAATCAAAGCATTGATTCTTGTGATAATCTGGGTTTTGGTGAAATGCTTCCTCTTTTCATGAACGTGTGGCTTTTCACTGGTAGGGTCTGCAAGTAAAATCTGTGCGACAACAAATTGAAGTTCCTCTTGTTTTAATTCCATTATTCTTCATCCTTTTCTTCTTGTTTTGTATTAAATGTTCGGTCTACCCTCCCCATTCGTCGGCTTAATGACTCAGAAGGGGAGGGGTCATTTTTGACCTGGACGGTTGGGGTTGTGTCTTTTTTACATTAGGTTTTGACGTTTCTAGAGACTTTTTATTTGCTTCTACAAGTCGCTCTTCAAATTTGTTTTTTGGATTTTCAAGACCGTAAACTTTATTCAAAGAAGCCTCTAATTTATCAATCGTTATCTGAGCTTGTGTTGTAATAGTTTCCAGTGACTTCTCAAAATTATCAAGTGACTGGCCATCTAAAACTGTCCAAGAAGAAAGATATGCAAAGGAATAAGAGCTGGTATCAATGCCTAAGTAGTTACTGACCACATAAGCAACCGACTCCGCTTCAAATTCTTGGCGTGCATAAATAGCATCTCCAAACGTTGCATCTGACCCTTCATGAATAGAGGCATGAGTGATCTCATGAATCAAGGTCTTTAACGTCATTTCCTCACCCATGCCTTGCTGAAGAACAATTCGCTTGTCTTTCAAGTCATAATAGCCGTTGGCCCCACCTGGAAAATCTTCGAGAGATACTTTAACGGGTGATACCTCACAAAGCCCCTTGTAGAGTTTTAGAAACCTTTGAGGGTCTTCTAAATTTTTTGTAAGTTCATAAATCTGTTTTGGAAGTTCTTCACCGTTCGTCTGACTTACATCAAAGACGGGAGTTAAAAAGAAGTAAGTTTCTTTTTTGGGTTTTCCTTCAGCATCGAGGACAGGCTTCCCGTCCTTATCTTTTTTGATCACTTGAGTTGGGGCATAGACATAAAGTGCTTTTGAGCCTTTGTTTACCTTACGGCCTAAGCCATTCCATTTTTTCATCCCAGCCACATGACTGACTTCAGGATTTTGTATCAAAAGAAGGCGATTATTCTTTGAAGAATACTTATGAAATTTTGAAATAAACTTCAAATAGTCCTTAAAGTTATCACTCTTCAGATAATCTTGAATACCTGTCTTCAGGTGTTGAGACAAGCCTTTGTAATCCTTGTTTTTAATGAGTTCATTGACAGAAATATTAAGATTTTCCATGTTTACTGCACCTTTACTAATGGCCCAGTCTTTAAATTCTCCTACAAAACCTGTATCCTTTTGATAAGCTTCATAAACAAATTGATCCAGGGACTTTCCTTGACGTGTTGTTTCGTCTAGTGCTTCCCATTCATCAATGAGTTGGTCATATTCACTTCTTTGTGCCATTGTATTTCCTTTCGTTAGTGGCTTTAAAAATTCAGGGATAGAAATATCACTCTGGTGCATCGTTTCTATTTCCTTTTGTTCAAATTCTTCAGAACGCCACATCTTATTAATGTTTTCAGGATTATGCCAATCTCGAAATTTAAACTTGTAATTTGCATTTATCCCTAAGTCTAAGGTTGCTTCTAAGGAAGGGCTTAAGCCTTTGTGGGTTTCCGCAGTGAGTAAAACAATATCTTGAGCCTCTAAAATTTTCTTAGCTTCTACGGACCGTATTTCGGCTGAATAAACGAAGTTCCCATACTCCATAGCAATTAGAGGAGATTGAGTCCAATACATGCCTTTTCCGAAAGCCGTCGCCTGTATTGTCTTTATTGACTTAATCCACTTGTCAGCCGTTTTTTGATCATCGGCTATCACCCCTCGATAAATTTTCATCGTATCTTTGTTTACCTCTTGTCTTTCGTTGTGATTTAAAAAGCCAACATTTTCCTGTAGAATGTTGGCTCTGTTATCTAATATTGGGTGTTGTTCGTTCGATTTTCCCTTAATTTTCTGTATCCCTTCAGGGAATAAGGGAACTGTTGACCAAAGAAAGTCTTTTGAATCATTGGGAAATTGTTCTACCCTTAAGACGTAATTTTCAAACTCCTTTTTAATTTGATTTTGCATTGAAAAAATTAGATTAGACTGTTTCTTTGGCAAAGTATTGTTTATTTCAATGACTGAGGCTACAGGAACATAGATTGCTTTCTGAAAATCTAGCCCAGGGTGTTTAAAATGTGGATTCTTTGTTTCAAAGGGCGTATCAAAATAGGCACCTCGTGGTTTTTTCCTTAAATTGGCACGTAAAGGAATGTACCAATTTTCGTCTGCATCGTAGAGTCCAACATAGCCTCTTGTTGCTTTTTCCATTAATTCGTCACTTCCAGTGCGTGCGACAGTTTCAGCTATAAATTTTTGGTCTATTGTGACTAGCTTGTAATTTGACAACGACATCTCCTTGAGCTATAATTTATTTAAGAGAGAAGTACACGCAAGCTAGGCGGTTAACGTAGCTCATTAGGGAAGGCTTCTTTCTTTTTTTTGTACAAAAAATCAACCAAGTTTGATGTTTGATTTATTTTTGAGGGTCTGATTCACGTTTTGAGACGCTTTTAATGAAGAGGTAGGTAATTTATCCAATCTCTTCTCAAAAGCGTTTTTTGGTGCTTTTTTTGGCGACTTTACCACCTTTAATGTTTCATTCCAATCTGCTTTGACTTGACCCTCCAAAAGTTTTGGAATATGCGAAACCACGGGGATTTTTGTAATATTAAAGTCATCCACAAAATCCTTACCAGCTTGTGTGATCACTCCTGTTTTAGCATCTGTCTTTATTTCGTCATTGTCGACGGCCAGAATGATTTTTATGGATTGAGTCGGCTGAATAGATTCTTCAATCGTATCCAGGACTTTATCTTTCATATTTTCAGGAGACTTTGTCTGAAGCTCATTTGCTAAGAGCGTTGAAATGTTACCTTTTCTTAAGCCATTCATCGAAGTCAAAACAGCATCACCTATCTTTTCTTTAAACAGCTCATAATAGCTCATGAGGTCAATAGGAGATTCTGCTCCAGCAATGACTAAAGGCCTTTCAGAGGATATTTCAGAAGGCTTAGGAGGATTTCCTACTCTCACTGTCATACCATAGAAGCCATTTCCAAGCGTCCGCTTCAGATGTTCTCGTTTGCCATGAGTTTCATTTCGCCAGATTCCTTGTACTGTAATTCCCTGAAGCTTTCCTTTGTTATCAAAAGCTTTAAACACAACCACAGGCTCCGTCTTTCCTGTAGCTGTATCTTTAAAGCTTGATTGTGTTATCAAACCCTGAGAGTGGAAAAAGTCAATCGTTTCATCAGAAAGCCCTCGTTCCTGCTTCAGATAATTCCTGGCCAGATCAAAAGTTTTATGGTCCGTCAAGAAATAATGGAAGTCTTTTCTTTCAGTCTGTGAGCGCCCAGTATAGCGGCTCACATCAATACCTGTCAGAAATTTAAGAGCTTCTTTGCGCTCACACTCTTTGATGAGTTCAACAAGCTGAATTGGTCCGCCACCAATTCTTCGAGAGTTCCAATAAAAATAATTTTTCTCAACATTGAACTTTAAACTGTCGTGTTCTGACCAATAATAAGTTCCTGATTTATGAACAACATCCATTCCGAGCTTTTCAGCAACCTCAAGAATGTTTTTACTTATTGCTTCATCAAGCAGCTTTTGGCGATCCGCATGAGACCTCAACGAGCGTTGAGGAGGACGTGTATATTGCATATTCCTTTCCTTTCAATTAAAAAAGTAGAAAAGTGGTAATTTCTACTTTTCTACTTTTTTTATATTTACGCTACCTCTTGCGAAATAGCTCCGTGGTCAATCAAATTTTCAGGCTTGACCTTACTCAATATCTCTTCTTCTTCGGTCATAAAGTATCTGTACTGGTACCATTTAGGGTCTGATACATCACTGGCTAATAAGGCACCATTGGGATGTTCAAAGACATTGTATTTTTTATCCCTGAAGACATTCTCGCCGGCAATAAATAAAAGGGCATCTCCACCCCCTAGACGGCCAATTTCATCTTGAGTAAACAAATCACGAGGTTGTTTTTGCCTGCTTTCAGAGCTTCCGCCACGTCCACCTTTAGTCAGACTTTGATTCTTTATCGAAATTGTTTGTTTACCTGCACGTTGTGAGAGCCACTTCGTGGTTTCCTGTTCATCTCCACCTAAGAAGAGAACCGTATCACAACTATTGGCTAACGTCGCCCAGCCATGCGGATACATGGTTTTTAATTGATCCAGGGCTTGTAACAAGATGACAATTGACATATCACGGCTTCGGAAGACAGCTAACATTTTATCGATGTTTGGCAACTTTCCAATGTTCGCAAATTCATCAAGCAAGAAACGAACGTGAAGTAATTTTTTACCTTCAGGAAGCTTAATTTCCCCAGACTTGATCTTATCTGCTTTGTTTTTTAGCACTTCTGTAATTGTGGAGACAAAGATTGCTGCTATGAAGTTATAGTCATCTGAGGTATCAGGTATCTCTATAAACACGGCCGTCTTATCTTCGTTCCAGGTCTCAATATTCATGTTATCTTCACGAATCATATTTACGACTTGTTCATGGTCAAAGACAGAGAAACGAGCCGCCACAATAGCCAATACACTCATTCTGGTTTCAGCTTCAAAAAGGCTATTAAAGAGTGACCATTGTCGGTAAGCATAGTTATTAGGAAGGATAAGATTTTGTTCTTCAAACCATTCTTCTACTGGCGATGCCGACTTTGGATTGTCTCGCTTGATGTGACGTAACATATCACCAATCATGCCAATATGAGGAAGATAATTATTTTGTTTACCGTCAAACCAAAGATAAGCAATTAGGGCACGACTTAAGAGTGCTTCTGCCATTGCCCAAAAATCTTCTCCTTTTTGGCCGCCTTTTTTTGTGGATTCGGTGATAGCAGAAAGCACTCGATCAAGGTCCAATTCTGTATAAATGTACTTGAAAACGTTAAACTGGTTGCTATTCCACAAGTTCACCAGGTCAAATACTTTAAGTTGGAACCCGTCATCTTCAAGCATCTTTCCAAGTTCGTGTACCAACAATGACTTGGATTCTGTCACCACATAAGTCGCATTTCTCTGCATGATATTAGGCTTTACAAAAGTGTGCGTCTTCCCAGAACCTGGCCCGCCTATGACCAAGGTATTTTTATTTTTCACATAATCATTAAGAATGGCTTTACATTTAAATAATCCCATCCTTGAATGCTGCGTAAACAAGATGTTATTCAAAAAATCTGGATCTGCATAACGTTCTATTTCTTTTTCTGTAGCTAACCTTGCCGAGCCATGTTCCTCATCATTCCGATAAATTCCATGATCATTGTTATAGAAGTAGGCCAGAAAGCCACAGGCACCAGCCACAAGAGCAAGCATCAAAGCAATAAAATTAGGAAGAATGAAAAATTTAATAACATTCTGGCTAAAATAAAAAGAGACATCTCCACTGATTAGAAAGGTCTCCTTACTTGCAATATTGTATCCTGGTAAATTTGTTAGAAAATTACCTAACCAATAACTCAAAACAAATAAAATAGCGGCCAAAATGAAATAGGGCCGCATTTTCTTTTTTTTAACTTGCATAACTTAAGCCCTTTCTTTTTTGGACTTCGTCTGCATCTGTCTGTTCAAGTTCCCTTTATATTTCATTTTTTGTGCCTCTTCAAGGCGTTCTTCAAAGGTCACTTTTCCAGACTTTCTAAGAATCCGACGAGCAAATTGATTAGGATTCGTCGCAACATTTATGAAAAATTTATCAAGAGCCTCATTTGCGGACTTTTGCTCATTAAATCGGTAATAAAAATTATAACCGCCTTCAACCTTTGTAAAGGAAAAAGTAATACCACTTTCTTTCAGGTAATCTTTCATAAGTCCTAGGTCCACCTTTTGATTCAACCACGTTTTTGTCACATCATCGTGTCGGCCGAGCAATCGGAAAACGTGAACTTCGCCTTTTAAAGGGGACACTTTGTCAAAAAGGGGATTGAGTTTATCAAGCGACAACTGAGACAGAGAGTATAAGACCTGGCTCAGTTTTGGTATGCCGTAGATAAAGAATTTATCAATGATTGCTTTATCATCTAGTTCCATCAAATATCTCCTCTATTTCTATTGAATTTTCATATCCATCAGAGCCTTTTCACGGTAAGACTTCAGTTCTTGATCAAGCTGCTCCACCTGGTATTGTACCCTAGCCGCAACTTCATTTTGAATTTTTTGAGTATATTTTTTAACGATTTCTAATCTTTTATCTAAAGAAATGGCTTCAAATTTCTCATTTGTTTCAGCCTGCTTGCGTTTAAAGTCTTCACTTAAAGTGTTAAGTTCCTTCTGTTTATTTTGGGAAAGAAGCATTTCAACTTCCCCAAGTTCCCGCCTTTTTAAACTCTCAAGTTCTTCAGACACCTGAAGTTCAATATCACTTTTTGTCATGAAATTCTGGGATGTAGGTCCTTGACTTACAACAAGGCTTGTTTCTACTTTAGTTTCCTCAATCACCTGTTTTTCTTTGATCACGGGGCTTTCCTGAAGAGGCTGGGTCTTTTGATTGTTAACGAGACTCACTAAATTTCTCACGTCTCTTACGAGGCTATCAACTTCCGCAAACTTTTCAGGCATGGGTAAAGAAGAAATTTCTTGACTTACTGGCAGAGCTTCAGCTGATTTCACTTCATAAATAGGAGTTTCAACGGCCGTAGCTACTTCCTTATTCTTAATTACAAGTGACTCTTCAGGTGTGGGCTCAGGAACTTCAGTTGGCTCTTGAGGGGCTTCTTGCAGCTTCCCACAATGATTACAAAAGCGAGATTTGGGTTCAATCTGCTCACCGCAGAACAGACAGAAAGCTTGAGAAACGGAAGGAATAACTGGTGCTTCTTCTTTTTCAGGTGTCCATCTTCCAATGTTCGCAAATTCATCAAGCAAGAAACGAGCGTGTTCCTTCTCTTCAATCTTCTCTTCATCCTTCTCCCAAAAATTAGGAGCTGGTGGAAAATCATCATTGTATGTTGTTTTATGAGTCTGAACAGGTTCAACTGGGTCACTGTATGTTTCCAAAACTTCGTGTCTTGGAAACTGTTCCGTTTGGATTTCTTCAAGCAGTGACGGGTCAAAAGGAACCGCTGCCTTCGTGTAAAAATTTACAAGTAAATTTTCAAAATAGGCTTCATTCTGAAGAATTGGTAGCTTTATATTTTGAGCATAAATGGCTTTATCATTTAGATATTTTACCAGGGTTGCTGAGCCTTCTTCATGTTGCGCCTGAAGTCCTTTATTTTCACCAATAATAAAATTAATTAGGTCATCCGCATTTTTAATGGCATCCACGTTCATATTCTGAACGTTGAGCATTTCATAGCGATATCTTTTTTTACTTAACAGGCTCATTTGCTACTCCTTCAGCTTCCGTGTTTATAGGCACAGAAAACACATTGCCTAATAGCTTCTCTAGGTCTGTAATCGTCATTCCCTTATCGACGAGCATGGCCGTAATAATTTCTGAGTTAACGGCCTGAAGTGCTTGTTGCTTCTTTTTAAGCAAAAGCTGTGAATTTTGAATGGCCGCTTCAGTTTTCTCAATCTCTTGATTGAGCCGATCTCGACGTTTCGTTAAATCATCAAATTTTGTCATTGTTATTCTCCTGAAAATTGTGCCTGGCACAATTTTACTGTATTTTAATTGCTGGAAGAGCTAGGATAGCTATTCTGACTGGTTGAGTTTGGAAGTGTCAACGTCACGTTTTCTAGGTTATTCACCAGGTACTTATTCCCTTCCTTCTGGAAAGTTAGACGAATCGTTTGGCTACTGGTCTGGTCATATCCCGTGCTCAAATCACCTTTATTAACTAATTGCGTGTTTTTATAATTTACCACGCAAATGGCCGTCAAGTCTTTCGCATCAATGTAGTTAACCGAGCTATTAAAGACCTGGTTAACAATGTAGCCCTTGTAAGCCTGATTAACAGGCTGGTTTTCGGATTTCGTAGCTTGTGTAAACATAGTATCTGTCATGAGGGGTTTATAACGGTTGCTGTTCTCGCCAATGTCCTTCTTAGTGTAATAGGCGATTAAAAATTGATTGACCGTAGCTTCATTTAGGGCTTGTGTAGAAGGAGACGTCACAAGTTTTGTACTGGCTTTTTTTGTCACGGCTTTTTGGCCGAGATGACCCATGCTATAGCCAAAGCCTAAGCCAAGTAACAAGATAAGAATTGCACCAGATACCAGGGCAAAAGTTTTATATTTTTGAATTTTTTCGTTGTTATACATAGATAAATAGAAAAAGTAGAAAAGTATACTTTTCTACTTTTTGAATCCTTTCGTTTTATTTTGAAACATGAATAAAGGTAACTTCCTGAGCCGTCGATGCTGGAAGAACACGCCATTCATAAGAATTAGAGGTACCAGCACTTTCTTCACTCACGACGTATGAACCGTCTGGATTGACAAATTCTACAATCGCCACATGACCATACTGATCTCCTGAAGCAAAGGGATTACTGTAACTTGAAGCAATATCTCCTGCTTGAGGCGTATGAGAAACGGTTGCACCAGGGATGGCCATATAATGTCCTGCCCATTGGCCGCCATTTCCCATGGCTGAAGTTGATGGAACAGGAATGCCCAACTGGCGTGCACGGTTAAAGGCATAAAAGACACATTGCCAGGTTGGGGATGTATTTCCAGGATAAGGATTTCCAGAGATCACTTCGTCACTTGGTAAGGAACCTAAAGTGGCTTGAACCCGATCTTTATATTCTTGGAAGACAGCATCTCCTGAAGTTACTTGACCTGCTTCTTTAGAAGTGAAATAGTTGTACCAATTTTGTGCATCGGTGACACGTAACTGAACTTTATTTCCAGGGTTTCCTTCCCAGTTGTTCAAGAAGTAAACTGTCAGGCCTGCTACCGTTGAATCTACCTGAGCACTTGCTGTGTTTCTAACTACAACTTGTGCACCTGGTACATCTCCATTGAGCATGAAGTCCATCTGAAGCTCTGCATCATACCATTTTTTACCTTTCGCAGACGCATAGTTAAGTAACATGGTGTGTCGGGTTCCCCCGTCAGAGGTATCCGTCCATTGGCCATAACCTAAACCTCGATGCACAATATTAGGATAATCCCCATTGTATATATCAGGTCCGCCCATGGCCAGCCAAGCTGGATCGTCCCATGAACTGTCTGTCGCACCTACTGGAGGCGCTAAATAATCCCCTTCAGCTCTTTTAGAGTCTATCGAGCTCTCAACTTGGAGATTGCCTAAGATGGCGCAAATTCCAGCTTTGGTATAACCTAGCTTAGAAAAATAATCATAGAAGGCTTGTGCACGGCTGGCCATGGCTGCATCAGGATTAAATTTATCTGAAGCCAACGTCGTAAATTGTGTATAAGTTACAGCTGGAAAGTAAAAGCCAGGATTCACTGTCTTGTAAGTTTTTGAAGAACTGTCATAGACTTCATAACGGATGGATAAGTTATTCCCTGTCGCTTGACCTAACAAACTACCTTCTGGCACGACCTCGCCACCCCAAAAGCGTGAAGTCGTCACACCTGACAGTGTGAGGCGTGCTTGCTTATCATTTAAAAGAGTTAAAGAACTGTCTGAATTGATTGATTCAATCGTGCCAGTCATGGGAGCGACAATCGTTTGGCCTAGCATGACGGGAGTCTCAATGCTGTTATTCAATTGGATTTTACCATCCACATTTTCATCCCCATAACGTCTTGTAATAATAAGATTTGTCGTCCCGTAAGGAAAGGAGAGCTGATGGTCAAGTTCCTGGTAACCAATCTGATTAATTCGGTCATTCAAGTCACTTAAATCATCTGAATCGATATAATAATCAGAGCTTTTATCCTTTTCAAGGCTGGATAAATTCGTGATTTTATAATCAGGTGAAGCACCATTAATGGCTCCCCAAAGAGTCGTAACATAATCCTGATAAGTCTTATTAGAGTTACTGGAACTTGCTGGAAGGTTATCTGTGATAGTGTAATCGTCAAACTGATTATTCATGAAGTACATGATATTATCTATTGGAGTAAAAAAACTGTTACCTGAATCGGAATGTTCGGCATCAAGCTTTGTCATCTCGGTCCAAGAATCCGACAATTGAAAATCATCTTGTTTGATAGGCGCCTGTGACATCAAACTAATTGTACTGAACATCATAAACATTAAGATAGCAACAAAAAACAAGTAGGTAAAAGGGTTCGTTAAAATAACTTTTAAAAGCAGTCCCTTTTTTTCGTTTCCCATTAAAAGAGCTCGAAAATAAGATAATCCTTCTTCAGCTTTTTTGGATTCTCTTGCAGCCTTGAAGCGCATCTGAGCGTTTCTAAGATTTTTGGCCAATTGTTTTCGGCCATTTCCCTTGAATTCTTCAGGAGTACGTACAAATCCTCGACCTCTTATGTAGTTGTAACTTCGATTGACAGCCCCATATGAATGTCGGCCGCCACTTGACACAAATTTTACGGAGTGTTTCGTAAAGCTTTTTGCAATACGATAGTGCATTTTAGCTTGACGGTAATTTCCATGTTGACGCATCCCTTCCTGAAGAATGTCCTCACCACCAAAGGTTTTGTTCATGATGGCACTTTTAGCACGCCACCGAAGTTGTTGTTTACCAAGCATGGCAAGGCGTGAGGCACCTTGAAATGATTTTTGACTGATATCAGCCTGTCCTTCTATTGAAGGAGTTTCTTCAGTTTTCGCTTCTGGGGTTTCCTCAGCTCCCTCTAAGGGTCCTTTCTTAAAGTTTGGTTTCTTTTCACTCATACAACGCTCTGTGCGTCCGTATTCATCAGCTCAAACAATTCTGTATGAATTGGAATCGGATTTTCGAATGGCACAATCACCCCTCCTGCTGAGATAAGTCCCGTGCCTTGTGGAACTTTTTCATCAACAAACTTAATCAAGCTTGGTGTGAGCTTAATTACTTCGCTTAAACGATTGATGTCAACAATCTTTTGCCGCAAAAGAATAAGAAACTCACTATTTGAAATCATTTTTTTACCTGACTCATTATTGAGCAAAGTAGAGACGTTTTGGGTAATACCCGTTGGAATGGCACCATATTTACGGACACGGGACCAAAGTTGTGTGAACCACTGGGCATTTTCTTCTGTGTCGAAATTGAGTTGTAATTCATCAAAATAGAGATAAGTCAACAGCTTGTTTTGATAGGTCACAACTTGTTTCCATATCTGGTCAAGAATCACTTTCATTGCAAATTGTTTCAGTTTAGGGTCCAATTTCTTAATATTGAAGACAATAAAACGGGCATTTAAATCAACATTGGTTGCGTGCGCAAATATATCTTGACTACCTACAGCATAAGGCTCAACCTTCAGCGCTAAATCTTTTGCGGTCTGTTCGGGTTGTTCTTTCAAGAGCTTGAACCAATCCACCAAAGTTGGACCCTTCTCCTGTCCTTCAAAATCTGTATAAACTTGACGGGTAATACGGTCTACTATAGCAGCTTCAGAGTCTGAGAAACTTTTTAACAAAGACTCAAAGAGACTTGAAAGTAAGTTGGCTTTTTCCTTGACCAAATCCACATTGCGGTCTTCATCATCTAAGAGATTTTCGTCGGGCAAATCTAAGAGATTGAGGTGGTGTGAGGTACCCGTTGAAATATCTAAAACTTGGCCACCAAAGCGTTTCGCAATTGGCGTATATTCGCCTTCAGGGTCTACAATGACGATACGACGACCAGGATATTTAAGTAAATTCATAATAATTTCCCACTTAACGGTCATACCTTTACCTGATCCTGATGAACCAACGACAATTCCTGAAGGTGTAATTAAGTCCCTTACTCGATCAATGGTAATCAGACTGTGTGTCAGCTGATTTTTCCCATAAACTTGGCCAGTTGGACTTTGTAGTTCGACGTTACTGTAAGGAATTTGACTTGCAATATTTGTCGTGGTCATATCCCGCATGTAATTCATTTCCACATCTAAATAGGGCTTCCCAATAGGCAAAATGGTATTAAGGGCCTCTTCATGATATTGTTCTACCTCGTCAAAGTCCACCTGCCAAGTATTACCTGCATCTTTAATCAGCTTTGTGTATTCTGTAAGCTTTTCAAGGCTTTCAGCAGTGAAATAAACAGCAAATATGCCTGAAAAAAGCTTTTGACCCTCTTCTCGAAACTCATCTAGATAACCTTTAGTAGATGCCGCTATTTCAGCTGCTTCTCCTGAGATCATATCTTCCCCAATCCCATCTTTAAAGTTACGCTTTTGTTGTTTCTGAATTTCCGACTTATTTAAGGTTTGAATCGTCTGGATAGTCTTCCTGGCATCAATCATGTTATAAGGTTTAGCGTGTATCGAAATAGCACATTCAACACCTGTGTTACAGACTTCCTTGATAAGCTTATCCTCAAGAAACTTAGGATACTGGCGGATGTAGAGTACCTTAGAAAAAAGCTCCCCCACTTTAAAATAATCCTTACTTCGAGGAAATTTAAAGTGATTGGGAACAATGAACTCTTTACTGGTTAAACCTGTAACGGCCAAGTCTTGGTAAGTGGTAATGAAATAACGATTCGGCCGTAGAAGCTTTGCAAAAACGCTTAGACGCTCAATCCCATCTAGTGTTTTCAACTTTAAAGGCACGTTGTTTTTTTCGTGACGATTTTCGAAGTTTTTCCCGATCACGTTCAGATCATGATTTGCTTGGTCCCTGGTATGTGATTGGGTGGTAAAAATTGCATATTTACGTACTTCAAAGTTCTTGTCGTCCTTCTCAAAGTCCTTTTCGGCTTTTTGATTCATTTCCTCTCGAAAATTATCAAAACCGTCACCTTGGTAGGGCAAGCGTACGTCTTTCAAAATGTGACTCTTAACCCGTTGGTTAAGGACCAACAATTGATAACGAGATTTTATATCCAATGCATTAAGTGCTTCAGCATAGCCAATTCCTACATTTTCCTGTTCTTCTTGCGTAGAAATTTCGTAGTCGATGTCGCTCAATTGATACATTTTAGAATACTCATTATCAACAATGTGCATGAGTCCATTTTCAAATTGACTGGTATATTTAATGTTTTTAGAAGCTGAAGGGTTGGCTTGTTGTTTCACCCTTTGACTAGTTTTAATTGATGTTGTCTGTTTCTTTGACAGACGCTTGTTGCGTAAATTCAAAAGACTCATACCTCCTTATTTGTCCTGTTTGATAGTAACTGTCTTCTTCCATGAAATAAAGCTCGATACGTCGCCTAGTCGTCTTCCATTTGTTGGTTAACAACAAGAAAGGATAACCACCCAAAACGATTCCTGTTGGAAAAACAACCACATAGAAAAGCCAGGTTGGTAAAAAAAACACCTCTAAGCTTAGAGGTATTAGTGCAAGACCTAAGAGCGTATAGGCCATTAATTTTCTCTTGGAAATTCTTAGAATCTTGTTTTCGACCTTGGAAAGGTCTCGATGAAACTGTGAACTTATTGCCATTACATTGCCCCCAAAATTCGCTTCGCTAGATTCTGACTCCCTAATAAGACAATAATCAGAATAACCATTTTCACAATGACCTGGACAAGCACAGAAATGTCTTGGAAAAACTGAGAAAGTCCACTGACGTTCATTGAAAGAAGGTCAGAGGTCATGAAGGAAGGAAAAATTGCTAATACCAGTAACATCACTCCAGCTTGAAGCACAATGGCGCCAAATTGTTTTAAAAAGCCAATAGCTGTGCTTCTCATTTCATCATTCATGAAGAACACAATGATGATTGGTGCTATGGCTTTATACAGATATAGTTGAACGGAACGCATGAACACAAGAATTTGAGCAATCCATTGTGCCAACCAACTCACCATTTGTGCCACTAGTTCAACAATGGCAAAAAGTCCCTTTTCAATAAAATTCATTCCTGTGGTTGTGCCATTAAAGGTATCTAATGCATAATTAATGGTGGTGTGCCCTGCTATTAATCTCACCACTTGAGCGCCTAGCCAGGCAATTCCATCAATCAGTTGGTCTGAGAACATGACCAAAATCCAAGCAAAGAGATATTTCAGCGCAATTTCTGCCAACACCTCAATCGTAAGCCCTCCACCGTCTTGATCCAACTTCTTATATGTCCCAGAAAGTTCAATCAGGAAAAGGATTGTCAAGCCAGCCAGTGCCAGCACTCGTAATGCACTGGCAACCGCTGTGACCATTTGGTTTACCGTTGGATTGTAATCATTCAGACCTTTAGTCAACTGTGAAATTAAGGTTTGTGATATATCCATTGGACCTCACGCTTACCCTGTAATTGCGGATAGTTGTGAGACGGCATAGGCCACGGCACCAGCAATAATGACTACAAAAACACCATTGATAATCATACCTTGCACAGCTTTATCCACCGTTCTTGCATCATCTTCGGCCATGCCTGCTCGAAGTCGATTAAAGTTCATGATAAACATGAAAATTGCCGCAACACCCATTGCTGAGCCGATAACTGTTAAAATTTTTGTTAATTGATCCATTATTTACACCCTTTTTCTTTCTGCTTTTGCTTATTCTTCGTCAAAATCGTCTTCTTGGTCGAAACCTTCAAATTCATCCTGGTTCAAGAAGAAGGCAATTTTATTTTCCGTTTTTCCTTTATAGCGTCTTTCTTTGATCTCAATATAGACCTCTTTCCCTTTCAAAAAGTTTGCGGTTTCTTCATTGTAGTCAAAATCTATTTGAGGAATTTCAACCCCGTTATCTTCTATACTTGCCAATAGATAGTTAAGCAAACTTGCTGTATGTTCTTGGCCAAAGGTTAAATTGTAGAAGCCACTGGCATCGCCATCACCGACAACTCGTAAGACAAACATTGGAAAGCCTTTTGAACTTTCATCGAGCGTAACATTTTTAATTTCAGCTTTATGAACGCCAACTTCAAAGGGGAAAAACTCTTTAGCTGCCCGAACTTCTTTAGGGCGTTGATATTCGTAACTCATTTTTATTCTCTCTTTCTTATTCTAAAAGTAGTAATTTCTACTTTTCTTCTTTTCTACTTTTTAACAAGAACAACTTCAGCCTTTTTCAATTATTAACTGAAATCGTTCTATTAATTTGTTTATCACTTCACGCCATCTGAGATTTTTAGCTCGTTCTTGCTGTAGTAACTTTTCTGTTTTACGAAGTTTGCTTTGTAATTGTGCAATCTGCACATCTCTTTTACTCATTTTTAATTCTCCTTACTCCAAAAATATTTGGTAGGATCTGTTGAAGCTGTTTGTAAAGCGTCTGTATAAGTTCCAACATAAGTTGGCCAGTCTGTAGATTGAGCTTCTGAGGCGGATGGCATCCAGGGAGTTACAACTGAATTTAATTCTACTTTCCAATCTTTGGTCCAAAACTCTCCACCAACTGTATTAGCAGAATAAAATACAAATGCACCATTATAGCTTTGCAAAGTAGTCGTATAACTATATGTTACATAATCACCTGTTAAGGTTATATTTTGTATTTTGCTCGTTTCAAGACCCCAATTAAAATTTCCTGTTCCTTTAGCTTTCATTGATACAGTGATTACAGTCCCAATATTAATAGTGTTACTTGTTATATTATGGTTACTCAAGGCTAGGTACTTACCACTAGCTGCATAACCTGTTGTCTTCACATGTATTACATTATTTTGAGTTACTGGATCAGATAACATTTCGTCGAGTGAAAAACCAGTGCCTTGATTTGGTTGAATATTTGAGAAATTTTTGGTTCCAGTCAAAAGATTCAAATTAGGATATGTCGTTGAAAACCTGTCTGTTCCATCGGCACTAAAAGCGTAAGCAGTATGTTCAATGGGTGGACTACTCGTATTTGTTATCGTTTGACTTACTTTGTTAACAACACTTGTTCCAATATTTGGAAGTGCAGTGATAAAAATTATAAATACAGTAGATATGAGTGTAACCGCTGAAGCAATCATAGCTAAGCTAGTTGTTGGTTGATCCATTTACTTCTCCTTTTCTCCTTTTCTACTTTTTCCACCATGGATTAGATGAATCTAAGTTGTTTTCTTTTAACCAAGTTATATCCTGTTCCAGAATTCCATTTGGTAGTTTACCTGTCTTCGAATAGTCGAAGGGATCCGTCGTGATCACACCTTGCCACCATAAAGCATCATACTTAGAAGTTTTTGAGTCCAGGCTGGCAAACATCTGACCATAAATATTAATGGGTTCATTCATAGCCACGGTAAAGTGATTGACCCCAAAACTATTACTTGTAAGCTTCAGACTATAGCTTTTTGGTAAGGAAGAAATAAAGGTTGGCAAATACATCATGTGACCTTGATTAGTATAAGCGTCTGCTGGCGTGTCTGCATCTTTCCAAGCAGAACTTCCTGTTTGATAAGAATAAACCTTGCCATTGTATTTATTGACGGCCACGGCTGGTAATTCTGCATTTGAATAAGCAAAATTAAAGCCATTTGTAATCTGACTGGTTCCTGCCGTCGTCGTGAGATTTTGGTTAGTGAGTTGGCTGTTGGATAAAGTAACACTTTGATTGTCAGATGTAGGAACTTTCAAGAGTGTTTGGTCATCATTGAGTCCCGTTGGATAAGCTAAGTTGAATTGAATGGCGTTGGCTTTCGTCCAACTTGTGCTATTTTGTGCACCCGTATCATAACCATAATAATAAGGATACGACCCGTTTATACCATAACCAGAGAGAGTGTTAATTTTCTCTGTCGGAAAGTTCATTCCAAAGTATTCATGATATTCTTGAACGTTACTTGGGGTAGCGACGGTTTCAACGACCGATAAGTTAGTAGGTAATGGTTTATTGTTGGTAATCACAAGGTGAGAAGCTGTGAAACCGTGTGTCTTAAACATGTCTTTCACAGTATCAGTTGTCACGGTTTGAGGCACAGATTCAGAGTCCGTGGATAGCGGCGCAAAGTAATCAATGTTGGGTAACGACCCATTTGGTAAAGGTGTAATCACAACGTTATAATTGATTTTCGCACCATTTCCAGTCCCACTACCAAAGGTCTTTAAATTTCCAGCCAAGGTTTGAGTGAAGTTTCCTGAGCTGTCCATAGCGCTATTTGGTGTCATGACCTTAGAATAGGCAACGTTGAAATCCTGGTCGAGTATATCAATCCTGTAATTATAATTATCAAGACTGAAACCTGGTGTCTTACTTCGTATCAGATTAAGTAACATTTCATTGGCTTTACCTGTCAAATTAAGTTTGAAAGGCAAGCCAGATGATGCATCGGCCGTATCGATGGTGATTTGGTCCGCATTGATTGTTACTGCTGCTTTATCCAAAGCGGCAGCTGCGGTTTGATACTGAAGGGTTAAAACATTAGTAGTGTAGTTGCCAGTGACCACTTTAGGGCTACTTCCTGAATTAAAACCGAAGTTAGTCGTTTGATTTAAAGCAGGTACTAACTTCCACAAATTTGCACTGCCAACGGAAGGTGTTTGATAGATAGATGCAACTGAAGGCGTGTAACCCAAGCCTGAGTTGTCAGAATTTGCGAAGTCTTGCCCCTCATAAAGAAGATAAGCTTCTTGCTTAGGAGCTTTGCCTGTATAAATGTTACTAATGCTATCACGAGTGGCCAAAGTACCTGGAACTTCATTGTTGTCAAAACTCTTATTCCAAAGTGAAGCATCCGCATTAGTGCTGTCTGTATAATGGTTCACATTAACAAGCTCAGCCTTCTGGCCATAGTACATAGAAATCACTCCATCAAAATCAGGCATTGTATATGAGTAGGTGCCATTCGTGATTGTAATAGGTTCATCCTTACCTGTCTGAAGATTCGTGAGATGGTCAAAGGACTGCGTATTTCCTGCAATGTCTTTCACGTTGTGATACCAGGTTGAAGTATACATGGAGCTATTAAGAATTACATTTGGACTTAAGATTTTATCTGTTGTTGATTGAGTGTTAGGAATTTCAACACTTTGGCCAGGTGTCGTAACAACTGTTCCACCTGTCCAGGTATCACTTCCATCTTGGTAGGTGTAAGAACCTGAAGTCGTGTAAGTGGACTGCGCATAACCACCCGTATTAACAGCAGAAAGCGCAATCGCTGGAAGACCTGGAACAGTTACCCCTACTTGAGTCCAGAAGTTGTGATACATGGTGTAACTTAAGCTAGATGTTTGCACCGCTTGATTAGGGCCAAGATAGTTCGTGCCACCAATCAGTTGAGTAACATGAGAATAGCCACCAAATGTGAGAAGGGGCGCATTCGGATCAGCTCCACTTCCAAGATTTAAGAGACCATTTGTTCCAATAGTTAGTCGGACAGGCGAAGCATTTTCGTAATACCCTGGCGCAATTGTAATTGGGTTACCTGCCCAGCTCACTGAATAATCAGTGTTGCTGCCCCAAACCAATCCATTGTTTGTGACGGCATAATTATACAGAACCCAAGTCCCACTGAAATTGGGATATACCCAGCCAGAATAATTACCAGCATTCGAGTCCAAATGTCCGCCACCACCTGCGCCGACAGATGGAGATGAGCCTGCTGCCCAGCCACCATTTACTGTAATGGTTTCAACAGAATTTGAATTTGTTGCCGTGCCATGTGCCACGCTCCATCCTATTGTGTAGTTTGAACCAAAGGCACTTCCTGAAAGTGTGCCACCTGGGAAGTTATCTTTCCAGGTTGTGGTATTGATTGGATCTTGTCCAACCGTCCATTTTAAACTTACACCAAATAGGCTAATGGCGGTTGATCCAGTAGGAATCGCAGAGCTAAGGCTCAATTGACCTGTTGTAGTGAGTGTAAAAGTCACACTCACAGGGTCTCCCAGAAAGCCATCTGCATCATAATATCCAGCAGTTCCAGCAATCGTTATTGTTTGATTACTTCTCGGTGAATAAGGCGCTCCCCCCCAATTAACGAGTGTCTTACCACCTGACACAGCACTAATTGGAATTTTTCTCGATGCAGCTGCATCAAAATTTGCATACACAGCCGTTGTATTTGAATTATATCCCCAATTTCCAAGAGTTAGTCCTGCACCTGTCATAGTGTAGGTAGTGGCACCTGAATCTGTCAAAGGCTTTGCTGGATTCCATTCTATATCTTGGACTTTTTGACCAGGAGTATAAATATAAGTCGGGTCTGTGACTGTTTCCTGTCCGCCTGAAACCACAGTATTACTTGAATTACTGTAGCTCAAGGAGGCTCCATTTGTCGTTTGCACAACACCTGGAATATTTAAATCATAAGTCGGTGAAACCGTATTGGTGACCTGTTGACTGCTAGGGACAGAAAAATTAACTGTCAGTCCTGGATAAATCCAATGAGATGCAAAAGCACTGGCCAGAGTTCCATCAGATTGTGCAATGGTGCCCAACGGATTACCTGTTGGGCTGTAGCTCAAACTATTATTTGCATAATTGACAGTATCTTTGAAATAGTTTCCATAAACACGATGTGCTTGAATATCAAGTTTTACAGTGTTTGAAGTGGCTGTTGTCGTTGTGCCATTTGGATTTCCCCAGGGTACGCTTGAGGTGTTAAGTAAGGCTTGCGAGGTTGTATTGCTGGTGGAGGCACTCCGATCAAACTCTTGGACTACTTCACTTGAGCTGGCACTGTTAGAAATTGAACCAACTCCTGAAGTAAGATCAAAATTTGCATTGGGTTTACTTGGGTCGGAACTTGGTAATAGACTTGGGTCAAGTTTTCCGTGAATTACAGCCGTCCCAATATTTAAAGTTGAAGGAGATTGGCTATTGCTTGGATGGTCTCCTGAGACGTAAGTTATTGTAATGGTTTGGCCATTCACTTTGTAGTATGCATAATCGTTCGAGGCATTATAAGTCATGTTGGTTGTAATGCTTGGAATGGAATTGCTCGTGAGGTTGACCTTATTTCCATCTGTTGTGGTAATGGTAATTGGATTGCTTGCATTGATGACAAATCCTGCTGGCAAATTGTCTGTTATCGTAGTGACAGATTGAAAGGCTTGTTCGGTTGTTGTAATATCGTATGCGGTATTTGAACTGTCATGATATTTTGCTGTGCTGTTATAAGCATGTGATAAAGCATTCGCAAAGCCAAACTTAATAGAATAGTCAATAGTATCATTCGCTGATTTTGTGGTCTCTTCAGTGGCTGTTGTTTGACCATTGGTAGCGTCCGTCGCCGTTTTTTGAAGAGAGATCCCTGTTGGCTTTGCAGAAGCGGTTCCTTGAACAGGAGCATCCAAAGAAGCATTGGCGATCAGGTTTTGTATAATTTGATTGCCTTGCCAAAGAATACTTCCACCGAAAAGGTTTTGCCCTGCTGTTGGACCTGCATAGAGACTGTAATAGCCTGAAAAATTTAAAGCGCCATTGATAGGCGCCCCGTAGTAACTATTATTTGGTCCTGAAGCTAAGCCATAGCCGCTGCCGTTGAAAGTGTTGATTTCATCTTGAGCACCAGAAAGACTTTTCATTTTGGCCCAAGTAAATCCACTTGAACTATTTACTGTTGCTTGCGTTGTATGAAATTCTGTTGAAATTCCACTTGATCCTGTAACTACAGAAAGATATTTAATTGGAAAGTTGCCAACTCCTGCAACTGAATACCATTGTAGAACAACGAATTTTCCATAGTCTGGAGCCGAAACGCCTGCCTGAGCCAACCAAGTATTCTCATTGGCAATATCTTGAGCAGAATCATTTATGTGATGATAATAAAAAGCAGCTTGTTTAATCGTTAGTTGTGAGATGCTAAAAGAGGATCCTCCCCCACCAGAACTCGCAGTTGGGAAGGCAGTAGCACTTGAAAAGTCTGCCTTAACCAGTGTTGGGGCATGAATAAGCAAGCACATTGCTAAGAAAGCTAGCAATGAGTGAACGACTTTTTTATATTTCATATTTGGTCTTTTCTCCTTCATTTCATGAATGTACAAAAAAATCTCCAACTTCTTGTTAGAGATTTCAAAGTATATAGGGATATTTTTATAAAAAGGCTACTTGGCAACAAGTGAACCAGGGTTACTTAAATCAAGCGGAGATTGAGGTGTATAATCTGAACCTGTCGAAACTGGCGGATTGTAAGAGGTTGATCCAGATGAACTATTTCCTGAAGAATAAGAACTGCTGTTTCCACCAACATACGTCGAGCTTGTCGAAACTTTGTTTGCTTGCTGCTGAGCGGCCTGTTGTGCTGCAAGTGTTGCCGCTGCAGCATCAGCTGCCGCTTTGGCATCGGCCGCAGCTTTGTCCGCAATAGCCTTATTCACGGCATCTAGGCGAACTTGCAAACTCTTAACATTTGCATTTTTTAATTGTTTAACCAATGTTTCTGAGGCGTTCACATCAGTTTGTGCGTGTGAAGCTTCAGCTTTAGCAACCGAGTTACTTGCAGCTTCTAACTGAAGCTTGTAAGCCGCCTGAGCGGCTTCTTCAAGCAATCTCTTGTGGGTTGCTGCTTTCTGCTTGGCGACAATTTTTGCGTGAGCCTGTGCTTGATTTTGCACGACCGCATTGACTGTTAAGCTCGCACCAAGAACGAGGGCAGCTACTACAGCAGAAATAATAATTGTTTTCTTTTTCATTTTTTATTTCCCTCTATATTTGGGCTGTTTTCAATTATGAATGTTTCTCTGATAGCTAAGTAGATAAAATAAATACCCAAAATAGCTGCTACCACTACGTAAATTACGTTAGCTACATTAGAAACAAAAGATCCTTTTGGCAAATCTAACAACGAAAAATTTCGATAATAAACAATCGAAGATAATCCCATCACAATAAAGGACCATACTAAAAAGAAAACAATCCACAACAACAAATACTTAATTAATTTTACCACTAAACGCATGAGATAGATTGGAGTATTTACAATTGTTACAATAATAAACCATAAAACACTAAGAAAAACTCGCCAGGGGCTTTTCTTTACTTTTACCTCTTGAGAGTAAAAAAGTGGGCCATCCGATTTTGCGAACTCTCCATTTTCAAATTTATGCTTCATCAAATAAGAATCATAATCATGACGTCTTTTTGAATCACTCAAACAATCAAAAGCATCTGTTAACTTTTTAAATGTTTCAGACGCATCAGCAGATGAATTGACATCAGGATGATATTTTTTAGCCAAGGCCCGATAAGAAGCCTTTATCACTTCTTCAGGTGCATTTTCTGAAATTCCCAATCTCTTGTAGTAATCTGGCTCAAAATTCATAGCTTTCACAACTTCCCTTATAACACTTTTAAATAAACTCCCTAATTAATTGTTTTAGCTTTAACTCTTTATTCGTTTTTTTTACGATTTTCTAGCAAAAATGGAATCGCTTGATCGTCTACACAACGCCTCATATACATAGTTAACATAGAGGTAGTTGTTAAACCCATTGACTCTGCCAATTTTTGAAATTCTACTTTCAAGTCTTTTTCTATCTTAAAATTTAATGATACAGAAACCATTTTGAACCCCCTATTTATACTTAAATTATACCAACTTATATACACATAGTCAATATATTTTATATACGTATAGTCAATATATTCATATAAAATCATATTTTTAATAATAAATTGTCACTTTTAAGTATATAAGGACTCTTTTAGTTAGTTTGAACGAGGGAAATTTGATATTTGACTAAATAATCGTTCACTGTGTTGAAATATTTAACTAATGTAAGATAATCAGTTGAATTAAGTGTTGAATTGAGCTTTAATAAAGCCCAATCTGAAGGACTGGAAAGAGGGGTGAAAGTCTTGGTGCCATCTTTAGTGGTAGTGATTAAGACTTGGTTGTTTGAAACCATATAGCTGTAATCTTCTAATTTTAAAGGCTGCACCTCAACATTTCGTGGATCACTTGACAACTTCTTCAAGTAAGTTGGGTTTGAATCTACTTGCTTTTCAATAGCCGTGACTGTCTTATCAGAAAAAGAATTAGTTTGATTCTGACTTGGTGAATCAGGTAATTGTGTTTGTACTTGATTTGTTTTTCCTGTCATTATCGTTTTGGTATCTTTAGGCGAGATGGACACATAGTTATTCGTGTTGGCATTGTTTTTACTATTCTTTTCCTTTTTTGACTGAGATGTGTTACCTATTCCTGAAAGGCCCCCAGATTTAAGGGTGGAAGAATTTTGAGTTCCATAACTTGTGTTTGAAGGCACGTTAGGGTTTGAGCCTGTAATTGTTTGCCCTGGTGCTAAAGATTGTTCCGCTTCTTTGGTGGCTTGTTTATTTGAGTTTGGAGGAATCACTAAGATACCTACAAGAACTAAACATGCAAGCACTACAGCCGTAATAGCAACGACCCATTTATTTATTTTGTTTTTTTTCATCTTACTTCTCCTTTCATTGGTAAGTAATCGTCCGTGTAGTCGTTGCCACAAAGGCTGAACTTACAGGGCTTATGACTTGATAGGTAAGGGTATAGGTACCTGGCACGTTAGGGTTCACATTTGAAGTAGAAACAGTAATAAGATAGTTTGCATTACCTTCTAGGGGCAGCGTTGCTTTCACCCCTGAAAGTAGTGTACTGATTGAAGGAACACCAGAGCCTAATGCAAAGGTCCCGACAGAAGCGTTTTTAACTGTAATTACGGCTAAGTCAGGTAGAATAACCAGTTGTCGAACAAAATTTGTTGTTGCTCCTGTCACGGTGTTTGTGGCCGTTAAGCTCTGTAAGACCGTACCAGCAATTGAGTTATTGATAGCATTAGAAACTACCGTTAAATTGGTTGTGCCATTCGGACCAAGTTGTTTTGCACTTGCTTGAGTGAGAATATCCTGTCCTGCAATGATCGTCACTTGTTTAGGACTTGTGATGACAGGCTCATAAGCTTCAACTGGGATGATTTGATTTAAGTTGCTACTCCCACCATTAGCATTGGTGATTTTAGTAGTTACAGTGTCCGAAGATTGGCTTTCTTTGATGCTTGAACTTGAACTTAAACTTAAATTGCCTGCATCATAGAAAAGGTTGCCATATTGAGGTTCTAAACTCGCAAGCGAAGTACCTAAGGTTCCAAGAGGGACTGGAAAGTTAGGGGTGTTTAAACCGAAAGGAGTGTTTATTTTTGTGATGCTTGCGCCTGTTAAGGCACTTGTTGCCACATAATTTATTCCTTTACTGTCCACATAATGTATTTTAACTGCTTTGACCGCAATTGGAACCGTCAGATCAGATGAAACTGGATTTGCAACACCATCAATCACTTTAACCTCATCTTCAGAGGTTAATAGGAAGTCAAAAGAAGTGTTGTCTCTATTCTGTTGTTTGTCTGGCCTACTGTTTACATTCACACTGTCAAAATAGCTGGCCATATAAGCATTTAAACTTTTAAACATGGCCGTTTTTTGAGTCAAGGTTTCACTTTTTGAAGTTGTATTTCTTGATGCAATACTTGCGGCTTGAATAGCTGTGTTCATGGCTTGAGTCGTAACATTTGAGTTGTTATTGTCTACTTGCATGAAGAAGAACCAAAGTCCAAGCATCATAATGGCCAAGAAGCCACCAATCATGCCTAGTATTCCTCGCATATTTTTTCCTTTCTTTTTGATATAAAAAGTAGAAAAGTAGAAAATTCTACTTTTCTACTTAACGCCCGTGATTGGCAAAAGCTGTGTTGCAGCTAAAGATGAAATATTTGTTGAGAAGCCACTGCTTTGATTGCTGGGTAAGGGAGCAGCTGGAAATGTAGCACCAGTTAAATCCACATTATTCAAACTTGAATCATAAGCAAAGCTATCAATTAAATTATTGACCTTTGAAAAGTCCCAATCCTCAAGTGATAAAGAAACTAAAGCTGAAGTGTTGCTAAAGCAACCTTCAAAATTAATAAGTGATGATGTGTCCAAGCTTGATAAATCAAGATTGACGAGGGAAGTTAATCCTGCAAACATATAGCTCATATCTGTCACATTTAAAGTATTAAAGTGTGACAGGTCCAATTCATTTAAAGTAGTGTCTGAAGCAAACATACTTGACATGTTTGTTACGTTTGAAGTGTCAAAGTTGTTAATTTCAATCTTTTCAAGACTACTCATGCCAGCAAACATGCTTGACATATTTGATACCTTCGAGGTATCAAAATGTGACACATCTAAACTCTGTAAGCCACTCACTTGGTAAAACATAAATGCCATATTCGTGACCATTGAGGTGTCAAATTCACTTAAATCAAGACTGGTCAGTGCTGAATCTCCATCAAACATATAAGACATATCCGTCACGCCACTGCTATCGACGTTAGAAAAATCAACAGTGGTAAGTGCTTTGTCATTAAAAAAGAGTTTTGAAAAATTAGTGCCAATCACAGGTGTATCAAAAGTGATTGTTTTGATCAGCAAGTTGTTTGCTAAGTCCAAAGTGCCATCTTTAAAATTGATTGGAGATGTTCCATTGGTTGACCAGACGTGAGTATTTCCGTTTTCATCAATCGCCCAAGAAAAATTATCATTTTTATTTGTTTTAATAGATTGAGCCCAAACAGTCGAATTATCTTCAAAAACGAGAAAGTAAGGATCAAGAGAATGAATGTCATGAAAATTACTTTTTATTACTACATTATTTTTCAGTGGCAAGACTAGAGATGAAATTTTTCCTCCCAAAGACTGAAGAATAGAAAAGAAACCACCCGTACTTTCAAAGTTTAACGTATAACCAACTTCAGTTCCATATGCAGCTAAACCGTATCCGCTTGGCAAATCAGGTGTTATTAACGCATTTACAGGTTGACCTTCGTTGATATATTTTGTCTGAAAAACATTAGGAAAATAAATTGTATTATCATAAGTTTTTAAACGATAAGTAACGCTTGATGAATTTTGTGACTGAAGATAATTTTCAATGTCTATCAAAGATTTTCCATTCACACCTCCTTCATTTTGAATGATTTCACTCACTCTTGCATTGACCGTTGAGGTGTCTGAAATTTGAAAGCCTAGGAGAACTAAGAAAATGACTAGTAAAGCAGTCATAGTCATTAAGAGCCATTTGAAGGGTATATCTACGATATTGTTCATAACATCTCCTTCTTAATGCAATAATTGTTTAAGAAAGGTCATGAACATATGTACGACATAGGACCCCATAATACCAAGGAGTGGAATGGCCACAAACGCACTCATTGTTTTAGGTATCCATGAGATTGACTTAACTTTTTGTCTAACCACTTCATCTACAACTAGAAAGAGTTGTTTGTTTGACATCGAGGATAACTCTTTAATGACAGATGCATCATTGCTCGCTTGTGAGTAATAAAAAAGGCTCTCCATGAAGGTACGAGCCTCTTGAGACCCCGAAGTCAGATTAGCAAATTCAATATAGGGTTGAATATCGTTTGAGTTGTCTCTTATTTTAAGCATGAGCTGTTTAAGATAAAGGCTCAAAAGTGTCATCACTTTATATTCTTTTTTACCTACTTCAAATTGAACGGTAATCCGACGCATCCATTCTTGACGGGTGTATTTCAATGTGTGCTTTTGATTTTTACCCGTTTTTGGATTTTTACTTCCTCGTTGGGATGCATTCAACGTTGGTTTAGACATCAATCCTAAACGAATATCTACCTTCTGTAGACATGCATAGAGTGATTGATTATTTTCGTTGAGCAAATATGGAATTAAAATTCTCGTAAACTTAGAAAATTCAACTTGCTGTAAAAATCGGTACTGTTTGAATTGAGACACAATCGAGCGGCTCTGAATAAAGTAATAAAGCAAACTAAAGAGTAGTAAGCCGAGGCCCATGATAAAGCCAAACTTTCCAAATAACTTAGTGATCACTAAAATTATTCCCACAACCGCAAAAACCATACAAGAAAGCAACCGTTTTTTGGACCATCGAATAATTGTTTCTTCTGTCTCGTTCATATTTAAGGCCATTTTTCGGGACTTGGACGAAATGAAATAAAGCCAAAAGTCACTTTCTTGCTTCCGTCTTTTAACCTTTTGATTGATGTTTTTTTGTTTTTTCCTTACAAATATTTTCAAATTATTCTCCTCTATTTCTGCATTTGCAATAGATTATCATCGAAGAAACCTATTGAAAGTTTGTTAAAGAACCAAAGCATAATCACATAAAATAGACTAAAATCTATCCAACCTAAAATGCTGTGGCTAAATACTGGCGCATAAACCGATGCTATAGGTGGTAGGAAATGAAAGACCATCACAAAGCCTAAGAGAGAAAAATAAACTTTAAAGGCCATGCTAAGCACTGCCTTTTTTCGTGTGTAAAAGGCTTCTTGTTTTAACTTTATATCATTGTAGGAATCTTTCAGCTCTTGAAGTGTTTTGAAATTTCCACGGCCTTCTAAAAAAGAGGAAGAGAGTTCATCAACGTACTGAACAAAAAAAATATCGTCTTTATAACGGGCTGAAAATTCTGAAAAACTTGCTCTTGTTTCTGCTTCATCAGGATTTTTCAGACGGGCCACAAGTATTTCTAAATCTGTTTTAAATTGTCCGTCAACACGTTCTGAAACACTTTTTAAACACAACCACACAGAGCGTTGTTCATCTACCATGAGCTGCGTCAGCGTGTTCACAAATCGATGTTTCTCATTGAATTGCTTACGTTGATAGTCACGTTCGACAATTTGAGGTAATAATTGTCGCCATCCAAATAGCGCACCTAATCCACCAAACAAGAGTCCAAAGATAACTAAAACGAAGTCAATCGGACTTTTAAAGGGGATGAGAGGCGTTAGGAATATGTAAAAGGTTCCCATTGAAATGCCAAATGGTAAGAAAATAAACGTATTGAATTTCGTTTGACTTTCTTTCTCTCCAAAGGCAGAACTTAAGGCCCTTAATTCTTCTAAATTATAATTTCTAGCCATTAGTTATTCCTTCCAAAACAAAAAAAGTAGAAAATTCTACTTTTCTACTTTTCATAATTGCTAATTAATTGATCATATTTTGATAAATTGAAACCCGACGAAGCTAGCCTTTTGTATAAATCTTTTGAAATAGGCTGCATTTTTGAAGTCGTTTTTCCTTTAGCATCCATGTCTTGTTCAAAAATGACAATAGAATCACCTTCTGCTTTACTGCGAAACTCAACAATATCAGCAATCCACCGACGCTTATGGCCTTCGATCCATCTAAACTTGATATGTATTCCAATATTCAGTAAACTCTTAATTTCATCTTCAGTTCGTTCTTCCTGTATATTTCTCACTTCACCAATCATTCCCATTACCCTATTGGGGATCATAAGTGCGCTTGCGGCGTGTAAAGATGTAATTGAGCTATGATCTGAGCGAAGCGCTTGGTGCCATTGATTGGCTTCCTTGCCTTTACGTAGTTCTGTCACCGCCACCCATGTTGGATCATGACGCATGGCCGTGGAAAGTAATTCCGACGCATCTGCATTTTCTGTCACTACCCACGACTCCACATCCGCATCAGGGAAAATTTCCTTGGCGTGCATTTCAAAAACGTCTTCAATCAAACATATTTTTTCGTTAAAGGGAATGTAAGAAAGGAGACGCTTTGTCATTTCAGTCTTTCCTGAACCAGTTTCGCCACAAACGACTATATTACATTTTGCTAAGACTAAGCCAGCCATTAAATTAGCAATGACCGAATTACTCATTTGCTCGATGATGGCTTCTGTCACCATAATTCCTGGTTGCGAAACACGAATTGAAATGGTTGGTGTCCCATTTGCTACAATCTTATGAACGCCACTAACACGGAAGTTTTTAAAAACTAAATCTATGATAGGGTGAGACTCATTAAAATCTTTTCCAATCGTACTTGCAAAGCCAATTATTAATCGTTGAATATAATCACCATCAACATAACCACCCGTCTGATTCACTTCTTTTTGATCATTGGATTCAACAATCAGCTCAGTACCGTTATAATTAATTTCAGAGATTGTCTTGTTGCGGGCAATTCGCTCAATAACTCCAAGCCCTACAGATTCTTCAAGAATTTCATCAAGCACTGCATTTGGAAAAGCCGTTAAACGAGGCGCATCACTCTTTAAAATATCACGTAGTTCTAAACGTTTTTCCATGTTATCAAAAGCTTCTAACTTCAAAGAAGCATATTTATTAACGATAAAGTCATCCACGTATTTAACGATACGACGTTTCTCTTGCATGTCATCAAACAAAGAGGTATCCGTCGCTATATCTGCTTCAAAGGCCATATTTTTACGTTTCCGAAGCGCTTCTGCTTCCTCGTTACTCATTGTCAGCAATTTAGACTTCCAGGTATATTTGGAAGAAGCAAAAAGCGTTTCTGATTTTAAAGTGTCAATAAAATCAGCAGCCTCTTGTGTTTCTTCACTTTCAAGTATTTCCGTTTTGGGTGCTTCAGTTTTTACAAAGTTCTCTTTGTCGTTCCATTGCTCTATGGAAGGCGATTTTTGATTTTTAAATTTTAAAAAATTTCTCATTAAGATTTTTCTCTTCCTTTCAAGAAAGTGGTAAATTCTACTTTTCTACTTTTCTACTTTTCTACTTTTCTACTTTTGGGCAAGATGTTTAAACAATTACAGCAAGCATAACTCCTTACTAAAAGCAACCTAATAGCGAGATAAAACTTGTGTCGTTTCTTCAGTAGTTGTTGTAAACAATGATTTTTTTGGTGTACTTCCAGAAAAGGTTGGCAACCATAAGGTTTGAGTTATCGTATACGTAAGGTCATCTCCAAGAGATTTTCCTTCCAGATATCTTAAATTCGAAACAGTGAAGCTGCCGCTGTACTCCTGTTGAGATGTTTCATTAATTTCATCCAGAGTAGCACCTCGTTGTAAAGCACCATTGGCATACTGCACAAAGTTGTTTGTCTTTTCATAGTTGATTGCAAAGGCAAAAAGTAATATAAGTGAGATGCCAAATAAGCCTGCCATAAGGGCTTTAATAAAGGTTGAAGGAGTTGTGTCCATAAATAATCCTTTCGTTTTATTTTTTTACAATAATTTTATGAAATTAAAAGAAGAGACCGTCGTCTCTTCTTTTAACAGGATGTAATGTGTTTTTAGACAGGCAATTGGCTTTTTAGATAAGTTACAATTGAAGTAGCTATTTGTGGGAAGGCAAGAATAAGAACGGCTCCTACCGCAAAGACAGCCGTGAGGCTAATTAAGATCAACCCAAGGTTACTTGAACTTTCATCCATGTTTTATTTTTCCTTTCGTTTTTTGAGTACTAAAAAAGAGACCGTCGTCTCTTCCTTAAAGTTAAAAGTTTGGCCGTGAACTTTGAATAAATGAGTTCCAAAGTGTTTGAAGCTGAGGGCCAAAATAGATGAGAACAAAAATAACACTGGAAACTATTGTAGCTCCAATCAGTAATCCAGCTAACTCATCAGTTGTTTCATTCATAATTCTCCTCCTTCAACCTTTATTAAAGCCCTTATGGCGGGCTGCGAAGCTGTTTGGTTTGCTTTGTTTTCCAAGGCAAGCTTAATCTGAGTTAATTCAACAATAGTTGAATCTATTTTATCCTCAAGATTATTCTTATTTTGTTCTGTTTCTAAAAGGGTCTGATTCAAGTGAGAAAGTCTTACTGAGGCTTTCTCTTGTTTTCGATTGTAAAAGTCAATCAAGTTGCCTAGCGAGTTGAGAAATTGCTCGTAAAGTAATTCGTCTTGATATTGAGAGTTACTTGTCTCTGTTGATAACTCATTTTCTTCAGTACTTACTTTTGGATTTCTCACAAAAGAATTGACTAAGCCTGAAAAAGTGAACACCGCTTTTGTTTTTTTGCTCTTATGAATTTTATCCGTCAAAGCAATAAAGTTGCCAGCTGAATCAAATAACTCATTTCCTATTCCAACTTCATATCCATTTTTAAGAATAATACGATCATCAGATTCGTTATAATCCCAAGCTTGAATCAAATTTTCATTCATTAGAAAATAGAGTTTCACCCTGTGCATTTCTTTTGAGTAGGAAATTCCATTTTTCGGAAGCGAAAATTCAATCTCACCATGTGAGTCCATCAGCAGGCCGTTTGTTGTGAATTGAAATTGAATTTTATTGGCCATGTTTTTTCTATTCCTTTCTATTTCTTTCTAGGTTCATTTTTTGCTATAATTTCATCTATTTTTATCCTGGTTACTCCATAAAAGAGGAGAAAAAAACTGTAATGATTAATAAAGATAAGAGTCCAAGTTCCAACTCCAATAAATTAAATACATTTGCTTTGTGAGCAAGAAAAATAAACACAACAAGCACAAGCCCAATAAGCAAAACAGTAAGTTCAACCGTATATACAATTATTTCCTTTTTTGAACATTTCTGATTTTCTGATTCGATCTCAATTTGGCTTAGCAAGCTTTTCCCACCATTTCTTGAATCTTCTAAGAGTTTTCTTTGAATTTTTAAATCTTTTTGTCTACTTTCAAAAAGTTTATCTTGAAGTCTTTTCGTTCTCCGTGAAGTATATTCTTTCATGTTATCGAGCCCCTTCTAATTTTTATCCTTCATTCTTGAACCTGTATGTATACTGGTCAATAGTTAAAAAAAGCTGAAAATATATATATATGAAACATATCCAAGATAGTTACAACCATTGCAAAAGCTAAATAGGCATATAATCCGCCAACCAAAACTATTACTGATAGCGGAAGCTGGCACTTATCAAAATAATTATTAATTTTCTTTGTCATTCTATTCATTATGCTTCAATTTCCTCTTTTTCCATATACATACCCCTACCTATTATTATGGATGTAAAGCACAAGTGTTATTAGACCAAGCCAAAGAGAGATAAAGCCGATCCTGATGATCAGTTTTATCAAAGTATCCAAAAAGTCTAGTTTCATCACAATGCAGAGAAAGAACGTCTCTCCTAAAACTAATCCTAAACCAAGTAAAAAAATGACAATATAATATAAGATTTTCCAAGTACTAATGTATTTATAGCTCCACCTTTCTTTCCAATAACTGATTCTATATTTTATTTCTTTTATCATTTCACCACCTCAACTAAATACTTATTTTTATAAAAAATAAAAAGGAAATATAATCACTATATATTTCCTTTTCATCATAAAATACTGTGCTATAATAATTGTGCCAAACCTTTAGGCAAGGCTATCTGTAATTGTTCAGGTAGTCTTTTTTTCTAAATTATTTGACTCGTTTTATAGAAAATCATCTATACTTGTTTGCCTATTATCAACAGTTTTTTCATCTTGATAAATCACTTGAAGAGCACGAACTTTTTGGTTTTCAAGTGATAACTCAGCAAAAAGATTATTGATGGCTTCTTCTAGTAAATCTATTTGTTTTCTTCCAGTGGCGTGTTTTAAAATAACCAACTTCTCAAAGGCTTCAGCTGAAATCTTTTGTGACTTCAGTGTAGAATTTTCTACTTTTCTACTTTTCTTCTTTTCTACTTTTGAAGTTTCTAAAGGTTTAGAGGTGAATTGAGGAGTTTTTAAAATCTTCTCTTTTGATGTGTTACTTTCTAAAAAGTCACTAAATCTATTCGCCATCTTCGCCTGCCTTATCTAGCTCTTGTTTGATCGTTTCAAAGAGCCCAATCACAATAGCATACGTCTCATCATCCACTTTATTAAAAGGTTGATTGACGAGCGCCACATCATTTGCAAGAACGGTGCGTCGAGGCAAGTAACCTAAATACTCAGGATAACTTTCCAAAGCATCTAAAAGGTCCTTAGAAGCTGTCTCTGCAAAATTGATTTTATTCGCAACAAACTTAAGCGTGATGTTTCGTTCAAAATCTTGATTGATTTCTGAAACAAATTTTTTGAGCCGTCCCAGGGCGGTTACTGAATCTTTTGAAGCTTCAGCAATGCCTAAAACCATGTCGGTAGCAATTAAAGCATTCACGGTGAGAATACCTTCATCATTTTCTGTATCTATAACAAGATAATCATATTCACTTTCTAAACGATCATAATTTTCGCCGAGCCATTTTCCAAAAAGATATTCACGTCGTCTGCGAGAATTTAGTTGTTCCTTTAGTTGCTCTACTTGCGAACTTCCAGCATAAAGCGATAAGTTCGCACTTAGCTTAATAGGTTCATCCACCCCACCATCAAAGAGCTTGATTACGGTATTTTTTATACCATCAAACTCTTCATAGCGGTGTGTCAAGTTAGCTGAATCATCAAAATCGAACAGTAAAACTTTAGAATCAAGTGCAAAATATTCTGCTAAGTTATGTGCCAGCGTTGTTTTACCAGCGCCGCCTTTGTTGACATTAATTGTTAATATTTTCATGACTTAGTCCATTTCTCCGATCATCTGCTCATACTTCCAAGTTCCGATAAGTTTTCCAGCTCTTCGTTCTGCAAGAAGCACACGACCTTGTTTAATCGTATCAATGTGTTTATAGATTTCATAAAAAGGAACTTGAGTTTTTAATTCTGTGCGTCGTCCGTCAATAAAAATAGTTCCACCAGAAACATAGATTCCATCTTTCTTGATTTTAGCTATTTCATAATGATAATAGCTATCGAGTTTGACCGTTGAATTGCCAGCTTTGGCAAAGGAGCGTAAGTCATTAATCTTAATTTCGTGCATAAAGCCTCCTCCTTAGGAATTCCGAAATACCTGAATTTACAGGTTTGCTAGAAGGACACGTAGTCCCTCGTGGTGTTTTTTACACAAGGTTTATAGTCTTTGTTTACCTCGAACTCGTTGTATCGTTTGTTTGATCTTGTCGCACAGGGACGTACTGGTTAGCATCAGGGGGTGGGTTTGTTCTCTCCAACATACACAGCTCCCTTGTCTATTTCTTTTCCCCATAGATGCGCTAATCAGGGGGCTGGTGTTTATTCAGTTGTCAACGGACAATTAGCTCACAAATTGAGCTAAGCGAGTATCAGGAGTCGAACCTGGTTAAACCACTACTCGTAAGAAATATACTTTACTTGGGTCTCTAATTGCTTTAAGCTTCATACTCTCCCATCTATCAAAAATGATAATCATGTAGGGTATGGGACGTCTTAATCCCCAACTTATAAAAGTTGTCTTATGCTATAATTGTCAATGATATTTAAAAAAGATTATTCACGGTTCTACCTAAAATTTCACTGATTTTTAATGAGGTCTCAAGTTTTGGATTTTGAGTTCCATATTCAATTCGTTGGTAAGAAATTTCAGTTATATTTAGCTTCTCTGACATTTCCTTCTGCGTTATTTTTTTTAAATTTCTTGCTTGAATCAATTTAATTCGTTTCAAAATATTTTCCTTTACACATTCCACTACGTATTAAGTAGTCTATGTTATTATTATACACTACTTATTATGTAGTGTCAATTAGAAAGATGCAAAATGACTAAGATCCCTGAAAGATTAAAAGAACTGAGACTAGACAAGGGTTTAAAACAAACTGAACTCGCTAATTTATTAGGCATCAAAGAAGTTTCTTATCAACGGTTTGAATATGGATCTAGTGGTATTAAGCTGGATAAACTGATTCAACTGGCGGATTTTTACAATGTTTCGCTTGATTATCTTGTCGGCCGTACGGATAAAAAATAACTTACTTGCCGATTACTTCGAGTCGTCTTTTAAATACCTTCACCTCTTCATCCGTCAATACATTTGTATTTTTTTCTTCAGTTCGTTTGGCTGCTGATTTTGTATCTGTTTTAGACCATGGACCCGTTACAGGAATTTGAGGTAAATTTTTCAAGTTGTCTTTCTCAATTTGATTTTTTTTGTTTTCCAAAAGATTTAGCTGATTTTTATTTTTCATATTTTCGACAAGATATTTTCCAAAATATTTTAAATCATGTAAATGATCTGTCGTATATTTAAAGGCCTCGTCAAAGAATATGTTAATAAGTAAAGGATCCTGACCCTCTTCAAATTCATTTAGGATTTCATTACAAATTAATATTTTTGAATTATTGCCAGGCAAGTTCATTTTTTGAATTTTGGTAATTATAATTTTAATTTTTTGATCTTGAATTTTTTGGATTTTTTCTTGAAGCGCCTTATTATTTATTTCATCCTCATCCTCATGACTAGATTCAATATAACTTGGTTGACTTTTTTGCATCTCTTGAGGTGCAGCATTTGTACCCTCTGGAGGTGCAAATTTTGCACCTCCGCTCACATCCTTTATTTTAGGGGTTGTTGGGGTTTTCTTCTTTTCAATAATTGTCTTCTCCAACTGAGTACCATCAAGGTTTCCAACATAAATTCGATTGGGTTTGTTCAATCCTTGCTTTACTTCTTCAATCAACCCAAAATCTTTAAGCTCGTTTTTTAAGGTAATTACTGTTCTTTTTGAACAGCTCAAAACATCACTTAATTCCTCAACCGTTGCAATAACATAAACAAATTCATTTTCATCAACAAAATTATTTATAATCGAAAGCTCGAAACGATTTTTTAAAAAGGTATACAAAATTTTAGCTTCATTTTTCATGCGTATATATTTTGATGCAATTCTTACTACTTCTCCCTCAGAATTTTTTTCACGATAGGGTGTAAATAATTTAGGATATTGATAAAAATTTTGGCTTGTAACAACCTGATTGAGAGTAATTTTTTCCAAGATGTTCCTCTTCCTAATTTTTATAATTAATAATTCTGTATATTTATGCATGATATTGTAAATTATGCATAAAACAAAAACCATAAAAGCTTCTACCTTTTATGGTTTTATAACTATTATTTAAGAAAAAAAATTAGCTAGAGTCTTATATAGCAATGCTAATCAAGAATGAAACATATAATAATTTTAACTTCTCCTTCAAGTACTTACAGGATTAAATAAGCTTAGTTTTTCGGAAAGAGAGCTACAGTTTTTCGGAAAGAGAGTCTTAGTTTTTCGGAAAGATAGTACTAATTACTTTACTATTTTACAAATTAAATAGATTTTAAACTAGGTCCTAATGCGGTTTTGTAGCGATTACTTATTTGAAAAGATTTTCCACAAATGGTAAATAAAAAGTTTCTTTAAAATTGGTAAACTACGATGGTTTTTGCAATTTTTTAATCATCAAATTTAGCTGATTCCTCTTGTGATTATTATTCAACCTATCTAACTCTAATCCCAAAGTTTTTTCAAGAAATTCAACTATGTTACTTGATGAAGTAAGAAAGCCCGAATCCATAAACTTTTCTCTTTCTTTGAGCCTAATAAAATTCTGATATGATATAACTTTATTGGCCTCAGTAAAGTTTAGCACCTTACAAAATGTTTTTGATAGTTCTTCTAAGCTAAATGTCAATTTGTCGTATGTCAAAATTTTGTCATTTTCAAAAAAGTTAGTTTTATTCATGTTCACCCCCTAAACCTCATTAAACTAAGGTTTCACATTACAAGCAACGCCTCACTCAAGGAAGTTAGTTTTTCGCCTCTAAAATTGAGATAATTATATTATGCAAGATAACTTGCAAATACAATTTGTCCTGATGGCGCCATCAAAACGGACGGACTGAAGTACAGTGGAAGAATTGACTTAGGTCACTTCTCAGCTCTGTGATTCACCGTTGTTTTGATATGCTTTTTATCAAACTTACGAGATCAACTTCTTTCCGTTCATTGGGCGGAAGGAAAGTAAATGTCGAAAATTGAAAACGCCATGATGACGAATGACGAACTTAGAGCTATAGCTGGAAGCTAGCTCTTTGCAAAAGTTAGAAGAAACTTATTCAAATTTGCCAAAAGAAACCCCGTCTGAGAATCCAGAAAAATTAGACGAACTCGACCTAAAAATCGAAGAGGCAGCAAAACTCACTCTCAATGCCTTGGAAACTTTTGAGCTGAAAATTGATAAAAACTACGATCGTAAATTACGTTACCATCACGGTGGCAGTATCAACTATAAAGTTGGGAAAACAAAGTCTCAGGAATTTAGCGACTTTATCCCTAACTTGTGTAGTCCCCCTGAAGAAACTTTGTTGAAGTATGAAGTGCGGGAAGAAATTGATAAAGCGCTAAACTCGCTAAAATATGAAATTCGCGAAGCATCCACTGTATATCAGGAGCTCGGCTACTATCCTTGAGCACGAAAATTTTACAAACCTAGTAAAGGTCTTAAAAGAGCGAGGAATTAAAGTATCTGACAAGACCGCGAAAAAATACGTCAATTCTGCTCGAGAATACCTCAAGAATCTATACCAACACTCAGACTTCTAGTATATTCTACGACACAGTCAAAATGTTTGTGGCTTTTCTTTTCCCATATTTTTCCGATATTTCTTAACTCGACTTATTCCAATCGGTACTTTATCTCTTCCTTTTTGACTCTCAATAGATAGCTTCTCAAAAAATGCCCATGCTAAAATAGCTTTAATAACTAAACATTCATCGACTTTTTCTTCTTCTATCCAGCCATGGAAGAATAGATTTCGATTCAATGGCAGAACTTCAGAATCTTCCTCAAGAAATTTGAAAAATGGCTTAAACATTCTTATTGAGTCTTCATCAACCTCTAGCATTTTAAAAACTTCCGAGATATAACCTTTATCAGCAGATTTTTCTTTAACAATTCTCTTGAATTCCAAAAGTCCCTTGCTATTGATTTTTATATTTTTGTACTCATTAACACTTTGGGCAGTAGTAATCACGCGCTCAATTCGCTCCATACAGAAAATAACCGCTTGTTTATACAGATTCTCATGGAGCAAAATTTCCAGTGTATTCTTATCCTTATAAGTTCTCAGGCTTTTGGGAACAAAATCTAAAACATCCACATCGTGTTCTTGCTTCAATTCGCTAAAGACTGACAAAACAAACTCATCTATTTCTGATTGAGCTCCAGAAGGAAGCAGAATCGGAAAATCTTGCAAAATATCTAAAGGAATATACCAATCATTAGCCAGATAGTCAACAAATTTGGATTTTTGTTTTTTGCTCAGACTTTCAGCAAATCTTTTGAATTCTTCGGCTTCAAAAAATCTATTGATTTTAGGAATACTTGCCACAATCCCCTGTATCGCCTTGTTTACCTGACTCGCTATCTCTAGCTGCATGTTATTGACTGCTCTCGCAGTATTTCTCGTCAGTTCTGCGATTTTCGGAAGATAGTTTTTTGCAAGAATAGACGACATATCTAGCACATTGATAGCAACCGCCTTTTTGTATCCCTCAGCAAACTCTCGAACTCCTTGAATTTCATTTACAATTTTTTTAATACCGTCAAATTCATTTTTCATATAGTATCTCTCAACAACTAATTTATGGCTCAGTTTTTAAAATGTTTATTTTTCTTTTCCACCCTTCTCAAGGCACCGATAATATAATCAGGAGCTTTTACCCAGCGATTTTATTAGTTCCTTTTGTTGGTCAACCATTTTTTCCAAAATCTTATTTTGCTGTTCCAATCGAAGCTCAACTTGGAAATTACCGTCCTCTAAAATTGTGGGAAGTCCTTTTTCATTGACGGTATATTCAGTAACATAAGACTTTCTTTTTCGAAAATCTGGGGAATAAACAATCTTAAATTTTCGGTTATCAACAGCTATCAGCTTTGAATTTATTCCACCAGAAATAAGAGTTGTGAATTCTTGATTAGGCGCTAACGGAAATTTTTTGAAATCGCTGAATGTATTTGGCATTAAGTCATCCCCATCATTTTCGATAAGAGGTTCAATCTCAACTTTCTTTATCCAACCTGTTGTCTGTCCATAATTTTTTATGGTAAGATACTGGGAAAATAGGCCATTTTTATGCCCCTTACTATATGAAATAAAAATAATCGGGCGGCTCCTTGCTTGTTCTAAGTAGGAATCCCAAACCATCTTGATAAGCGCTCCAATCGCTGTTGCAATAATCGGAACACTAATCGTCCAAAACTCAACTGAAAGTTTACTCATCCATTACCTCCATCTTCGGCAATTGCGCCACAAGTTCCACAGTCTTCATTGAAACAGTAATCACATAAAGCAGCAAATCCAAGATACAGCGTGGATTTTCAGATGCAAAATCATTCGGGTCATCGGTAATGCTTGATTTTTATCTGTCTTAACCTGATACTGGTCAATAATCCACTCAATCGCAGGGCGGCCGTTGACGACGTACTCATAAGCTTGTTCGGGAATATTAGAAATCGTAATACTTTCATTAAATATAAGCCTCATCAAGTCGTTGACCGATTTTCTTTCACTATTTCTAACTTTTGGATGCTTCATCTTTTTCACTCGGAGATTTCCTGATTCTTCGCCAGTAACTGTCTCCCCTTCCCAACTCGGTTGGTGTTCATAATTCAAATGTAAATCATCCAAGTTTTGACTTATCTCAGCATACTTTTCTTTGTCTTTGAGCAAAGATATTCGAGGTAAGAGAATGAAGTAAAGCCATACACATAATAAAATGTGTTCTCCTCAACTAGGCCAAAATCTAGAGCTGAAAACTATCTTTTAACTCCTGGACCACTCACATATATAACTTTATTTTCATTTCTAAAGAAGTCTTTAAAACGTCCTGGCATTTCTACAATTTCCGTATCATAATAAAGATACTTGTATATAAACGGTCTATATGAGCTTTTAGTTCTATACTTCTTTTCAAAACGGATTTTTTTATTAGCGAGAATCTTGTTTTTGGTTTTCCTACTCCAACTCATGAAAGTGGCATCTGGATTTAGGCTATTCAACTTCTCTTTATTGCCAACTACCTTGGATAATCTCTCTAATTCATAGTTATAGTTTCTAACTAGTCCGCCAGCATTGTCTTCAACTTTATCCTTCCCGAATCCGTAAATAAAGTATTCCTTTCATTTGTGCTTCATGACCTGCATTGCCCGATTTTCTACTTCATTCGTTTCTGTCAAAATTTTCATAATTGCCTCGTTTCTATTAGAATTATAATAACATTTTAAAATAAAAAAATCTACTGTATTTAGTAGATTTTTGTTTTATTTACATAATTAATAACTATATGTAGTGCTATAAATGATTAAGAACAGTTTCATATCAGACTGTCTCAATTCTTATTCTTCAGATGCAGAGAGGCCCAATTATTGAAACGGAAGCCTTAGATGATGCGCGGTTCTGATTAACATTTTGAACGATATAAAGATTCCCAAACTCATTCTCAGCCTCAAGTGATAAGTAATTATAAAGTGTTTTTAAAGAAGCTAAAAGTCGATGTAATGCCTTTAAATGGTTTCCTTCTCGGACTGCTTCTAATCTCAGCTGTGTAAAAGTAATCTCTCTTGTGGATAAAACCTCTACAATTTTTTCCTTAATCAGCCAATTAAAATTTTTTTATATTCAAGCATATAATCGTACAGGTTGCATAAGTATAGTTGTTTGAGATTTTTGAAATATAAAAATCTTTTACAAATTCAGGGTAGGATTCTAACATTTTTTGAATTCCAGCCACATAGCCGTCTTTATTCATAAAATTCATTGTAGCCCTATATTTGTTAAAATACTAGCGAGGATATTAGAGTATATTTGCTTTTATTAATATTAATATTAGATAGAAGAAACATTATTTATATTCATAACAAAGGCCCTATTTAAAGGGCTTTGTGACAGTATTTTAAGGCATTATTTATTTGAATTTAATATTAACCTTTTAATGAATTTGTTTGATTATTATTTTTTGAGTAAATTCTCTATTCTTTGAAAGTCTCTGCACTGTTGGTAAAATAATACCCTTTATTCTTATTTCAATAAGTTTAAGATAAAAGTCTTTTTGTTTTTGTGGAAAAATTAATATTTCATTTTCAGCAATAGGAATTTCATCAAATATTTTCTTAACTTTTGCCATTCGAAAATTTGAAACAAATCGCTTGACAGCTTCATTACAACCCTTATAAGCCATTGAAGGAATGATTTCAGAAGGATTATATGATTACCAGAATCATCAACATAAGCACTCACAAGAGTCTCATATGCATCTTCTTTTAAAAGTAACTCATCAGGAAGACGTGTTTCAAATTGGTCAATGTTTCGCTTGTCAAAAAATGAATTTCCATTGTCATAAACGGGTGAAAGACCAAGAATTTGCTTATCTGTGGCTATAATTCCCCAGTTTGTATTGTTTCGGTCATTGTTCCCAAGAACGTAATCTACCACAAACATATCCCAAAAACGTGTTCTGACATCTTCCCTAAAACCAATAAAATCCAATGAACGTTCAATTGTTTCAAGAACTTCATCAAGTCTTGTTCCTGCGCCTGATGTTCCTGCATTTCCCCCTTCGAAGAACTGGGCATTTTTAGTATTCTTAAATTCAATAAGCCGTTGTTCTGAATCAAGAAAATCTTTACAGGCTACAACGAGTTTATTTCTAGTTCCTGGTCCAGGCTTTCTGAAACCTAGTTTAACTTCATGAACGGGAATCCCGAAACTTTCGTAGATTTTAGACCCAAGATATTCACTTAAAGGACTTGTTGCATAAGAAGCTTTTGGGTTGTTTAAGTCTTGAGTACTTTTTGGAAATTTTAAGATCCAATTTTCATCATTGAAATTTACGCCATATTTATTTCCGCCATTACCACTGTAACGCCTCGTATTAATTGTTGCTGAATTAAAATCTATGAGTGACATTTGAACTCCTTTGATCTTTTGTATTCTAACTATATTTATTATATATTTAAGCGTTGTACTTCTCGGCACCTAAACAAATTACATTTTTATATGTTAGACACCCTAATCCGAATACTTCTTTTTGTCAATAATTTTTGTTTTTCATCATTTAGTGTAAATTGAGTCTTACCACATTGTAATATCTTTCTTATCATATTTATTTTTTAAACTACAGTTTATTCAAATAATTATTGACAACTCCCTTGTAATTCCGAAACTAATATTAATTATTAAGGATGATTAAGACTTTTACAATTTTTTATTATTCTGTTTTAAACAACTTTGGTATCTACTTTAACTATGTTACACTCAAATTAATCTTATATACCTGGAGTTTGGAAAAAACAAAGTAGAAAAGGATTCAGATGCAAGATTATTCTAACATAAAAGGTAATCATTTATAACACGGATTAAACGAGGTCAAACTGAACATTGGCACGATAGGGGGGCCTGAAGTGGTAATCAGATTGCACGCTTTTTAGACAAGCCACCACAAACAATTTATCATGAACTTAAGCGGAGATAGGTTCAACTGAAGACCAAAACAATATATTATTCAGAGGTGACTCAAACTTCCAATGACACGTTGAAGGCCCAGTGGATGTCCTCAAAATCTACTATTCTCACTGCAAAAGGGTGAAGACTACGCTCAACAAATTTGAGCTTTTAACCGATAGATAATAAGGCTTGACCTTGTTAACCCCTTGCCAACTAATTATAAACTTGCTTGTTTATGTATATGTAATAGCCAACAACCTTTAGATAAGCTAGGTAAAGCTTTTAGGAGTTTAATATAAGATTCTTAAAAAATTGCCAATTTTACTATTAGGTAATTTAATAATTTATTCTGTCAAAATAACAGACCTTGTTCCTTATAGTAAAGTATTTAATTATATTTAGGTTTAATTTACTTGACATTTATGATTTCTTATGATATTTTTGGTGCTATAGGAACGTACAGGCAGGACAAGCCTAGATTGTCCCATTAGAGGAGGCGCTCCTTTTTTATTGCCAAAATGGTAAATTGTAAAAATAAGAATTTATTTGAATTACTTGAATAAGAAATTTATTGGGTCATGTTTTAAATCCTTTTGTGCTACTCCAAGATATGATGGTCACATAGATTCACTATTACAACACGAAGCGAGTAAAAAAAACAATTGCATAAGTCTAATTTAATATTTTCTTTCATTTTCAAAATAATAAAAATCGAAGCGCATAACACTTCGATTTTTATTTATATTTTAAATTTCACATCAAAATACTTGAATTCAAAAGCTTAACTCTTGGGGTAAACCAGAATTTTTTGTAAAAATTGAGATATATTCGTTTATTAATATTAATAAATTTAATTAGAAAATTGTAGGTACTAAACCGCCATCCATACGTAGAGCTTCCCCTTGAAAAGCACCTGCTAAAGGGCTGGCAACAAAGCAGACAAAATTTCCAATTTCCTCAGGCCGGATTAACCTTTGAATGATCGAGCCAGAACGATTTTTAGCCATAAATTCCTTTTCCGCACGTTCTTGTGAATATTCAGGATATAATCTCTTAAGCATCCCCACCACACCTTCAGTTAACGTTGAACCAGGCATCACTGTATTCACTGTCACAGAAGTTGCTCTTGCTTCCCAGCTTAAAGTTTTTGACAAACTAAGATTCATCGTCTTAGTCATCGAATAATGTGGCATTTCTGGACTTGGCATTATTGCCGCTTCACTTGCTATAAAGATAATCCTACCATTTTGATCTTTTTTTAACATTTTTGGGAGGTAATGATTTGATAGAGCAAGACCAGAAAGGCTATTAACTTCAAAATAATAACGCCAATCATCAAGTTCTAATTCAGAAAAGGTAGCTGGTTCAAAAATTCCCATATTGTTCACAAGAATGTCAATTTCAGGAAAAGCTTCAAAAAGTTGTTGACGTTGTTTCTCAACAGAAAGATCATAAGGAGCAAGCCCAACTTTTACTGTTGGAAACTTATCTCTGATTTCGGTAACAACTTGTTCAACAGCTTCCAAAGTACGTCCGTTAATAATAATATTCACACCTTCGGCCGCCAAAGACTCTGCAATCGCTCGTCCAATTCCTTTGGTAGAACCTGTAACGAGAGCTGTTTTGTTAAAAAGTTTTAAATCCATGTTATATCCTTTCTCCAATAATTCGGACTTCAGGTTCAAGAATAACATCAGAAGTTTCTTGAACTTTTTTTATAACATACATAATTAAATTTTCGTAATCGGCTGCGGTTCCATTACCAACATTTACCATAAATCCGGCATGTTTTTTAGAAACCTCCACCCCACCAATCCGAAAGCCTTGAAGATGTGCATCCTGAATTAATCGTCCAGCAAAATGGTTTTCTGGCCGCTTAAACACTGATCCACAGCTAGGATATTCTAAAGGTTGCTTCGATTCCCGTTTCGCAGTCAATTCATCCATTTGCGTTCTGATAACACTTCTATCGCCTAATTCAAGTCTAAAGCTTGCTGATACAACAATTAAACCTTCTTCTTTAACTCGAGAAGTGCGATAGCCAAAATTTAGATCTGAATTCTGAATTACTGATACTTGATTATTTAGTGGATTAACAACTTTAACGGAAGATAAAACATCCTTAATCTCGCCTCCATAGGCACCAGCATTCATAAAGATAGCACCACCAATACTACCCGGAATACCACAAGCAAACTCAAAACCAGTTAGACTTTGCGTCAAAGCAAACTGTGTCACATCCTTTAGTTTTGCACCTGCTTCTGCTTCAATTTCAAAGTTAGTTCCATTTTGAGATGAACCAATTGTTAAACCAGAAACCTTAATATTATCCAAGTGATCTAATAGAATAACCAGTCCTCGAATTCCACCATCCCGAACAATTAGATTACTTGCATTTCCAAGTACTGTAACTGGTGTTCCAGTCTCGGAAGCCATTTTTACCAAGTTTGAAAGTTCAGAAACTGTCCTAGGAAAAACTAAATAATCAGCCGGGCCACCCACTTTAGTAAAAGTATATTTTGAAAGAGCTTCATCAATTTTGACGTCAAATTGTTCTAAATCGGATTTTTTCAACATATCTTATTTTACCATTTTATTAAATTTTGAACTTCCTATAAGAGAAACAAAATGACATCATAACAGTTAATATTAGAAATTAGCAAGATCCAACAATCATCCAAATAACTCCATAAGACTTGCTGCGACGAAAAATCACATGTATGGTTCCAAGTGTTCGTGCAAGAAAACAACAGCCAGTACAATAAACACAATTGGCATAATAAAATTCGCAATTAAAGACTGAAGGGACTGATGAAATGTTCGAGTATCAGACACTACTTCAGATGTTTAGGGAGATAAATTAAATTTGCAATTTGCAGTTAAATAAAAAAACAGCTAGTCAGACTGGCTGCTTATTTCCATATAGGAGTGAACTATTTTTTGTCGCTTGCTTGAATATTCTTGGCTAATCCATTTATTTTGTAAAAACTCTAATTATTTGGCTGGGAAGAAGGTTTTGGTTTATTCACAAAATTAGAACGTTTTTGTAACCGACCTCTTTGATGATATAACTGTTTTAACTCTAGCTCCATTTGAGAACGATTACTCACTTTGTTGGACTTCAATTGATCCTCTATTCTCTTTATTTCTTCATTAATGTTTTTCTCCCAATCTTTCATAATGTCTTCCCAGTAGTCTGATTTTTTCTTGTCATCACCACCATCTTTCAATGAATTTCGAAGTAAATGTGAGTACCTATTAAATTGTCCACCCCAAACATTACTACGGTTTTCTAGATACGCCTCTTGCTGATCTTGATGCAAGCTTTCTATTAGTTGCTCTTCTTCTCGGTCTACTATATTTTGTAAGAATGAGAATATAGGTAAAATTAGATAAAGAATAAGTGCGGGATAGATAAAAAAATAGGAGAATAAAACTAACAATACACGATAAAAAAAAGTAAACATATCTCGGCGATTTGCGGTTTTTATTATAATTTTTTTATCATCTATTTTAATTGTTGCTTGATTTGTTAAGGCTAAAATTAACCTACGCATAATTAAAATAACAATTAATGATAAAACTCCATAAATTACTATTGTCTGTCTAGTTGTGTCTTCAATCAACAGACGAGTCGCTGCTGGTATTAAAGAAAGCAAAAACAGTAACATTAAATAAACTACAAGTATGTTATTTTTAATTTTCTCTACACGATTAAAAGCATATGCCGTTTGAAACCATAAATTAGCTACAAAACAAAAACTAATAAAATAAATACCGATGCTTCTCAATAAGTCTGGAAACTTGATTGTCCCATCAGATAAATAATCGATGGGAAGTTCTAAAACAATTATCGTCAAAATGATAGCAATAATTGCATCACTGAATAGTAATACACGTTCTTTCATAATTTAAATCTTTCGTAATATATATTTTAGTTGGTTTTACATTTTACTTTGACGTCTGATATTTTTGAAACCTATTGATAAAATTGTTCAGCACTTGAAAATTGTGATCCTCCTTGAACGTTTGCATTAAGCTCTGCTCATGTCTTAAATTTTTTTTGAACCAAAAAATGACATTATTGGCATTGGTATTCAAAACTTTTGTCGGCAGGGTTGGTTCCCGCATAAGCAATAATATAGTATGAGTAATATCAACTGTTTTAAAAACGACATATTTTTGGTCACCTGCAGTTAACACAACCCTTTTTCTCAAGATTACTAAATATCACTTGTATATCTTCTTTGGTTTTTCTCTCTTGATTAAAAACATCACCCATCATTTGTATCATAATTTGCTGAATCTTCAAAAGATAAAGTCACGTGAAATATATTTCTGTCTTCTTGAACAATATCAACTCCAAACCATTTTACACCTGGGATAGCTTCAAAACTTTTACTAATTTTTAACTCCTTAATTTCTTTAAGCATTTAAGCATTTCTTTTGCCTGCAAAGCAAATTGCTTTCCCAGAATTATTTCTTTATTTTTAACTTGAGTACACATATATTAACTCCTACTAAACCAATCATTAAAGCGATAACGACTGGAGACATAATGACCCATTTCTCTTTTTTTCATAGCTTTTCCTTTACGTTTTGATAACTTATTGTACAATATTTTTACGTTTCATAAAACGATAATAAAGGCAAATTGTAAAATTAAGTTAGCCACCTGAAGCAAGAAAAAAACACCTGAAACCTTTATACTTGAATTTGGAAAAATAAAGTAGAAAAGGATTC
>NZ_JACHHV010000006.1 GCF_014202895.1 Lactovum miscens
ACGTTGGTTAATTTCCTCTGGACGTTGGTCAATGGACAAGCCATACGGACGCTTGGGGTGTGTTTTCCGAAGCTTCTTTGCTTTCTTATAATGCGTGGTATTTTACATCCAACCAGCCCTTATCTACCCAGTGATAGAGGGTGCGAAGGCAAACACCTGTCAGGTCTTGGAGAATGACTTCTAATGATTTTTTATCTCTGACACCCACACGAATGGTTTCATTGAGTGCATAGGTGAGCTTAGAAGGACGGCCGCAGTGACTTTTATTGACGCTATGGTGTTCTTGTGCATGAGATGCAGAGTACTTTGTCTTTATTTTTAAGTGCACTTCCCTTCCCCTTGACGAAGTTCATTGTTTATTGTCTGAGGGGCTTTATTCAAGAGCTGAGCGATCCGACGGTTACTTAGCTTCTCCTTGTTGTGCCAACGTTCAATCAACTGACGTTCTGCATAAGTAATTTCTTTGCCTTTTGTGTTAGAATCATCTTGCATCTGAATCCTTTTCTACTTTTTGTTCTTTCAAACTCAAGTATAAGAGATTCAGGTGTTTTTTTCTTGCTTCAGGTGGCTAAACTAATTTTACAATTTGCCATAATTTTTTTATTTACCAAAAGCTATATAAAATTGAGGATATTTTTGGCAAAATACTTGGCTGAATTGATGCGGCACCAAAATGACGTTTTCTATAGATTCGGGGCTAAATATCCAAATTGTTGAAAGTTCCCGCATATGATAAATTAATTGATTTCTAGCATTTTTCAAAAAACTCGTTAGCCATTTTTTCAATCATTTCCTATCCTTTCTTCATACGAAACTCCTTTGGCTTGACACCATACTTTTTCGTAAAAATTCGATAAAAATAGTTCAGATTAGAAAACCCCACTTGCTCAGCAACATCAGTAATAGGAAGCGTTGTTAATTCTAGGAGAAGTACCGAATTTTTAAGCCTTTCTTCATTAAGTAATTCTGTAAAAGTATGACCCAGCTTCGCCTTCAAAAGATTCGACAAATAATTCTTATTATAAGCTAGCTTTTTACTTAGCTCGCTCAATGTTAAAGTCTGATATTCACTTTCAATATATTTCAGACTCTGGATTATCGTTTCATTTGTGATTGTCTTTTGCACTACACCGTTGAGATGATAGTCAGTATTTCCGATTAATTCCATAAATAAAATAGGTACATATGAGCGTAAAATTTCGTTGGAAAAAGTCAACCCTGTAAAATAAACATTAATCATCTGTTCCAGAATATCCCGAATTGTTGGATTCTTTTCTGCATCAAAAAAGACAAAACCACCTTCCGAATGCTTGGAAATATCCTGCATCAAGAATTGAAAAAGCATGTTCTTTTGCTGCTTCAATTCCGAAAGTAGTTCCGTACTAAAATTTTCCATAGGGAAAATAATATTGATTAAAATGTCATGTTCAGAAAGTGCACGTATCTTGTGGTGGCTATTATTATCCATCAAAAGTAAATCTCCTGTGTGTAACGTAAAAGGCTCACCATTGATAATCTGCTCACACTTGCCATCTAACATATAGTTAAATTCCAAAAAATCATGTGTATGAGTTGGGTAATCTGCAAATCGATTATGTTTACTAATATAAACTGCCCGATTCTTCAAAAAGAAAGTTTTTACAAAGGATAAGTCCTTGTTTTTACCTGTAATAAAAGCATTATTAGGATAATCAAAGATGACCTCTTGAGTTTCTTTCTGAATTAATTCAATAGTATTATAGTTGTATAAATAGTCTTTAACCACATTGTTTAGCATTTTTAGATTCCTTTATTCTCCTAAATCAATATAACATATAACCTGTAAATTGAATAGCTAATTATCACTTGACAAGTAATGTAAATTAGATAGAAAATAGCTTACGATTTGATATTATAATTATTTTAAAAATAAAATAAAATTAACTTATCAAAAATAAAATGTAATTTTTGAAAATGAATGAAAGAAGAAAAAAACATACAAAAGCAAATTTGATTATGAAATCATTTTGCTTTTGATACATTCAATTCTATGTTAGAGATTTTATTTGATACCTTTGATCAAAGTATCAACATTTTACCAATGAATTTTGAATTATGGAACTAGCGGTTTGATCAATCATACTTTATGTCGAAACTATTTGAGTAAAATGGTAGAGATTGCTAAATAAGGGAACGAAATTTTGATACCAGCTTACTTGGGGAATCTGAAGACTATTCCAGATTTTTTCTTCAAAGATACTGACACAACCATGATTAAGTTTTCATTCACTGACATAGTTATTGGTATAATCCTTTACCAAATATCAAGGTAAGCTTTATATGAAGATATAAAAATTATGGAGTAATTCAATATATAATGATAGATTACAAAAATTACATTGCAATTGATATCGGAGCAAGCAGTGGTCGACTTATTTATGGTTATCTGAAATCTGGAAAACTACAGCTTGAAGAAATTCATCGTTTTAAAAATGGCTTTCACCAAATCAATCATCATGACCGCTGGGATATTGACTTTCTTATTCGAGAAATATTTATTGGTCTTGAAAAAGTCAAAGAACGAGGAGTTGATGAATGTAGAATAGGCATTGATACTTGGGGGATTGATTATGTACTCATAAGAAAAAATGGTGAAAAAATAGCTGATCCGATAAGTTATCGTGACAAAAGAACAAACAACAAAATGCAAGAATTTTGTTCTAAAGTTTCTAAAGAAAAAATTTATGAAAAAACTGGCATTCAATTTTTAGACTTTAATACCCTTTACCAACTTTATGCTGAAGACAAAGAAACATTAGCTAAAGCAGATAAATTACTTTTTATTCCTGACTATATAGGTTATATTTTGACTGGGAGGCAAGTAACAGAGGTCACAAATGCTTCTACTACACAAATGTTGAATCTAAGAAAAGAGCTATTTGATTCAGAACTCCTAGAAGCATTACATATCAAACCAGAACTTTTCAACCCTTTAGTTGACCCAGGAACTGTTCTCGGTGAAATTTGTGAAAAATGGTATGACCAATATGATCTGCCAAAAGCAGAAGTTATCACTGTTGCCACGCACGATACGGCCAGTGCAGTTTCCGGCACGCCAGTATTAAATTCTGATAAAGATAACTGGGCTTATATCTCAAGTGGAACATGGTCATTGATTGGGCGTGAGCTCAAAACACCTATCAATACTAAAGAGGCCTATGAAAGCAACTTTACCAATGAATGGGGGGCTTACGGAACTTACCGGTTTCTCAAAAATATAATGGGAATGTGGATGATCCAAGAAGTTCAGAGACTTTTTGAAAATGGTAAAAATACATATTCACAAATTGCGACTTTATCACAAGATACACCATTTTATAATTCTATCGTTGATGTCAGAGACATACGGTTCACCAATCCACCTAACATGATTGAAGAAGTCCAAAACGCCTGTAGGGAAACGAATCAGCCTATTCCAGAAACTCTTGGAGAGTTGGCAAACTGTATTTATTCAAGTCTTGCAATAAGCTATAAAGAAGAGTTGAAAAATCTTGAAAAATTATGTGGTGTGGCAATTGATGAACTTTACATTGTAGGTGGAGGTAGCAACGTTGAAGTTCTTAACCAACTCACGGCAAATCTAGCAAGAGTTAAAGTTTATGCAGGACCGAGTGAAGCAACTGCAATCGGGAACCTGATTGTTCAGATGATCGCGTATAAAGATATTGCAAGTATTAAAGAAGCTCGTAAAATTATTTATCAATCCTTTGAGATAAAGGAATATCAACCACAAGTATAGTAATTTAAATAGAAAGAAGGTACAAAGTGACGGATGAAACAAAAATTATCCAACGTTTTGAAGATGCAAAGGAACAATTTTCAGCAATAGGTGTAGATGTTGATGGAGCCCTTAAAATTTTAGAAAAAATAAAAATTTCAATGCATTGTTGGCAAGGAGATGACGTTCATGGTTTCATAAACCCAGGTTTAGAGTTAACTGGAGGAATTATGTCAACAGGGAATTATCCAGGAGCTGCTCACACACCAGAGCAATTACGCAAAGATGCTCAAAAAGCCTTTTCACTTATTCCAGGAAAGCATAAATTTAATCTCCATGCGATTTATGCAGATACTGATGAAAAAGTTGATCTTAACGAAATTGAGCCGAGACACTTTAAAAAATGGGTAGAGTGGGCAAAAGAACAGGAAATTGGTCTTGACTTTAATCCTACATTCTTTAGTCACCCAATGTACAAAGATGGTTATACGCTCGCCCATCCCAATAAAAATGTGCGTGATTTTTGGATTGAGCATGGTAAACGTGCACGTAAAATTGCTGAATATTTTGGTAAAGAACTTGGTCAACCAGCTTATAATAATTTCTGGGTACCAGACGGCAGCAAGGACAATCCAATTGATCGTTTGTCACCGCGTCGTCGGTTGATGGAATCTCTTGATGAAATTTTTTCCGAAGACATTTCCGAAGATTATACCGTTGATACAATTGAATCAAAACTATTTGGGATTGGCGCAGAAGCTTATACTGTAGGTAGTCATGAATTTTACATGGGCTATGGAATCAGTCGTGGCAAGACGATTTTAATGGATGCGGGGCATTTTCATCCAACAGAGGTAATTTCAAATAAGATTTCAAGTTTATCACTTTTTTTACCAAAATTAATGCTCCATGTCAGCCGTCCTGTTCGTTGGGATTCAGACCATGTCATTATTATGGATGATGAACTTCAAGAAATCATGAAAGAAATTGTCCGTGGGAATCTTCTTGAACGTACAGCAATTGGTCTTGACTTTTTTGACGGCACAATCAATCGTGTTGCTGCTTGGGTTGTAGGTGTTCGTAATGCTCAAAAGGCTTTGCTTAAAGCTCTTCTTGAACCAACAGCCGACCTTAAGAAGGTTGAACTTAAATTTGATTTCACGAAGCGCCTAGTTTTGACTGAAGAGTACAAAAGCTTACCTTTTGGTGCAGTTTGGGACTATTTTTGCTTCATGCAAGATGTTCCGGTTGGGTTGGATTGGTTTCAAGAAATCCAAGATTATGAAAATGATGTCTTAAACAAACGATGATATCTACAAGTCTAAAATATGGTTAAATATTTAGAAAATGAATTATTTATCAGTTACATGTGATTTTCGTTTCCTATATTTTGCTATAAGGAAATAAATATCTTATGCTGTAACTTTTGTTATTTGCAGACAATCTTTTTAATAATCAGGTCATTGACGGGTATACTAATATACAGTATACAAACAAATTGAAAATAATAAATTGAATAGAAAGCATTTATACTGGTAGAAGTTATCTGCCAATATAAATATAAGAGAAGAAATGAAAAAAAATATTTTGGAAGCATCATTTATTGTTAACATGTGTAAAACAACACATAATCTTTATCAACATGGCTGGGATGAACGCAATGGTGGTAATATTTCAATGATTTTAAGTGAAGAGGAAGTCAGCGAGTATCTGGATATTAGTGATGTAAAACGTGTGATTCCAACCAAATTTGATGCTTCAAAACTGGCTGGGAAATATTTTATAGTAACTGGTGCTGGGAAATATTTTAAAAATGTTATAGACGCCCCAGCAGTAAACATGGGAATTGTACATGTGCAAGAAAATGGAAACAATCTCGATTTGCTTTGGGGCTATGAAGATGGTGGATTTCCCACGAGTGAACTTCCATCACACTTTATGACTCATATTTCTCGACTTTCAGTTGATCTTGATAATAAAGTTGTTATACACTGCCATGCAACAAATTTACTCGCGATGACCTTTACTTACTCACTTGATGAACGAGAATTTACTCGGATTCTTTGGCAAATGTGTACAGAATCGCTGGTTGTATTTCCGGATGGCGTTGGTATTTTGCCATGGATTGTACCCGGAACGAATGAAATTGGTGTAGCAACTGCTGAAAAAATGCGAACATCTCGTCTAGTAATTTGGCCTTTCCATGGTGTTTATGGAGCAGGAAAAGATCTTGATGAAACCTATGGCTTGGTTGAAACGGCTGAAAAGTCGGCTCAAGTTTACACGTTGACACAGGCTCAAGGCGGGATTAAACAAACATTGACTGACCATAATTTACGTGAGTTGGCTGAAGCATTTCACGTTGTGCCAAAAGTTGGATATTTGGAATAAAAAGATGATTAAAAAAGCAGTACGAATGAAAGTTTTCCCAGGCAAGCAAAAAGAGTACGAAAAACGGCATGAAAAGCTTTGGCCAAATTTGAGCTCAATGCTTAAAGAATATGGCTGTATAAGTTATTCTATCTGGTTAGATAAGGATACCAATTACCTTTTTGGGTATCTTGAAATCGAAGATGAAGAAAGATGGATAAAAGCTGCTGATACAGCAATCAACCGTAAGTGGTGGGACTACATGGCAGATATCATGGACACTAATATGGACAATTCGCCTGTATCTGTAGATCTATATCAAGTTTTTGATTTGTTTTAGTTATGGGGATTATAAGTTTGATATACTGTTGAACAGTTTAGAGTGATGTAATAACATTTCTTTAAAATAAAGTCATCCACGTTTAAAATTTTGACAATAGCTGAGACTGTTGTCTTTTTTATTTTGAAGAAATTGTTGGATCAGATAATTAGAAATCAGGAAGGTGATGAAATGGAGTAACCCTTCACTTTTCAAAGCGCATTTTGTCGCTTATAAGTTCAGGATGGGTTTTATATATGAACTCAAAAATCAATTTTGGTAATTTACAGCCAATTACTTGTCGCTAATGTCTTATAGTACGGAAAATTCAGCACACAACAATGATAAAATAAGTGAAAAATTAAAAAACTTGGAATATCAATAGTTGATGTAAAAGAGTTGTAATAGTAATATAAGGGGGTGGTGGGTGGAGACCATTGATGTTTTCATCTTGTCTTAAGTTGATAAAGATTGAATCATATGTTGGAATACTAGAAATAGTTTTTGGGGTTATGGAATGACAAAACTGTTTCTTAGACTGGTTAAACAAAGTTTGGGTTTTGCTTATGCGGAAGTATACGTAAAAGTTGGATTCAGAAATGTAACAAATTCCATTAACAACGAAGTTGGTCTGTTGGTTATGTATGTTAATCACTTGAAAAGTGATTTGTCAAAGAACATTGTTGCTGAACTTTATGCAGACAAGGTTGCTCATCAAGGAAATATTTCTTCCGACTATTTTCAGAAATTTGCTGATTTAGCAGTTAATGCATTGAATAGTCGTGAGATTATAAGTTTGAATACGAAAGCTGTTCTTGAAAAAGATTAAAGGATAAAAGTAACACAAGCTAACGATTTTTTTGTTCATTTAGCTCGTGTGCAGATGGATAGCAAATCTTTTTATTGAAATACAGACAAGCATTGATAATGATTAGGGGTATCGGTTATGTATGGAGGAACTGAGAATGATAACCAGAGCTCATGGTATTTTTATGAAATATATACCGATCTAAAAGCTTATGGCATACATTGCGAAGCGACCCAGCTGATTTATTGTCAGATCACCTTTAGTCATCAGTTCACAAATATGTTTTCCTCGTAGAAAACAAAGGCACATATAAAGAATCTTATATTGCATTTGACAATTGGCTTGAAGTAACAGAGAGTTGAATCTCACAATTTTTTATGGTTTGGTAATAATTTTGCTATTCTCTAGTAAAATGTTCTTATGCCATTTAGTTGCGTGAATTTCAATGTGGTAAAGTTGTTATCGGTGTTTGATAGATACTGTTTAAAGAGATATTAACCTTTTGGGGTTTTCTTGTCTTGATAATCTAAAGTGGAATTAAAGCCAAAATTTGCAGTTATTGCTTGCAACTTTTAGTAATTATAATTTGTTCTAACCAATTTCTTTATAAAGGAATGATCAATCACCCCTAGTTGACAAATCCAAACGGTATTGATATAATTTATCACGGTACTTTTTACATTTGGATTTTCCAAGGAGAACGTAAATGTTGCCAAACTTCTAGTCAGAACTTGTCTCAAGCGAACATATACTGACAACCAAATTTAAAACAAAACGAAAGGAATGCTTTTCACAGATTTTTATCGCTTGGCAAAATGCGAAAATCAAAAAAAGCAGGAGATTAATGCCTACAATTAATCAATTAGTGAAGAGCCCTCGTAAATCAAAAATTACGAAGTCTAAATCACCAGCCATGAACGTTGGCTACAACAGCCGCAAAAAAGTTCAGACTAAAATTTCAAGTCCACAAAAACGAGGTGTAGCAACTCGTGTTGGAACAATGACACCTAAGAAGCCTAACTCAGCGCTTCGTAAGTTTGCGCGTGTTCGTCTTTCAAACCTAATGGAAGTTACAGCTTATATTCCAGGTATTGGTCACAACTTGCAAGAACACAGTGTTGTACTTCTTCGTGGTGGGCGTGTTAAAGATCTTCCAGGGGTACGTTACCACGTAATTCGTGGAGCTCTTGATACTGCCGGTGTTACTGGTCGTAAGCAAGGCCGTTCTAAATATGGCGCAAAACGTCCAAAAGGATAAGAGAGAGGAGATAAGTTAAATGCGTAAAAATCGTGCCCCAAAACGTGAAGTTTTGGCAGATCCAGTTTATAGCTCAGTAGTTGTCTCACGCCTTATCAACCGTCTTATGCTTGACGGCAAACGTGGTGTAGCAACTTCAATCGTTTATGGTGCCTTTGATCAAATCAAAGAAGTTAGTGGAAACAACCCACTTGAAGTATTCGACCAAGCAATGGAAAATATCATGCCTATGCTTGAAGTCCGTGCTCGTCGTGTTGGTGGTTCTAACTATCAAGTTCCTGTTGAAGTTCGTCCAGAACGTCGTACTACACTGGCCCTTCGTTGGTTGGTAACTATCGCTCGTAAGCGTGGTGAACACACAATGCAAGAACGTTTGGCTAAAGAAATCATGGATGCAGCAAACAATACAGGCGCAGCAGTTAAAAAACGTGAGGACACTCACAAGATGGCTGAAGCAAACCGTGCCTTCGCTCACTTCCGTTGGTAATAAATTCAGTCAATCTGAGACTTTATTAATAAGTGACTCAAAACTGAGCTGGGCGTTAGCTCAACTCAGTTTTTTTAAATAATAAGCGACACTTCGGGTGAGAATCCGATGAGAAGCATCCAAACAAAAAATTTAATAGAAGTGGGGAAGGTTGCCTTACAGGCAGAACTCCTCTCTAGTAGAAAATTTTTCATAAACTTCAAGGAGAATAACTAGAATGCCTCGTGAATATTCATTAGAAAAAACACGTAACATCGGTATCATGGCTCACGTCGATGCCGGTAAAACTACAACGACTGAGCGTGTGCTTTTCCATACTCATAAAATTCACAAAATTGGTGAAACCCACGATGGCGCTTCACAAATGGACTGGATGAAGCAAGAGCAGGAGCGTGGAATCACAATCACTTCAGCCGCTACAACTGCATACTGGAAGAACAACCGTATCAATATTATTGATACTCCAGGACACGTTGACTTCACGATCGAAGTACAACGTTCACTCCGTGTTCTTGATGGTGCAGTAACAGTTCTTGATTCACAAGTTGGTGTTGAACCACAAACAGAAACTGTTTGGCGTCAAGCCACAGAATATAAAGTACCACGTATTGTCTTTTCAAATAAGATGGACAAGACAGGTGCAGATTTCTTCGCTTCAGTTGAATCACTTCATGAGCGCCTCCAAGCCAATGCTCACCCAATTCAAATTCCAATTGGTGCTGAAGATTATCTTTCAGGGGGCATCGACCTTGTTGAAATGAAGGCTTGGCACTATGATGGTGCAGCCGAAGAAGAAGCAACTGAAATTCCAATCCCAGAAGATATGCAAACTCTTGCTGAAGAGTGGCGTGAGAAATTAGTTGAAGCAGTTGCTGAAAATGATGAAGATCTCATGATGAAATATCTTGAGGGTGAAGAAATTACTATACCAGAGCTCAAGGCAGGTATCCGTAAGGCTACTATCGCTGCAGATTTCTTCCCAGTAATGGGTGGCTCTGCATATAAGAACATGGGTGTTAAGGCTATGCTTGATGCAGTTCTTGATTACTTGCCATCACCAGTTGACGTACCAGCTATCAATGGTATCAATCCTAAGACTGATGCTGAAGAAGTGCGTCACCCATCAGACTCAGAACCATTTTCAGCAATTGCCTTCAAAATTATGACAGATCCATTTGTTGGTCGATTGACATTTTTCCGTGTTTACTCAGGTCATGCAGAAGCAGGTTCATATGTCTTAAATGCTGAATCAGGTAAAAAAGAACGCCTTGGTCGTATTGTGTTGATGCATGCCAATCACCGGTCAGAAGTTAACGAAGTATGGGCGGGTGATATCGCGGCTGCGATCGGTTTCAAAGATACTAAGACAGGGGATACTATCTGTGATGAAAAATCTCCAATTATCCTTGAATCTATTGTCTTCCCAGATCCAGTTATAGAGATTGCAATCGAACCTAAGTCAAAAGCTGATCAAGATAAGATGGGCAATGGTCTTCAAAAACTTGCTGAGGAAGATCCATCATTCCGTGTTTCTACAAACGAAGAAACTGGTGAAACGGTTATCGCTGGTATGGGTGAACTCCACCTTGACGTTTTGGTTACTCGTCTGAGAGATGAATTCGGTGTTGATGCTAACGTTGGTGCTCCTCAAGTTTCTTACCGGGAAACATTCCGTGCAGCTTCAACAAAAGCACGTGGGTTCTTCAAGCGTCAATCTGGTGGTAAAGGTCAATATGGTGACGTATGGATCGAATTCACACCAAATGAAGAGGGTAAAGGGTTTGAATTTGAAAATGCCATCGTTGGTGGTGTTGTTCCTCGTGAATATGTACCTGCAGTACAAAAAGGATTGCAAGAATCCATGTCAAATGGTGTCCTTGCTGGGTATCCATTAGTTGATATCAAAGCTAAGCTTTATGATGGATCATACCACGATGTCGATTCATCAGAAACAGCCTTCAAGGTTGCTGCCTCATTGGCACTTCGTGAAGCTGCTAAGCATGCCAATGCTGTCATTCTTGAACCAATTATGAAAGTTACAATTACAGTACCTGATGAATACATGGGTGATGCAATCGGACACGTGAACTCACGTCGTGGCACGGTTGAGGGTATGGAATCTCTTGGAAAAACTCAAATTGTTCATGCAATGGTTCCATTGTCAGAAATGTTTGGTTACGCAACAGTTATCCGTTCAGCTACTCAAGGACGCGGTACCTTCATGATGGTCTTTGACCACTACTCAGATGTGCCAAAATCAGTTCAAGAAGAAATCATCAAAAAGAATGGTGGTTCTGCTGACTAAGCAGAGTAATAAAAAACGGGCTTCAGTCCGTTTTTTATTACTCAATAATTTCAAAAGACAAACGTTCGGGAAAAATTCTTGAGTATGGTATAATCTTAGATGAGAGGTTGATAAAAATGAAAAGAAGCGAACGTTTGGTGGATCTAACAAATTTCCTAACAGAAAACCCATTTGAATTGCTAAAGTTAAGTACTTTTACCGAAAGATATGAATCTTCAAAGTCAACGATTTCCGAGGATTTGGAAATCATTCGCCAGGTGTTTAAAGCAAGAGAAATTGGGGAAATCAAGACCTATACAGGGACTGCTGGCGGTGTAGAGTTTATTCCTGATATTTCAGATAAACGCTCAGTTGAGTTTGCGAGAGATATTCAAGAACTGATGGGACACCAAAAACGTATTCTGCCAGGGGGTTATCTTTATTTATCTGATATTGTAGGAGATCCAACTAACTTGAAAAAAATTGGGCGTATTTTGGCGCATGAGTTTATTGACGCCCGGGTAGATGCGGTAATGACCATTGCGACTAAAGGTATCCCAATTGCTCAAGCTACAGCTGAGTGCTTAAATGTTCCTTTTGTTGTAGTGAGACGAGACCCAAAAGTCACAGAAGGAGCAACATTAGCTGTGAACTATATGTCTGGCTCGAGTTCCAAGGTAGAATCCATGGTTCTCTCAAAACGTGCCTTGCTTCCAGGCAAACGTGTCCTGATTGTAGATGATTTCATGAAAGGAGGCGGGACTCTCAATGGGATGCGTAGCTTAGTTTATGAAATGGATTGTCGCGTTGCTGGCGTTTCTGTCTTTATTGAGGGACCATTCCATGGAGAACGTCCGCTTGTTGATTATCGTTCAATGCTCAGAGTGGATAATATTGATCTGGCTAATCATGCAATTGATGTAAGGCTTGGAAATATGTTTGACAGAGCTTAATAATAAATAAAAATAAATAACAGCTGCAAGCTTTGTCTGCAGCTGTTATTTATTAAAAGAAAGTAAAAAAAAGAAGCTCATTGCTTCTAAGTATCGGGAAGACAGGATTCGAACCTGCGACACCTTGGTCCCAAACCAAGTACTCTACCAAGCTGAGCTACTTCCCGTAACATCATTAAGTAAAGAAATTCGTTTAATAATTCTTTAATCAAATCGCTCACTGTGTTAATTTAGGCAAGCTAATATTAACATAGAATGCGCCCAGCAGGATTCGAACCTGCAACCGCTTGATTCGTAGTCAAGTACTCTATCCAGTTGAGCCATGGGCGCCTTTAACAACTAGCATAGTTTACCACAAGATGGTATAAATAGCAAATTTTAAACCCCTTATTTAGTCATATTATTTAGTCATATTTGGGAAGTACCATAGGTTAAAAGTAATGCAACTTAATATCTATTGGATTTAACTATTTAACCTACATGACCTGCTAAAATATTCATATCTTTTTCAAGTTAAGTCCAGATTATTTTGATCAAATTGTTTTGCTTTTAAATACCTAAGTTGTCAAAGACTTGTTTAAAATTGAATTTCATGAAATTACTACATATAGGCAGGATTCTGTCTGGGTTTGGACTAGAGATTGATTAATTAGTAATAGAAATATCTACTCTTAATATAGAATAAATATTTGAAAAAATTATTAGCTTCATCATTATATGATATGAGAAGTGTCTTTTTGACTTAATATAATTTTATCTTTAAAAGATTGAATTTTTATAAGCTACTGAGATTTTATTTAGTTTATCAATTGGCAAATATGAAAATGTTGTAGCACTACCTCCACGCGGCAAATCCAGAATAACTAAGGACAGTATAAGATACAATCTGTGGACATATATAATGCCAAAATTGGAAACTAGATGAATATGATGTTTTTTGAGGTGAAATGGCGTATAATACAATTCATATGAGGAAAAAAGTAACGATCAATGATATTGCTCAGCTGACAGGGGTCTCCAAAACGACTATTTCACGATTTTTGAACGATAAATACGAAGGAATGTCTGGTGAAACGCGTCAAAGAATTGATGCGGTGATAAAGGAGCTAAACTATCGTCCTAACCGTCAAGCAAGAGCTTTAAAATCCCAGATTTCATCAATGATTGGAATTGTAGTAGTTGATATTTCGAATCCGTATACATCAAGAATGGTCAAAGGAATAATGGATCGCTTGAAAAATACACAGTATCATACCCTTATTATGGACTCTGACCTAAGCCAAGAGCGGGAGCAGAAAAATGTAAATAAGCTTTTAGATGAGCAAGTTGACGGTATTGTTATTCAGCCCCTAGGAAAAAGTTCGACAGATTATCAGGCTTTAGGAACAAATGTTCCAGTAGTACAGATTGATCGTTACGTAGAGCCTTTGATATGGCCGGCGGTAGTCTCTGACAATTTTGTTCAATCAAGAAATCTTGCGAAATTGTTTCTAGAAAAAGACTATCAACGGATTATTGTTGTTTCTCCCCCCATTAAATATGCTTCCCCTCGAATTAATCGATTAAAAGGGCTACTTAATGAACTAGTTAACACTGACATTGAAGTCAAACAAGTTATTACAACCGAAATTAAAGATGTTGTTGCAAGGAATGAGGAAATTTGGGAACAACTTAAAGTTTACATTAAAGGCGATGCTAAAACAGCCATTTATGCTTTTAATGGTGGACTGTTGTATGGACTTATCAAAATATTCAAAGAAAAAAACATTTTAATTCCTGAACAAGTTGGACTAGTTGGATATGATGATGGTGCATTCGCTGATTTAGTAAGCCCTGGTATAACTTCAATTGAACAAAATCCAGTTGAAATAGGGTACCAAGCAGCTGATAAACTCTTAGAGCAAATCGAAGGAAAGGAAAGTCTCATCGAATTAACTTGTGTTGATTCAAAATTAAATATTAGACAATCATTATAAGAAAACCTTTACAAAAAACATATATTTGTAAAGGTTTTTTTAATTTTATCTATTTTATTTGTTGACAGATAAAATGAAAACGCTTATAATATAGGTAAATCGGTTTACCAAATCGATAAACTAAATTATTTTGGCCGGCAGAATTATTTTAGTGTCATATTATTTTGAATGAAATGCAAACGCTTTAAAGGAGAAAAATTGAGCAATCAAACTATGGAAACTCGATATGCACATGCACCAAGTGATATTGCAAAATTCACAACAGAAGAATTGCGTCGTGAGTTTGCTGTTGAGAAAATTTTTGAAGAAGGGTGGATTCATCTGACTTATACTCACAATGATCGTTTGATCTTTGGTGGAGTTGAGCCTACTGAAAAACCCTTGGAAATCATATTGGACAAAGTCCTAGGGGTTGAATATTTCCTCGAACGACGTGAACTTGGATTTATCAATATAGGTGGAGACGGAAGCGTTGAAATTGATGGGGTTGAAGATGAAGTTCTACATCGCGATGGCTATTATGTTGGTAAAGAAACTAAACATGTAATTTTCAAATCAAAAGATTCTAAGCATCCTGCTAAATTTTACGTTGCATCTGCACCGGCGCACCACAAATATCCTAATAAAAAGATTGCATTGTCGAATATTAATCCGCTAACACCTGGGGATGATGAGCATATGAATAAACGAAAAATAAACCAATATGTTCATCCAAATCAAGTTGAGTCTTGTCAACTTCAGATGGGATTAACTTCGTTAGCATCAGGTTCATCATGGAATACGATGCCATGTCACACACATGAACGTCGTATGGAAGCTTATTTTTACTTTGAGCTTCCCAAAGAAGAGGCCATATTTCATTTCATGGGGAAGCCAAATGAAACTAAACACTTGATTCTTCATGATGACGAAGCGGTAATCAATCCTAGTTGGTCAGTTCATTTTGGTGTAGCAACGAGCAATTATTCATTCATATGGGCAATGTGTGGGGAAAACATAACTTATGATGATATGGATATCATACCAATTAGCAAATTAAAATAAAGAAAAATTCAAAAAAAATTATTCAGGAGAGGATAAAAATGAAAGTTGCACGTAACATTATCCCTAGTTTGGGACAGGAGACTCGCCCGTTTGCTTGGAAAGACAAAATCGGGTACGCCTTTGGGGATTTATCTAATTGCTGGCTTTTAGGGTTGGTAAACACGTTTATCACGATTTATTATGTTACCGTTTTAGGGATTGATGGTGTGTGGGTAGGATCTTTACTTTTTGGTGCAAAAATATTTGATGCTTTTGTCGATCTATTTGTTGGAAAGCTTGCAGATATGGCCAAACTTACACCAGAAGGAAGATTTCGCCCGTGGATTCGTAAAGCTAAATGGTTCTTTTGCGCGATTGTAATTGTAATGTTCTTACCATTCATACATACATTACCAATGACTTGGAGAATGGTATTTGCTTTTATTACCTATGTTGGATATGACATAGGTTATTCTACTATGATTGTCCCTTATGGATCAATGATAGCCGCGATTACATCAGATCCAGTTGAGCATACTTCATTATCCACTTCACGTAGTGTAGGTTCAGCGATTAGTGGTGGATTAACAGGGTTTTTCATCCCTATGGTCGTATATTCTACAGTTAATGGTCAACAAGTTGCTTCAGCAATGAATTTCTTTTTTGTTGCAATAGTCTGTGCAGGCTTGGCTTTTGCTGGATATAATGTTACTTATAAATTAACTACAGAGCGTGTCCAGGTAGAACCAAAAGAAAATATTACTTTTGCACAAATGCTTTCAGGCATAGGCAAAAATCGTGCTTTATTAATCTTGATTATTGCTGATGTATTTATTGTTGTAAACCAAATTTTAGCTGGCACAGCTAACACATTCTTATTTACAACTTATTTTGAAAATAAGTCAGCGCTTGCAATTGCACTGTTATTTACATATGGAACTGTAGCCGTGCTTGCTCCCTTTGCAAAATGGTTGACAGCAAGATTTGGAAAAAAAGAGACAAGTATTGCTGCATTGTTTTTCTCAGCAGCACTGTATGTAGTGATGGATTTAGCACACTTTACAAACCCGTGGGTTTATCTTGTCTTTATGTTTGTTGCAACTGCAGGAGCGGGAATATTTAATTTGATGGTGTGGGCCTTTATTGCTGACACAGCAGATTATCATCAAATTGTAACAGGTAGACGAGAAGATGGAACGATTTATGGATTAAATAGCTTTTCAAGAAAAATTGGGCAAGCAATCGCTGGGTTAATTGGAGGATCAATGCTTACCATGATAGGTTATATTGCCTCAACAACGGGAGGCGCAAAACAAACAACACAAGTTGTTAATCGGATTTATGATTTGGCAAACCTATTACCAGCAGTAATACTAGCTAGTGCTGGAATCATCCTGCTCTTTTATCCATTAAATCGGAAAAAATCAGAAGAAATGGCCAAAGAAATTGAAAAAATTAATGCCAATGAGTCTTAATATAATAAGTGAAGGAGAGAGTTTGAGATGATTAAGCGACAGCTTTTTATTGAAAAGAAAAGAGTGGAAGAGTTAATTGATTTATTGACGGGTAATTTAACGAAGATTGATGACGATGCTGGGAAATTTACTCTTGATTTTGATGGACTAAAAGTAGACGACAAAAGTTGGAGTGTGTGGAACTGGCCTCAAGGCGTAGGCCTATATGGTATTTTTAAAAATTACAAACTTACCAAAAATTTTAAAACTCTCCGTGTGGTAGGGGACTGGATAGATAAACGGATGATTGAGGGAGCTCCACCAAGAAATGTCAACACGATGGCACCTCTCTTAACCTTTGCATATATGTTTGAAGAAACAAGAGATTGTAAGTTTATACCCTATTTGGAACAATGGGCTGAATGGGCAATGAAAGAAATGCCTCGAACAAATGAAGGGGGGATGGAGCATATTACTTATGGCCCTGAGAATGTGAACCAGTTATGGGACGATACACTTATGATGGCGGTTCTTCCACTAGCTAAGATCGGAAAATTGCTCAACCATTCTGAATATATTGAGGAAGCAAAATATCAGTTCTTAATTCATGCAAAATACTTGGCTGATAAAAAGACTGGGCTTTGGTATCATGGTTGGACATTTGAAGAAAATCATAATTATGCAAAAGCCTTTTGGGCTAGAGGAAATTCTTGGATTACAATTGCCATTCCTGAAATTATAGATATTTTAGATTTACGTGAAGGAGATTTCTTACGAACTTTTTTGATAAATTTACTGGATGACCAAATTAAAGCACTTGAAAAATATCAAGACGTGTCTGGAATGTGGCATACCCTCATTGATGATCCCACTTCCTATTTAGAATCTTCTGGCACTGCAGCTTTTGCCTATGGAGTTCTTAAGGCAGTTCATTGCCGATACATCGATAAGAAATACGAAGAGGTGGCTTTCAAAGCATTACGAGGATTAATTAAGGAAATCAATGAGGATGGAGAAGTTCAACATGTTTCTGTTGGCACTGGCATGGGAAGTAACCTAGATCATTATAGGAATATTGAGATGACTGCAATGCCATATGGGCAATCATTGACGATTTTAGCATTAACAGAACTCCTAATTTCTTTCGTGTAATAAGTATGAATACAAATATTTTTGATTTTACAATACGCGGGCATGATCTTTCAAGTGTAAGCACATTTGAGGAACTTGCACTTCAAACTCAAAATTATGGAGCAGAAAGCCTCCAACTTGCATTGGGAGTATCCTTTCCAGATTTTCCTTCTGGAGCAGAAAATTTAAACCCAGGCATGGGAAATAAAATAGAGAAAATTTTAGCAAGAAAGGGAATCGATATTGCAATACTTAGTTGTTACATCAATATTATTCATCCTAATATTGAAGAAAGGGAAAAACTTTTACACAAGTTTGAAACGTACGTAAAGTATGCTAAATTTTTTGGAGCTTCTTTAGTTGCTACAGAAACAGGTGGAGTTTTTCCGGAAATTAAGTTTACTGAGAAGAACTATACTGAAAAAGTATTTCAAGAAACGGTTAAGGTAATAAAGAGGCTAGTCAAGTGTGGGGAGAAAAATGGTATATTGATTGGAATAGAACCTGGTCTTAACCATCCTGTTCACTCACTTGATAAGGTTGTACGACTCATAAATGAAGTGGATTCTGAAAACTTGTCAATTGTTTTAGACCCCACAAATTTAATTAATGCAGATACTTGGCAGAGCCAAGTAGAGTTAGTAGATGAAGCACTAAGATTATTTGGTGATAAGATAGGCGCTTTTCATATAAAGGATTTTATTATCACTAATGGAATCATTAAGCCCGTTAATTTATTTAATGGTTTAATGAAAGCAGAGGAGATTTTGAAAAAAATAAGCAAACGAAGCCCTGGAAGTATTATCGTTTTGGAAGAAACGAAAGATTTCGCAATACGAGATGCTATTAATAGGATTAAAAATACAAAATGATTTAGTAGGAGATTATATGACAGAATTTAAAAACGAATCTTTTAGATTAGATGGAAAAATTGCACTGGTTACAGGTGCCACTTACGGGATTGGTTTTGCTCTTGCAACTGCGTTTGCGCAGGCAGGTGCAAAAATTGTCTTTAATGACCGCAATCAGGAAGCTCTAGAGAAAGGAATCGCAGCTTACAAAAAAGCGGGAATTGAGGCCTACGGATATGTCTGTGACGTAACAGATGAAACAGCTGTAAATGCAATGGTTGCTCAAGTTGAAAAGCAGGTGGGTGCTATTAATATTTTAGTTAATAATGCTGGAATCATCAAACGGATCCCAATGCTTGAAATGTCAGCACAAGATTTTCGTCAAGTTATTGATGTGGACTTGAATGGACCATTTATTGTGTCTAAAGCAGTCATTCCCGGGATGATTAAATCTGGTGGCGGAAAAATTATAAATATTTGCTCCATGATGTCAGAATTAGGACGGGAAACTGTTTCTGCTTATGCAGCCGCTAAAGGAGGTTTAAAGATGTTGACACGTAATATTGCTTCTGAATATGGGAAATATAATATTCAATGTAATGGTATTGGTCCTGGTTACATTGCAACGCCTCAAACGGCTCCATTGCGGGAAATTCAATCTGATGGTTCTCGTCATCCATTTGATAGCTTTATTATTGCGAAAACACCAGCTGAGCGATGGGGGGAAGTTTCAGATTTGCAAGGACCAGCAGTATTTCTTGCTTCACCTGCTTCTGATTTTATTAATGGTCATGTTCTCTATGTCGATGGTGGTATCTTGGCATATATTGGAAAACAGCCAGATTAATTATATATTGAAATATCAATAACAGTACTATTTTTGAGGTACCGTTATCTTTGGTAGGAGATAATATTTGAGAAATCAAATTTTGAAAACTAATGGAAAATCATAGGTAGACAAGAGTATTTCTTCAGTATAAAAATAAAAAACATGAGGCAATAGTGGTTGTTTCTAAAGCTATTCTTGTTTCTTTTTACACTGTTTTTGATACTTTTTTTAAAGGTAGAAAAACAAATGAAAACATGTAGCTTTATATAGATGATTTTCGCGTTAAGAGAATAATTAAATAAAAATTGAACATGAATTATTTTTGGAATTTAAATCAATCTTGAACATCCGAGAGAAAATAAAAAAATGATTGAGAAAGTTATGACCAAATTGTGCTTAAGATTAGAGGTAGATTAATGTCGGAAATATTGACAATTGGGGAGCCACTGGTAGTATTTGCTTCGAAAATTTTGGGTAGCAATTTAGTTGATGCTTCAGAGTTTTCCAAAGTTATGGGTGGAGCTGAACTTAATGTTATGATTGGTGCATCAAGACTTGGGCACACAACTGAATATATTTCACAGGTTGGGGAAGATCCGTTTGGTGAATATATCATCAAGGAAATTGCTGAGCACCATGTTGGAAATCACTATATTAGTACTGATTCAAAGCACTGGACAGGATTTTATTTAAAAGAATTTGTCAATATTGGGGACCCCCGTACCTTTTACTTCAGAAAAGGTTCTGCTGCAGCACACATTACAAAGGACCAAATTGATGCAATTGACTTTTCTGATGTTAAATGGGCTCATTTGTCAGGAATATTCCCAGCAATTTCTTTACAAGCAAGAGATACTTTTATTTATTTTGCTGATCAACTTATTGCTAATAAAATTCATACGATTTTTGACCCTAATTTACGCCCAAGTTTATGGGAATCGGAAGAAGTTATGTGCTCAACAATTAATGAGTTGGCAAAATATGGAGAAATTGTAATTCCTGGAATTGACGAAGGTGAAACATTAGTAGGAACTAGAGTTCCAGAAGAAATTGCAGATTTTTATCTTAACCAGAGTAAGCTAACATATGCGGTTATTGTCAAACTAGGAGCAAGTGGTGCATATGTGAAATTGAAAGATGGAAAATCGTATACTGTTCCTGGTTTTTCTGTTGAAAAAGTTATTGATACGGTTGGAGCAGGAGATGGCTTTGCTTTAGGGGTTTTAACTGGACTACTTGAGGAAATGAACTTGAAAGAAGCTATAACCCGTGGTTGTGCAATTGGTGCTTTAGCAGTCATGGCTCAAGGAGATAATGATGGTTACCCTACACGAGAACAGTTAATAGCTTTTTATGATGAACAGGGAGAAGAGAATAATGCATAAATCAGTATTACTTAACAAAGTTGTTAAATCTGGCGTTGTATCAGTTGTCAGGGCTGATAGCACTGACAAAGCTATTAAAATTGTTGATGCAGTAGTGGTAGGTGGGATTAAAGCAATTGAATTGACTTATTCTGTTCCTCACGCTAATGAAGTTATTGATGAATTAGTTGTAAAATATAAGGGAACGGATGTAGTTATTGGCGCTGGGACGGTGCTTGATGCAACTTCAGCTCGATTAGCGATTATTGCAGGAGCACAGTTTATTGTCAGCCCTTGTTTTTGTAAAGAGGTGGCAAAAATGTGTAATCTTTATCAAATACCTTATATTCCAGGTTTTTTAACATCTCGTGAAGCTCAAGAAGCGATGGAGTATGGTTCTGAATTAATTAAATTATTTCCTGGAGACGTTGCAGGAGTTAGAATGATTAAAGATTTAAAAGGCCCCTTCCCATACATCAATATTCTCCCTTCTGGTGGCGTTAATATAAATAATATACATGAGTGGATTAGTGCTGGAGCTGCTGCTGTCAGTGCTGGTGAAGGTATTACTGCACCAGCTTTATATGATGATTATGCAGCGGTAACTGAAAATGCTAAATTATTTGTTGATGCTTATCAGGGATGCAAAATAAGTGATAAAATCTAATGTTGATTCAGTGTAAAGAGTTTCCAAAGAAGTCGTAAGTGAAGTTGCTATTGCTAAACAAGTAAAATGAAGCTGGCTATTTGAACTTTTTTGGAATTGACTCATCTTCGCCTTAATTTTGGCAAAGGCTTTTACTAAAGGCAGGTTTATTTCGTGTGGCAGGAGCTCAGAAAAATACAAATTTTAATTCTCATTGATTTCATTTCAAAATTTTCATAAGCGTGATTATAGAAATAGTAAATAGGTGCTTTATGAATGCATACGAAATTATGAATATTATTTAAGTATTGGACTTGAACTGATCAGATTACTGAACTGTAAAAAACTGTGCTGACTTAAGTTGAAGTCTTTTCAAAGATGCACTGAATCATATCAAAGAGTGACTGGTGAGTGTCAGAGACACTCATTTTTTGTTTTATATAAAAACAATATTAATTTCCAAATTCCCACTTCTGAGCGGGTGAGTTAACACTTCCTGAGAGCATCAGTCGTATTTTGAATCTTCTTAATCGACTTGTAAATAGGTAGTGTAAGTGATGATATTTTTCTTCTTTCACCCTGTCCTTTCCAACTTGTGGTAGAGTGTTTAAATCCAAATACTTGGCAACTCACGTGGAGCGGTCACTAACGATTTTTCTCGGATATCCATACTTGTCAAATGGTTTTTATGTGAACATGCATTTTTTTGCCAAGGGCAAAGTAATTTTTCAAGTGAACTTCGGAAAAAAATAACTGAGTCTGACAGTCCAAATAGATTTTGGTATAATGAAACAGAATGAATATATGGAGGCCTTTACATAATGAAAGGTATAATTCTAGCAGGTGGTTCAGGCACTCGCCTATACCCCCTTACTCGTGCTGCAAGCAAGCAACTCATGCCAATTTATGACAAACCTATGATTTATTATCCATTGTCAACCCTGATGCTTGCAGGCATTAAAGATATTTTGATCATTTCCACGCCAACAGATTTACCCCGCTTTGAGGAACTCCTCGGTGATGGTTATGAACTTGGTATTAACTTGACATATAAAGTCCAACCAAGCCCTGATGGTCTCGCACAAGCCTTTATCTTGGGAGAAAAATTCATCGGTAATGATTCAGTTGCCTTGATTTTGGGAGACAATATCTATCATGGACCTGGTATGTCTAAGCTACTTCAAAAAGCTGCAGCTAAAGAAAATGGTGCAACAGTGTTTGGCTACCATGTCAATGATCCAGAACGTTTTGGTGTTGTAGAGTTTGATGAAAATATGAATGCCATCTCTATTGAGGAGAAACCAAAAGCTCCAAAATCAAATTATGCGGTAACAGGTCTTTATTTTTATGACAATGACGTCGTAGAAATTGCAAAAAAAATTGAACCTTCACCTCGGGGTGAACTTGAGATCACAGATGTTAATAAGGTTTATCTCGAACGTGGTGATCTTTCAGTAGAATTGATGGGGCGTGGTTTTGCTTGGCTTGATACAGGAACTCACGCGAGTCTTCTGGAAGCCGCTCAATATATTGAAACTGTTCAAAGAATGCAAAATGTGATGGTAGCAAACCTAGAAGAAATCGCTTGGCGTATGGGTTATATTACAGACGAAGATGTGTACAAACTTGCACAACCTCTGAAGAAGAATGATTATGGCCAATATTTGCTTCGTTTGATTGGTAAGGCTTAAATTTAAGGAATATAAATTTAGTAGAAAGTAAAAGATGACAGAAGAATTTTTTGAAAAAAAATTAGCAGCCCATCAGATTGAAGCTATTCCTGGGTTGATCAAGTTTGATATCCCAGTTCATGGAGACAATCGTGGCTGGTTCAAAGAAAATTTCCAAAAGGAAAAAATGGTGCCACTAGGTTTCCCAGAAAGTTTTTTTGCATATGGAAAATTGCAAAACAATGTTAGTTTTAGCAAGAAAAATGTTTTGCGAGGGCTTCATGCGGAGCCTTGGGATAAATATATTTCTGTTTCAGACTTTGGGCGTGTTCTTGGAACTTGGGTAGATTTGCGTGAAGGTGAGAGCTTTGGCCATGTCTATCAAACAATCATTGATGCAAGTGTAGGAATGTATGTGCCTCGTGGCGTTGCCAATGGCTTCCAAGTCCTTTCTGACAACGTTTCTTACAGTTATTTGGTTAATGATTACTGGTCGCTTGAACTTAAACCTAAGTATGCTTTCGTCAATTATGCCGATCCAGCACTTAATATTACCTGGGGAAACTTGGATGAAGTTGAAGTCTCTGAAGCAGATAAGAAACATCCATTTTTAAAAGATGTTAAAGCCCTGACAAAGGAAATGTTAAGTTAATAAGATATGAGTAACTATAAAATTTATAATAGCTACTTTAGAAAATAATATTAGATTAACAAATTAAGGAAAAAAACAAAATGGAATCGCCCTATAAAAATATCGTAGTAACTGGAGGCGCAGGCTTCATCGGTTCAAATTTCGTGCATTATGTTTATAATAACTTCCAAGACGTTCATATTACTGTTTTGGATAAGCTGACCTATGCAGGAAATATTAACAACATCAATATGCTTTTTGGTGACCGTGTAAAGCTTGTTGTTGGAGATATCACTGATCGTGAAATTGTAGATCAAGTGGCTTCTAAAGCAGATGCAATTATTCATTATGCTGCCGAAAGCCATAATGATAACTCTTTGAAATCACAGGATGAGTTCATCCAAACCAACTTTATTGGTACTTATACCTTGATTCAAGCAGCTCGTAAATATGACATCCGATTTCATCACGTTTCAACGGATGAAGTTTACGGCGATTTGCCTTACCGCGAAGATCTTCCGGGTCATGGAGAAGGGGAGGGTGAGAAATTTACTGATCATACTCCTTACAATCCATCAAGTCCGTATAGTTCAACAAAAGCAGCATCTGATTTGATCGTTCGAGCTTGGGTCCGTTCATTTGGCTTGAAAGCGACAATTAGTAACTGCTCAAATAATTATGGACCATATCAACACATAGAGAAGTTTATCCCACGACAGATTACAAATATTCTTAGTGGTATAAAACCAAAACTTTACGGTGATGGTAAGAATGTACGTGACTGGATTCACACAGAAGATCATTCATCAGGGGTTTGGACAATTTTAACTAAAGGACGAATCGGTGAAACTTACTTGATTGGTGCTGATGGTGAAAAAAACAACAAAGAAGTACTTGAAGATATTCTTACGCGAATGGGTAAATCAGCTGATGATTATGATCGCGTGACCGATCGTGCTGGCCATGATCTTCGCTATGCGATTGATAATTCGAAGCTTCGTACTGAACTTGGGTGGTCCCCTAAGCATACAGACTTTGAGAGTGGCTTGCAGGCTACTATTGACTGGTATAAAGAAAATGAAGGCTGGTGGAAAGCAGAAAAGGCCGCGGTTGAAGCAAAGTATGCAGAAAGCCAAAAAGTTATTAGTTAATAGTTGGAATTGGAGAAAACATGATATTAATCACAGGCGGCAACGGTCAACTTGGGACGGAGCTACAACATTTATTAGATGAGCGTGGCATAAAATACGTAGCAGCGGATGTTGCAGAACTTGATATAACGGATAAGACGTCTGTAGATGCTTACTTTGATGCAAATAAGCCTGAAATAGTCTATAACTGTGCAGCCTATACAGCTGTTGACAAAGAAGAGGGTGAAGGTAAAGAACTTGGCGAAAAAATCAATGTCGATGGCACACGTAATGTTGCAGAAGCTTCAGCTCGAATTGGCGCAACGATGGTACAAATCTCAACTGATTATGTTTTTGGAGGTTATCTTCCCATCGGCGAAGAACGCATGCCTGATGATGAAAAACACCCTGAGTCTGAATATGGACGTACAAAGGACCTTGGTGAACAAGCAATTGTTGCCTCTGGGGTAAAGTTCTATGTGATCCGCACAGCCTGGCTTTTTGGTTCATATGGACCAAATTTTGTATTTACAATGCAAAAGTTAGCAGAAAATCACTCAGAAATTACCGTAGTGAATGATCAACACGGTGTGCCAACTTGGTCACGTACACTTGCTGAATTTATGACTTATCTTGTTGACACGAATGCAGAGGTTGGCTTTTATCATCTGACAAATGACAAGGCTAGAGATGAAGATGTGACTTGGTTTGATTTTGCAACAGAGATTTTAAAAGATACAAATACAGTTGTTAAACCGGTAGATTCATCAACTTTTAAGCAAGATGCAAAACGTCCTTTTAACTCGACCATGAACTTAGATAAATCCAAAGCGACTGGTTTTGAAATTATTAGTTGGCAAGCAGCTCTATCCAAAATGCTAAAAAATGGTGACTTACGGCCTGATCCTAGTAAGAAAAAGGGCGAAAATATGAAATGAAGTAAAAAATGTGAATCAAAGTTTCATTTAATAAAAAATATGAAAATTCGGACATTTACTTGAAATATTAAAAAAGTAGATTTTCGAATTTTAATTTTTTACTAGAGTCGATTTGTTTTAAAGAGTGTAAGAATCGGTCCAATTCAATAAGAATAAAGCTACGGTTTATTATAAATGGAGAAAATATGAAGGTTTCAGTATTTGGTTTAGGATATGTTGGATTATCTAATGCTTTATTATTAGCACAGCATGAGGATGTTATGGCTTACGATATTGTAGAGGAAAAAGTAAAAAAATTATCTTCAAGAAAATCAACTCTAGACGATAAAAAAATAATAGAATTTCTTTTGCGTAAGGATATTCAAGTTGACTTTACTTCAGATTTTGAAAAAGCTGTACGACATGGTGACTATTTGATTATAGCAACCCCAACGGACTATAATGATAAAACTAATCATTTTGACACATCAACAATTGAAAATGTAATCGAACGAGCTCTAGAAATTCGTAAGGATTCAGTGTTTTTGATAAAATCAACTATTCCAGTTGGTTATGTGATGAGTATCAAAGAGAAATTTTCGACTCAAAATATTATCTTTTCACCAGAGTTCCTTCGAGAGGGGCATGCGTTAGATGATAATCTTCATCCTAGTCGAATTGTCATTGGAGAAAAGTCAGAGAGAGGCAAAGAACTTGCAGCTATGTTCAAACGTGCATCACTTGAGAGCAATACTCCAGTTCTTCTTATGGGGGAAATGGAAGCAGAGTCTGTCAAACTTTTTTCAAATACATACCTTGCGCTCCGGGTTTCATATTTTAATGAGTTAGATACATATTCTGAAATGAATGGACTTAATACAAAGGATATCATTGAAGGAATGGGTTTTGACCCCAGAGTAGGCAACTATTATAATAATCCAAGCTTTGGTTATGGAGGTTATTGTCTCCCAAAGGATACAAAGCAACTTAAAGCAGAGTTCAATGGTGTTCCTCAACAAATGATGACTGCAATTGTTAGTGCGAATGAAATACGAAAGAATCATATAACAGACATGATTCTTTCTAAAAAACCTAAAAAGGTTGGAATTTATAGGCTAACTATGAAAGCGAATTCAGATAATTTCCGTTATTCAGCAATACATGATATTATTCGAATGTTAGAGGCTTCAGGAACTGAAGTTGTAATATATGAGCCACGCCTGAATGGAGAAACTTATCATAATATACGGGTTAATCGCGATTTTCAACGTTTTACTGATGAAGTTGATGTTATAGTTGCTAACAGGATGGATAATGTACTACGTCCAATGAAGGAAAAAGTTTATACAAGGGATCTTTTTGAAAAGGATTAATGTGGAAAAACATGAAATTTAATACAAAAAATTATGATTATTTAATTGTTGGAGCAGGTCCTTATGGATCAGTCTTTGCTCATGAAGCTTCAAAACGTGGTAAGCGCAGTTTAATCATTGAACGTCGTAAGATGCTGGGTGGAAATATGGCAACTCATAAAGAACATGGCATCAATGTACACGACTTTGGGGCACATATCTTCCACACTGATAATAAAGAAGTCTGGGACTACGTTAACCAGTTCACAGAATTCAATGGATATATTAACCAAGTTGTAGCAAACTATAAAGGGGAACTTTACAATCTTCCGTTCAACATGAATACTTTTTATCAAATGTGGGGTGTAAGAACACCTGAGGAAGCAGCAACGAAGATTGAAGAGCAAAGAAAAGCTGCGGGTTTAACTAGTGCACCAAGGAACTTGGAAGAGCAAGCTATTAGCTTGATTGGTACGGATATATATAATAAGCTTATTAAAGGTTATACAGAAAAACAATGGGGACGTAAGGCGACCGAATTACCGAGTTTCATTATTCGTCGTTTACCAGTTCGCTATGTCTTTGACAACAACTACTTCAATCACCGATACCAAGGTGTACCAGTAGATGGCTATACACCTATCTTTGAAAAGATGCTGGACTCGGACTTGATTGATGTTCAACTTAACACGGACTTTTTCGCAAATAAGTATGCTTATCTTGAAGAATTCCCACGTGTTATCTATACAGGTATGATTGATCAATTCTTTGATTATAAATATGGTGAATTGGAATACCGTTCTGTTCGCTTTGAATCAAAGGTATTTGAAGTTAACAACAAACAAGGAAATGCAGTAATTAACTATACCGATGCTGAAACTCCCTACACACGTATAATGGAGTGGAGGCACTTCGATAAACATGCAGATGATGGTTACACTATTTTGACAAAGGAGTACCCCCAAGATTGGGATCGGTCTAAGGAAGCTTACTATCCTATAAATGATGAGAAAAACTCGAAACTTTTCAGAAAATATCACAAAGAAGCTGATGCATTGGAGAAGGTATTATTTGGTGGACGTCTCGGTAACTATCAATATTACGATATGGATCAAGTCTTCAATGCAGCTCTTAAGGCGGTGGAGCGTGAATTTAAATAAAGAGAACAAATGCCAGGGATGTTTCGAGTACTGTCCTGGCTTTTATTGTGCTTAGAATTATGCTATAATCTTGCTTGATATGCAATCAAAAACAACTCAACTGAACCTTGCAATCGTTGTGGTAACATTTAAGCGCCAGGACCTTTTACAAGTCTTACTTGATTCAATCAAGAACTTAAGCATTCACCCGAAGTTCCTTGTCGTCGTTGACAATGAGAATTCCTTAGAAACGAAAAACATCCTTAAATCTGCCCAAACTATCCTAAAGGATGTTAACGTTAATTATGTTCCTATGTTAGAAAATACTGGAGGAGCGGGTGGATTCTCTAAGGGGACTGAGGTGGCCTATCAGTTAGGTGCTGATTGGCTCTGGCTGATGGATGATGATGTTAAAGTCTTTTCAGAAGCTATTGCACGTTTGAGACCATGGCTTGAGACAGCAGTCGAAAATGACACGCGTGCTATTCAAGTAGCTCGTAAAAATTTTGATGGAACAGATTTCTATTGGCAATATGATTTTAAAAATCATTTAGGTATTCCTAACCCTGTTGCACCTGCAGGATTTAAATCAGGGGAGACTTACAAAAAAATAAATACAATGTGTTTCGAAGGAGGTATTTTTCACCGAAGTTTAGTATCAGAAAATGGCCTTCCAGATAATCGTTTCTTTATCTATTGGGATGATACTGTGTACGGATATCTAGCGAGTAAGGTCACTCAACCAATTTTGATTAACGAGACCTTGATGGCACGTACACGTCCACTTGATAATGTAAGAATTGGGAAAATCCGTCGCCTAAACTCAACTTCTGATATGACTCGGTTTTATATTATGAGAAACCGTGGATATATGGCTCAATATTTCAAACTAAAAGGAGACTATCGCCCTTTAACCTTTTGTTTTGGAACTTTTCTTACTTTGATAAAAGAAGTTATTCGTTTAGGATTTTCTGACAATTTTTTGAAGAGTTTTAAGGTCTTGTTAAATGGAATGAAAGAAGGAAAGATAATTCGAAAAGACAAAACTTGGCAACCAATGCCTAAAATGGAAGAATAGTTTATGGCTGAAAAGTTAGTTTCAATTATTGTTCCAGTCTATAATTCAGAAAATTTTCTAAAAAGAACAATTCAATCGATTCTTTATCAGACATATCATAATTTTGAGCTTTTATTAATTGATGATGGTTCAAAAGACGAATCTGGTAAGATTTGTGATGACTTTGAAAAATCTGATGGGCGTATTAAAGTTTTCCACATGGGAAATGGTGGGATTTCAGTTGCTCAAAACAAAGGATTGGATGAAGCAAAGGGAGAATACATAACCTTCTGTGATAATGATGATATTTATCATCCACAATACTTGGAAGTGCTAGTTACATCCCTAGAAAAAACTGGTTCAGATATTGCTAAGGGACGCACAGAGAGTCCTGGAATGAGTGCACTTGATAATTTTAATTTTTGTGGCATCCAATATGATATTGCTTCTTTGAATTTGACTGTTTTTCCGGATCCATTACAAAAATATCACGAAATATTTCTTAAGTCTGTTAAAATTTGGGGGAAAAGTGCCTACTACTTTAATGAGGCAAACTGGTGTAAACTTTATAAAAGAGAATTATTTGACAAGATTCGCTTTCCAATCAATCGATATGCTCAAGATGTAGCTGTAGTAGGTGATCTTCTAATCCAAGCTAAAAAAGTCGTGGATGTGGAGGCAGTGATTTATTTTTGGATTCAACATACAGAGTCTGTAACTCATGATAAGGATAAGCGGCGAAATTTCAAGTTCTTAGAAGACAACATTTTTGCTGGAGTTGCAGGTTTTAATGTTGCTATAGAGAATGGAATTGTACCTTTCAGGAGTTATTTCATTCTTGAGACAACTTTGCGAGATATTAAAAAGATAGGTGGAAATCACTCAGAACTAATCCAGCATATAGAAAAAGAATATCTGGATAATATGCCACATAAGATGAAAGCAATTCTTTTTAATATAATAGGCCGTGTAGAATATTTCTTTTATGCGAAAATTGTTTCAGAAAAAAAATAAGATAAATGAAAAGAGGCAATTAACTTTGCTTCAATTAAGATGTGAAGGTTGACTTCACGATTAAAACAGGAAATATATGAATATTTTTGAAAAGAAAAATCGAATACTCCTTAAGGAGTTAGTAAAAACGGATTTCAAATTACGTTATCAAGGTAGTGTTATTGGTTATCTCTGGTCAGTCTTGAAGCCAATCATGCTTTTTCTTGTCATGTACTTGGTCTTTGTGAAGTTTTTGAGGTTTGGAGCCGCGGTACCACACTTTGCAGTTGCTTTGCTTTTAGGTATAACAATTTGGAATTTTTTCAGTGAATCCACAATAGTGGGTATGCAAGCAATTGTTGGTAGGGGAGATTTGCTCCGTAAAGTTAGTTTTTCAAAATCAATCATTATTTTATCAGTTGTATCAAATGCATTTATAAACCTTATGATTTCAACCACGGTAGTGATAATTTTTGCTATTATTAATGGAGTTCATTTCAGCTGGAATGTTATTTTTGCAGTACCTCTTTTGTTTGAATTATTTATTTTTACTTTAGGAATTGTTTTCATGATTTCTACAGCTTTTGTGTATTTTCGTGATTTGAGTCCCGTTTGGGAAGTTGTAATGCAAGCCGGTTTTTATGCGACTCCAATAATTTATCCGATAACGCAAGTTTCGGAAAGAGCCGGAAATATTGGGCATTACGCAGCTAACTTTATGATGATGAATCCGATTGCTCAAATTGTTCAAGATATGCGCTACATTTTTACTTATAGCAATAATACCAATCCAACAGTATGGCAAATGTTACATAATCCTTTACTTATTATGATTCCATATATTATGCCAATAATAATTTTCTTTATTGGTTTTTGGATATTTAACAGAAAATCTAAAAAATTTGCGGAGGTAATCTGATGACTGAAGAAATAGCTGTAAAAGTAAGTCACGTAAGTAAATTTTTCCGTTTACCAACTGAAGCGACTAATAGCCTTCGTTCAAAAATGATCAACTCATTAAAAGGGGTTAAAGGCTACAAACAACAATATGTTTTAAAAGATATAAATTTCACTGTTAATAAAGGTGATTTCTTTGGAATTGTGGGTCGAAATGGTTCGGGTAAGTCTACACTTTTGAAAATAATTTCACAAATTTATGTTCCGGAGACAGGCAATGTAGAAGTTTCTGGTAAGTTGGTTTCATTTATTGAATTGGGAGTTGGATTTAATCCAGAGTTAACTGGACGTGAAAATGTTTATCTAAATGGTGCCATGCTGGGATTTTCAACAGGAGAAATTGATGGTATGTATGATGAAATTGTCGAGTTTGCAGAGCTTGGTGAATTCATGAATCAAAAGCTTAAAAACTATTCATCAGGAATGCAAGTGCGCTTAGCTTTTTCAGTTGCCATAAAAGCGAAAGGAGACGTACTTGTTTTAGATGAAGTTCTTGCTGTTGGCGATGAAGCTTTTCAGAGAAAATGTGATAATTTCTTTAAAGAGATAAAAGAAGATAAAACCAAAACAATCATTTTAGTAACACATGACATGAACTCGGTAAAAAAATACTGTAACAAGGCTGTTCTTATTAAGGATGGATTAATAACTATTAATGGTTCACCAAATGATGTTGCAAACGAATATATAAAGGAAAATTTTAGCACTCATAAAAATGAGTCGGGAAATGAAAATAGTTTTGGAGTAAGCCCAAGTATTCCTATTCTAGACATTAAAGCAAACTCTCCAATAATTTTGAAAAACATGGAGAATTGTTCCTTTAGCATTGAATTTGAATCAAAAGAGAAAAAAAATCTCAAACTAGAACTCCGCGTAAGTGATGATGTTAGCAGTGCGTTAATTACTCGTCGAGTTAAGGAAATTGAAGCATTTGGAAAACAATCAATAAATTATATCTTACCAATATCTATATTAAATAATATTCAGTTTAATGTTAAAGTAACAATTACTGATAAGGATACAGAAGAGATACTAGCTTATACTACTGAAGAAAAGGCTCTCCATTTTAAAATAGATAACTCAGCTAATAAGGGAAAAGGACTACTATCTCCTTCTGAAGCTGTAAGTGGTGATTGGTCATGAATTACCGATCCTACTCAGATATGAGTAATACAATACGTAATCATCTACCTCAGATTACAGACCAAGGGTTTGATCTTATAGTTGGTATTCCACGTAGTGGTATATTACCTGCTTATATGATTGCCTTAAATTTGAATATTTCTGTTTGTTCTTTAAATGATTTAATCAATAATAATCTGATAAAGCGTGACGGGGGAAGATATATCAACAGGGAGTTAACTTACCCTTCGGAAGCTACTAAGATTTTATTAGTTGATGATAGTTACGATTCAGGGAATAGTTTGAGACGAAATCTCAGAATACTTTCTCAAGAATTGCGGGATAAAATCAAGATTTTGGCTGTTTATTACGCTTCCAGCACAGAGCAATTAGATTTTGGACTTGAGCAATGTACTCACCCTAGAATTTTTGAATGGAATATTTTTCATCACCAATTTGTTAGTACTTCATGTTTTGATATGGATGGTGTAATTTGTAAAGATCCTACAGATGAGGAAAATGACGATGGTGAAAATTATGAAAACTTTATTTTAAATGCACAACCAAAATTTATACCAACGTATATAATCAAAACAATTGTTACATCACGGCTTTCCAAATATAGAAATTTGACTGAACAGTGGCTATCAAATCACGGTGTGAAATACGAAAATTTGGTAATGCTTTCAGGATATACAGCAAAAGAAAGAGCTAAACTTGGTTTGCATGCGAGCTTTAAAGCAGCTGAATATGAAAAATCAGATTATAATCTTTTCTTTGAAAGCAATCCTTCTCAAGCAAAAGAGATTAGTAAATTAACTGGTAAGCCAGTTTATTGTGTTGACACCAATGAGATGTTTAACGAGAGCAAAGTCGAGATAAAAGAAAACAATCCAACAATAGAAGATCAATTAGGTTCTATAAAGAGGAAGTTTAGAAATGTAGTATCGGGTAATCACATTTTGTATATGGTATTAAAGTATCCTTATCGAATTGCTAGATTCTTTTATCACAGAATTTTTAGATAAGCAGTCTGAATCTATTTAGGTCAGACCATATTGACATACATAAGGAATGAGTTAATATTTGGAACATAGATACCTTAAAAAATTAAATAAATGGAAAAAATAAAGGCAGAAAAAGTTTTTTTGTGGATTATGCTTATTTGGGGACTTCTGGCTACTTTTGTGACTCCCCCTTTAACAACAGGGGATGAAGGATATCATCTAAGTATTGCTTATAATATTTTCTCATCTGAACACCCTTCTACAATGTCAATGCGACCAATGAGGGATCTTGAGTTTGAAGCAATTGGTGGAAATTATGATGGTGACACAAGTACTTTTAATAAAAAATCTTTAGTTATCCAAAAAATAAACTTGCAGCACGACGGCGTAAAGCTTAATTTGGATAATAGTGATAGTAGCTTTGGACCAATCGATTTAATGCACCTACCCGCGGCATTTGGCGTCCTTCTTGCACGCCTTGTCTACCCCAGTGTTGGTGTGATGGATTATGGAGCAAGAATTGCAAATTTATTATTTTTTGTACTTTCATTTTATTTTCTGATAAAAAGAAGAAAGTACGGGAAATGGATTTTAGTGATGCTTTTCACTGTTCCCTTTATGCAAAAAGTAGCAAGCCCGAGTTATGACGTGTTTAGCTATATTGCTTTAGCGACATATTCACTTAATTTATTTGACCTAGCACTTGTAGAAAGATTTAGAGATCTCAAGACATCAAAGATTCTTTATAGTTTATTTACAGTTCTACTGTTAATTTTTTCAAAAAAAAATTATGTGTTTGCTTTATTTGCTCTTCCCGGTCTTCCTCTTATTTATCAACCATTTTTAGTGTCTATAGAGCAGTTGGATAAAAAAGTTAGATCTTTCTTATATCTGATTAGTGGATTGGCAGCCGCAATCATTGTATACTTTCTAAATGGCAAATTCCATTTAGTGCATCTGTTTAAGGTATTTTTCAACAATTACATTGTAGGGCAATTTGCTTATAATGCTACTATATGGAGTGTTGTACCAACAACTATTCCAAATTTTATCAATATCCTATGGTTTGTTGCACTGGCGTTAGTGGCTGTTGGAGAGAAAGGTCATGTTTATAAAAAATGGACAGCTGTAAATTTCGCGTTAGTATACTTTATAAATTGGTTAGGTATATTTACAGGATTTTACCTTATGAAGGAATCTTTATCCAGCTTTGCTGACCTTTCAGGACGTTATCTTCATCCTTTTATGGTTTTTTTCATTCCTCTTGCCCAAAGTTTTAGAAAAAAGGTTAATTTAGAGATTAATGAAAAGGCAATTTCAATGATCGCGATACTCATAACGATTTTTGTTTTAGCTTTATATCTATTTATTACTTTCTACAGAGGTTTTATTCTAAGAGTTAACCCAACATGGGCTTACCATTAATAAGGAGGTTGAGAGTAAGATGAATAAGAAGGTTTCTGTTGTAGTTACTTGCTATAACCATGAAGCATATATTGAACAATGTCTAAAAAGTATTTTTTATCAGAGTTATCCAGCGATAGAGCTTTTGATTTTTAATGATGGTTCAACGGACAAGTCAGATGAAATCATTAGAGGACTATTGAAGGATTCACCTTTTAAAACACAGTATTTCTTTAGTAAAAACCAAGGAATTGCCAATGTTAGAAATTTAGCGCTGACGAAAATTTCTGGTGAATTTCTACTTTTTGTTGATAGTGATAATTTTTTAGATAAAGATTATGTTGAAATACTCTATAGAGGTCTCAATAAAAGCAATGCTGACATTGCTTATGCGCGACTTTGGGATTTTGTTAATGAGACAGATGTTTTGGCTGGTGATCTAGAATACACTTTTGAAAAAGAACTTGAAGGAAATCGAATTGATAACTGCTCTCTTATCCGTACGTCAAAACTTGGTCAAGCAGGTTTTGATAGAGAATTAAAGAAACTTATAGATTATGACTTTATCCTTAATTTAATTATTAATGAAAAAGCAAAACCAATTTATATTCAAGAAACAAAGCTAAACTATCGGGTCCTTGAAAACTCAATCTCGGATCATGGCAATTGGGACAAATATTATAAAGCATATTTCAGCATATTGGACAAGTATATCCAGAAAATACCCATAGATGTGGTCGAAGCCCTCAAAAAGAATGTTGAAACTTGGGTATCAGGATATTCTAATCTAGAAATCGAAAAAAATAAATTTATGCTTAATTCTCAAAAAGAGATTGATGAGTTGAACAAAGCATTACAAAGTTTGAAATCTTCTCGCTCATACAAGCTTGGTAAGCTATTGCTTTTACCAATTAGATTGCTTAGGAGAAAAAAATGAATCGTCTACTGATTTACGTCCATTTTAATAAATACAATAGCTTAAGTAATCACGTTATATATCAATTGACAAAAATGCGTCATATCTTTAAAAGGGTACTTTTTATTTCCAATAGTTATTTATCAGAAGCAGATAAGAGTTTACTTGAAAAAAATCAACTGATTACTGAGCTAATTTTACGAGAGAATAGAGGTTTTGACTTTGCTGCATGGAAAGAAGGTATTGACAAATTTGGTTATAAAAACTTAGAGAATTATGATTCAATTACATTGATGAATGATACTTGTTTTGGGCCACTCTATGACCTTTTGCCTTATTATGAAAAATACGAAGATAGTTTGACAGATTTTTGGGGGATCACAGATCATCGTGAATTTCAAGATATAGAGACTCATGACAAATTTGAGCAACACGTTCAATCATATTTTATGGTTTTCAGTAAGAAAGTCGTAATTTCTGAACCTTTTTCAAAATTTTGGAAGGAAGTTAAGGTTTTTGAAACAGTAGTAGAAGTAATTACTAAGTATGAGAGTCATTTAACTGCTATCTTAAGAGATGCAGGCTTTTCATATAAGGCGATTATTGAAACTATTTCAAGAGATGCTTCAAAGATGCCATACCCAAACTTCTCTTTGTTTGCTCCAGAAGTCCTCATTCAAGAAAAATGTCCTTTTATTAAAGTTAAAATTTTCGATTTTAATTTAGGTATTGCCCCCTATATTATTGATAATATTGAAAAAAAATCAGATTATCCTGTCTCTCTTATTAAAGAGCATCTATATCAGACTGACTTCCCGCATAAGCCCTTCCTTATAGAAGACAGCTATCTAACAACTGCTGAGAGAAATATTTATGATAAAAAGGTGGCTATTCATATCCATGTATATTTTCCTGATTTATTAACTAGATTTTTAGAGTTACTAATTGAAGTGACCTGTGGCTTTGATTTATTCCTTACAACGGATTCAAAGGAAAAGCAATCCATAATACAAGAAATTTTAAAAAACTTTAAATTTAATGTATTTATCAAGGTGTTTCCTAACAGAGGTCGAGATATTATTCCACTTTTAGAGTTAAGAAGAGAGCTATCTAATTATGAGATTATTGGTCATTTTCATACCAAGCGTTCTGATGAGGTTTCTTATTTTGTAGGAGATTCTTGGCGTGAAGAATTGATGGCTATGCTTGTCAAACCAGCAGATAATATTATTTCACAAATGAATCTCAACAACAATTTGGGGGTAGTGATTGCAGATATCCCAAGCTACTTTAGATACAACTACACAATAAATTTTGCAAGAGAAAGTGAAGCCTTATCCCCTATCATGAATAAGCTATGGGATAAATTAAAAAGAAGAAAGACTATTGATTTTTCAAGCTTAGATGATTTTATTATGTCTTATGGGACTTTCTTTTGGGCAAGGCGCGAAGTTCTTGAGCCTCTTTTTAATCTAGATCTGAAGGATATTGATATTCCAGAAGAACCGTTAGGTCAAAACACTGTTTTGCACGTAATTGAAAGAATATTAGTTTACCTCGCTTGGGATATGAATTATGATTTTAAAATTTCTCCAAATGAGAAGAAACTTCCACCGTTTATTGATAGACAAAAAAATAATAAGTATGTAATTGAACTCACGAATTATGCGGATACAATGGCTGAGATGGTTAAAGCTCAACAATCTGAGCTTGAGAGAATCCGCAATTCAAAAAGTTTTAAAGTTGGAAGTCTAATTACAAAACCTTTTAGGGAATTAAAGAAAATGGAGAAAAGTGAAAACTTATGAGTGAAACATTAGATATTTCAGTAGTCATTCCTTTTAAAGATAAACCTGAACTTACCATAAAGGCTATTGAAACTTTTAGAGCTTATGGTCCAAGTGTGAGAGAGGTTTTATTAATTAGTAATAATTCAAGTAAGGAAAGTCTGACAAAACTCTCACGGTTAATTGAAGGTTTAAGAAATATTAAAATTCTAGAGTATAATATTCCGTTTAATTACCAGAAAATTAATAATTGGGCTATTTCAAAATCTACTGGCAAGTTCATTTTGATGATGAATAATGATATTGAACTAGATGAAAATAGCAATGGCCTAATTGAAAAAATGTATTACTTTGCTAAAGATTCGGCTGTAGGAATCTGTGGGGCAACGTTACTTTATGGTGACAAAAAGCATATTCAACATGCTGGAGTGTTTCTTCACCCAGAAGGAATGGCTGATCATATGTATGTTAAGAAAAAATATAGTTCAGCTGTGAACAAAGCTGGAACTATAGAATTCCCGTATGATGTCCAAAAAAATATTAAGATGACGGCAGTTACTGGTGCATTTCAACTAATTGAGAAATCAAAATTTGATTCAGTGAATGGTTTTGATGAAAGGTTTATTATTGGTGGTGGGGATGTAGATCTATGTATCAGGCTGAACAAGAAAGGATATCAGACATGGTTTATTGGTGGTGGGTATTTAATTCACAAGGAGAGCATGTCAAGGCGTTTCACTCCTATTCCCTACTCGGATTTCTACTATTCTTACCTAAGTTATATAAATGGATATGATGTAAATGTTGGCGATCCCTTTCTTCCAGAAATTACAAAAAAGATTATCATAAATGGAGCCTAAAGATGACAGGAAAAGAATTTTTTATAAGAGCTGTTCGAAAATCGAGTAGTATATTAACGAGAGCCTTGAGAAAAGGAGCAAATGTCACTAATCGAGTTGAAAATAAAACAAATCGTATTTTGATGGGGACAGACCCTTCAATTAAGTTAAATAAGGCAGTCCCATTTCAAAAAATTTACTATGAAGGGCTCTCACTTGTCACTCCATTGAATCCTGCGATGCCTGCAATAGGTTCTAAACCTTCAGTTACATTATTAATTCCATCTTTGGACAATTCTTCTTTTTTTGGCGGGGCGGCCACTGCTCTTATAGTTGCAGCAAAGTTTGCATTGAAAATGGGAAGACAGTTACGAATTGTTCAGACTGTAAAAACTGGAGATAGTGTTGATTTAGAGGCTCACTTTCATTCTGAGGGTATAAATATAAAAAATGATCAAATAAAAGTAATTTCAGTTGCAGAAAGAAAGTTTGATATCTTGGCATACATTCCCATGCATAAGGAGGATCTTTTTATTGTATCTGCTTGGTGGGATGCTTATTTGGTCAACAAATTGCCCGTGGATAAATTCGTCTATTTAGTTCAGGATTTTGAACCGGCTTTTTATAATAATTCTGACCAGTACGTTCTGGCAGAAGGAACTTACCAAAGTAGTAAAATTATTCCATTATGTAATACTAAGTTAATGTACGACTTTATGTTGGAACGTCAGTACCCAGAAATTGTTAAAGATAATGCTTATTTTTTTGAACCAGCCGTTTCTCGTTTGGCTTCTGGTAAGCTTATTCATAAGGAACACGGTGTTAAGCAAAGGATCTTCTTATATGGTCGTCAAAATGTTAGTAGGAATTTATTTTTTACTGCTATTGAAGCTCTTAATATTGCCCTTAATAAAGGTTATATTACGGGAGAAAATTTTGAATTCTACATGGCAGGACAAGAAGGTTTACCAGATATTATTTTAGAATCAGGTGTAAGAATTCAGAATGTGGGTAAAATGTCTATGGGAGATTATATTCAGTTTTCAAAAACAATTGATATTGCAATCTCTCCAATGATGGCGCCACATCCAAATTATCCAACATTAGAGTTTGCTTCTATAGGTAGTGCAGTTGTAACAACAAAATACTCAAACAAGCAAAGTTTGGGAACTTATTCCAAAAATATTTTTATGTCAGATACCGATGCAGAGTCAATGGCTGAAATGATCAAATTAGCTGCTGAAAAGAAATATGATGAAAAGCTCAGAGATTTAGAAGATAATGTTATTCTGAGCGATTGGGATGATAGTTTAGCTACCCCTATTATTGAGATAGTTAGAAAGTTTAACTTTGTGATAGAATAAATACATGAGGGATTTTTTACAGAAAAAATTAAAAATAGAATTTACCAAATGGAAATTATTACAGATTTTAATCGCGGTTTTTCTTCTTTTTTTTAGTCAATATGCACTTCAAGATACTACCTTTCATTTTCCTAACAAGGTAGTTTTTGCTGTTTCAGTTGTAGCTGTAGTTCTATTAATACTTTTTATCAAAGATTTAACGAATAAGAAATTTTTGGCTAGAAATGTTGCGCTGATAATAATCTTGGTTGGTGGTGCTGCTTGTGTAATAAAAGCGCCACAAAGAGGACTAGATGAGGAAAGTCATCTTACTTATGCTATTGAGCTAGCAGACGGAAATTTCTTTAAGTATGAAAATGATTTTAATCCTGCAAAAGTTGATGTAAATGTTTCTCAACCTGACTGGAATGCTGTGTATAATTTTGACTCTCTCAGAAACCCTAGCGCAGATAACAAATTATCTAATTTTCTTCAGCCAAAACACCAAAGTTCAAAGTACTCTGGGAAAATTACAGGGTTAACCAATTTATCCTATATTCCAAACGCGATTGGTTGGGATATTGGAAGGATTATTTCTAACAGAGTATTTGTTTCTTATTATTTAGGCCGTCTCTTTAATGTTCTAGCTTTTGCACTGCTTGCGTTTTTCGCTGTAAAGATTTCGAAAAGATATTCGGAAGTTTTGTATTTGTTTGCAACTTTTCCAACTACACTTTGGATTGTAGCTGGTTATAGTTATGATTACCTTTATTATGGACTAGCTTTAATACTTTTTGCTTTGTTTACAAATTTTTTTGCAAAAGAAAAATCTATTGGAAAAAAAGAAAGCCTACTCTTCATTGGTCTCTCATCACTAATGATATTTCCGAAATTTCCCTTTGTATTGATTGGTACTTTTATTTGTGTGTTCCCAAGTAGATATTATAAATCTGCAAGGGATCGTATATTTGCTGGAGTCGTTTTTCTCATGAGTATGATTTTAGCTGGAATCTACTATATAAGCGGTTCAATTTTAACGAAGATTTTTCATTCAGTATCACCAACAAACAACCCAACAATTCAGGGTGGAGGAATTTTTTCTCTAGTAGCTCACCCAGGGATACTTTTGAGGACTTTCTTTTTTGAAGTGTTAGGGTCAATCGGTGTTTTTTCAGGAACAAACCAAGGAAATCCCCCTGCTCCGTTGCAGTATACTAATACAGATTCAGCCTTTTTACATAATATTAGCCCATTTTTATTCGTACTACTGTTAGTTTTAGTCTCAGCAAACATTCAAATTAAAATCCCTAATAAGATAAAAGTTTTTATAGTAGGTGTCTTTTTAGCCATTTCTTTTATGATTATGTATGCGATGGCTGGGGATAGTCGAGTTGGGATGAAAAGCGGTGATGTTATTTTGCATGGAGTTCAATTTAGATATTTTTATTTAATGTTTTTGACTGTCCCATTCTTTATTTCTGATAAAATAAAAATGTTATTTAAGTCAAGTGACAATAATCTATTGAGAACAAAAGATAGTTCAGTATCATTTTTGCAGTATTCATTGATTTTCTTAAATATTTTTGTTCTTGGAATTGCTATTTTTTCTTATTGGAAGTGATCAATTAGAAAAAATATATTAAAAGTCAAGCAAAAACTGTGAATAAAAAAATCATTTTTGAAAGATTAAAAGATTATGAGAAAAATCTTTTAGTGATCAAGTTATTAAAAATGATTTTTTCTTTTAATGGTTCATCTCAATTTATTTTTCATTAAACGTCATATTACTTTGAAGCAATTTGAAAATCCGTAATACTATAGTTTTCCTAGGGCTTCCCTTAGGAGAAGATATTCTATCATATGGAGTGAAGAACTGCCAATTAACTTCGAAGCTTGAATCAGTGCACATTTTAATTATGAGGAACTACATTTAACCATTTGTCTATGGTTATTCATATCCGCCAAGGCAGGTAAATTGCGGACATTAAAACTATCGAGGCCAACAGCCTAGTGAGGCTTCCTTAAATTATGGATATAACAAATTTAAGCGAGAATAACAACCTTTAGCCAGTTTTAACCACATTAATAGGAAAAAATTGATAGTCAAGTTACTTTGGACCTCATAAGTTTGTGCTTGAATTTCAATAGGTATCTACTCGCAGTAATGCCAAATAGTTAAAATGAATTGTGTTAGTTTAAACTGAAGAGGAGTAGAGTTTATTCCATATTTTATGATTCAGCCTCTCGAATCTTTTCATCTTTATGAGCGTTATTTTCTTAATTTTAATCATTGTATTAAAATGCGCTTGACATATCTTCTGAGGTGTTGGATAGGGTAGTTAAGGTAGTGCTCATTAATTGAAGAACCCACTAAATATCAAGTCAAGTGTCTAACACACAATATTTTAGCTTTAGAAAGGTCACGATCCTAGAGGTATCGATAGTGTGTCAGTTTTTTAGCTGATTGATCGTATCATCTGTGCAATAATGCTCTGAAACATTGTAAGGAAAAAATTTACGTGCTGTTTACGTATATGCCTTTTTATTGGTTTTGGTCTTTCTCAAGAATTGAGATTTAACAAATCCTTTGATGGGCAGAGAATTACAAGTTAAAGTGTGGTAATTAAATTTTTTTAAGAAATGTATAAGAATTTGGATGTAATGTCGAGATTCTTCAAGAGAAATTTGAATATTTACTTTGTTAGAATCAAGTTGTTCTAAACAATATTTAAGAGTTTGAAATCCTTAATAGACATTCTGAAATCAAAATTATAAATTCGAATTTCTCTATTTGAGCCAGTACAACCAAGATCGTGCTTATTCCAAACAATGACTCTAAGATATAGAACAGTAAGATTCTCCTAGACTTCATATTTAGCACTGTTGCAAAACGCATGCATTCTTATGAAAGATAAAACGTCTAAGTATTACCAAACTAATTACCAATCAAACAAAAGATATGGGTAGATTCAAAGCAAAATTGTTTAGAGATTAACAGTGAAATAATAGTCCACAGCACATAAAACAAGTTTAACACTCGTACTTTTGCAGCAGCTAACTAAATATAATATTGATAAGTTTTAGATTATCTCACTCACTTTTAAAGTTCTTTGTTGATTGGATTTTGAAGATAGAAATTAAATACGAGATAAGATTTTTAATCTTTTGCTTAGTGCTCAAAAATTTTCAAGTTTTGTTGGTGCTTCGCCTGAAGAACACTGAATCCAGTTTTTTGGTATAATAGCATTTGTGAAAAGTAAAGTTATCTAACTTGATGATATTTGTAGCATATTTTATACAAGGATGTACAAGTTGAAGAAATTAAATTTGAAATTTAAGGATTTGGAGTAATTAACAAGATGAAGAAGATTTTACTAAATAGGGCGTTTGAGAATGAAGAATGAGAAAATTCTTTTAATAATTCCTGCTTATAATGAGGAAGAGAGTATAGTCAATACTATCGAATCAATTGAACAGTTTAAAAGGTCAGTAAAGTTACCTTTCCAGCTAGATTATGTTGTTGTTAATGATGGATCAACAGATTTAACTCCATTACTGGTTCTTTCAAAAGGCGTTAAACTGATAGATCTGAGAATAAATTTAGGCCTCACTGGTGGGTTTATGGCTGGTATGAAATATGCATATCGTCAAGGTTATGATAGTGTAATTCAGTTTGATGCAGATGGGCAACATCTGCCTGATTATATTCCTGCAATGGTCAAAGAAGCTGACTCAGGAGCAAATGTTGTTATTGGGAGCCGATTTGTTACTGAGAAAAAGCCTAATTCATTAAGGATGTTAGGTAGTGTATTAATTTCATTTGCAATTAAAATTACGACAGGAAAAACAATCAACGATCCCACGAGTGGATTGAGGTTATTTGATCGGAAAGCAATTCAATTTTATGTAAAGAACTATAATATGACCCCAGAGCCTGAGACAGTGAGCTACTTGATAAAAAAGGGTTTTATAACGAAAGAGGTTCAAGTAAAGATGCAAGACCGCTTAGTGGGAGAAAGCTATCTTAATCTCAAACGTAGTATTCAATATATGATAAGGGTAGTAATTTCTATTCTTATTCTGCAACCTTTTAGGAAATAATCATGACATTAACCTTACGAATAATACTAATTATTGGCTCTTTGGCGACAACTTATTATGTAGCGAGACAAGTAAGAAAGGGAAATATTGAAATAAATCACTCACTATTTTGGGTGTTGTTTTCAATTTTCTTACTGTTAACAAGTATTTTTCCTCAGTATTTAGCAGTTTTAACACATCTAATGGGCATTTATTCTATAAGTAATATGATTTTTTTACTTATCATTTTTATTTTAGTATTGAAATTATTTCAGAATTCTGTTAGCATTAGCAAACTAGAGGAGAAAATAAATTCAATTGTTCAAGAATCTGCGTTAAAGGACTTGGAGAAAAACGAAAATGATAAAAAATAGCAAAATTCTTGTGACTGGCGGAGCTGGCTTTATTGGCTCTTCTCTTACCAATAAACTTCTTGTAAATAATGAAGTTATTGTAGTCGATGATTTATCAATGGGAAATTTTTCTAATTTGGTTGAATCGACAAATTTGACAAAAATTGAAGGCTCTGTCACTGATAAGACATTACTTGAAGAAATATTTATAAAATATAACTTTGACTATATTTTTCATCTAGCTGCAGTTGCTTCGGTTGCGGATTCAGTAGCTCGCCCATTTGAAACTCATCTAGTAAACTTTGATAGTACAATGACAATTCTTGAGTTGTTGAGAAATAATAATAATAAGACATTAAAACGGCTGGTATTTTCTTCAAGTGCAGCGGTTTATGGGGATGATCCAATACTTCCAAAATCTGAAATGAGTTCAATTAAGCCATTAACTCCTTATGCGATTGATAAGTTTGCTTCTGAAAGAATGGTTTCAATATATAATAATCTTTATGGGGTACCTACAAGTGCAACGCGGTTCTTTAATGTATATGGGCCAAAACAAAATCCAAAATCACCATATTCGGGCTTTATTTCAATACTCGTTGATTGTTTTAAAAAAAATAAAAAAATTACAATTTTCGGAAATGGAGAGCAATCAAGAGATTTTGTATATATTGATGATGTAGTTCAGGCGTTGATCTTACTTGCAACATCTGAGCAGGCTCAGGGAGAAGTTTATAATGTTGGAACTGGAAAGCAGGTGACATTAAATGAACTATTAGGAATTTTTCAGGATATTTCTGGGAAAAATATTGAGATTGTTTATGCTGCTCTAAGAGAGGGTGATATAATTCACTCTGTAAGTGATATTGGAAAAATAGTAAATATTGGATTTGAGAATAAATTTGATTTTAAGAGCGGTCTAGCAAAGTATCTGAAATATGAAGGGTTAAGATGAACTACAATATAAATTGTGGAATTTCAGATATGAAAAGCTTTGAAAGCGAGAAAGCAATGATAATTATAGGATAAAACGTTTCTAGCCCAAAGAAATAAAGATATCTGAACTGACATCTGATATTCTAACATTTTTTCGGATAATGATTCATCCAAGACTCAATTTTAGTAACGGGTTTATCTGTTTTGGGAAGCTATAATAAAAATTATAATTTGCCAAAATATAATGATTAAAGTAACTTTAATATGTACTAAGATTATCAATAATTATATGTAAATTCGGTGAGCTAATAGTTAAAGAATCTTTTTAAATAGACATGGATTCCTTCAACGTATTACAAATTTATCAAAAATATTTGTGCATCCGTTTCGCTGAGCCACTTCTGAAAATTCAAAGAAGATCAATAAATTGGATATATTATCCATTTACTTGAACTTTGGATAAATAAAGCTCCACTTTGCTAGAAAGTCATCAAGCATAGTTGAACGATTTTCTTTACTTTCGAATGCTGAGTTTGCTTAAAGTCTCGAATTATGACAGTCTTTAATTTGATCAGCTACACTAATGGAACGGGAGAGATGACTGAAGCAATGTTGGTATTTTGCAATGGGAAATAGAAGAAATACAATTTCAATCAAAGGATTGCTGTGTAAGTTTGAAAATTGTTTGAGAAAAAGTTACAATGTTGTGTTGTCAAATTGAAAGTATTTTAAGGAGTGAAGTTTGAGAAAAAGTTCTCTAGTACATACGTTTGTCATTTGTGCATTCAAGGATTCGCCATACCTCTCTAATTGTATAGAGTCTTTGGTCTCACAAAAATCAGTGAGAGAAGGATTTTCGGAAGTATTACTTTACACTTCAACACCAAGTGCATATATTGAAAGTTTATGTGATAAATTTTTAATAAAGATGAATGTTGGCGAATCAAAAGGGATTGGAGCAGATTGGAATTCAGCTTTATCAATAGTAAAGACAAAGTATGCAACACTTGCACATCAAGATGATCTATATTTACCAAACTATGGAAGCAAGGTATTGGCATCTTTTGACTTAAATTGTCAAGCAAACATAGTTTTTTCTGATTATTATGAAATTGATGCTGAGGGAGCTGAACGAAAAAGGAATATAAATCTCAATATCAAAACCCTAGCTTTGAAATTACTTTCGATTAGTGATATTAAAATTTACCAACGCCGTGTATATGCCTTCGGAAACTTTATTTCTTGTCCAGCGGTTTCTTATGACATTGAAAGACTTAAGGAATTTAGGTTTGATGAGTCTTTAAAAATGGCAGTGGATTGGGATGCTTGGGAAAGAATCATGAAGTATCCAGGTAATATAAAGTATATTTCAGAAAGGCTTGTGGCACACAGAATTCATTTAGACTCGGAGACAACGGCTAATAATAACGAAAAACGTGAAAAAGAGGAATATCAACTTTTTAGACGTTATTGGGGGAAAAATATGACAAAGTTATTAATGAAATTCTACGTAAAAAATCAAAAGGGAAACCAACAACTTAAGGAGTAATAATTTTAACTTTATTCCTCTGATAGCAATTTTTAGGCTTTTGTCAAATAGCATGGGTAGAAAGTTGTCACGGAAGTGATGGCTTTTTTGGTTGTGTAAATATCAGGGTTCAAGTCTTATGATCATCAAGACAACTGCTTTTCAAGCGTAAGCGATGAGAAGGTTCATCACACAAGATTACACATCAATGCCATGTTACAAAAAGTACTTGATTTCAAGCGAAATGAGGAGTTTTTATTCCACTTAATTTAACAATTCAGCTATCTTAACTAATTTGACAAGTTGAAAATAGATTCTAGTTTGAAAAAAAGAAACAAAAAAGTTATAATTGCTGAGTTAATGAAAAATACAGTTCAGAATAAGAATGTTACTTGGAATCTGGTGGGAGTCACTTTAAATGCTTCCTATTCACTTTTTTTGTTGATTTTTATAACCAGAATAAATGGGATTAATGCTGCAGGTGATTTTTCTTATGCATTTTATATTACTTCAGTTCTTTCAGCAATTGGCATGTATGGTGGAAGAATCTTTCAGGTTACGGATATTTCAAAGCGATATTCATCAGATCATTATATTTCTTCAAGACTCTTGACTAGCTTAGTAATGTTCATTGTCACGTTTCTGTTTTGTTTGATTAGCCTTTACAGTGTATATACCTTTTTACTATTTTTAGTTATGATCGCTTATCGTGCTGTTGAAGCTGTTTGTGAGATGTATTTTGGGATCATGCAAATAAATGATAATCTAGCAGCTGTTGGAAAATCAATGTCGTTAAAGACTGTTCTGACATTTGTTTTATTTATCTTAATAGATTTGCTAACTAAAAATATAGTTTTAGCAAGCTTATCGCTTGTATTTTCATTTATAATCATCTATTTTTTCTATGACCGAAAGATTGCTTCTAAATATACAAAAATCGTATTTAATTTCACACATCATACATTTGTTTTATTAAAGGAGTCTTTTTCCCCATTTATTTTTGCGTTATTGGGTTTAATTATGCTCAATATCGTTCGTTATTTTATTGAGTATCGAGGAAATAGCACAATTCAAGGATATTTTAGTATTATTAATATGCCAGCGGCTACTATTGCTCTACTCTCTCAGTTTTTATTTCAACCTTTATTAAATAATCTTGTAAAACTTCATCAAGTTAACAAAATGAAATTCTTTTCAATTGTAAAATTGCTATTAATTGCTTTAACCTTAATGGGTATTTTACTTGCTATTATTTCTTATTTCATCGGGGCGCCTATCTTAGGATTTGTTTATCATGTTGATATCTCAAGTTATCGTTTTGAATTAAGTCTTATTGTTTTATCTGGAATTTTTAGTGGCGCAGTAGGTGTGATTTCTAACATTTTAATCTTGATGCGACAAATGAGAATTCAGATACTTATGTATACTTTATCTATAGCTTTAGGAATACTGATTAGCTATCTTTATGTTAGAGATTTGTCAAGTTCGCTTTACACTTCCTTCATTATCATGCTTGGTGAATTTATAATATTTTTGTTGGTATTTTATTTTATTGTAAGAAAGAGCGTGAAAGACTCTAAGAAATAAAAAGCTTGATATTAGATAAATCAATTTTAAAATAAGTATTATAAGAAATAAAAAGTGATATGAAGTAGCTTCCAAAAGTTGGACTTTATGTAGCGCTTCACATAAACTGAACCAAAATCTAAAATATTGAGAGTTTTATTATGTCTAAATAGCCCTATGAATTAAAGCAACAAGTTCTACAAGATTACTTAGATGGTTGCGGACGTCATAAAGCATTAAATATGAAATAGGATTTATCAACGAAATCAACTATTTTTCAATGGCTCAATGTTTACAAGCATTATGTTTTAAAAATGATGAAAATCATCAAAAAGATAGAATTATGATCAATGGATAACCAAGAAAACTTGAAAATCAACGAATTTGTGAACTTGAAATACAACTGAGACAAGCGCAAATTGAAAGCGACTATTAAAAGAACTGCGGAGGCTAGCTACGCAAGCAAAAAAAATCAAGAAAAAGTCAAAATAGTGCGAAGTTTTCGTGATAAATAGACGCTCGCAGACCTATTAAAGGCGGTTGGATTATCTCAATCGAGTTATTTCCATGTACTACAGTACTACATACAACAGAAAATAGGGATATTGACCTAGAAAGTTCGTCAAGGACACCCAAATTATGGCTATCGTCCATTACAGTTCTTTTGAGGTATGAAGGAATGAGCATCAATGCGAAACATGTACTGAGAATCTTAAGAAAGCTTCAACTTCTTGTGACAAGCTTTTATCAGAAAGCAAGAAAACAGAGTTCTTATCTAGGGTGTGTAGGAAATGTTACGAAATATTTGATGAGAAGGCGCTTTGAAATAATTATCTTTCATCAAAAAATTACGACAGATACAACTAAATTCAAATACGATGAAAATTGTAATGTCAAAAGCTTATCTTGACCTTTTCCTTGATTTGTTTAATCATGGAATCATCTCCTTTTGTATCCCAAAACAACCAAGTATCTATTATGAGCGTTTTGAAGCAGGCAATAGATATAGCATCTGATTGCCCATTTCGACGTACTTTCCATGTTGACTAAGTGATGATGCATCATAGACATATAAACTTAAGGAGCAACGCATTTCCCGACCCATGAGTTGCAGAGAGAAGAGGCAACAACCATGATCATTTAGTGATGGAGAATTTCTTTGGTCTACTTAAACAAGAAATCTATTATGGCTATATCTTCACAAGCTATTAAGAGCTATCATAAACAACCATTCAGTGGATTCAGTATTACAATACCAAACGGATTATAAAAAAATTGGTTTGGCTTTCATCAAAAGGATATCAATTAGAAATGGTACACTAACAAAAGGCAAAAAGCTCAAGCAAAATTATTTGCTTGAGCTTTTGTCCAGCTTAATGGATGCACTAAATGGGAAATCTATACTCTGGGGGTTACATCAGGGCTGCTGCCAAAATTGAGACATGGATGAATTGTTATCCAAGAAAATATTCAAATATCAGATAACATTTCAGATGTTTAGCGGTTGCTAAATTATATTTAAATTTGCTGAATTTTACTAATTTAACATCCCATACCAAGCAATTCCTTCTTGATTCCAACCACGTGTTGCAAGAACATTATATTCGTTCAAATCTGTTGTGTAGAGATGCTGTAAAATTTGGGGATTGTATAAGCGATAGACTGGGACTTGACCACTGCTTGCTGATGTAGCATAAAAAGCAACTCCTTCTTGATTCCAACCGCGTGTTGCCAATACATTATATTCATTAGAATCAGTTGTGTACATATGCATCTGTATATAAGGATTATACAGGCGATAAACTGGAATTCCGCCAGAGGCTGGAGCGTAATAACTAATTCCTTCAGAGTATCCCCAACCAATTTGAATCAGCGTTGTTGCTTCATTTAAACTTGCTGTATAAAAATGTTCATAGTTAGTCGGGTTATATAATCTGTAAATTGGAACATTTACAGGTGCTGCTGATTGTGAGAAGAGATTTGCATAATCAATGCTTGTGTCTATGGGTTGATAGTGAGAAGCCCCAACATAGTACATCTGGGACGAATATTGCCAAGCGCCAAATTTTGTGTTTTGTAAATTCGAAGAACTAGGTGTTCCATATAAATATTGAGCGAGCCACATATTAGTTTTCCCAAGTTGTCCTTCCTCCATAAGGTTTCCACCTCCAGCTGTAGTCCAACTTTGGCTAGTATAATACTTTACATTAGAGTAACCAAGGAGAACCATCTCTTTTTCCCAACTTAAAGAGGCCAAAGTCCAATCCACAGAATTGATATTAACAGCAGGACTTTCGCAGTCTAAGATCATAGCAGTATTTGAAGGAATTCCAAGATTCCTTGCCACGGAAACAAAGTATTCTGCTTCTGCTACAGCTTGTGAATTTGCGGTGGCTTGGTCTGAAGTATCTCCTAATCGAGCATAGTGATATGTAGCAATATTCAAACCAGAATTTTTAGCCATTTGTAAAAAACTTTTCGCATAAGGATTTGTGTAACCAGTACCCTCGGTCAACTTTATTACAACAGTTTTGACTCCTTGCTTTTTTAAGTTATCAAAATCAGTTTGAGTCATCCATGATTGGGCGCTTGAAATATCAACTGCATCTTTTCGAGGAAGGTTAGAGTTATCGGAGGATAAATCAGCTGGAGCATTAACTGTTGAAGATAATTTAATGAAACTTAAGGGGTTAAAAGAATTCGTGCTATTTGATTGAATTTTCCATGCGTAGCCCATTGGATGATTGTCTGATTGTATAAATTGAGATACTGTAGAAGAAATTGAACTAAGTACTGGTGAGTTACTAGAGCTTGTATTATTTGAAGTTGAAGATTGGTTTGTAGTTGAACTACTTGATGTGCTAAAATGTGATGATGAACTTTGACTTAAACTTGTACTTGTTGAACTTATTGTGTTATCGGCCTTAACCACTACAGAAATGCAAATAATGATGGAAGATAATAGTCCTAAAGTAATAATTTTTCTAAAATTTCTCATAACTCATTATACCTTATAAAAAATGTCAATTAAGTCAGATCATAAAATTGTAATACAAAGTAATATAAATATAATATAAAACAATGAGTTGGGGGAAAGGCGTTGCAAAAGAAAAAAATTGCAAGTTTTTCGCAATTTTCAAATATCAAATAGCTGGCTTGCCTCTTCATGACTTGTATTCAATACTTGTAAGACATTGGTATCCACATCGTGTTGCTGCAGTTGAGTTTTCATGGTAATATTTGCTAAATCGAGTGTGTTGTTGTGCTGACTACGGTGACCAAGAAAAATCTTTTTAGTATGTCGGCCAATCACAGTGAGTGCCGATATTGCCCCATCTTCATTCGAAAGATGTCCCTTATCTGATAGAATACGTTGTTTGATTCTCCATGGATACGGACCATACCGAAGCATCTCGACATCGTGATTAGACTCCATGATATAAGCATCTGCGTCTGCAATAGTTCCAGCCATTCTGTCTGATACATAGCCCGTATCTGTCAGGATAACAAATGACTTGTTGTCTTTCATAAATCGATAGAATTGTGGAGCAACTGCATCGTGACTGACGCCAAAGCTTTCAATGTCAATATCATCAAAGGTTAGCATTTTTCCCATGTCAAATATTTTAACAAGCTCTGGATCAACTTTCCCTAACATATTATCATCTAAAAGCTTACGCCAGGTCAGTTCATTGGCATAGAGATTAAGATGATGTTTACGAGCGAGGACGCCAATTCCTTTAATATGATCACTATGCTCGTGGGTAATTAGAATAGAGTCTAAATCTTTAGCAGAGCGACCAATAGATTCAAGTCCTTCTTCAATTTTTTTAGCAGTCAAACCCGCATCAATTAGGATCTTCCTTTTATCAGTTTCTATGTAAGTTGCATTGCCGGTTGAGCCAGATGCAAGAATGGAATATTTAAATCCTTCTGTCATTCTATATCTTCATCACTTTCTTGCACTGGCTTTTCAAGGCTCAGGCTAACATCATTAAAATAATCATCTTCAAAAACTTCACTGTAGGAGATATTATCCTTTTTTTCGTTTTTAGAAACGAGATCTTCAGTGTAATCGTCTTCCATTTCTAAATCATCAAATTCATTCTCAAAGTCGCCTTCATCCGTGTAGGGTGTATAAGGGAGTACTATGGCAAACTCTGTTCCAATTCCTTCCTCTGATTTAACACCTATTGTTCCTCCATGAAGTTTAACAATGTCATAGGTGATCGCAAGTCCTAGCCCCGTTCCACCTGCATCATGAGTACGGGCCTTATCAACTCGATAGAAACGATCAAAAATCTTTGGAAGATCTTTTGCAGGGATACCCATTCCCTCATCGGCGATTTTGATGATCAGTTGAGAAGGGGTGACGGATAGACTAATCATCACAGTTCCTCCATCAGGAGAGTATTTTACTGCATTGGTTAGAATGTTATCGACAACCTGACTCATTTTAGAGACATCAATTTCGCTCCAGATTTGGCCCTTTGGAAAGACGGTCTCAAAATGGAATGACAAGGTTGGGTCACTATTTGTGACCTGTTTAAAACGATCTACAAGATGACTAAGAAAGGCGACCATATTGACCATTTCTTTTTGGGGCTTCATACGTCCTAAATCCATTCTTGATAAATCAAGGATATCAGAGACCATTTGAATCATATGGTTAGTCTCATTTAGAGTTGTAGAAACGAAATCGTGTGCCAAATCAGGTTGACTGAGAGCGCCATCTTGTAGTGTTTCAAGATAAGATTTGATAGTAGTAAGGGGAGTACGTAGCTCATGTGATACATTTGAAACAAAGGAACGCTGTTCTCGCTCTAACTTTTCTGATTCGGTAACATCATGGAGGACCGCAACTATACCTGAGATGTCTCCTGTCTCACGTCGGAAAATAGAAAAGTTAACTCTGAGGCGCACATATTCACCAAATGAGTTTTCTGAGTCAATCGAAATATCAGGAGTCCGCTGGAGCAAATCACGGAAAGCAAAGTAATTATCAATCTGCAGTGCTTCAGCAATTGTTTGGGTGAGGATAATCTCTGTTTTTGTTGAAAGCAAATGAAGTGCAGCAGTATTGGCTAGGATAACACGTCCCGCACGATCTGTCGCAATAACTCCATCTGTCATATAGGCAAGGATACCATTAAGTTGGTTATGCTGATTTTCTAGATTTTCCTGAGAAAGCTTGAGGTTTCTACTTAGTTGGATGATCATTCGAGATAAACCATTGACCTCGGCTGAATTAGTATCGTAGGGTTGGACTGAGTTATCTCCACGAGATAGACGGTCTACCGCATTGGTAGCATCCTTAATTGAACGAATCAAGTCAAAAGTAAAGAAGCTGGAGATAGCCAATGTAACGATAAAAAGACCTAATATTATCTGTAAGAGCGTGGTTGGCTGATGAACAAGGTTTACCACAATAAGCAAAATGCCAAAAAGTAGTAGAACAAAGACTACTACTTTTGTGATTAGACTTGAAGTTGGTTTATTATGCATTTTATATATTTATAAGGGCACGTGTGAAAAGGTTTGGATAAATCATGGATATCATCTCTCGACAGGGCTGTTAAGGTAGTAGCCGACCCCACGACGCGTACAGATGTATTCAGGGCGACTCGGATTTTCTTCAACCTTTTCACGAAGTCTGCGTACGGTAACATCTACTGTGCGGACATCCCCAAAGTAATCATAGCCCCAGACTTCTTCAAGAAGGGTCTCACGAGTGATGACTTCACTTTGATGGATGGCTAGAAAATGGATTAATTCAAATTCTCTATGAGAGAGGTCAAGTGGATGATCATTCTTATAAACAAGATAAGTTTCGGTATTGATGCGAAGCTCTTTGATAAGTAATTCTTTTTTCTCTATTTCGACCGCTTTCGCATTTGTCTCAGTTATGGCACGACGTAAATTTGCCTTAATACGGGCCAAGAGTTCCGCGTTGCTGAAAGGCTTTGTAACATAGTCATCTGCTCCAACATTAAGCCCGACTACCTTATCAATTTCACTATCCTTTGCTGAAACCATGATAATAGGTACTTCAGAAGTTTTTCGAATTTCGCGAGCGACTTCAATCCCGTCCTTTTTTGGCAACATCAAGTCAAGTAAAATCAAATCAGGTTGCTCAGCATGAAAAACTTCAACAGCTTCTTCTCCGTCAAAAGCCGTTACAACTTCATAGTGTTCTTTCTCAAGATTAAACTTTATAATATTTGAAATTGGCTTTTCATCATCTACGATAAGTATTTTTGGCATGTCTATATTATAACAAATAATTGATAAAAAACTTGACAAATTGAAAACAATAATATTTGGTGAATTATAGGAATATTCTTTAGAAAAAGGCATCTTAAACATAGCAAAAGAAGGAAGGTGATTTGAAATTAATAAAATATTAACTCGTTAAATGTACACTAAAACTAACGTTAGTGTATAAATTTTAATTTTTTAAAATTTTGGTTTCGTAATGTGCTAATTTCATGGCATAATATAGTAAGTCAAATGAGGAGATAGATAACTATGAACAATGAGAACGAAGTCAGAGCAATAGACACAATTGTGTTGAAGAATAACATTGGTGAAGAACTAAATCTTGTTCGAACTCACCCACAAAAGCTAGAAACTGGGCACTTTCAAGAACTGTTAGCTGATGGAACACTAGCAGAAACTACATTATTCGGTATGACCCAACTCAAACAAACAGTTGAAGTGTCAGCACAAGGTCTAAACCTCTTTACTCAGGCGGTGCCTATTGGACAATTGAAAACCTACGCGGATGGCACAATTTCTTCAATGGTCAAGGGACAAGCTGGCCAAATAGCAGCTCACAATGGATTTGTGCAGGCAGGTGCTTTATCGGCTACAATTTCAAACCCAATTGTTCCCATTGTTTTATTGACGACGTTGGTTATTAAACAACAGTTCAATGAATTAAACAAAAAGATTGATAAAATTACAGACAAATTGGATAGTATTACGGGGATGATGCATGCCGAAAAATTGGCGATTTTACAAACAATAGATGCTCGTATTAAAGCAATTACACAACAGGAAAATATTTCATCGGAGAATTTGAATGAGTTGTCAATTTTAGCAAATGACGCACAAACTGTTTTTCATCAGTATAAAATTTTACTAGATCAATTTGATACTACAACACTATTGAAGTATAAGGGGGTTAATGATGAAGCACGAATTGCTTATATGCTAGATAACATAAAAAATAGTGACTTCATCAATGCATTTAAATTAGCATATTATGCAGATTCGTTAAGTTGGCTCGTGAGATTAACAATCATCACATCATTGGTTAAGGCAGGTACACAGTCAAATATCATAAATGAACGTGTAGTTTCTTTCAAAAACGAATTTCAGAATAGTTTTAGCAGTAGTGCCTCGCTTTACATTGATAAAGTTAGGAAACCTGTTATTGAAAAAGCATTGGGAATGATTACGAAAGTAGATACTGTAGAAGATATTGCTGCAGGAGCACTTGGAAAAATAGCCAATGTTGCTAATCGTTTACCACTGAGAGCAGCAAAAAAGATGCAACTCCATTCAGAAAAGTTAAAGAGTGAGACGGATGACAAAAAGGTTAAAATAGCGATGGCCTTAGATGAAGAATTTGAAAAGATAACACGACCTGTTTTAGGTGTAAATGTTGAAGATCTTGCAACAAATATAATAAATAATCTTACTTCACCAAGAGAAATAGTTTATGCGATGGACGATAAGTCAGATAAAGTGCGTATCTTTATCGGTGAAACGGTTACTGATTGATTTTAAAGCATGTTTTTAAAATAATGGGATCCTCTTTAATTAAATCAATTAATAATAGGTGGAGGAATTTATGACCTCGGAAATAGCTATTGAAATCAGTTTATTAAAATGTTGAGTGAAGAGAAAAAACTTTGGCACAATCCTAAAGTTATTTGCCAGTGCACTTGGTGTAAATCAGGTCTTATAAAATGAGAAAAACTCTACTTTAAAAAATAAAATATTTGTTTAGAATACTTCGGAAATACTAGCAAAGAACCAAAAATAGTTTAATGCATCTGCCAACTAAATTGATAAGATTGTTTAAAAAATAGAGAATACAAATTTTCTTGATACTATTAACAAGATATTAGGAGTTATTTAAAAAAGCTTGTTGTACATTGTGTGAAAAGTAATTATAGCTGCTTTAGTTTGTTCAGATAAAAGCTTTTTAATAAGAATTATGAAGGAATTAGCAAAGCGATACGGTAAAGATTTTGCTATAATTAATAGAATGAATCCGTTATTTATATCAATTGAAGGCCCTGAAGGAGCTGGGAAATCCACAATTCTTGAAGCACTTTTACCAATCTTATCGGTAAAGCGTAGTGTCGTGGCAACACGAGAGCCAGGAGGAGTTAGGATTGCCGAGGATATTCGTGGGATCATTTTAGATCCTAAAAACACTGTATTGGATGGCAAAACTGAGATTCTACTATTTGCGGCAGCACGTCGTGTTCATTTATTAGAAAAAGTTCTACCAGCTTTGGCAGAAGGGAAAGTCGTTATTGCTGATCGTTTTATTGATTCATCTGTGGCTTATCAAGGATTTGCAGGTGGCGTGGATGTTGAGCAAGTCAAGTGGCTAAATGACTTTGCGACCGATAGCTTGAAACCTGATTTAACAATCTTTTTTGATATCACACCTGAAGAAGGTTTGAAGCGAGTTATGAAAAATAATGAGCGAGAGAAGAACCGATTAGATTTGGCAAAACTTGATTATCATAAAAAGGTTTATGAGGGATACCAAGCACTACTTAAGACTGATAGCGACCGCATTGTTGCGATTGATGCTTCTAAGAGCCCAGAAGAAGTTTTAGATCAAATTATAAACGTTCTTTATACTCGTTTCCCAGGTGAATTTTTATGAAAATTGCAGAAGTTCAACCTCGACTTTTTGAGCATTTCCAAAAGTTATTAAAGCATCAGCAGCTTTCACATGCCTATCTATTTGTTGGTGGATTCGGAAATTATGATATGGCGATGTGGCTAGCAAAAGGCGTTTTTTGTGAGAAAATGGGTGCCCCATGTGGTAACTGCCGTATTTGTAAGTTAATTGATAGAAATGAATTTTCTGAACTTCAAATTATAGAGCCAGATGGCCAAATGATCAGGGTAGATCAAGTACGAGAGTTACTTGCTAATTTTGCCTCAACTGGCTTTGAATCTACGAAAAAAGTGGTGATCATTAAAGAGGCTGAGAAGATGGGTATGAATGCAGCAAATGCCTTGCTTAAGACAATTGAGGAGCCTGAGAGTGAGGTCTATATTTTTCTTTTAGCCGAAAATGAAAGCCTCCTACTTCCAACAATTCAGTCTCGGGCGCAAAAAGTTGTCTTTCCTAAAGATGAAATTTATTTATCAAACTTTCTACAACAGATGGGTCTTTTAAAGACAGAAGCGGATCTTTTGGCTGCTATTACCAATTCAACCGATGAAGCAAAAGCTTTGGCTGAATCAAGTTGGTATTTACCAGCCAGTAAGGTTTTGGCTAATTTTGTAGAAGTTATCCAAAGCTCGAATGAATTAGCTTTTCTCAAAGTGATTGAACTCTTGCCTCATTTTGAGGGAAAGAAGGAGCAGAGTGTAGCATTTGAAATTCTCCTCATTCTTTTCAATCAAGTTCAAGCAACCAATTTTACAATAAAAACCTTTAAGGCAGAGAAAATGTGGCGTGCCAATGTTCGTTTTCAGTCTTGCCTGGAAAGCATCTGTTTATGATTTATCAAATAAATTTTTCAAATGGTCTACCAAGCTTTTTAGCTAATTCAGAGATTACATATGTTAAAAATGATGAAGTGATTATTAAATCGGACAAGGCAACTTATTTCGGGAAGATTGGGAGGATTTTATCTGGGCATTCATCGGAACTTGACTTGATTGAAAATCAGGCAAAAGTTTTACGCTTGGCTGATGAAAATGACAGGATCATCCTTAACAGTATTTATCATGAGTCTATATTTGCTAAGGAGGGAGTACGAGAAATCGTGGTAGATTCTGGGCTCGCTATGAAAGTCGTTACTGTAACTTATAACTTTGATCAGTCGTTCCTCTATATTTCTTTTACAGCTGAAAATCGAGTTGATTTCCGGCAATTATTAAAAGATTTAGCAAGTCATTTCCAGACTCGGATCGAACTGCGTCAGATTGGAAGCCGAGATGAGACGAAATTATTTGGAGGAATTGGGCCTTGTGGTCGTCCTTTGTGCTGTTCTGAGTTTTTATATGAATTCCCATCTGTGTCAATTAAAATGGCAAAAAATCAACAATTAGCCTTTAATCAGGGAAAACTCAATGGTATGTGTGGCCGTCTGATGTGTTGTCTTAGCTATGAAGATGACTTTTACAAGCAAGCAGCTCAAGAATTTCCTGATTTTGGTGGCCTTATGAAAACCTCTGAAGGGCTTGGAAAAGTCATTGGAATGAATATTTTGGGAAGGTCTGTAAAATTACGCTTTGATGATTTTGTGAGAGAATACTCATTAGATGAATTGCTGGATGAATCAAAAAAGGAGGTTGCTCATGTTTGAATCAACTCAGAATAGGGAAGAAATCCTTGAAAGCTTGAATCGTCTAGAGATAGATTTGGCAGATACCTATGCAATTATTGGGACAATGAAGGATTTTTTAAATGATACTTTGACTGAAAATACGCAATTCCGTTTGGAAAACGAGCGTCTACGAGATCGCATTGAAGAACTAGAAAGTTCAACAAATGCTAGGAAATCAGTGGATAGCCTACAAAAAATCTACGACGAAGGTTTTCACGTCTGTCGGACGTACTATGGAAAGGTTTTAGAAAACGGTGAAAACTGTTTGCTTTGCCAGGAGGTACTATCTTAATGCCAAATCTAAAAATTCAATCAAGCTTCCGTGGCACGAGTGACTTCGGAAGACTTTTTTTAGTTCCCACTCCAATTGGTAATCTCGAGGATATGACCTTCCGTGGTGTTAAAACTCTGGTTGAAGCTGATTTGATTTGTGCTGAGGATACGCGGAACACATTAAAACTTCTGAATCACTTTGAAATCAAAACACCAATGGAGAGCTTTCACGAACACAACTGGGCAGAGAAGATTCCAAAGCTTTTGGACTTTTTGAAATCAGGTCGATCAATTGCCCAAGTCTCCGATGCCGGCATGCCATCCATCTCAGACCCAGGGCATGAACTTGTCATCGCAGCAATCGCGGAAGATATTCCCGTTGTCGCTTTGCCTGGACCGTCGGCTGGAATTACTGCCCTGATTGCCTCAGGTGTAAATCCTCAGCCACATATTTTTTATGGGTTCTTACCTCGTAAGAGAGGTTCTCAGATTGCTTTTTTTGAAGGTAAGAAAAATTATCCAGAGACTCAGATTTTTTATGAGTCACCTCTACGCTTGGTTGATACGCTGACAAATATGTTAGCTGTTTATGGAGATCGCCAGGCCGTTTTGACACGTGAATTGACGAAAATCTATGAGGAGTATCGTCGTGGAGATATTTCAGAATTGATTGAAGACCTGAAAGAGCATCCTGCAAAGGGTGAATGTCTCTTGATCGTGTCAGGTTCTGATGGCTTGGCAGAGCTTGAATTTGAGGGGAGCCCGTTTGAAGAAGTTCAAAATCTGATTCAAATGGGAGAAAAGCCAAATAATGCTATTAAACTGGTTGCAAAGACACGAGGCCTAAATCGTCAAGAATTTTATAAAGAAATTCATAATTTGACTGATTGAAAAATAGGGATGAAACAGGCTAATGAAGTATTTCAGCCAGGGGATGAATATCTTAGAAATAACCGGTCTGAAGAATATGATGAAATATTAATTTAACCATTTTTAGATTTTTAAGGAGCCTTACTATATTTGTGTTTGCACTGGTTTAAATTGAAATTTTTAAATCTTCTGCATTAAAATATATTTTGCAACTTTGACAGTTTGAAAAAAGGAAGATAAAGGAAGAGATTTATGGCACGCTCTATGAAAATAGATATTGATGGAGCGTTGGTAGACAAACGGATACTATAATGTTACAGCATCAATAGAGAGATTTTGTAAGTTTTTCTTCTCAACGAATGGAGTTCTTTCAAGGTAAATGGGCTCTAATTATTGATATTTAAGTAAAAATTCTGTAAAATTGCCTATATGGAAAGTAATCAAAGAATCGGACACGGGGAAGCTCATGCAAAATTGATTTTGCTGGGAGAGCACGCCGTGGTCTATGGTCAGCCTGCCATCGCTATTCCAGTGAATCTTTTAAAAATACGGGTGACCTTAACTAAGATTAATCATGGTCAATTTATCGAAGATAATGATGAGCTTCGCCGCCGATTAGAGTTAATGGAAGATGACTTTGAGGGAATTCGACAGTTGATTCTCCGTCTTCTGCTTAAGTTTGATGAAGAGTTTATGCCATTTTCGCTGGAAATTGACTCAAATATCCCACGAGGACGTGGACTTGGCGCTTCAGCTGCATTGGCAACTTCCATTACAAAAGCCTTTTTTGATTTTTTTGATGCAGAACTTGATACCAAAGAACTTTTAACTTTTGTGAATTTCTCAGAGTCTATCGTTCACGGTCGTGCTTCTGGTATTGATGCGGCTACTGTAAATTCAGATAAACCAGTCTGGTTTGTGAAGAATCAGGAAATTGAAACGATTGACATTGAAATGCCGGGTCTTTTGGTAATTGGAGATTCAGGTATTCATGGCTTGACGAGTCAGGCTATTGCCACTGTTCAGCAAAAATTGCGTGAGGATAAACTTCAAGCTGAGGCTGATATTGAGAGATTGGGTACTTATGTGAAGCAAGCTCGTTCGATTTTAATTGAGAACAAGGTTTATGGCTTTGGCCCAATTTTGAATGCTTCACAAGAAATCTTGGAAAATCTTGGAGTTTCTCACCCTAAACTAGATAATTTAATTACAACCGCTCGAGAAGCAGGCGCTTTGGGTGCTAAATTGACGGGCTCAGGTTTAGGTGGAGTTATTGTTGCCCTTGCTGCCAATGCAACAGATGCAATAAGGATTTCTCAAGCTTTGTCTAAAAATGGCGCTCAGAATACTTGGATTTTTAGTCTATGAAATAGAAATTTAAAAAGAATTTGAATTCCTAACTTCCTCGGGAGATGTAGAATATTGAGCAAGGAAGGACTGGTTCATTTTAAGAGTCAATCCTTTTTATATTACAGGATTTTTAATATATTGGAGGCGTATGTCGGACATTATCACAGCTACAGCACATACAAATATTGCTTTAATTAAGTATTGGGGGAAGGAAAACGTAGATTTAAATATCCCAACAACTTCAAGTTTATCAATGACGCTTGATAAATTTTATACTAGGACATCTGTTGAATTTAATAATTCATTGGCTCAGGATACATTGATCCTGAATGAAAAAGAAGTGGACCCGAGTCGTGTACACAGATTTTTAAATATCTTCCGTTCAGAAGTTGCCGATTTCGGTTCTGTGTTAGTAATTTCAAAAAATCACGTTCCAACGGCGGCAGGTTTGGCATCGAGTGCTTCAAGTTTTGCTGCCCTTACTGGGGCTATGTCTGGCCTTTTAGATTTAAATCTTATGCCAACTCAGATGTCGCGTTATGCTCGACGTGGCTCCGGTTCGGCTTCACGCTCTATCTTTGGTAATTTTGCTATTTGGAATAAAGGAGAAGATGAAGAAAGCTCCTATGCGGAGTCATTTTTGAATGAAGACATTGAACTATCTATGATTGTAGCGGAAGTTTCGGCTACGTCAAAAAAAATGAGTTCTACAAAAGGTATGCAGTTGGCTCAGCTTTCACCTGATTACGCTACTTGGGTGGAACGTTCAGCTGTGCAGTTGAAAGAAATGAAGGCTGCAATTTTACGCTCAGATATTGAACGTGTTGGGTTAATTGCTCAAGAAAATTCTTTGGCGATGCATGACCTGAATTGGAACTGTCCAGAACCCTTTGACTATTTTACAGATAAGACCCGTGAATTAATAAGTTTCGTGGATAATTGCTATAAGGAAGGCTTGTTAGCTTTTGTGACAATTGATGCGGGTCCTAATGTAAAGATTATTACGAGTCGTGCTCAAGAAAAGTATATCTTGAAGCGTCTTCAAGATAATTTCCCAGACTTACAATTTGATATCGCCCATGCTGGACCCGGAATTAGAGTTGAGGTTTAGTTTGTTTCTTGTAGTTATAGATCAATGGAGGCGCTCGTGCCTAAAAAGGTAATTATTAAAGTTCCAGGTAAGTTGTTTATTGCTGGTGAATATGCTGTGACTCGTCAAGGGGGACGTGCAATTGTTGCAGCCGTTGAGACTAATTTTATGATTTCTGTAAAGCAAACCAAAGGTTTATCTGTGATGCATACTAACATTGGCTTAGAAGCTTTCTCATTCAAACCAACTGATTTACTGAAGCCTGGTATGATTGACATGAAGTCAGATTGGAGTTTTGCTCTAACAGCGATAAAAAAATTTATTGAAGTTTGTGGGCCTCTGAAATCCGAATTAGAAATTGAGATTCAATCAAATCTTGGCTATGGTAAAAATAAAAAAGGATATGGTTCAAGTGCAGCAGTAGTTTCTGGAATTGTTAAAGCCTTAAATCAATTTTTTAACATGAAGCTTTCTTTTGAAGAAGAATTTGAAATTGCTGCGGATGCACATTTTGAAGTTCAGGGCTCGGGCTCGATGGGGGATATTGCTGCTATTATTTTTGGCGGCATCGTGAGTTATCGAAATCGTGATTTGATTGAAGTGTTACAATTTCCTGACTGGGAGACTTTCGTAGTTCAAACTGGAAAGTCTGTGAAAACAGGTGAGAAACTTTCAATAAATTTTGAACCATCTTTCTATGCGGAGTCTGACAAACTGGTTCAACGACTTTCTCAAGAAAAAAACTTTTCAGGTTTTAAAAAACTTTTATTAGAAAATCAAGATCTTTTAATCAAAAATTTACCAAAGGACTATGTTACAGAGAAACTAGACTTTGCCCTAAAAACTGTAAATTCACATCCTCGCTTAGCTGGAAAAATTTCAGGCTCAGGCTTTGGGGAAAATCTAATTGTTTTCTCAAATGGGGTGAGTTGGGGAGAAATTACTTTGCTCATTCAGTCACTTGAGCAGAAGAATATCAAAATGGAGGCTATAAAAATTGCCAAATCCAACTGAAAAAAATCGGTATCAACACCGAAAAGAAGAGCATCTTTCACTTGCACAAAAGTATTGGCGCAATCAAAAACATGATAATACCGCGGGTTTCGGAGATCTCCGCCTGATTCCAAATTCTCTTCCTGAAATTTCACTTGATGAGGTGGATTTATCTGTGCAACTTTTAAATCATCGCTTTGAGAAACCTTTTTTTATTGAAGCGATGACAGGCGGTTTCGTTCGTGGAGATAAAATCAATGCTCAGTTAGCAGAAATCGCTAAAAATCAGCATTTGGCGATGGCTGTTGGGTCACAAACAATCGCTCTAAAGTTCCCAGAATTAGCGGCGGGATTTAGGAAAGTTCGAGAAACTAATCCAGATGGTTTTATATTAGCTAATATTGGAGCAAGCCATGGTCTCGAAGACGCCAAAAGGGCGGTTGATATGATTCAAGCTAATGCTTTGGAAGTTCACATCAATGTTATCCAAGAATTAGCCATGAAAGCAGAAGAAGGTGATCGCAGCTTTTATTGGCTGGATAATATTAATGAAATTGCGGGCAAGCTTGATGTTCCCGTAATTGTAAAAGAAGTGGGTTTTGGGATGAGCCAACAAACCTTTAAACAACTTGAGAAAACAGCAGTTTCTGCGATTAATATTGGTGGCCGTGGTGGGACAAACTTTGCTTGGATTGAGGAACAACGAAGTAACGACTTTTCACTTTATTTGGATGAACAAGGCTTTACTGCTGTGGAAAGTCTATTAGAGGCCAAATTTTCGAGTTCGACAAAGCCATTGATTGCGACCGGTGGAATTCAGTATGCTAGTCAAATTGTGAAGTCTCTCGTCCTAGGTGCAAGTCTAGTGTCTTCCGCTGGTTTTATCCTTTCAAATCTGTTGGAAAATGGTCCCGAATTTGTTGAGATGCTCCTAGAGAATTGGGAATTAGATATTAGAAAATTTTATACGATGCAAGGAGCAAAGAATCTAACAGAGCTTCAGCAGTCGAAATTAATTCTTCAGGATAACCTTTTGGATTTTTACAAGCAAAGAAACATTAAAATTGAGCAGAATTTTAGCTAAAATTCTGTAGACTCTGTATAATTGAAATTGTAACCGTTTGACATTTGGCGTTCAAAGGCGCCTATTTGGCAAATAGAAAAAATCGGAGGATACCATAATGGCACACATTTTACCTGAGCTTCCCTACGCATACGATGCGCTTGAGCCTTTCTTTGACGAAGAGACAATGCACTTACATCACGACAAGCATCATCAAACTTATGTTAATAATTTGAATGTAGCGATTGAGAAGCATAGTGAACTTGCAGATAAGACAGTTGAAGAACTTTTGTCAGATTTGAACGCAGTTCCAGAGGACATCCGTACAGCTGTTCGCAATAATGCTGGGGGACACTTGAATCATAGCCTATTCTGGAAATGGTTAACACCCAATGGTGGTGGAATTGCTACTGCTGAGATTGGCGACGCGATTGCCAAAGAATTTGGTTCTTTTGAAGAATTTAAGACGCAATTTAAGGCAGCTGCAACAGGACGTTTTGGTTCTGGGTGGGCTTGGCTTGTAGTTGATAAAGATGGCAAATTGAAAATCACTTCAACAGCTAATCAAGATAACCCAATCTCTGAAGGTGAAAAGGCTGTTCTTGGACTTGACGTTTGGGAACACGCTTATTACTTGAAGTATCGTAATGTTCGTCCTGACTATATTGAAGCATTCTTCAACTTGATCAATTGGGACTTTGTTAACGAACTTTTTGCTAATTAAGTTCTAAAAATAAAAAGCCAATGAGAGTTGGCTTTTTAAAATTTTAAATGATCATGTCAGGAGAAAGAGTATGGAATCTATTAGCATTCAAGAATTAGAAGAAAAAATTGAATCAAGGATTGACTTAATTGATATTCGTGAGGAAGATGAATATGTTGCGGGTCATGTCCCAGGTGCGATCAATATTCCCATGTCAAAACTAGAAACACGTCTTAATCGTATCCCTGAAAACGCTTATCTAATTTGTCAACTTGGTGGTCGTTCAGCTCGCGCACAAGAATTTTTAGCTACACAAGGGATTAATACCATTAATGTCCTCGGTGGAACTGAAGCTTGGGAAAAAGATTTAGAAATCTGAATCTTATTTAATAGAATATAAAGTCGTGACTGCTTTATAAAAAACATGGATATAAAATCAGGTTGAGTATTTTTAAGTCTCATTTTAAAGAATGTCAAATATCGAACAAATTAGGCGTGTTTTATCAAGTTAGTAACTGAATTATTGGATTTTGAAAAAGAGAAGTATTGTAAGTAGAGCCTAAGAAAGGCTCTTTTCTATGCTATAATAAGGCATGAACTTTACAGATTTTAAATTTAAGTCTTTTATCAATGAGACTTTGACTCAGATTAATTTTATCCATCCAACCAAGACGCAGGAAAAATTAATTCCGCCTATATTGGCCGGTCGTGATCTTATTGGTGAAGCAGTGACTGGATCAGGGAAAACCCATGCCTTTCTGCTACCAATTATGCAGCACCTTGATCTTACAAAGGCCCAAGCTCAAGCGGTGATTGTTGCTCCCTCGCGTGAATTGGCAACTCAAATTTTTAAGGCAGCTCAAGAATTCCAAAAAGTTGAAGAATCAATCACGATTTCAAACTTCGTTGGTGGAACAGATAAGAAACGTCAGATTGATAAGTTAAAAAATTCTCAGCCAATGATTGTCATTGGAACACCTGGTCGTGTCCTTGACATGATTAATTCTCAAGCCCTCAACGTTCACACGGCAACTACCTTTGTGGTAGATGAAGCTGATATGACACTTGATATGGGCTTTTTGAAGGAAGTTGATGCAATTGCTTCAAGTTTTGCTCGGAAACTCCAAATGTTGGTCTTTTCAGCAACGATTCCGCAAAAGCTTCAACCTTTCTTGAAAAAGTACTTGCATAATCCAATTGAAGAGCAAATACGTTCAACAGTCCTTGTACCTGAAAACATTGAAAATTGGTTGATTTCAGCAAATCATAAAAAAGATGAAATGACTTTTGAATTTCTCAAAGCAGCCAATCCTTATCTGGCACTTATCTTTGTAAATACAAAGTCTCGTGCAGATCAACTACAAACTTTCTTAGTTGAAAAAGGTCTAAAAGTTGCAAAAATTCATGGGGATGTAGAACCTCGTGAGCGTAAGCGCACGATGGAAAGAATTAACAAACTTGAATACCAATTTGTGGTAGCTACAGACTTAGCGGCTCGTGGTATTGATATTGCAGGTGTTAGCCATGTTATCAATGTGGAGATACCAAATGACTTGACTTTCTTTATTCACCGTATCGGTCGGACTGGGCGTGCGGGTCTTTCTGGAATTACAATCACTTTGTATGAGCAAACGGATGATTCCAAGCTCCGCGAGCTTGAGAAGATGGGCTTGAGTTTCTCTCCTAAAGCGGTCAAGAATAACGAGATTGTTGATTCTTACGATCGAGGCCGTCGTGAAAAGCGTAAGCCTGTTAAAGCAGAGATGTCTTTAACAACACGTGGTGCGCTTGCAAAAGGGAAGAAGAAAATTAAACCTGGGTACAAACGTGCAATTAAATGGGCAGTTGATGAGGAAAACAAGAAAAAACGTCGCCAAGATCAGAATAATCGGGCAAAAACAAAGCGTAACGCACGTAAGAGTTCAAATAAGTTCTGATAAAATTATGCAAGGAGGAGGTTACTGATGTTTGAAGCAGATGTAGTCAAACGTCTGAATGATCTTGAGTTGCTTGCTTACGAATATATCAATCGTGAACCTGAAAAGGCTCGAGAGATGACCATTCGTGAATTAGCAGCAGAGATTCATACCTCGACGACGACTATTGTAAGGCTAGCTGTCAAGTTAGGCTTTAAAGGCTGGGCTGAATTTAAATATTACTTAAATGCCCAAAAGGAATTCCGTGTGAACATGGATCATTCCTATGAAAACATGATTTCGTTAGATCTATTCTGGAAGAACCTTTCGGAGAAAGAGTTTAAAGATAAAATGGACCTAGCTGTCGAGAAAATGGCGGCGGCGAGATTTGTTGACTTTATGGGGCTTGGAACTTCTGATGCTTTGGCCCAATATGCTTCAAGGTATTTCAATAATTTAGGCTTGCTTTCTCGCCCATTTACTGATATTTTCCGTCCAGTACTTGTTGATGAATATGAGAATTCAGTGCTTGTTGTTTTATCTGTTTCTGGAGAAACTGATCATGTCCTAAGAAAGACTGTGGAAGTTCAACGATCGGGTGCTTTTTTAATAAGTATCACAAATAATCCTAACTCTACTCTGTCCAGACTTTCAGCGATTAACTTTAGCTATAACATGCTAAACGAATATGCCACACCTAGTGAGGACATCAAACTTACGACGCAACTTCCATCTCTTGCCATCGTTGAAATGATGGCTTATCGGGTGGCTCAAATCAATCATGGAGAAATTATTTTTTAATTTGTTACATCTGATGTAACAAATTTTTAATTATCAAAATGGTCTCATTAGCTATTGAAAAACAAAATAGAAAACGTTATCATAATTTGTAATCATTTTAAGAAAGGAAAAAATAAGATGGCAGGAAAAATTATTGCCCTTGCTTGTGCTGCGGGTATGTCAACTTCACTTCTTGTAAAGAAGATGCAAGATGCTGCAAAAGCTCAAGGTAAGGACTACGAAATTTTTGCTAAATCAACCTCTGAAGCTGACCAAATGCTTCATGCAACACCAGCACCAGATGTTCTTTTGCTTGGCCCACAAGTGGCTTACCAAAAAGCTCAAATGAAGAAAATTGCAGACTCAGTTGGCATTCCACTTGATGTTATCAACATGCAAGATTATGGCATGATGAAGGGTGACCGTGTTCTAGCTCAAGCTGAGAAGCTCATGGGACTTTAATTCGTTAATAACAATAATTGAAAAGGAAGGTACATGTCTGACAAATACGAAAACCCAACTAGCGACGAATACATGGAAGTTGTTATGGGACTTATCATGGCAGGTGGAAATGCTAAAGGTTTAGCTTTCCAAGCAATCCAACAGGCTAAAGCCGGCGAGTTTGAAGAGTCTGAGGAGTCTCTTAAACAAGCAGGTGAACAGCTTAAGGAAGCACATGATGTTCAAACAGACCTCTTGACTCGTCTTGCTCAAGGTGAACAAATTGGTTGGAATCTATACATGGTTCACGCTCAAGATCACCTCATGAATGCAATTACATTCAAAGACTTGGCAGCGGAAGTTATTGGTCAAGAAAAACGCATACAAGCGTTAGAGAACAAGTAATTGAAGGTATTTCTACCTCTCAATTGAAGTTATTTTATTTTTCGGTAACAAAAATATCATGGTTAGGTAACTAGCCAAAAGGAGTAAAAATTGGAAACAGAAGAAAAACAAGGGTTTGTAACGACCTACATCATGCCTCCAATGATGAAATTCTTGAATACCCGTGCGGTAACGGCGATCAAGAATGGTATGATTTATCCTATCCCATTCATCATTATCGGATCAGTATTCTTGATCTTGGCAAACATCCCTGCTATCGGCTTCTTGACTTCGGTTAATAAAGCAATTGCTGATTCAGGATGGGGAACATTGTTTGGCCAAATTAACAATGCTTCATTCGGTATCATGGCCCTCTTAGCTGTATTTGGTATCGCTTATTCATGGGTGCGTGACGCAGGTTACGAAGGTGTTCCAGCTGGTTTGACTGCTATTATTGTTCATATTGTGCTTCAACCAGACACAATAAAATCTGTTGTCAACATCAAGGATCCTACTAAAATTTCAACTGCTTATCAAGTTGGTGGTATCATCAACCGTACTTGGCTTGGCGGACAAGGTATGATTCTCTCAATCTTGGTTGGTCTTGCAGTAGGATTTATCTACACAGGTTTCTTACGTCGCAACATTACAATCAAGATGCCTGAACAAGTACCTGAGAATGTTTCAGCTTCATTCACTGCCTTAGTACCAGCAGCTGCTATCATCACAATTGGTGGTGCTGTCAATGCATTATTTGTTAAAGGCTTCAATACAACATTTGTTGAATGGGTTTATAAAGTTATTCAAACTCCATTGCAACACGTTACAGATGGACCTGTAGGTGTATTCGTTATTGCTTTCCTTCCAGTATTTATCTGGTGGTTTGGTGTTCACGGTGCAACTATCATCGGTGGTATCATGGGCCCACTTCTTCAAGCGAATGCAGCTGATAACGCAAAAGTATATTCATACGTTAACGCACATCACCTTTCATGGAATTTAAATTCAACAGCAGGTGGGATTCATGTCCACATCGTAACACAAGCATTCATGGATCAATTCTTGACAGTAACAGGTTCAGGTTTGACAATGGGATTTGTAATCTTCATGCTTTGGCGTGCGAAATCAGTCCAAATGCGTACTATTGGTAAAATGGAAATCGGTCCTGCAATCTTCAACATCAATGAGCCTGTACTCTTCGGTATGCCAATTGTTTTGAACCCTATCTTGGCAGCACCATTCTTGTTGATGCCATTGATCTCAGGTATCCTAACTTATATCGTCATAGCAATAGGCATTGTTCCTCCATTTACTGGTGTCGTTGCTCCTTGGACAACACCAATGATCATTTCTGGTTTGCTTGTCGGTGGATGGCAATCTATGATCTGGCAAATTTTAATCGTAGTTCTTTCATTCTTCGTTTACTTCCCATTTGCCCGTGCATACGACAATATTCTTCTTAAACAAGAAAATGATATTGAGGAAGAGATTAAAGGTTAATTTTCTGCAAAAACATTTTGACTGGCACAAGGAAACTTGTGCCTGTCTTATTATTAGGTAAGGGTCATATGAAATTCAAAAAAACAATTAATGCACCCCAACAATATATTTTTGATAAAGTGATTGAATCTGTCCTTTTTGATATTGAGCGCTCAATTAACAGAAAACTCAATGCCAAAGTTTTACAAGGCTTTGAATATCAGAAAGTGATTTCAGGCCGAGATGCTTCAACAATCAAAATAGATGAGGTGACAATTCCTTCTGTCTATGCTTTTAGCACAGAAACACCGACGGGTTATTATACAACGCGTTGGGAGTTTAAGAATGTTTCTGAAGCACAGACTGAAATCTTCATTAACGAAAGTATGAAAGCAAAGTCACTTATGCAGGTAACGAATAATTTTATTATGCGAGCTTTCATGCAACAAGCTAAAAAACGTTCAATGCAAGCGATGCTTGATAAGATGGTAGAGTCTTACAAAAAAGGTGGAGCATGAAGATTGAGCATATTGGCCTTCAAGTAAGTGATCTTGAGCGCTCACGTGAATTTTTTGAAAAGTATTTTGAAGCTAAGACAGGTGAAAAGTACCTCAATCCTAGAACAAAGTTTCAGTCTTATTTTTTGAGTTTCCCTGGTGGAGCTCGCCTTGAAATCTGCACACGCCCTGGTTTAAGAGATCATAAGTTAAAAAATGATTTCTATGGTTATGTGCATCTGGCCTTCTCGGTTGGATCCAAAGAGGCTGTTGATAAATTGGTGCTTGAATTGGCTGGGTCGGGGTATCAATTGATTTCTGGACCTAGGATTACTGGTGACGGTTACTATGAAGCCGTAATTCTAGATGATGACAGAAATCAGATTGAGATTACTGTTTAATCACGACATTATTTATTTAAAAAAATTTTTTTAGTTCATCATTAGTAGATTTAGATTATATTTAGAAAAAGGAATATTCCGAAAAATAAAGGAGCCAAAATGGCATTAAGAAAAGATTTTCTATGGGGCGGCGCCGTTGCGGCACACCAACTTGAAGGAGGATGGGATGAAGGTGGAAAAGGTCCATCTGTGGCAGACGTAATGACGGCTGGCGCCAATGGTGTGGAACGTCAAATTACAGATGGCGTTATTTCAGGTGAGAATTACCCCAATCATGACGCAATTGATTTCTACCATCGTTATAAAGAAGATGTGGCGCTCTTTGCTGAGCTAGGTTTAAAAGCTTTTCGTACGTCAATCGCGTGGACTCGTATTTTCCCAAATGGAGACGAGGTTGAACCAAATGAAGAGGGACTTCAATTCTACGATGATCTGTTTGATGAATGTTTGAAAAATGGAATTGAACCTGTTATTACTTTATCTCATTTTGAGATGCCCTATCACTTGGTAACTGAATATGGTGGTTTCCGTAACCGTAAACTCATTGAATTCTTTACACACTTTGCTGAAGTTGTTATGACCCGTTATAAGGATAAAGTAAAATATTGGATGACTTTTAATGAAATTAATAATCAGGCCAACTACTTACGTGATTTTGCTCCATTTACTAACTCTGGTCTTAAGTTTCCAGAAGGTGCAACAGCTATTGAACGTGAACAAATCATGTATCAAGCTGCTCACTATGAACTGGTAGCCTCTGCTAAGGTTGTTGAAATTGGTCATAAGATTAACCCTGATTTTCAAATTGGTTGTATGATTGCGATGTGCCCCATTTACCCAGCAACTTGCAAACCAGAGGACATGATGGCGTCAACTGTTGCAATGCAACGTCGTTATTGGTTCGCAGATGTACATGTGCGTGGGCACTATCCAGCGTATCTGAAGGCTTATTTTAATCGTAAGGGATTTGATCTTGACATCACAGTAGAAGATGAGCAAGCGTTGGCTAAAGGATGCGTTGACTATATTGGTTTCAGCTATTACATGAGTTTTGCAATTCAAGATCAAGCAGATAATGATGGATCAAAAGTTGCGAGCATTATGACTCATTCAGATTTTAAGAAGGTCGATCATGTTGGTGCTCCTGAGTTTGACTACAACGAAGATACTGACTTGATCAAGAATGAATATGTTCAAGCCTCTGAATGGGGATGGCAAATAGATCCTCTAGGACTCCGTTGGTCTATGAACTGGTTTTATGAACGTTATGAGAAGCCACTCTTCATTGTAGAAAATGGTTTTGGTGCAGTTGATAAAATTGAAGCGGATGGTTCAATCCACGATCCATACCGTGTTGATTATTTGAAAGCTCACATTGCAGCAATGATTGATGCTGTCAATTATGATGGTGTTGACTTGATTGGTTATACACCATGGGGCTTTATTGATCTCGTTTCTGCAGGAACCGGAGAAATGAAAAAGCGTTATGGTTTCATCTATGTTGATAAAGACAATGAAGGAAATGGCACTTTAAATCGTTCACGTAAAGATAGTTTCTTCTGGTATCAAGGTGTGATTAAATCAAATGGTGAAGAGATTTAATCTCACCTAAAGGCTGGGCTTTAAACGCCCAGCCTTTTTATGTCTAGATGTTTGCAAATTTACCGGGAGGCGAGTAAAATTGGCTTGTGAGTGCTATTTTATTCAATGCTTTAAGTTTTCTAATTGCGATTTTTTTGGCTTATTTTTTGAAAAAAGTTGGAGTTCTGAGACAGGAGGATGGCGAACGTGTATCCAAGGTGATCATGTTTGTAACTCTTCCAGCAACTATTATTATAGGCGTGAATGGCTTTAAATTGAGCTTCTCGGCGTGGGAGCTAATTGCTTTGGGACTTTTATTCAATCTTTTTTTAGTCTTTCTCGCTTACTTTTTGCGGCGGAATAAGTCTCTGTATGAGCGAAATTTTCTGATGTATAATATTTCTGGGTATAATCTTGGAAACTTTGCCATACCCTTTGTCCAATCTTTTTTAGTGACCGCTATACCCTATATTGCTATGTTTGATATTGGTAATGCTATTATGGTTTGTGGTACGACTGAGTCAATTGTAGAAATGAGTAGTAAACAGATTCGTTATGGTTTCGACATTCGTGATATTTTTAGAAATGTCTTAAAGAGTCCACCTTTTATTTCATACCTGTTGATGATTTTCATTGCCCTTCTAAACGTCCGAATTCCAGAAACCATTTTGCCTCCAGTCCATTTTTTAGCAAGTGCTAATTCGTTTCTTTCCTTATTTACAATCGGACTTTTTATGCAGATTAATGTGAATATAAAGAAACTAATTTCTGTGGGGAAAATTCTTTTAATTCGTTATGTTGGTGCCGTCATCCTGGCAGTTTTGGTTTATTTATTTTTGCCTTTACCTCATCTTGCCCGATTCTGTCTCGTTTTGATTTTACTTACCCCAATGTCTTTTTTAAATATGATTTCTGCTACTCATTCAGGTATTGAAGAGGGTGATGCTGGCTTTGCAATAAGTTTGTCGATGATTTGTTCTTTGGTTTTAATGAGTGGCGCAGTAGTTTTACTCAACTGATTAATATATTAAAAAATATAAAGGAGAAAAATATGTCCTTAAGAAAAGATTTCCTATGGGGTGGCGCAGTAGCAGCCCACCAACTTGAAGGGGCTTGGAATGTGAATGGGAAGGGAATATCTGTATCAGATGTTCTAACTGCTGGCGGTGTGGGTGTGGAACGAGAGATTACCAATGGTGTTATTCCAGGGAAAAATTATCCCAATCATGAAGCCATTGATTTCTACCATTTGTATAAAGAAGATATAGCCCTTTTCCATGAACTTGGTCTAAATTGTTTCAGAACTTCCATTGCTTGGACGCGTATCTTTCCAAATGGTGATGAATTGGAAGCAAATGAAGCTGGTTTACAATTTTATGATGATCTTTTCGATGAATGTTTAAAATATGGAATTGAGCCAGTGATTACCCTTTCTCATTTTGAAATACCTTACCATTTGGTTACTGAATATGGTGGCTGGAGAGACCGTCGTTTGATTGATTTCTTTAGCCGCTATGCTAAAGCGGTTATGACTCGCTATAAGGATAAGGTCAAGTATTGGATGACTTTCAATGAGATTGATAATCAATCCAACTATTTCCGTACTTATTCTACCTGGGTCAACTCGGGCTTGAAATTCGAAGGTGAAGAAGATACTAAACTTGGTCGTGAAAGAGCAAGTTACCAAGCTTCACATTATGAATTGGTTGCCTCTGCTAAAGTAGTTGAGTTAGGTCATCAGATTAATCCTGACTTTAAAATTGGCTGCATGATTTCTTTCCCATCTCTTTACTCAAAATCCTGTAAACCAGAAGATATGATGATGCAAATGGTTGCTAATCAACGTCGTTACTGGTACTCGGACGTACATGTCCGTGGGCATTATCCAAACTTTATTAAAAAACTTTTTGAACGTCGTAATTTCAATCTAGACATTACTATAGAAGATTTGGCACAGCTTGAACGTGGAAAAGTAGATTATGTCGGGTTCAGCTACTATAAGAGTTTTGTTGTGGCTGATGAGCATGGAAAGTCTCCAGAGTTTGATTATGTTGAAACTCAAGACATAGTGGATAATCCTTACTTAGATGTGTCTGATTGGGGATGGCCGGTTGACCCATTAGGGCTTCGCTGGGCTTTAAATTGGCTTTATGAACGCTATGAAATTCCCTTGTTTATTGTCGAAAACGGTTTGGGAGCAGAAGACAAAGTTGAAGCGGATGGAACAATTCACGATCCCTATCGAATTGATTATCTGCGTAAGCATATTGCAGCCATGAAGGATGCAGTTGATATTGATGGAGTCGATGTCATTGGCTATACACCATGGGGCTTTATTGACCTTGTATCAGCCGGAACAGGGGAAATGAAAAAACGTTATGGTTTTATTTATGTTGATAAAGATAACGATGGAAGTGGAACTCTGAAACGCTCAAAGAAAGATAGTTTTGCTTGGTACCATCATGTTATTGATACAAACGGTGAAGAAATTTAGAAGAAAATAAGGAAATCATCATAAGTGTAAAATAATTGGCGGTAGCTCGAAAGAGTGATCGCTTTTTGATTTCAGAAAAAAGACAAAAAGAAAAAGAACCTTTAAAATTGAGTTT